>NZ_NHNT01000010.1:0-158650 GCF_002174535.1 Solibacillus kalamii | reverse complement strand
TCTAAAACAGACTTTAAAATGTATTCTTTTGTTTGTGCGTCTAATCGCTTACGAGTTTGTTTTTCTTTCATCGGTTCCACGTCCTTTTTTAGATATCTTAATCTTAAAGTGTCTCTTAAGACGTGTCCATTTTTTATACTAACCTCACATCCCGAACACTTATTAGAAGAACCGGGTGATATTTTAGAAAATCGGCATTTTATTAGAATAAATAAAAATATATTAGAAGATTTCCAAATATATTAGAAAACCGCCCAACGACAGCCGCCCCTCCGCTCTTAATAAAAGACAAAAGGGACTACCGAATAGCCCCTCACAATGAATTGGCGGAAAAAGATAACTGATAATTTGACAGCGCAGGTTCCAATAAATCAAGAAATGCTTTAAAAGCAGGTGATTGCAGGCGCTCCTTTTGATAGATCAGCAATGTTTCTCTTTCCAGCAAAGGATGCTGAATGATATGAGCTTGCAGTTTATCCGACACGTGAAGGTCAAACAATGTTTTGGCTACAATCGTTCCACCAAGACCTTGCTCGACAAATTGAAAAATAGCGGGAATGCTCGATGTTTCAAACTTCGGCTCAATCGTTAACTTATCCGATTTAGCCGCAGCATTTAAAATTCGCCGGCACAGGTGGGCATTGGGAAACAAAACAAGTGGTTCGTTCAGAATGTCACGCAATTGTACGGGTTCATGTTGTGCAGCGCTGTCTTTGCTTTCTACATAACAGAACTGTTCAGTGTATAAAGGGATTTCCACAAACTGCTCATCGTAGTTTTCAATCAGTGGTGAAAACGAAAAGCCGATATCGATTGTATTGTTCTTCAATAATGTATGAATATCTTCACCGGAAGTAACGGTTACTTGTATATGCGGAAATTTATGCATGAACTTTAATACTAAATCTGACACAATATTGGTCAATTCACCGGGCAATGCGCCAACACGAAGAATCCCTTTTTCAAGTGAAGCCAATTGCTGCATTTGCATTTTCGTCGTATGTAATGTTTGAAAGATTGATTGTGCTTGGCGATAAAGGATCTGACCAGCTTCCGTAAGGGTAATTTTCTTGCCGATCCGGTGAAACAATGGGGTATTTACTTCATTTTCAAGCACTTTAATTTGCTGACTTAAAGTTGGCTGTGCAATATTAAGCCGTTCAGCTGCTCTTGTGAATTGCATCTCTTCACATAACATTAAAAAATACTCTAACTGTCGTAATTCCATTAAGAACGCCTCGCTTTATTATAGTTACAAACTATCATATGTATATATATTATAAACTATATCTATTGTAAATTATATATAGATAAATAGAAAGATGCGTATTTTAAATTTTTCTAAGTATCGGTTTCACTTATTGTTGCTTGAATAGAAATTCGCTTTTATTCATAACGTGAATATTGAGGTGATTTTTTGAAGTGGATTTCAACTATTTCTAAAAATAGATTGAGGTTAATCTTTTCGGCTTTTATACTTTTCGGCGTTATTGTTTTTATAAGACTGTTTTATGTGCAGGTTATTCAGCATGATAAACTAACAGAACTGGCAAAAACGAATTGGGATCGGGAAATTCCGTTTACTTCAGAACGGGGAGAAATTACGGACCGTAACGGTGAAGTTATTGTTACAAACGAATTGGCTCCAACACTGTATTTCATGCCAACACAGAATGATAATATCGAAGAAGCTGCAAATCAAATTGCAACTGTGCTTAATTTGGATGCAAAACGATTATACGAAAAAATGAATTCTAAAAGTTACCTGGTCAAACTTGCACCAGAAGCGAAAAATATTTCATACGAACAGGCGGTTAAAATTCAGGAATTGAAAATTGACGGACTCTATAGTGGTGTAGATTATGACAGGAGTTATCCCTACGGTAACTTGTTATCCCGACTAGTCGGATTTACTGGATATGATTCACAAGGACTTGCAGGAATTGAATATCAATATGATAAACTATTAACTTCAAAAGATGCAGCGATCAAGTTATTTACGGATGCAAAAGGGAAGGCATTACCCCATGTGAATGATGAATGGCGGGAAGGGAAGCAAGGGGCAACGGTAGGTTTAACAATTGATTTAGAAGTTCAGAAAGTAATAGAACGGGAACTGTCACAAGCTATGACAAAATATAATGCGGAACAGGCACTAGCTATTGCGATGAATCCCAAAACTGGTGAAATTTTAGCACTTTCTTCATATCCTACATACGATCCATCAAAGTTTGAAGAAGTAGAATCATCCATTTACAATCGAAATTTGCCGGTATGGATGACTTATGAGCCAGGGTCAACTTTTAAGATTATAACATTGAGTGCCGCTGTTGAAGAAAATGTAGTGGATCTGGAAAAGGATACTTATTTTGATAAAGGTTACACAATGGTGGAAGGTGTGAGACTTCGCTGTTGGAAACGCGATGGTCATGGAGAGGAAACGTTTCTACAAGTCGTGGAAAATTCCTGTAATCCAGGATTTATCGAGCTTGGGCAACGAGTAGGTGCTGACAAGTTAATGAAGTACATCAAGAATTTTGGGTTCGGTAAAACAACAGGTTCTAATATTGCCGGAGAAGCGTCTGGTATTTTATTTTCTGAAGAGGCATTTGGACCAGTTGAACATGCCACCACTTCTTTTGGGCAAGGTATTTCGGTGACACCAATTCAACAAGTTCAAGCAGTTGCTGCTGCGGTAAATGGTGGAAAACTGTTTACACCGTATGTTGTTTCAAAAGTCTATAATCCGGAAAGTGGAGAAGTGGTTATCGAAAATAAACCGAACTTAAAACGTAATGTGGTCAGTGAGGAAACTTCTAAAATAGTAAGAGATGCGCTGGAATCTGTTGTAGCAAATGGGTCAGGGAGAGCTGCATACCGGGATGGACTTCGAATCGGAGGGAAGACGGGTACTGCTCAAAAAGTCGAAAATGGACGTTATAAAGATGGGGACTATATTGTATCATTTATTGGTTTCGCACCAGCAAATGATCCGGAAGTTGTCGTATATGTAGCGGTTGATAGTCCAAAAGGGGAATTGGTATTCGGCAGTACAATTGTAGCGCCGATTGTTGGACAGATTATTGAAGATATTGCACCTATTTTGGGAATAGAAAAAGATCGGGAAGGCCAATTAGAAAAGCAATATCGCTGGGGTGATGAAATTACAGAGCGCGTACCTGATTTAGTAGGTGTACCAGTTAATGAAATTATGGAGTTGGAATATCCTTATCAGATCGAAGTACATGGTGAAGGCGAGACAGTAAAAGCGCAGTTACCGGAGCCGGAAAGTGTATTAGAACTGGATGGCACTCTTCATCTTTATTTAGAAAAATAGAAAAATTTTAAAACAACCATTTCCTCAAAGGGCAAATGGTTGTTTTTGTGCTGATTTCTAATGAACTATATTAGTGGGCTATCATCTCGTGTGCAATCTCATGGCCATTCATATGTGAAGGGTAATAGGTTGGCCAATTTGTTACTTCCTTTAATAAGGCTTCACGGTCATCACCCCAGTAAATGTGGTAATGCCCCGATTTTTGAGGCGCAATAATATGGTCACTGAACTGAATATAAGCAGGTACTCCTTTTTCATCTCCCACATGTTTAAAAATAAACCGGACTCCGCGATTACCTTTTTCATACGTTAAAATTTCAAATCCATCATATTTGTATTCTCCTTTGTGGGCTTGACCGTGATCATAAAATGTAACAAAATTATCTTCTATTACAATACGGTCGGTAGTTGTTTTATAGCCTATTTCATAATAATTTTTAAACTCCTCAAAGCTTTGGCTGCCATCCTGGGAAGCCTTATGTTCAAATACTTCGTCTAATGTGCCATCCTGCAAATAAGGATAGACCGATTGCCAGTCACCGGCCCAATCGCTTAATGGACGATCTTGTACTTGTTCATCATCGAAATAGCCGTTGTAAATTTCTTTTTGTTCCTCGTCGGATTCATGCTGATGTTCATGGTCATGCTCGTGTTCTTGTTGATTTTCATGTTCTTTTACAGCTTCTCCCTTTACTTCAATAGAAGCCGTATTCTCCTTTTCGTCGGAATTTTCTGCACAACCTACCAGCATGAAGCTAAATGCTAACATACTTAACCAATTTAATTTCCTTTTCATAACTTACCTCCTAAATAGTAACTGTTACGATTTATAATATTATATAGTTGACCCTTGCTTGTCAATGGTAATCGTAATAATTACTATTTAAGGTTTTAATTCCAGCTGAAAAACTTCCCATGCCCGTCTGTATCTTTTAGTGATTTGACGGTTTGAATTACACCACCGGCAATGAAATCCACATGTAAATCAGCATCATCCATATTGTTATAAATGTGATAAATGCTTTGAATATGGCTTAGTTGCTGCAGCATTGTCAGCAATTCCGTTTTTAATTTTGCGGGAAACTGATTTGCCACATGTGTGTGGAAAATAATAACCTGGCTACCTTTAAATTCATGAGTATCAAATAAAGGGGGAATAAGTTCTCTGAAATCACCAGTTAGTAAAAGCTTTGAATATTGCCGTTGAATCGCCCTTGCTTTCTCTAAATTTTCTTTCCGTATAATTTGTTCAGGCCAAATTAAACTTTTCAGCCATAAATGTTTTTCGGAATCTTGTAAATCTATAATATTTAAATCGATTCCAATGCGGTGTAAGATGTCCAAGTTTTTTATAGAAGTTATAGAAGTGCCGTAGTTTTTAGCAAAAAGAGTGAGAGGGCTATTTTCATTACCAAATGAGATCGGCGGTTCTTGTTCAATTTCATACCGATACCCGTCTAAATTAAGCAAAAGTCCTGCACTTGTACCGATTTCCAATAATGTTAACGGGAGTTTCGCTTCTTCGGCAATTTCAGAGAAAATCGGGAAAAGATAGCTGGCCCGCTGTACTTCATTTGTTTGAACGGATTTTGTATGAAACAACTGCAACAGTTCATCCGAATGTTGTAAACAGAAATCGATGAGTAATTGAAAGCTTGCTTCCAAATCCACTTCGAAAGGACTTTCGAATATTTGTTTCAAAGGGGTTTCTTTTTGTGCTGATAAATACTGCACAGACCCGAAAAATAAATTAGGCTTTGGCTGTGTCTCCGGAATATGCATAATGAGATTTAATAGTTGCTCATTTGTCATAATCCTTTTACACCAATATTCGTAAAGCGGACTATTGTTTTTTGCTTCATGGCTGGCGAAACGTCTGAAAGCGGCGACTAGTTTTTCCATTTGAAACACCTCTTTTCGTGTATTGCCTACAGTGTATAATAGACTTACAATTAACGGAATTAATGAATTTTAATGTATATGATTAATAATCTTAATAAGAGGGTGATGAACATGGATATAAAGTGGCTAAAAACATTTATAGCAGTTGTCGAGGAAGGGAGCTTTCGAGCAGCAGCAGAAAGACTGTATATTTCTCAGCCAAGTATCACTGTACATATGAAGTTATTGGAGGAGCATTTACGGGTTCAATTGTTTCACCGGGAACATACAAAGGTTAAGGTATCTGCAATTGGCGAAAAATATTATCCTATGGCCAAAAAACTTGTGGCTCAAATAGAAGCGAGTACAAAAGAAATTCACCTTGAATCACTAAATCCGGCTTTTCCATTAATAATTTCAGTTTCACCCGCCTTACTGTATACGAATCTATTAAATCGAATCCATGATTTTATTGAATTACATCAACAATACATTGTAGAAATTGTAATGGAAGATCAGGCACAGTTAGAAAGTGCAATAAAAGGACAACAAATAGATGTAGCACTAGGTTTACACAAATTCATTTCTAAAGAGTTTCATTCGGAGCGTATTGACCGTTCTCCATTAAGACTGGTATATTCTTCTAAATTACAGCTCGTGGAAAAGCAGTTGGATTTACAGCTTAAAGCGCTTTTTAATGAGCATCCGCTTTATATAGGTTATTTAAATGAACATACCCCGGTAGTTGAATGGTTAAATAATGAATACGATATAAAGAAATTCAACAAAATAAAGGATGTTATTTTTGCTATAAAATTGATTAAGGAAGGTTTAGGTATCGGGCTATTGCCTGAAAGTTTAATTTCAGAGGAAATTGAGGCGGATTTATTAAGGGTAATGGATATAGGTCCGATCGGGACTATTTATCCGGTTGATATTTATATGAGCCACTTAAGAAATTCTATTAAAATTATTCCTTTAACGAGTTTTATACGAAATAGTTTAATAGATAATTGAGGAAGGGGGGAGCATAGTGAAACAATAGAAATTATTGCTTCACATATTTATTTAAAATGAGGTCAATGTTGTACGAAGGTCATTCTCATCCGTAATGTACGCTAAATTTTCGTACCCCTCCTGAACCGCTTTTCTGTAAATCTTTTCAGTTACATGTTGATCTTTTACATAGATCGTTACATATGCACAATCTACAATTAAAAGCACGAGCTCACACTGGCTATTTAGGAACTCTTCATATGTAGCAATGTCCTGCACATGTGATTTATCTTTAAATGCTTTTAAGTCTGCAAATAGTACATAATAGTCTTTTACGGAAATTCTGTTATACAGTTCTCCACCGGTATATGTATAAGGCTGCGGGAACATGGCTTCATCCAACTGATTATTTTCAATATAATATGCCTCTTCGGCTTCTGATTTCCAAAAGTAATCTCTTATGTCGATAGCTTCTAAAATTTCATATAAATATCGGCCATGCCGGTTCGGTATCTCAAAGGATAAACCTCTCATTGCTTCGTCATCTCCTACTTCTCAATTGTTTAAATAAGTCCTCCATTTGCTGCTCCAATCTTTTTATTTTCTCATTATACTGATATTATGTTGGGTAATGATGAATTTTTGTGATTTTTGATAAAACGGACATGAAGATGCGTTTAATTGAGCATAATAACCTGGTTATTCCGAAATAGCAACTCAATAAAGGAAAAGTCTATATTTAACGAAAATATGCAGAAAACAATAATTTTAAAAAAATACTAGCCGATTTTATTGACTGGGCATGGTACTATAGAAATGTGACGAATTTAAGGCAAAAAGATATAAATTGATATAAAGGGGTCGTAATATGACGATGTTTGACGAGAAAATTCAGGGATTGTTACAGCAATCGGCATTACAATACATAATTTATAAAGAAAATGAAGATACAGAACGAATTGAAAAGCTTCATCTGTTTGCACGAAAGCTTTTACAAAAGGAATTTGTCATCGGTTTTGCCGGTCACTTTTCCGCGGGTAAATCGAGTATGATCAATGCGCTGTCGGGGGAAAACATTTTAGCGACAAGCCCAATTCCGACAAGTGCGAACATTGTTAAAGTGCACAAATCGGATGAAGATTTTGCGATTCTTTATTTGCATAATGAAAAGCCGGTAAAGTTTGAAGCGGGCTATGATATTAAACAAGTAAAAGAATTGAGCAAAAACGGCGAATTGGTATCACAAATTGAAATCGGACATAGTACTTCAAGCTTGCCTGAAGGGGTAACTGTTATGGATACTCCGGGTGTTGATTCAACGGACGATGCACATGCGATGAGTACGGAGTCTGCCTTGCATATTGCCGATATGGTGTTCTACACAATGGACTACAATCATGTGCAATCTGAGCTGAACTTCCAATTTACAAAACAGTTGATGAAATACAATCCGAATGTGTATTTAATCGTCAATCAAATTGATAAGCACCGTGAAGCGGAACTGTCATTTGAAGATTTCAAGCAATCAGTTCATAACTCATTTGCTGCATGGGGTGTTTATCCGAAAAATATTTTCTTCACATCATTACGTGAAAAGGAGCTTCCGAACAACGATTTTGATCAAGTGAAAAAAATTGTCATGGATTCGATGAATGACTGGCAGGAACAACTGATTATGACAGCAGAAAATACACTGACAAAGCTGCAGCACGAGCATGAAGCGTATTTGGAAGAGGAGAAGCAAGACCGCTTCACAACATATGCTGAACTCGTTTCTGAAGATGACTGGCAGCACCGTGATGATATTTTAGAGCAATATGAAAAACTGACGCGTCAAACAGAACTTTTCTCGTTTGATGTATTTGATATGCAGTTTGATGAAAAACGTAAAGACTTGCTTGCAAATGCTGCAATTATGCCGGCGGATGTCCGCGACAAACTGCGTGCCTATTTAGAAAGTCAACAAGACGACTTTAAAGTAGGCGGACTGTTTACTGCGAAAAAGAAAACAGCGGAAGAGAAAGCACGTCGTCAGGAAGATGCATATGCTGGTTTTAACCATGTTGTCCAATCACAAATTACCGGTCATATTAAAGCATTAATGAAGCAAGCGTTAAAAGATGTCGGTGCATTGAATGACGAACGGGCAGCGAGTATTGATAAGAAGGAATTTAATTTCCCGTTCTCGATTATTGAGGAACAAGTTCAAAAAAGCGCGGTTATTACAGGAGATGCGGTACTAAACTTTGCGAATCGAGTTTCTGAGGCGACAAAACGTTACTTTGTCCAAACAACAGATGCATGGAAACTTGAACAAAAAGAAACATTGGAGCAAGTAGCGCGTGAAGCGGCAGCACCTGTTAAACTGAAAATTAATGCAATGTCCGAAAAAGTGAATGCGCTTCAGCATATTATGCAAATCGAGAAATTCCAGGTGTTCAACAACACATTAATGAAACAAGTTTCCAATGAAATTCGCGCAGAATCCAAAATTTATTTGGAAAATTGGAAGCGTGAACATGAGCAGGCATTGAAAGATATTCGTCCCTTTGATGAATCGATGCTGCAGTTAAAAAATCAGGAAACAGAAATTGCTGCTGAACAAACAGAGGAAAAAGCGGGAACAGGATTAAATGTTGACACGGTAACCGAAAAAGCATTGAAAACAGCGCATATTATTAAAGATGTTCAAGGCTTTAAAGAAGTATCGAGCTTCTTGACAAAAAAAGTGGAACGTCTGCAAAAACGTGACTTTACGATTGCCTTATTCGGTGCATTCAGTGCAGGTAAATCAAGCTTTTCGAATGCTTTGATGGGAGAGCGTGTATTACCTGTATCACCAAACCCGACGACAGCGGCAATTAATAAAATTCGTCCTGTCACTCCGGAACATCCGCACGAAACAGCAGATGTTCATCTGAAAAATGAAGCACAGCTACTTGAAGATATTCAAGGCTCATATGCAGCAATTGGCATCCAAGTATCATCATTAAAAGAAGCGTATGATCGTGCAGAAGAAGGATTGGCTGTTCCATTAACAGATGAGCGCCTGAATGTTCATAAATCCTTTATCCGTGCTTATTCGGAAGGTTATGAAACATTCATTACAAAACTTGGAACGACATTACGGGTTAACCGTCATGATTTTGAAAAATACGTGGCGCAGGAAAACCGTTCTTGTTTCGTGGACAATATTGATTTCTACTTTGATTCACCACTTACGCGTATGGGTGTAACGTTAGTAGATACACCGGGTGCGGACTCGATCAATGCACGCCATACAGGTGTAGCGTTCGATTACATTCGAAATGCCGATGCCATTCTTTTCATAACATACTACAACCATGCATTTGCAAAAGCGGACCGTGAGTTCTTGATCCAATTAGGTCGTGTTAAAGATGCGTTTGAACTGGATAAAATGTTCTTTATCGTGAATGCCATTGACTTAGCTTCGACAATGGAAGAAGAGGAAGAAGTAAAAGGCTATGTTCGTTCAGAACTTCAACGCTTCGGTATCCGTTTCCCGAGACTTTACGGAGTATCAAGTTTACTGGCGTTAAAAGAAAAGCAGGAGCAGCTCGAACATCAGTCGGGTATGGCACCATTTGAAGATGCATTCCACCACTTCCTGAATGACGAACTGATGGGTATTGCGGTTCAGGCATTACAGGAAGAAGTGGATAAAACAGAAGCACGCCTGAATGATTTAATAACACAAACAGAAGAAAACTTGAAACGTAAAGATGAGCGACTTGAAGAATTGGCTCATTTGGAAAAGCTAGTACGTTCCAAATTCCAGACAACCCAAACAGCGATGATTGAAAGTGAGACAAAGCAAGAACTGGATGAACTGTTATATTACGTACTGCAACGTGTGTACTACCGCTATCCGGACTTCTACCGTGAAAGCTACAATCCGTCCACTTTTGCGCAAATGCCGGCACAGCAAGCATTGCAAACAGCATTAAAAGAAGTGCTGCAGGCGTTAAGCTTCGACTTCGCTCAGGAATTGCGGGTAACGAATTTCCGTTTAGCACAATTTGTCGAGAAGAAAATGAAAGAACTGTTCAAAGAGGAGTCGCGTGAATTAAAAGAACTAAACCCAAGCTTCGCGTTTTTAAGCTATGAATCAAAAGAACCTGAAATTTTGGATTTTACAGGTCCATTTTCAGATCCAGCACCGTATGAAGGGGTAAAATCCCACTTTAAAAATGTAAAAGCATTCTTTGAAAAGAATGAAAAAGAGCAATTGCGTGATGCGCTGGAACAACTAACAAAACCAAATGCGCAAAACTATCTGGATGTGGAAAAAGCTAAAATTATGGAGTGGGCAGCAAGCCATATCGCCATTGAAGCAGAAGGATTGCGCCAGCATATGCTTGAACAGGCAGTCGAGCAGATTGAGACAGAACGTTTATTACTTCAGGAAGATAGTCGCTTAGCTGTTTGGAAGGATATTTACGCGCAACTACAAGCGTAAGGAGGATCTTTTTAATGACGAATATTTTTGTGACCGCAAATCGAATGGAAAGAACAGGTCGGTTGATCGATACAAGATTTGATATGAGCAATGTAGAGTCAGGCAGAAAGATGTATGAAGAGGGCCATATTGAAGGGGCGGTATACTGGGATTTAAATACCGATCTGTCGGATTTATCGAAACAAGAAGGCCGACATCCGCTTCCTGAAAAGGAGCAGCTTCAGGCTTTGTTTGAAAAGCACGGTTTAAATTACAATGATGCCATCTATATTTATGATCAAGGGGCGGCAGCAAATGCAACACGCGCCTGGTGGATATTGCATTATGCAGGCTTCAAACATGCATATGTCGTTAATGGCGGTTTTGAAGCACTGAAGGAAGCAGGATTCCCTGTAACGACAGAAGTACCTGTATTTAAGGAAAGTAAGCTTGATATACAGTGGAATGATGATATTTTATTAAAACGTCAGGATATTATGCATATTATTGAAGGCAAGCGAAAAGCGACATTAATTGATGCCCGCGCACCGGAGCGTTACCGTGGTGAAACAGAGCCGTTTGATAAAGTGGCAGGACATATCCCGACAGCAAAAAACTATGATTGGGAACAGTTGCGTAATGGCTCTGAATTGGTAATTACGTCTTCTCTCCTCAAGGAAGTTCCAAAAGATGAGGAAGTAGTTGTGTACTGCGGGTCAGGTGTTACTGCTACACCGGTATATACAGTATTAAAGGAAGCAGGCTATCAAAATATAAAAATTTATATGGCAGGCTATAGTGATTGGGTACATCATCACTCTGTCGAAAAAGGTTGACACTGCTTAACAGGCCGTTATGTAAACAAGTTTTACATAACGGCTTTT
The DNA here is from genome assembly GCF_002174535.1 of Solibacillus kalamii. Lineage (NCBI taxonomy): Bacteria > Bacillati > Bacillota > Bacilli > Caryophanales > Caryophanaceae > Solibacillus > Solibacillus kalamii. Next base: position 147,093 of record NZ_NHNT01000010.1, on the reverse strand, counting down.
TGTCGTACAAAAATTTAACAAAGAGTTGGGGCTAATTTCCAATATTTATGATAAAGTGGTATTGTAGAAAAATAACGGTCAAAGGAGTGAGAAATGTGTTATTTAAGAAAAAAATAGAGCTGAGCGAAAAGAACGGCGTGAAAATGATCAATGGATCTGTCCAGTTTCAAGCGGTTTATTTAAATGTACATTGTTTTGAAGTGGACGGTATCCTAATTGATACAGGTTCTGCATCGCTTCTTAAGCAGTTTAAGCCCTTTTTTGAACAGATGGACGTTGACCGGATTATGTTGACTCATTATCATGAAGATCACTCCGGAGGCGCTCATTTTTTACAAAAAGCATATAAATTGCCGATATTTATGCATCCGCTCAACATAGAAGAATGCGGGAAGAAGGCAAGCTATCCTTTATATCGTAAGCTTTTCTGGGGGTCAAGGCTGCCGTTTCTTGCACAGCCTGTCGGAGATTCTTTTTCATCTAGAACAACGAATTGGAAAGTGATTGAAACTCCCGGACATACAGAAGACCATGTTGCCTATTTGAATGAATCGACAGGTCAACTTTTTACAGGTGATCTGTATGTGACACCGAAAACAAAAGTCGTCCTGCGTGAAGAAAGTATTCCTCAAATTATCCGATCGCTGGAGAAAGTATTAACGTATGATTTTCTTGAAGTGTATTGTAATCATGCGGGATATATTGAAAACGGAAGAGATGCTTTAATGCGAAAACTTCATTACTTAAAAGAGCTAAGTTATAAAATAGAAATGATGAACGAAGAGGGCTTGACCACTTCCGAAATTACAGCACAGCTTTTCAGTAAAAAGTATCCGATTACAAAACTGTCTTTAGGTGAATGGGACGCAGCACATATCGTATCTTCTGTTCTAAATAAATAAGGAAATAGGATCATCGTCTAGTAAGTAGAAACTTACTAGGCTTTTTTAATGAAATTGAGAATGAAAAAGTAACTTTTGTGAAACTTAAAATTTACATTAGATTTACAATTAACATGACATAAAAATGGGTACTGAAGAATAAAAGTAAAATTTTATTAGCAATGCTGTCGAAAGTGCCGGAAAAAGGCACTATATTAATAAATTTCGGTTTTTTTCAGAATATTTCATTAAATATCGACTGAAATTAACCGGATATGTTAAAAAAGTTATGTTTCACAATTGTAAAGCTTTTGTAAATAACATAAATTAATGTTGAAGATATTGAAAAATCGGTGTTATGATAACCTAGGTTTTAATTTACAAACTTCATTTTAGGAGGATTTTATTCGATGTTCAACTCAAAAAAACCAGATCCATTTTTTGAAGGATTATTAAATATTGCAAAAAATGTACAACAAGGTGCCAACTATGCAAAAGAATCGACAATTACTACAGTATCAGAACTGAAACAAATTCAGATTAAAATGAAATCATATGAAACAGCGGGAGACAAGCTGATCCATGAATTAATCGTTAAATTAAACGATTCGTTTATGACTCCTATTGAGCGTGAAGATATTTTATCATTAGCCATTAAATTGGATGATATTCTGGATGGCATCGAAAATACAATTGCCCACTTTGAAATGTACTCATTTACAGAAGTAAATCAGTATATGCGCGACTTCGTAGACTATATCGCTAAATCATCAGATGAAGCTGTAAAGGCGATGGAATTATTAAATAAAAAAGACTTAATCGGTATGCGTCAACATGCCATCCTGATCAAGGACTATGAGCGTGAATGTGATGAAATTTTCCGTAAATCCATTACTGAACTATTCCAGATTGAGAAAGACCCAATTCGCTTAATTATCTTTAAAGATTTATATGAGCAGTTAGAAGAAATTGCAGACTACTGCCAAAATGTAGCGAATACAATCGAATCAATTATTATGCGAAATGCATAATGAAAAAGGAGTAAATTATGGATACGTTATTAATCATTACCGTACTCGTTGTCATCTTTGCGCTGGCATTCGACTTTATTAACGGTTTCCATGATACAGCGAATGCAATCGCCACATCTGTATCGACACGTGCATTAAAACCTCGTGTAGCTGTTCTGTTAGCGGCAGTGATGAACTTCGTAGGTGCGATGACGTTCGTAGGTGTAGCAAAAGCTGTAGCATCTGGAATTGTGGACCCGTTCTCTTTAAACGCATTTGAAGGGGATACAACAGGGTCTGTAGTAATATTGGCAGCATTATGTTCTGCCATCACATGGAACTTATTAACTTGGTATTTCGGTATTCCATCAAGTTCTTCCCATACACTGATCGGCTCAATTGCAGGTGCAGCAGTTGCCTCTGCAGGTATGAATATTTTAAACTATGAAGGCTTCTTTAAAATTTTACAGGCGCTAATTATATCGCCGATTTTAGCATTGACTCTTGGTTTTATCGTCATGAAACTATTCAAATTTATTTTCCACCGTTCACCATTATATGGGACAACGAAAGCATTCCGATTAACGCAAATCGGTACGGCGGCATTACAATCGTTTACACATGGTACAAACGATGCTCAAAAAGCGATGGGTATTATTACAATGGCTTTAATTGCAGCAAACTGGCAATCGACTGATGAAGTACAGGATTGGGTACGTTTTGCCTGTGCACTTGCGATGGGTCTAGGAACGTCAGTAGGCGGATATAAAATCATTAAAACAGTCGGCGGTAAAATTATGAAAATCCGTCCGGTTAACGGGGTAGCGGCTGACTTAACTTCTGCATCAATTATTTTTGGTGCAACAGTCATCGCATTACCGGTTTCGACAACACATGTAATTTCTTCTGCAATTATGGGTGTTGGTGCAGCTCAACGTGTGAAAGGTGTTAAATGGGGAATGGCGCGTAAAATTGTAATCACGTGGTTTATCACATTGCCAATTTCCGCATTAATGGCCGCATTATTCTACTTCTTAATTAGCCTGATTTTCTAATTTTAAAACGGCGCTCAATGATTGAAATTGAGCAGCCGTTTTTTGCTGTTTTGGTGGGGTGGCATTTTCTAATAAACTTGCAGGATGTGCTAATATAAAGCGAAAAGTTCTAATATAACACGGAGTTTCTAATAAAAGGAACGTTTGTTCTAATATGAGCGATTGATCTTCTAATAAACGATATGAAAGTTCTAAAATAGTATCCAACTCTTCTAATATCATTCACAAAAGTTCTAATATACTGAACTGCCCCACGATGGTTCCGAAACCTTTAAGCTGAGTGATCGACTTTCCTTACCTCTTCAAATAAGTGTGAAACAGCTCATGCACATTTTCAATCGGGATAAACAATCCGACTTTCCCGTGTCCTTCACGAGTACCTGTTGCAAACACAACACCGATTACATGTCCGTTTTCATTGATGACCGGGCTACCGCTGTTTCCGCGATAAACAGGTGCATCCATCATAATGATGTCGGGCTGGATGTCAGCAGCAGTCGTATAGCCAATAACCGTTCCTTTATTTGCAATACCGCTAAATGCAAGCGGATTGCCGATAAAATAGACAGGCTCATTTTTACGGAATTCGCTCGTTGGGGAAAGTGACAGGAATGGCAAGTTTTCCGCATCCACTTTCAACAGTGCGAGATCATATTCTTCATATGATTCAACTACTTCAGCTTTATAGAGTGAGTCATCCGGAAAGACAACGGTAATCGTCAAAGCATCTTCAATGACATGATCATTCGTGATTATGTAGCCATTATCCGATACCGCAAATCCTGTTCCTTTTCCGGAGTCGGTATCAATTGTGACAATAGATTGTTTATATGTTTGGATATTTTCCTGATTTGATAGTTGTGCCGATACTTTTAAAAATTCGATGGCAGGAATGGAATACACATTGAAAATCACAGCAAACGTGCTAAAAGCTAATGTTAAAGCCATCAGCCATACTACAATCCGAACAAATGGTTTTTGCTTTTTCGGTTTTTTAGGCTGTGGGTTTAACCGTTCCTCTCGTGCTTTTGCAAGCGCCTTTTCCTGTTCTTCTAAAACAAGTTCCAAAAATTCTTCTTCTGTCAGTTCCTCGGTATGTGTTTTTTCTGTCATTGTGTTCCCTCCGTTATGTATAAGTGTAACAAATGTACGCGGAAATGGAGACAAAAAGTGCTGTTCAAAATTTTTTTTGGAAAGTTTGTGAAGTGTTTCATATTACTAAATTGAAAATACTTCGTGCAATTCATCACATACTTCACCTTGATAAAGCGCGGTTTTGAAAATGATAGCCCTTACATTTATTTTTCTGGAATAATTGATTGTGTTTAAAATCACAAGTTAAACAAGCGCTTGTTAATCGCTATAAACGTTGTTATATCAATGCTTATAGAGTGTTTTAAGAACTTGTTATAAATTTTAAAAGCTATCGTTGACAAAATAAAAGGTAGAGGTTAACATTCGTAATTACAAAGGACTTCAAAAATTAGAAGGGGATGGTAATTATGGATTTAATGAAAAAATCGCTTGAAATGCACGAACATTTTGGAGGGAAAATGGAAATTCGTGCAAAAGTTCCGGTTCAGGATAAATATGATTTGAGTTTAGCTTATTCACCGGGTGTCGCTGCCCCTTGTCTTGCAATTGAGCAGAATCCTTCAACGGTGTATGACTATACGATGAAAGGGAATTTAGTAGCGGTTATTACAGACGGAACCGCGGTTTTAGGATTAGGGGACATTGGACCGGAAGCTGCCTTACCGGTAATGGAAGGGAAGGCGTTATTATTAAAGCGCTTTGCAAATGTTGATGCGGTGCCGGTATGCTTAAATACTAAAAACGTAGACGAGATTGTCAATATTGTAAAAGCGATTTCACCGACATATGGTGCGATCAACTTGGAGGATATTTCAGCGCCGCGCTGTTTTGAAATTGAAGACCGACTGCGTGCTGAATGTTCAATTCCTGTATTTCATGATGACCAGCACGGAACAGCAATTGTCGTAGGGGCAGGTTTAATTAATGCGGTGAAACTTGTGAAAAAAGACGTCGCGAATTTAAAGGTTGTCATAAACGGAGCTGGAGCTGCAGGTATTGCGATTCTCCGTATTCTAATTCAGATGGGTTATACAAATGTCGTAATGTGTGACACGAAGGGCATTATTTATGAAGGCCGTCCTGAAGGTATGAATCCGGTGAAAGAACAGGTCGCTAATTTATCGAATCCGGATCAATTACGCGGCACTTTAGATGATGCATTAGTAGGGGCGGATGTTTTTATCGGGGTTTCGGCAGCAAATATTTTAACGGAAAAGCATATTAAATCGATGGCTATAGATCCAATTGTCTTTGCATTGGCAAATCCGGATCCTGAAATAACGCCGGAAAATGCGAAAAAGTGGGGAGTGAAAATTATCGGTACCGGCCGTTCTGACCACGCTAACCAAGTGAATAATATGTTAGCTTTCCCTGGTATTTTCCGTGGTGCATTGGATGTAAGAGCAACGGATATAAATGAATCGATGAAGCTGGCGGCAGTTGAGGCTATTGCTTCACTTGTAACGGACGAAGAGCTGAATGAAGATTTCATTATCCCAAGTTCGATGGACGAACGGGTTGCAGGAGTAGTTGCGAAAGCGGTCGGATCAGCTGCAATCGAATCAGGGGTATCTGAATTGTTCCAGCAAGAGGATTTTATCAACACTTCTGTAGCCATCTAAAAAGGATGTGCTTGAAAGTAAATTCAGCACATCCTGCAATATAATATAGTGAGGACGAACAATCAGTGGGATGTAGATAATCTCCACTGATTGTAGCATCACATTAAACTGTTTGAAGCTCTGAAGTCAGTTGCTCCAATTGCGAAATTAAATCACCGATAAATGCGATTGTGTCACGTAATGGCTGTTCAGTCGTAATATCGACACCGGCCATTTGAGCAAGTTCAACAGGTGTTTTCGTGCCGCCTGCTTTTAATACATCGATCCACTGTTCAACTGCTGCTTCGTCACCGTTTAAAATCCGTTGTGAAACTTGAGTTGAAATAGTTAAACCTGCAGAGTACGTATATGGATATAAGCCCATATAGTAATGTGGCTGACGCATCCATGTCAATTCTGCGCCTTCAGTTACTTCAACTGTATCTCCCCAGAACTGCTCAAGCACCTCACGTTTTAATTCATTTAGTTTTGGTGCATTGACGCTTCCTCCAGCATCGATAATTTCATATACTTTGCGTTGGTAAGCTGCTTCAAGTAAATGAGTGACGAAATTATGGTAGTACGTACGGCTAATGATTGTTGAGATGACCCAACGTTTAAAACGGGCATCCGTTGAATTTTTTAATAAATGGTTTGCCATAAGCATTTCATTCATTGTTGATGGCGCTTCAATGAAATAAAGTGATGGTCTTGCATTGAAAATGTTTTGCGCATCATTTGCCAAATAGAAATGACCGGCATGGCCGAGTTCATGGGCTAAAACGAATACTTCATTCATTCGGCTCGTCCAGGAAATCAATACATACGGGTGTACACCATATGGGCTTGAACAGAATGCACCAGTTGATTTTCCGGCATTTTGTGCAAAATCGATCCAACGCTCATCAAAGGAACGGTCAATCATGTTCGTATAATGCTCACCCATAATGGCTAAACCGTCCTTCATATATTGGCGGGACTCTTCCACCGTAATTGTCGGCTCATATGATGGGTCCAATGAAATTTTAAGATCCGCAAATGTCATTTTATCCAACTGATGTGTTTTTTGCAGAAGTTTCGCATAGCGACGCATATGTGGTGCCAGCTCATTCATAATTAAATCGATTTGACGGTTATACATTGAGCGGTCCACTTGCTGTGACTGTAATAATGAATCAAAAATATTGTCGTAGCCACGAAGGTCTGAATCCGTTTTTTCAATCGTCAAGTGTGAATTATATGTTTTGGCAGTCGTATGCTGATAGTCACGCAGTTTTTTTGAAAAGGCTTCAAATGCAGCGCGACGTTTATCCGTGTCCGTTTCAAGCTCCCAATCGCCTTCAAACAAGTTGTAGCTAAGCGGGAATGATTCACCATCTACTTCAAAATTCGGGAACTGCATATCGACTAATTTTGTTGTGTTGTAAAGCTCATATGGCGCGTCGAATGTTGCACCGAATGCCGCTAGAGCTTTCTCCGCTTCAGGATGTAATTGATGCGGCTTTTGTACTAACAATTTATTAATAAAGTTAGCGTATTCCGGTTTTGCATTTTGTGCTTCTTTTAAAACGGCATCGTCCAAGGCTAGCAAATCACTTTTTACAAATGATAGCTTGGTTGCAAGTTTTGCAGCGAAAGAACCGAAGCTAGCAGCACGCATTTGATTTTCGGTGCTCGTCTGATCAACACTATGTGAAAGACTCGCATATGTTCCAATGACCACCATCTTCTCCTGAATTTTTTCCGTTGCCTCAATTGCCTTAATCGCACCTTGTACATCTGTAATTGTCCCTGCGAGTTGAGCAGCAGTTTCCTCTACAAGTTGCCCTAACTCTTCGATTGCTGCTGTGTAGGCCTGTTCTGTAGCAAATAAATCTTCCAAATTCCAAGTTTCTTCAACCGGTACATCACTACGTTTCAACATTGACATAAGTAGCCTCCTAATATTACGATATTCGAAATAAATAATACCATATTTCTGAATATTTAGGAAGTAGAGAAAATTTGATTAAGAAATATTTTTTATATTATTTAAGACATATAGTAAAATAGAGGAAAGATGGAAATAGGGGAAAGAGTGTGACGATGATGCATGAAGTAAAGGATTGTAGTTTAATACTTGAAGGCGGGACATTTCGAACAGTTTTCACAGCAGGAGTTTTAGATGCTCTAATGGAGGAACAAATAAAGATGCCGTATATTGCAGCGATTTCAGCAGGTGCCATTAACGCGGTGTCCTATATGTCAAATCAGCCTGAACGGACAATGCGTGTTTTAACGACGTATCGCAATGATCCACGCTATATGGGAGCACGGAATTTCTTAAAAGAAAAAAGTCTTTTTGGATTGGATTTTGCCTATAATATTGTGCCGAATCAGCTTGATTTATTTGATTGGGATGCTTATTACAACTACCCGGGTGAGGTGGAGTTCGGATTAACGAATGCATATACCGGAAAGGTAGAGTATAAAAGTGCGCATAGTATGACAAAAACATGTGATATACTTCAGGCAACATGTGCGATTCCAATACTTTTTCCCGAGATTAAAATTGACAATGTTCCGTATTATGATGGGGGACTATCCGATTCGATTCCAATTAAACGTGCCATCGAAAAAGGATATAACAAGCATTTGCTAATTTTGACGAGGGAACCCGGCTATATAAAAAGTGCCTCGAAAACGAATCAGTGGGCAACGAAGCTTTTCCAAAAACGTTACCCAAGACTCGCGGCTGCAATGAGACATCGTGCGGATATGTATAATGAAACAATGCAATATATCGCTCAAAAAGAGACGGATCAGGAAGCATTCATATTTAAGCCGGACCGCCCGATCAAAAGCTTTGAAAGCAAAGTCGATCAAATGAAAGCCAATTATGCGGTCGGCTATGAACAGGCACAAAAACAAATGCCTGAATTAAAGATGTTTTTAGAGATTTGATAAGCCCGAAATAAGAACACTAGCATAGTTTACTATAGAATATACTTGCAATAGCGAGGGTAATTATATTAAAATAAAGCTAAGAACATTAAATTAAATAATAAGTGCAAGACAAGGTGGAGCCATAGTCAACTATGGCACCGCCTTGTCTTTTTTGCATTGAAAGGGGAAATTTATGTTTATTTTACAAATTGCGTTAGTTTTATTTGCTACGAAGCTCGCTGGAAATCTTGCTGCGAGAATTGGGCAACCATCTGTACTTGGGAAAATAATTGTTGGTATTATTCTCGGTCCAGCCCTTCTTGGTTGGGTTCATGATACTGAACTGTTGACTGTATTTAGTCAAATAGGTGTTTTACTTTTAATGTTTTTAGCTGGTCTTGAAACGGATCTTCAGGAAATGAATAGAAACAAAAAAGCGGCGATTTATGTTGCTTTAGGTGGTATTATCCTGCCGATTATTTTAGGTTATGCAGGTTCACAGTATTACGGAATGTCTGTAGGAGAATCCATTTTTATTGGTTTATTACTTTCTGCTACATCTGTCAGTATTTCGGTACAGGCATTAAGAGAGCTTGGCTGGCTGAATAGTAAAGAAGGGTCAACATTACTCGGTGCGGCCGTATTGGATGATATTGTAGTCGTTATTTTAATCGCAATTGCGATGAGTTTCTTTGCCGGTTCCGATACAAATATCGGTGTATTGATCGGTAAGAAAGTATTGTTCTTCGCCATCTTGATTGTTCTTGCAAAATGGTTTATCCCACACTTCATTAGAATATTTAAGAAATTTAAAGTTACAGAATCGATATTAAGCGCAGGCCTGATTATTTGTTTTGGCTTGTCATATTTTGCGGAATTCCTAGGTATAGCAGGTATTATCGGTGCTTTCTTTGCGGGGATTGCGATTGCACAAACAGAATTTAAAAATGAAATCGAGCATAAGGTTGAGCCGATTGCATACGGGATTTTTGTTCCGTTCTTCTTTGTCAGTATCGGGTTAGCCGTGTCATTCGATGGAATTGGCGATCAAATCGGGTTTATCGTCGTGTTTTCAATTATAGCAGTCGTATCGAAGTTTATCGGTTCTGGATTAGGTGCAAAATTAGCCGGATTCAATACGAAATCATCGATGGGTGTTGGTGCTGGAATGGTTTCACGAGGCGAAGTTGCATTAATATTAGCTGCAATGGGACTTGAAGGTGGCTTGCTGCCCGCTAATTACTATACATCCATTATAATTGTAATTATCGTAACAACAATTGTGACACCACCTCTTTTAAAGGCGATTTTCGGGAAGAGAATTGCAGTTTTCAAGAAAACCTAAGAAAAAATGAAAAGCAGCGATTTTCTTTTGAGAAAATTGCTGCTTTTCTGCTCTGGGGAACTTTATTCACTGGATTCTAGTTCTGTCTCAACCTATACCGTAATATATTATGCTTTCCTGACTTTAATCAGATGGTAAAGAGACATTAATAAGGAAATAAACGCAACAAAGACGGTTGCACCAATGACAGCAGCGGCTACTATCTGTACTGCTTTTAAGTCCGATTGTAACAATGCATAAATCGCAATTAATACTGTGACAGCAGGGATCAACTTCGTAGCAATAACGAAACCGTTTTTGTTTTCTGCTTTCCATTGATTCCCGAATGCAGTCAGCGCAGTCCAGAGTAAAGGAATCGTAATTACGGTAAATAGAAGAGCTAATATAAAGGAAATTGTGTGAATGATACCAAACGTTTGTTGTGTAATCATCCAAGAAATGATTGTACTCGGAACAAGTATCATCGAAGCAGGTTGTAATGGCTTTACTTGGTTTTTATACTTCTCAATCGTTGTATCACGGTCCGTGTATATCGGCTTCGTGTTGGGAGCAGCACGAAATAAATGGATATCACCTGCAGAATCCACAAGTGACCAGCCTGCATCTTTGAAAAGTTCAAAGTATTCTTCATCCGTATTTTCCAGTGTTCGATAATCTATACTGTATACATAATCAGCACATTCACCTTTTTCAAGTGTGTAGCCTAAAAATGAAAAACTTCGGACATGCCAACCTTCAAGTGAAAGTTTATGCAATTTTTCCAAATCCTTTTGCTCAGAAAATGCTAATCCACCAGACATCATATACTTCGTTTTTGTCATACTTCATCCTCCATTCCTCTTTCAGCTAACTGAATCATCCGCTTTCTAATTGTTAACTCCTCTTTTAAAACGGTTTTGCCTTTTTGCGTCAGTAAATACACTTTACGCCTTGAATCCGTATCGTCGTATAAATAAATCCAATCATTTTGTAAAAGTTTTTTTATAATCGTGTACATTGAAGCTGGACCGATAGAAATATTCCCTTTTGATGTTTCTTCAATTAAATTCATAATCGCGTATCCGTGTTGGGGCGTTGTTAATGCGGCCATAATATGAAACATTGAATCGGTCAATTGCTCATTGTTTTTCACTATGTCACCTCCTGATATATCATAAAGTGATATATATGTCTGAAAACAATATATCACTTTATGATATATATGTAAACAGAATTATCGATTAATTTGATGGGGGAGTGGGAATGCAGGAAAATAAAAAGCCTGCTCGTTCTATAACGGAGCAGGCGATCTTTTAATAATTGCTGATTTTCGTAATTGTAATATTCAACCAGCCAAACAAAATTGTGATGACTGGACTTAACAGGCAAAAGAATGCGAACGGTAAATAGTCGATGACAGAAATATTCAATGTTGAAGCAATGAACAGACCGCACACGCTCCATGGAACGAGCGGATTAATGACAGTACCTGCATCCTCAATTGTACGGGCTAAATTTTTCGGGTGAAGATGAACGGCTTTGAATTTTTCCTTAAATGCTTCACCTGTTAATAACAGCGATAAATACTGTTCACCGATCGTAACGTTAATTCCGATTGCAGTAAATGCTGTTCCCGTAATAACCGAACCGACCGATTTCAACTGGTTTTGAAGCGCCTGCAGCAATGTTTGGATAATGCCGAGCGTAAAGAGCAGACCGCCCATAGAAAGGGAAAGTACAATCAAAATAATCGTAAACAGCATACTGTTCATTCCGCCACGTGACAGTAATGAATCAATTGCTTCGACTCCGGTCTCCATTGAATAGCCGTTATACAAAATCCCAAACAGTTCGTTCAATGGAATCGAGCTGTGGAAATACGATAGCACGATGCCGGAAATCGCACTAATTGTCAGTGTAGCAATGCTCGGCATTTTAAAAATCGTGCAGACAATCAGAACGACAAGCGGAATGATTGCATACCAATGAATTAGATTTGTTGCAAGCAGTGTTTCTTTAAAGCTTGTAATAAGCTCTGTGTCCATATGATGGCTTTTTGGAGAGATCCACGCATATACAATAAGTGAAATAATAAATGCCGGAATGGTCGTGTACATCATATTTCTAATATGCGTAAACAAGTCAATACCGGCAACAGTCGCCGCCAAGTTCGTCGTATCGGACAACGGTGACATTTTATCCCCAAAAAATGCTCCGGAAACAATCGCTCCTGCTGTTATCGCTAGAGAAGCATCTATAGAACTCGCAACCCCTAGCATCGCAACACCAACTGTTGCAACGGTAGTAAGCGAACTGCCGATTGCTGTGCCGATAATGCTTGTAATAAGGAAGACAACCGCATAAAAAAAGCTCGCAGAAATAATGGAAAGACCTATATACAGTAACGTAGGAATTGTACCGCTTATTAACCAACTGCTGATTAATACACCGATTAACAGAAAAATAAAAACTGCACCAATACTTGTTGACACAGAAGCAATCATACTTTGTTCCATGACGCGGTACGGTACTTTTCGCAGTACACCATACATGATCAGGACAATAATAGCTATTAAAATCGGAATGTGTGGCACACTGCCGAGTTTCATAATGCTATAGGAGATGAGTGCGATAATAAATAAAATTAAAATAAGTGCTTCAAAAAAATGTGGTTTTACATGTTGTTTTGCATTCATGATGATTAGACCTCGCTATGTAGTTTCGCGCTTCAACGCGTTGAAGTACAAAAGTAAGTGTAGCATTTTATATAGAAAAAGGGAAGGGGGTAAAAATAAAAGGAACATACCGGATAGTCCGTAATGTCCCTCTAGCGCTTGATGAAAAGCATTAAAAATATTTGAAATTATTCAGCAAGCATAATCTTTTCTAATTGTAATGGTTCAATATATGTATCACCTTGATATGCACGCATATTACCGCCTGAAATTTCATCGATCAGTAAAATTTCACCTGTTTGTGCATCGCGGCCAAATTCCAATTTAATATCATAAAGCGTTAATCCTTTTTTCTCTAACTCAGCCGCAACAAATTTTGAAATTTCGATTGTGCGTTGTTTCAAAATTGCATATTCGTCATGAGTTAAAATATCAAGCATTGCGAGTGCATCTTCTGAAATAGGAGGATCGAGTCGTTCATCGTCTTTAATTGTTACTTCTACAAATGAATCCAAATCCTGACCTTCTGTTGCATAAGCACCATAGCGGCGTAAAAAAGAACCGACTGCTTTAAATCGGCAAATAACTTCCAAACCTTTTCCGAAAACAGTTGCTGGTTTAACCGTCATTGTCGCTTTATCAAAATTTGCCTCTACGTAATGTGTCGGTACATTTAATTCATTTAATTTAGAATAAAAGAAGGAAGTAAGTTTTAACCCGGCAAGCCCGGCACCATCAATTGTTAAACCGACTGTATTTGCACCTGGATCAAAAACACCATTTTCTCCAGTTACATCATCTTTGAATTTTAATAAAAAAAGTTCATTTTCTAGTTTAAATACATCTTTTGTTTTACCTGTATAAATTAATTCCACGTGAGATACCTCCAATAGTAATTTCAGATTTATTATAACACGAATGATTTTATATTAATAACATAAAAATGTTCGTATTTTGAAGAAAGACGTCTAACCTTATGGGAAGTGTGCCCCTTTGTTTACAATGTAATGGTAACATTTGTTATACTAATTTTAGACAAGGAGTGATTTAGATGCTAAAAACGTATAAAAATATTGTTGTGGCAATAGACTTTTCGGAAAAAGCTAAAGTTGCTTTTGAGCGCGGTATGAACGTTGCTCGATTGACAGATGCCACATTGCATTTAGTAAGTGTAATTGATACACATTCTTTCGGCTCAGTGGAAGCATATGATCTAAAGTATGCAAAGGCTCTAAAGGAAAAAACTCTTGATCAGTTAAGGGAATACAAGGTTATAGCAGAGCAGGCCGGCGTTAAAAATGTACAAGTATCAGTTGAAGAAGGGTCGCCGAAAGCCGTATTGACGAACTTGGCGGATACCGATTTGATCATTGTCGGAGCAACTGGTTTAAACCGTGCAGAACGCTTCCTACTCGGATCTGTATCGGAAAATGTTGTACGCAGCGCCAAATGTGATGTTCTAGTAGTACGTTAAAAAATAAACCCGCAATACTCCTTAATCGAAGGAAATTGCGGGTTTTGTTAATTAATAAACGCCTTCTACAAGCATACCGTTCGCTACTTTAATGAAGCCGGCAATGTTTGAACCGACAACTAAATTACCTTCATAACCGTATTTTTTCGCTGCATCCGAACTTTCTTTAAAAATTGATTTCATAATGCTATGCAGTTTTTCATCAACTTCCTGGAAAGTCCAGTAATTACGGCCTGAATTTTGGGCCATTTCAAGTGCTGATACAGCAACACCACCTGCATTTGCTGCTTTACCAGGACCAAATAATACATCGCTCGCTAAAAACTCATTGATTGCATCTAAATTCGATGGCATATTTGCACCTTCTGCAACGACTTTTACCCCATTTGCAATTAACGTACGAGCCTGATCGCCGTTAATTTCATTTTGTGTTGCACATGGAAGGGCGATATCACATGGAATTGTCCAAATACCGTCACAGCCTTCTGTATAAAGAGCATTTGGACGATAATTTACATATTCTTTAATACGCTTCCCTTCAACTTCTTTTAACTGTTTCACAATTTTTAAATTAATGCCTTCCGGATCGTAAATATAACCTGAAGAATCGGAGCAGGCCACTACTTTTGCTCCAAAGTGCTGGGCTTTTTCAATTGCATAAATTGCTACATTTCCAGATCCTGAAACGACAACTGTTTTGTTGTTAATTGAAAGTTTTGCTTCACGAAGCATCTCTTCAACAAAGTATACTAAACCGTATCCTGTTGCTTCTGTACGTGCTAATGAACCGCCGTAGCCAGGTTTTTTACCTGTTAATACACCTGCTTCATATGCACCGCGAATTCGCTTGTATTGACCCCATAAATAGCCGACTTCACGAGAACCTACACCAATATCTCCGGCCGGAACATCGACATCAGGACCAACATAGCGGTATAATTCTGTCATGAATGCTTGGCAGAAGCGCATAATTTCTGCATTTGATTTACCTTTTGGATTAAAGTCGGAACCGCCCTTACCTCCGCCGATCTGTTGACCAGTTAAAGCGTTTTTAAAAATTTGCTCAAAGGCTAAAAACTTCATAATAGATTCGTTTACAGTAGGATGGAAGCGTAAACCACCTTTATATGGCCCAATAACGTTATTATATTGAACACGGTATCCACGGTTTACTTGTACTTGGTTTTGATCATCTTGCCAAGCGACACGGAAAGAGATGATTCTGTCGGGCTCAACGATACGTTCTAAAATGTTATGTTGAATGTATTCAGGATGTTGTTCGAATACAGGAACTAGAGATAGGAAAATTTCTTCCGCTGCTTGTAAGAATTCTAATTGATGTGCGTTCTTAGCTTTTAATTTTTCAAATACTCCATCAACATATTGCTGTGCGTTACTCGTTGTTGTCATTGTCGTCATGTTTATACCCCCAAATGGATTAATAAGTATACATTAGTATGAATTATCAAACAATTCAATTATATTTTATGTAACATCACTGTGTGAAATCGATGTTAAAAAAGAGAAAACGTTTTCAAATATTATATTGATATAATAATTTGGAGTTGCTTTTGGAAAGGATGATGAACTATTTTACAACTATTAATTGATGCAGATGCTTGCCCGGTTGTTGATTTAGCGCTGTTTATTTCATCTCGATATGAGATAAGACCAATCTTGTTCTGCGATACATCACATCGAATGGAACGGGAGGGTGCAAAAACAATTATTGTCGACAAGGGACCAGATTCTGTTGATTTTAAGCTCCTCAGTGTCTTAAAGAGAGGAGATATTGTCATAACAGGAGATTATGGTCTTGCTGCGATGTGTATAGCAAAAGGTGGAATTGTGATCAATCACAACGGGAAAGAACTGACGTCAGACAACATAGATCAACTGTTGGCATTTCGATTTGAAAGTGCGAAAATAAGACGTGCAGGGGGACGTACGAAAGGACCCAAAAAGCGCACGGAAGAAAATAATTTGGCTTTTGAAACAAAATTTCGACAAATTTGTGAACGTGCGATTTTTGAGAAGGAGGAATCATAAATGAATCAGCAAATCTTAAATTTAGACGCATTAAAAGCGCGCTTTCCGTTAATTGAAAAGCTGCAATCCGAACAATACGTATTTTGGGAAAATGAAAATGTAGCGAAAGATAGTCAAGTATCCGAACAAGTAACACTCGATATGATCCAGGACGCAGAAAATAGATTGAAGCGTTTTTCTTCTTATATAAAGGTCGCATTTCCAATCACGAGATTTTCAGACGGTATTATTGAATCGGAATTAAAAGAAATTGCTTCGATGAAAAAACTAATAGAAGGAAGACGCGGCTTTAATATTCCCGGAAAATTAATGCTTAAATGTGATCATGCATTACCGATCGCCGGTTCGATTAAAGCGCGTGGCGGTATATACGAGGTGTTGAGTCATGCCGAAAAGCTGGCAAACGATGCCGGTATGATAACAGAACAAGATGATTACGCAATTTTCCATAGTGAAGAATTCCGTAAATTTTTTAGTCAATATAAAGTAGCGGTCGGGTCAACGGGCAATTTAGGTCTGAGTATCGGTATTATTAGCGCAGAGCTTGGCTTCCAGGTAACGGTCCATATGTCGATAGAGGCAAAGGAATGGAAAAAAGAACTGCTGCGTGAAAAAGGGGTAGAAGTAATCGAATACGAATCTGATTACACGTCTGCCGTGGAAAACGGCCGCCAAGTAGCAGAACTGGATCCATCATGCCATTTCGTTGATGATGAAAATTCCATCGATCTGTTTTTAGGATATTCAGTAGCGGGTCTGCGCCTGAAAGAACAGCTGCAGCAAGCAAAAATTACAGTCGATGCAAATCATCCGTTATTTGTTTATCTGCCTTGCGGTGTTGGCGGTGCGCCCGGAGGAATTGCCTATACTTTAAAACAAATTTACGGTGAATATATTCATATTTTCTTTGCAGAACCATTTGCATCACCATGTATGCTTTTAGGATTGATGACGGGTATGCATGACAAAATTAGTGTGAATGATATTGGGTTGTCCAATCGGACGGAAGCTGACGGATTGGCGGTAGGGCGGCCTTCACGATTTGTCGGAACATTGATGGAATCCGTTATAAGCGGATGTTATACTGTGGATGACAGCTTTTTATTTAGAAGTTTAAAAGGTATGTTTGAGACGGAAAACATTTTTATGGAACCTTCAGCACATGCGGGAGTTTATGGTCCGATCGAATTAATGATGCAGGGGACTTCGTACATTGAAAAGCATGGGCTAACAGATAAAATGGAAAACGCCACACATATTATATGGTCAACAGGCGGCGATTTAGTGCCTGAAGAATTACGACAGCAGTATTTACAAACAGAGATATAGAAGGGAAGTCGCTTGTGTTAATTGTAGTAGTGATCATCGCATTTTTTGGAGCAGGTTTACTCGATTTAAACTTACGTAAAAAATATAACATCCCTAAAAACGAGAAATTTATGGATCAGTATGTGGGGATTTGGCATCTCTTCTTGGAAATCTTCCTATGTTTCATGTTTTTATCGTATGTAACTATTAATCAATTTGACCAAAAAACATTATATTCTGTATTGTTTGCGTTCATTATGATTTTATTTATAGTTCGTGGATTATTGGAGTTTTGGTTAAGAAGAGAAAAGCGTCGTCATATTATTTCATTTACTTATGTAGTGCTTTGTGCAATTTGCAGTATCGCAATTGCCATTATTATGTAAGAAAGAAGTGTGTTGGGGGAGAACCCCTCAACACACTTCTTTTTAGTCTACCTGGATTTCTTCAACTGTCGCTTCAACTTCTGAGCGGGACATTTTTTCTCGTCCTTCTTTCATGGCCTGCAATGTTTTATGCGCCAATGCTAAAGGCAGTCTACAGAATAATTTAATCGAACGTTTATCTAAATCTTTCATATAAAGGTCGGCCTTTGCCAGGTTTTCCTCCGCATAAGCAAATAGTTCAGCGCGAGTCCAGCCATCAGGTACGAAGCTGACACCGCGCTCATCCAAATCTTCCTGCTCATTACGTAGAATGTTTACTGCCTGTAAACCGCGACCATAGCCGATTGCCAGTTCACGGTCTGTTTTCGTGCCGGCACTCCATTCCCAAAGCTCCGAAAGCATGACACCGACTAAACCGGCCACGTAGTAGGTATAGTCGTCCAAGTCTTCTTTCGTATGCACCTGCCAATTTGCGAGCGCCCATTTTGCCATCCCTTCCGCCATCTCACTTGTCGCAGATGTGACAATAGAGAAAGCTCCTTGAGGGCAAACTTCCAGCCAGTCAGCAAGACGAAGTGTCACTTCAGGCATTTTGTCCTTTATAGGTGCCAAGGCATCAAGGTAAGCATTGTTATCGAAGACAGAGGCTTTCAATAATTCCGCTACTTTTAATAATGTTGCATTTTTCATTTCATTGGAAACATCTTCATGATCTTCAATTTCATCAATCGCTCGCATCGCTAAATATGCCGAGGCAACCGTTAATTTTAATTCTTTATCTAAAAAAGTAATGGGGATAAAAAATGTACGGCTCGTCTCTTTTAATACGCGCATCGCATCTTTTTGTAAAGCTTTATTCGACATAAGGAAAACTTCCTCCATTCTAAATTGCATCCACTTATTATCGTAACGCAAATTTGTAAAAAGGGAAAATAAAAGTTCCGGCTTTTCTTGATCAAGGGTGTAGGGGGAATAGGGCGGATGTAAAACATCGGGACCGAAAATGTAACGAATGAAACGGAAAGTAGAAAGTTTGACTGAAAAAGTGGAACATCGCAACCGGAAAGTAGAACGAAATCGTCGGAAAGTAGAAAGTATGGCCTGAAAAGTAGAACTCAACCCCAAAAAAGCACTCATTTCCAGTATGTACATATTTATTGAAATATGGTAATATTAGAACAATTCAAATGGACGGAGGTGAACGGAATGAAGAAGTTGGCGATTGAGACAGGTGTAAAAGTGGATACAGCTATGTATTTTGCACGTGTCATTACTTTTAAATTTGGGTCTAACGGGATAGGTGTGTCCTTTTTTAGACAATTTAAAAATAATGCGTAGCTAATTAACTTCATTCTTTTCACCAATACTGAAAAGACTGCTCTCGTTAATGAGCAGTCTTTTTGTTTTTTAGCTGCGCCCATGGAGGCGTAGAAATATGCAGTTAAAAGCAGAAAACATTACGAAAATTATCGGTGGCAATACCATTTTTAAGGATCTTTCTATAGAAGTAAATACAGGTGAACGTATCGCAATTGTCGGTCGAAACGGCAGCGGAAAAACGACATTATTTAAAGTGCTGGCAGACATTGAACAGCCGGATGAAGGACGGATCATAAAATCGAAAGGTCAAACAATCGGTTACTTGCATCAAATTCCCCGCTACACGGATACATCCGTTTTTGATGTATTGTCGAAAGCATTTGCTGAATTACATCAAATTAAAGACCGTTTAGCTCATTTGGAAAAGCAGATGGCAACTGATTTATCGGAGAAGATTTTAAATCAGTACGGTGAGCTGCAAGAGCATTATTTAGCAAAGGGCGGATACGAAATCGAAGCGAAAATCGCATCGATCGCCAATGGACTCGCGATTACAAAGTTATTAGATCAACCTTTTGATGCGCTGAGCGGAGGAGAAAAAACAAAGGTAATGCTCGCTCAAATTTTATTGCAGCAGCCTGATATTTTGCTGTTGGATGAACCGACAAATCATTTGGATCTTGCTGCAACACAGTGGCTTGAAGACTATTTACTATACTTTAGAGGTACCGTTGTTGTAATCTCGCATGACCGGATGTTTTTAAATAAAATTGTTCAGTATGTGGCAGAAATTGAAGACGGCCAAATTTGGGTAAGTAAGGGTAACTATGATCAGTACATTAATAATAAAGAAGCAAAAATAGCGCAACAGTTTGCGGCATATGAAGAACAGCAAAAAAAGATTCAGAAGATGAAAGAGGCGATTCGCCGATTACGACAATGGGCAAATGAAGCGTCTCCTCCGAATCCTGATTTATACCGTAAAGCGAAAGTAATGGAGAAAATGCTGGCACGAATGGAAATCGTCAAGAAGCCTAAAACCGAGCGCAATATGAATTTACAGCTGAAAACGGAAGATCGGACTGGAAAAGAAGTGTTTATGCTGAAAAACATTTCCCACGGGTTTGATCATGACTTTTTATTTATGGATGTTGATTTATCGATACATTTTCAAGATAGGGTAGCGATTGTTGGGAATAACGGTACGGGAAAATCCACGTTATTAAAAATTCTAATAGGGGAAATTGCGCCGGTTGATGGAGAGGCAAGACAAGGGAGCAATTTAAAGATCGGTTACCTTGCACAGCAGTTTGACCAATTGAACGGCAAGCAGCGTCTTATCGATGCATTCCGAGAGAAAGTTTCGCTAACGGAATATGATGCGCGGCATATGCTCGCCAAATTTTTGTTTTACGGTCATGATGTATTTAAAAAAGTAGATCAACTAAGCGGCGGGGAAAAAATGAGGCTTCGATTAGCTCAATTAATGGTTCTGAAATGCAATGTTCTAGTACTGGATGAGCCGACGAATCATCTTGATATTGAGTCGAGGGAAGCGCTTGAAGAAGCATTGGAGAACTTTGAAGGAACCATACTTGCGATTAGTCATGACCGCTATTTTTTGCAAAAACTATTTACGAGAACGGCTTGGCTGGAAAATCAGCAGCTAACCGTTCATGATGGTCCATTTGAGTGGGCACAGTCGAAACAAAAGGAGTTAAGCAAATGAATAAAATAGAAGCATATTGGCAGCATTATTGTGATTCGGAAGGCATGGAAAATATCCGTTATAAAGAAGCATTTCAATTTGGTGAAAAGGCGGATTGGCTTGCAGGACTTGTCGAGGTGGGCACTAAAACCGCAACTTGCTCGAGTTTTCCATTGTATGAACGAGAAGGGGAAAGTTTACCGGAAATTGGGGATTATCAAATTGTTTTAAACAGTCAGGATGAACCGGTAGCAATCATTCAATCCTATTCTGTTGAAATATACCCATTTAATGAAGTACCTGTTGGTTTTGCTCTGGCCGAAGGAGAAGGCACTTATGAGGAGTGGAAGGAAGCACATGTTGCATTTTTTAGCAGAGAACTCTCCGCACAAGGTCTGGAATTTACCGAGGAAATGCTGACTGTTTGTGACCGCTTTAAAAAAGTGTTCCCTAAATAAAGTTTTAAGCTGGATTTTCAATAGTTAGACATATATAAAATGGAGGAATTTGCTTAGTCAAACCTCCATTTTTTTACTGATTTTGTTCAAGAACAACATTTCCTGGCAACAATTGCTATCGGACATCGTTACATAATAGTTGCATAGGTTAATGTTTTTTTGATATATTAAATCTTGTTTTTCTCTATATAAAGGGAAAAATGTTTTGAATAGAAAGAGTGATTACAAGGTGAAAAACTTAGTAAAAAATAAAAGCTTATTAAACAATTTCCTAGCGATTTTCGTTCTGGCCGTTTTAATGCTATGGGCGAAAACTTATATTACACAAGTGACGCAGTTTAAGCTGGGTGTTGAGGGACCGCTCCAGCAGTTTCTTTTATTGATCAACCCATTGGGATCTGCGCTACTATTTTTATCAGTTGCATTTCTGTTTAAAGGAAAAAGAAAACTGACAGTATTGATCTTCATCTATACGTTGATGACAATTCTTTTATTTGCAAATGCTGTATATTATCGTTTCTTCAGCGATTTTATTACACTACCTACGATATCTCAAACACAAAACTTCGGGGATTTAGGCGGCAGTGTATTAACATTATTAAAACCTTATGATGTATTATTTTTTGTGGATATTTTCGTGTTGATCTATATTCGTTTTTCAAAGAAAATTAATTTCCAATCCGGCAAAATCGGATTCAAAATGCCGGCAGCAGTTGTGGCTACGGCAATTATATTGTCTATTGTTAACTTGCAATTAGCGGAAGCAGATCGCCCGGATTTATTGAGCCGAGGCTTTGACCGCAGTTATATCGTAAAATATTTAGGAATGTACAATTATTCAATTTATGATTCTGTTAAAACGTTTGAAGCATCTTCAGAGCGTGCTTCAGCTGACAGCAGTGATATTGCGGAAATAATAAACTATACAAATTCATTTTCATCTCAACCAAACGAGAAGTATTTTGGTAAAGCAAAAGATATGAATGTTATTTATTTACATTTGGAATCTATGCAGTCATTTTTAATTGATTATGAGCTTGAAGGCGAACAAGTAACACCATTTTTAAATTCATTGGTTAAAAATGAAAATACAATGTATTTCGATAACTTTTATCATCAAACAGCGCAGGGTAAAACGTCCGATGCTGAATTTATGTTAGAGAATTCTTTATTCGGATTGCCACAAGGCTCGGCCTTTATTACGAAAGGACAAAATACGTTTGAAGCCGCACCATCGATTCTAAAAGATTATGGCTATACGTCTGCAGTGTTCCACGGTAATAACGGCAGCTTCTGGAACCGAAATATGATTTATAACCAGTTTGGCTATGATGAATTTTTTGATGAAAGTTCGTATGATACAGCCGATTCGAAAAATATGGCGGAGTACGGTTTAATGGATAAACCATTTTTCGAGCAGTCGCAAAGCTTGCTTGAAACATTGCCGCAGCCATTCTATACAAAATTCATCACGGTTGCCCATCACTTCCCATATAAGATTGACCAGGATTTAGTGTCGATCGGGAAAGCGACGACAGGTGATACGAGTGTCGATAATTATTTCCAGACAGCTCGATACGCTGACGAAGCAATTGAACAGTTCTTTACGTATTTAAAAGAATCCGGTCTGTATGAAAATACAATGATTGTGATGTACGGAGACCATTACGGAATTTCCGACAACCATAATAAAGCGATGGAACAAATTATTGGTGAAGAAGTGACACCTGTTGTAAATGCCGATTTACAGCGTGTGCCTCTCTTTATTCATGTGCCGGGTATGGAAGGCGGCGTTAACCATACGTATGGTGGCCAAATAGACCTTCTTCCGACAGTACTGCATTTACTTGGTGTTGAAACGAAAAACAATATTCATTTTGGGACAGACCTGCTATCGGAAGAGCATAGCGAGATAGTTCCGTTCAGAAACGGTAATTTTGTCAGCCCGACGATCTATTCATTGGACGGCAAATACTATGACGCGAAAACAGGCGAAATACTCGATGAATCGAAAATGGAAACAGCAGATAAATTAAAAGCGATGGTAGAAGAAAAACTTCACTATTCCGATAAAGTTGTAAATGGGGATTTATTACGCTTTCATTCCAAAGATGGAAGTATAAAAGAATAAGCAGAAAAGTTTAAAATTGAATAAATATACTCAGGCATCATCTATTTTGATTAATTCAAATGGATGATGCCTTTTTATTATGGCTTAAAAAATAATTAAACATATCCGAGTAAAGAAAAATACTTTTCAATATCCATCGATATACTCGAAAAACTCTATTTGTTTCATAATAATTTACTATTGGACTTAATGTTCATTTTACATATACCACAATGAAGGGATACTTTAATTACCGTTTAATGTGATGTATTAACTTATATTGGAATATAAAGGGGAATTATGATTTGTTATTAAAACCATAACAATAATCGTGGGATCGGTGAATTTTACTATTTAAAAGTACTAATTTATTGAGAATATTTTCACCTGATTATCTATATAAATTAAGAGACAGATATTCAATTGCTTAATAGGTTGTAATCTTTTTGTATAAGCAACATATAGTGGGTTTTGGGAAAGCGAAACGATATTAGAGTTTTTATGAGGCGATCTAAGCAATTCGCCACCCAATATATTAAGGGGGAATGAGTGTATGAGAGAAGCCGTAATCGTCGCTGCAACACGAACACCGGTAGGCAGAAGAAATGGCGTCTTAGCAGAAGTACGAGCAGATGATTTAGCTGCAGATGTACTGGAGGAGGTAGTAAGTCGAGCAGGAATTGAAAAGGCACTTGTAGAGGATGTTATTTTCGGCTGTGTTACCCAGACATTGGAACAAGGCGGAAATATCGCACGAATTGCTGCACTGATGGCAGGCTTTCCGATTGAAGTGCCTGGTGTAACGATTGACCGGCAATGCGGCTCGAGTTTACAGGCAGTCCATTTTGCGGCACAAGCGATTATTTCTGGCGATATGGACATTGTCATTGCGGGTGGTATTGAAAGCATGAGTCGTGTACCGATGGGATCCAATATGGAGGGCACGCGCAAAAGTGACCGTATTAAAAAATATGAGTTGATCCACCAAGGTTTGTCCGCAGAGCGAATTGCAGAACAATGGCAATTAACAGAGCCGGAAATTAATGAATATTCTGTGTTGAGCCAACAACGTGCCAGTGAAGCAATCAAAGCCGGCTACTTTAACGATGAAGTTGTAGCGATTGGTGATGTGGATACCGATGAAGGCCCAAGACTCGGAACAACCGTTGAAGTTCTGCAAGGCTTAAGGAAGCTGTTTAAAGAAGACGGATTGATTTCTGCCGGAACTTCATCACAAATGAGTGATGGTGCGTCGGCTGTACTCATTATGTCCAGTGATAAGGCAGAGGAACTCGGTGTGAAACCGATGGCAAAAATCATCGCGCGTACTGTCGTAGGTTCTGACCCGACACTTATGCTGACAGGCCCAATTGAAGCGACAAAACGTGTCCTTCAAAAGGCAAACTTAACGATTGAAGAGATCGATACGTATGAAGTGAATGAAGCATTTGCTCCAGTACCAATTGTTTGGGCAAAAGAGCTGGGAGCGGATTTGGCGAAACTGAATCCGGATGGTGGTGCAATTGCGTTAGGTCATCCACTTGGCGCAACCGGGACGAAATTATTAACTTCGATGCTTTACCGAATGGAGCGTAATAACCAACGATACGGCTTGCTTGCGATTTGTGAAGGAATGGGCATGGCCAATGCAACAATTATTGAGAGAATTTAAATAAAGGCACTATTCATATTTTATAGATATGTAATCGCTTTCAATATAAAAAGGTGTTAAAAATATGACGAAGAGAGAGTGAAATCAATGAATAAAACATTGGCGAAATCTAGAAAAGAGTCCCGTACATTTTTTAATGATGATCATATTATGTTCAGGGACTCTCTTAGAAAATTTGTCGAAAAAGAGATTGAACCTTATTTTACACAGTGGGAACATGATCGCATCGTTCCGCGTGAACTTTGGACAAAGTTAGGAAGTCAGGGATTTTTATGTCCAAGCATAGAAGAAAAGTATGGCGGAATGGGCTTGGACTTTATTTTTGATATTGTATTGTCTGAAGAACTGTCAAAAGTCGGTGGCGGCTTAAGTGGGATTGGTCTGCACAGCAATGTCGTAACACCGTATATCACTTCTTTTGGAACAGAAGAGCAGAAGATGAAATACCTTCCGAAGTTTGTAAGCGGTGAATGGATTTCAGCAATTGCGATGACAGAACCGGGTGCAGGGTCTGATTTACAGAAAATGACGACGACTGCGGTGAAAGATGGATCAGACTATATTGTAAATGGTCAAAAAACCTTTATTACAAATGGAATTCTTTCCGATGTCATCATCATCGCCTGTAAAACAGATCCAAAAGCGGTACCTGCCCATAATGGGGTAAGCCTATTGATCATTGAGAGAGGGATGGAAGGTTTCTCCCGTGGCAGAAAATTAGACAAGGTTGGTATGCATAGTCAGGATACAGCAGAACTGATTTTTGAAAATGTACGAGTACCTGCGGAAAATCTTCTTGGGGAAGAAGGAAAAGGGTTCTTGTATTTAATGCAAAAATTGCAGCAAGAACGTCTGCTCACGGCAGTAGGAGCAATTACCGCTGCAAAAGATATGCTGGACTTGACGCTGCAATATGTAAAAGAGCGTGAAGCGTTTGGTAAACCGATCGGTAAATTCCAAAATACACAATTTACGCTGGCTGAAATTGCGACACAAGTAAAAATCGGCCAAACATTTGTGGATGATTTAATCTTACGACATTTAGAAGGACAGGATATTGTGACGGAAGTATCTATGGCCAAATGGTGGATCACAGATATGGCACGCAAAATTTCGGTGGACTGTATGCAATTACATGGCGGGTATGGCTATATGGAAGAATACAAGATTGCGAGACGATTCCGGGATATTGCCGTTACACCAATTTTCGCCGGTTCCAACGAAATTATGAAAGTCATTATTGCCAAAAATTTGGGACTGTAATAAATCCGAAATTATTTCATCAAGTATAAACACATGATACGTAATACGAATTAATGAGGTGAGACGCAATGAAAAATGCCGTAATTATAGACTCTGTACGTACTGCAGTTGGTCGTATGGGCGAAACATTAAAAAATGTAGAGGTAGATTATCTTGCGGCAAAAGTGTTGGACGAAATTACTGTTCGTACCGGAATTGGTAAGGATAAAATCGATGAAGTCATTATCGGACAAGCAAAGCAAAGTACTGATTCGCCTAATCTAGCCCGCTTAGCCCTTTTACGTGCAGGTTTTCCGATTGAAATTACCGGCTATACAGTTCACCGGCAATGCGGTTCAGGTCTGCAGGCAATGAATAGCGGTGCTCAGCAAATCATGTGTGGGCTTTCGGATATTATTATTGCGGGTGGAGCTGAAAGTATGAGCACAGCCCCATACTATTTGCGGAATGTCCGTTACGGTTACGGCGCTGGAAACGGTGAAATTCTCGATTCAAACACGGAAAGTCAACCACGTGCCCAGCCAATTGAAACATATGGTGCATTAACAATGGGAATGACTGCTGAAAACTTGGCTGTAAAATACGCCATTTCCCGAAGTGAACAAGATGAGTTTGCCTTAAGAAGCCAGGAGAATGCAAAAAGAGCCATCGAAACGGGATTATTCACGGATCAAATCGTTCCATTTGAAGTGAAGACGAAAAAAGGAACCGTCGAATTTAAAGTAGACGAACATCCGAGAGAAACAACATTCGAAAAATTATCTCAATTAAAACCGGTTTTTAAAGAAAACGGTACAGTTACTGCGGGGAATACAAGCGGTCGTAATGATGGAGCGGGTGTGATTATGCTCATGTCGGAAGAAGCGGCTGCACAGTATGATAAAAAACCTAAGGCGAAAATTATTGCGCAAGCTGTTTCAGGAGTTTCACCGGAAATTATGGGAATTGGCCCTGCCCCGGCAACGAGAAAAGCATTGCAATTAGCGGACTTAACACTTGATCAAATCGGTTTAATAGAATTAAATGAAGCCTTTGCAGCTCAATCCTTGGCCGTCATTAAGGAACTTGGCATGGATATAAACCGAGTAAATGTAAATGGGGGCGCAATCGCACTTGGTCATCCGATTGGCGGCACAGGTGGTGTATTAATGACGAAGCTGCTTCATGAAATGGAAAGACGTGGAGAAAAATACGGTTTAGTCACATTCTGTATTGGCGGTGGCCTTGGTATTACAACAATTGTTGAAAATATGCAGTTGTAGATACGGAACCGGAGCTGATCACCATGAACAATACCGATTGGAAACACCACTATACAAAAAAATGTACCACTGCTGAAAACGCAATCCAACTTATTGAATCCTCTCAAACGATATTTTTGGCACCGATGTGTAATGAACCTCAAGTACTTGTAGAAGAATTGATTCGTCAAAAGTCGCGATTACAAGAGATTTTATTATATACCATCATTTTAGGGAGTCCGTGTAAATACGCGGATCCCATATGTCACCCACACTTTAGAATTCGAACATTCTTAAATTCATCCTTATTGAAAAAAGCATACGAAAATAATAATTGTGATTACGTTCCTGTAAATTTCTCGGACATCCCTCGGTGGATCAAAGAAGAGAATATTGATGTTGCACTTATTCAGGTTTCCCGTCCAGATGCAAACGGTTTTTGTAGTCTTGGTCTTTCGGTAGATGTTGTACAGACATTGATAAAGGAAGCGACGGTTGTGATTGCGGAAGTAAACAGCAATCTTCCTTATACATGTGGAGAAACTCTCGTCCATGTATCCCAGATCGACAAGTTTGTTCCATCTGACCGACCGTTACTTACGATTCCAAACAGTCATCCGGCTAAAGAAGAATTAGCTATCGGTAAATACGTGGCAACGCTAATCCCTGATTATGCGACGATACAAGTTGGCGTCGGTAAAATCGCTGCTAGTTTTGTCCGGTCACTCCAGTCAAAAGCAGGATTAGGAGTGCATTCGGGTTCGATTTCCGATGAGATAATGCAGCTCATTAATCTTGGAGTTATTACAAATGAACGAAAAGAGATCAACCGGCATAAAACCGTTTGTACAACACTTACAGGAACAAATGATTTATATAAGTTTTGTCATCAAAATAAAAGCGTTGAACTGTATCCGGTAAGTTACACCCATAATGCAGCGATTATATCGAAAATTAGTCATTTTTATTCAATTAACTCGGCGTTGGAAGTAAGCCTGTCCGGCCAAATCAATGCCGAGCAAGTTGAGGACTCCTATGTTGTTGCAGGGGTTGGAGGTCAAATGGATTTCATTCACGGATCAAAGCTTTCTCCAGGTGGAAGAGCAATTATTGCGCTGCCTTCTACGGCGAAAAACGGAGCGGAATCCCGGATAAAGATTCATACAAAATACGTGACGTCATTAAAGTCTGAAATCGACTACGTTGTCACAGAGTATGGTATTGCAAAACTGTTTGGAAAATCTTTAAGTGAACGGGCGCAAAGCCTAATTGCCATTGCGCATCCGAAATTCCGGGCTGCTCTTACGGAAGAATACAAACAATTAGTGTAATGAGCCAAATAAGAAAGGATGTTAACTATGTCGAATTTAAAAGATAAAGTTGCAATTGTCACAGGTTCCGGTCGAGGTATTGGACGAGATATTGCCTTACTTCTAGCGAAAGAAGGAGCAAAAGTTGTAGTCAATGATTTAGGTGGCGGATCCGATGGGCAAGGAAATGATACAAAAATTGCAGATGAGGTGGTGCAGGAAATACAGGACCTTGGCGGAGAGGCTGTAGCCAACTATGATTCCGTTGCTGACTATGAATCTGCTTCCAATATTATAGACACAGCATTATCACGATTCGGCCGCTTAGATATCGTCGTGAATAATGCAGGTATTTTACGTGACCGGATGTTGTTTAAAATGAGCGAAGAAGAGTGGGATACAGTAATTGCGGTTCACTTAAAGGGTTCATTTAATATGACACGAGCGGCATCAACAATCTTTAAAGAACAAAAAAGTGGGCGTTTTATTCATTTCACCTCCACATCAGGGTTAATCGGTAATGTGGGGCAAGCCAATTATTCAGCTGCTAAATTAGGGATTGTCGGATTAAGTAAAAGTACGGCGTTAGATATGGCCCGGTATAATGTTACATCGAATGCGATTGCCCCGTTTGCATGGAGCCGATTAATCGGGACAATCCCTACAGAGACAGAGGATGAAAAAGAGCGAGTGGAAAGACTGAAACAGCTTTCACCAGCTCATATTGCGCCATTAGTTGCCTTTTTGGCATCGGATGAAGCTGCCGATATTTCCGGTCAAATATTTGGTGTACGAGGTAAGGAAATTATGGTGTTTTCTCAGCCGCGTCCGATTCGCTCGGTATTCAATGCGAAAGGCTGGTCCGTTGATAGCTTAAGTGCAATCAAAGGCTCGCTTCAATCAAGTTTTACACCGCTTGAAGCTAGTGCGCAAGTCTTCCCGTATGCCCCATTAGTATAATTGTTTGGACTGTTAAATTGGAAGGGAGAGAGAAAAATGGACTTTCAGCTACCACCCGATTTAATCGAAATGAAAAAAACAATTCGAGAGTTTATAGACAATGTGGTGGATCCGCTTGCAGGAGAGATTGATCGTGAAGACCGAATACCGGAACATATTATGGAAAAGTCAAAAGAAATGGGTTTATTCGGTCTAAGTATCCCTGCAGAATACGGTGGTACAGGCATTGATATGGTCGGGAAATGTAGTCTTTTTGAAGAAATCGGCCGTACATCGAACGGTTATATGACGGTAATCGGTGCACATACAGGAATTGGATCGGTCGGGATTGTGGAATTGGGGACGGAAGAGCAAAAGCAAAAATATTTACCCCGCATGGCTTCGGGTGAAATTATTGGTGCGTTTGCTTTAACTGAAACGACTGCGGGTTCTCATGCAGCAGCTTTAAAAACAACGGGCGTTCGTAAAGGAGACAAATACATTCTGAATGGCGCGAAGCAGTATATTACAAATGCGCCGATTGCTGGGGTTTTTACAGTAATGGCTGTAACCGATCCAACTAAAGGCGCAAAAGGAATTACTTCTTTCCTTGTAGATAAAAGCGCTCCTGGTTTAATCATTGGAAAAACAGAAGAAAAAATGGGGCTTCGCGGATCTCATTCTTCTGAGATTTTCTTCGAGGATTGTGAAGTGCCGGTCGAAAATGTACTTGGTGTAGAAGGATTAGGTTATGTCAATGCCTTAACCATTTTGGCAAATGGTCGTGCTGGGCTCGCGGCGAGAAACTTAGGCTCAGCGCAAAAGCTTTTTGAGCTATCCGTCAAATATGCGCATGAGCGTGAACAGTTCGGAAAGCCAATTTTTGAACAGCAAATCATTCAACATTACTTGGCGGAAATGGCATTGGATATCGAAACATTGAGATCCTTTACGTACCGGGTGGCATGGATGGTGGACCAGGGGATGAATGTCATAAAAGAGGCCGCGATGGCAAAACTTTTAGGTTCGGAAATTTATAATTGCATAGCAGATAAAGCTGTGCAAATTCATGGTGGCCTCGGCTATATGAAAGAGTTCCCTGTTGAAAGATATTATCGGGATGCCCGTATTACGAAAATATATGAAGGCACATCTGAAATTCAAAAAAATATTATTGCTGCTCAAATTCATAAAGAATATTTGAAGAAAGCACCGCCCGTATCAATCTAGTAATCTGATTTGAATTATCTGAAAATAACACAAATTAAATTGGAGGAGGTAATTTTTTGAGTACAGGGCTTAAGGAAAAAGTTGGTCTGAAGTTAGAAGCCTACACCTTTCGAGTTGAAAAAGGAAAAATCAAAGAATTGGCCCAAGCGATTGGTGATCTGAAGGAGGAGTATTTGAATGGAGAAGCGGTTCCACCTACATTCCCGACAGTAATCGACTTTTGGGGTGGAGATGCTTCCTCGTCCGAGCTATTAAATTTAAACATGAAAAAGGTTCTTCATGGCGAGCAGGAGTATGAATATTTCAGGGAAATCGTTCCCAATGAAGAAATTACAGTACATGGGGTCATTGAAAAAGCTTATTCAAAAGCGGCGATGAACTTCTTTATCATACGAAAAGATTATTTGGATAAACATGGTGAAACGGTTTTAATCAGTCGATCCACGATTATCGAAAGGCATTAGGGGGTTATTTTATGGAAGTAGGCCAGACGCTGGAACCTTTACAGAAGGAAGAAATAACGCATACGCAGCTCGTTCGATATGCAGGTGCATCCGGAGACTTCAACCCGATCCATACCGTTGTCCCATTTGCAGAGGCAGCAGGTTTAGGCGGGGGTCATTGCACATGGCATGTTGGTTATGGGCTTTGTCGGGCAGGCAATTGGGCAATGGTTCGAAGTAAAGAACCTGAAGAAATTCACAACGAGATTTAAAGCAATGACAAGGCCAGGAGAAAGAATAACTATACAAGGCCGTGTTGTCGGTGAAAATGAAACTTGCTGGATTTGTGAGGCAGAAGCAGTTAATGAGTCTGATGAAGTAAAGGTGAAAGCATTTTTTGAAATAAAAAAATAATTGCTTCCAACGTTGTTCTAGAGAGATGACTCGTTACGTAAAATTTGTGATGTTGACTGCAATATTTACAGGAGAATCTCTTATCATTACGCAGTTATGGAGTAACAAACAAAATTTAAGGGGGAGCTCGCAATGAGAGAATATGTAACGACTAAACAGGAAATCAACAAAAATTCACTACCGTATAATTTGTACCAAAAAGCAAAAAAGTTCGGAATCTGGAATCCGGTAGATATCGATTTTACGCAAGATAAAGAAGATTGGAAGAAATTAAATGAAGAACAGCAACTAGAGGTGCTTACTCAGTTTGCCCAATTTATTGGCGGTGAAGAAGCGGTCACACAAGATATTTTACCGATGATTATGGCGGTTTCTAAAAAGGGATGGTTCGAAGAGGAATCTTATTTAACAACGTTCCTTTTTGAAGAAGCAAAGCATGCTGAATTTTTCAGTCTGTTCCTGGAAGAAATCGGCGTAAAGGATGATTTGACTCATTTACTGTCACCAGGTTACCGGAAGTTATTTGATGAAACGTTGCCAGCAGTTATGGGCAGATTGATTGAAGATCAGTCACCGGAAGCAATGATAGATGCTGCGGTTACTTATAATATTTTTGCAGAAGGAGTTTTGGCTGAAACAGGTTACTGGTTCTTCCATGAAGCACTATCAAGCGCAAATTTGTTCCCGGGATTTATTTCAGGAATTCGAAACGTTAAGCGTGACGAAGGACGTCATATAGGTTTTGGTACATTCCTCATTCAGCGCCTAATTAGTGAGAATCCTGAACTGGAGCTGTTTGAACGCGTACAGCAAAGACTGCAGGAGCTGTTACCGATTGCGATGATGTTAACAGAAGGAAAAGAAGACAAACAAGTAACAAGTCTTGGAATTGAACGAGGAAAATCGATGGAATTTGCCATGAAGCAATTACAGGCACGTCTGACAGTTCTTTCCAGAGCTAAAGGAAAGACGTTAGAAGAAATCTATAATACGGACATTGCTTTAGAAGAAGTATAGGAAGTATTCATTCAGACGCTGTAATAAACAGTTTGCTATTTAGAGGGGGATGAAGGATGACGACAGACGTACAAGTTAAGATCTTTCCGCAGTTTATCAATGGTGAATGGACACCACCTGCTTCAGGTGAATTTTTTGATGTGATCAATCCGGCTACGTCAGAAATCGTAGCGAAAGTTTCAAAAGGAAATCAGGAAGATGTGAATAATGCGGTTCAAAATGCGAAAGAAGTTTTTGAATCAGGTGTCTGGTCAGGAAAAACGCAGGCAGAACGTGCACAGATCATGATGCAATTTGCGGGGAAAATCAGACAGCATGCGCAGGAAATCATTTTCTTAGAAGGGATTAGTACGGGGGCGACACTTCGTAAATTGGGTGGCGCAGATATTCGGCAGTTAGTGCTTTCTCTTACTCAAACAGCGGATTTATCGCTGAAATATGAGGCAGTAACAGCTCTTCCGGTCAACGAACAATTAGGTGCAAATCGTAGTCTGCTTGTTCGCGAACCACTCGGTGTAGTAGCGGCGATTACACCATTTAACTTCCCGCTAGTTTTGGCGATGTGGAAAATCGCACCGGCAATTGCGATGGGGAACTCCATCATTATTAAGCCGGCTTCCAATACACCATTAGGTACATTGAAGCTTGCACAATTAGCAGTTGAAGCAGGTATTCCACCAGGGGTCATCAATGTCGTAACAGGTCCTGGAGCTGAAGTGGGCGACGCACTTGTTACACATCCGGATGTATCGAAAGTGGCGTTTACTGGATCTACAGAAGTAGGCAGAAAAATTATGGCACAAGCTGCAGGTACAGTAAAGAAAGTTACGCTTGAACTTGGAGGGAAAGCGCCTGCGATCGTGCTTCCTGATGTAAATCTCGAAGTGGCTATCCCAGGAATTCTGCTCGGCGTATTTTTCCATTCAGGACAAGTATGTGAAGCGAGTACACGTCTCATCGTACATGAATCCATTTATGACATTGTCGTGCAACAACTAGTTGAAACAACAAAGAAAATAAAACTTGGCCAGCCGCTTGATATGACGACCGGAATGGGACCGGTTATCTCGGAAACACAGATGAATAAAGTCCTCGATTATATTCAGTCTGGCATTGATGAGGGTGCAAAACTTGTATGTGGCGGTAAACGTGCAGCAGGTCCAGGGCTGGAAAACGGGTATTTCATCGAGCCGACGATTTTCGCAGATGTGACGAACGATATGAAGATTGCGAGAGAAGAAATCTTTGGGCCGGTTCTATGCGTGATTAAATATTCAACAGAAGAAGAAGCGATCGCCATCGCAAATGATACGGAATATGGATTAACAGGCGGTGTTTGGGGCCGTGATGTGACGAAAGCAAATGAAATTGCTACGAAAATCAATGCCGGAACAATCTGGATCAATGACTGGCATATTTTCCGTACAGATGCTCCATTCGGTGGCTATAAGCAAAGTGGCTTAGGTCGTGAACAGGGAGCTCAAGTGTTTGATGACTACACAGAGCTTAAAAACATTTGCACTTCACTTACGACGGAAAATGCACAGCGCCCAGCTTTAGGACTAATCTTTTAATCGAAAAATGAATGGAGAGATACGATGAAAACGACTTCCTATTTTGAATTCACACATCGCCCTGAAATCCGAAGTGGTGCAGGTTCACATATTTTAGTACCCGATCTAATCCAAGGTTTAGGTGGAAAGCGCCCTGTTCTATTTTCTGATAAAGGATTGACGGATGCAGGCTTAACACAAAAAATCAAAAGCTTATTTGATATGGTCCCTGGCATAAAGCTCGCTGGCGTATTTGATGATATTCAGCAAGATGCGAAATCGAGCAATATTAACAGAGGCCTGAAATATTTTAAAGAATGCAATGGCGACTCCATTATTGCCATTGGCGGCGGGAGTGTTATTGATACAGCTAAAACTGTCAAATGGGCTCTTTACAATGGTGTTAACGAAGTTGAGTATATTTTAACAGGGAACGTTTTAGAGGTTTGGCCGGATGCAAAGCCATTCGGTATTCCGCATATTTCGATTCCTACTACAGCTGGAACGGGTTCTGAAATTTCCAGTATTTCAGTAGTGTTCAATGAAATGCTGAACCTGAAGTGCAATTTAATGAATCCGTATTTGAGTTCTGATATTGCGGTATTAGATCCTGACTTAACAGTTGGTTTACCGCCAAGAGTAACAGCGTTTACTGGTATGGATGCACTGACACATGCTGTAGAAGGATTTTTCTCAACAAAATCAACGAATTTCTCGGATGCATTTGCACTGCATGCCGCAAAAATCATTGTCGAAAATTTGACTACAGCTGTGCATGATGGGAAAAATGTGGCTGCACGTGCGAATATGCTACAAGCAAGTGCAATGGCTATCACAAGTTTCCAATCGGCCATGGCCAATATACCAATCCACAATATAGCCCATACGTATGGCGCGAAATACGGCATTCCACATGGGCTGGCAAATGCAGTTCTCATGCCGAGTGTGGTGAAAAATATGCCGAGCATGTATTTACCGAAAGTGAATGCATTTGCATCTGCACTGGGAATTATTCCAAACGCAGAAAATCCGCAAGAAACATTGGAAGAGTGCATCAATGTAATTGTTGACTTAAGAAATACAGTCAATCTACCGGACAGCTTCGACGAGTTTAATATTGATGCGGCAGATATTCCGCAACTTGTCCCAGCCGTACAAAATGACCCGTCATCATTAAGCTTCCGAATTCCTGATGACATCATTGTAAACGTTTCTAAAGAAGTAATCAGTTCTAAAGTAAGTATTTAATTAAAAGCAATTGCTCTTCATCAGGAAAGGGGGATCCTCCTTTCCTTTGATCGATAATTTGATAGTAGGAGGTTACTATTATGAATATTGTTGAATTGCTTAATTCAACAACTTCCCGTTTGCCAGATCAACCTGTCATCCACTTCAAAAGAGCTCAACTTACTTATAAAGAATTACAAGATAAAGTTTACAATGTCGCTGCAGGGTTGAAAGATCAGGGTGTCACAAAAGGTGCGAATGTGGCATTAATGATGACAAATCGCCCGGAATATATTATTACGTATTTTGCTATTTTAGCAAATGGAGGTACGGTCGTTCCGATCAACCCTACATTTAAAGAGCAGGAAGTAACATATATCGTAAACGATTCGGAAGTTGAATTGTTGATTATTGAAGATACGGCGAAACCGGTTATCGAAAACGCCATGGATCAATTCAAAACAGTCAAAACTATTATTAATTACGGTGATCATGTTGATGGACGATTTTTATCATGGGATCAGCTAGATACATCTGACTCTATTTCAGAAATTGTCCCCCTTCATGAATCTGACGTCGCACAAATCATCTATACTTCCGGTACGACCGGTAATCCAAAAGGAGCAATGATTACACACGGAAATTTAAACTGGATGGCGATTACAGCAGCCGTATACAACCAGTTAGTTCCGAGTGATCGTGTCCTATGTGTATTACCATTATTCCATGCTTATGCAAAACTTCAAGGCTTCCTGGCACCGATTGCTCATGGATGTGCAATCTATTTGGAAGAAAGGTTCCACCCGGTTGAAACATTAAAAGCGATTGCCGAACATGAAATTACAATATTTTTAGGTGTGCCGACAATGTATGCCTTTTTTGCCCAGGTTCCTCATTTAGTAGAGCAACTGGACTTCTCAAAATTACGGACAGCCGGTTCAGGTGGGGCAAGCTTACCAGCGGAGCTATTGCATAAGACGAATGAATCGTTCGGTGTCAGTATTTCTGAAGGATACGGTTTAACGGAAAGTACGGTCATGCTGATGACAACACATCGAAGCTTACCGAAAAAAGTCAATTCAGTCGGGATGCCATTACCGGGAATCGATTTAAGACTGGTAGATCCGGAAGGTAATGAAGTAGCCAATCATGAAGTAGGCGAAATCTTATTTAGAGGGCCGAATATGATGAAGGGGTACTATAAGAAGCCGGACGAGACCGCAAATACGATCAGGGATGGCTGGTTGTATACAGGGGACTTGGCGTACCGTGATGATGAAGGCTACCACTTTATCGTTGACCGTAAAAAGGACATCATTATTCGTGGCGGATTTAATATTTACCCTCGTGAAATAGAGGAGCTGCTGTATCAGCACCCGGCTGTCGTGGAATGCTCTGTAATCGGCAGACCGGACCCGTTATTCGGTGAAAAAACGGTAGCGTATGTCGTATCGAAAAACACCGAGTTAATAGAAGATGATGTTCGTGACTACTGCAAAGCGAAACTTGCCGAATACAAAGTGCCGGATTATATAATTTTCATTGAAGAAATTCCAAAGTCCGGAACAGGTAAAATTCTGAAGACGGCTTTGAAAGACTTAGACAAAAACGCACTGCCTAAATAATAAGCGTCGGTTGGTCGGAGTTCTTAAACTTCAGTACACGAACTAGAACGCAGATTATGTCGTTATGGACGAGCCGCGTATTGCGTAGCCCTAAATGACAAATAGGTTAATGATTGAACAGGAATAAGGAGGGGTTAATAGATGAATTTTGACCAAAAGGCATTTATCGTGACGGGTGGAGGATCTGGTTTAGGTGAAGCAACTGCACGAAAGATTGCATCTGCTGGAGGCTATCCTATCATATTGGACTTAAACGAAGAAAAGGGGCAAGCGGTAGCCGATGAATTAAATGGTTTATTTTTTAAAACGAATGTTGTGAAGGAAGAAGACGTACAGGCAGCAATTAACGGTGCAGTAGAAAAATATGGTTCGATCCAAGGTGTTGTGAATTGTGCAGGTCTTGGTACTTCAACACGTGTAGTGGGCAGAAAAGGTGTATTCCCATTAGATGAATTTAATTATATTATCCAAGTTAATTTAGTTGGTACATTTAATGTCATCCGTTTAGCTGCAGCTGCCATGATGACAAATGAACCGAATGAACACGGGGAACGCGGGGTTATTGTGAATACAGCTTCTGTCGCGGCATTCGATGGACAAATCGGTCAGGCTGCCTATTCTGCATCCAAAAGTGGAATTGTAGGAATGACATTGCCAATCGCAAGGGACTTGGCTAGCTATGGCATCCGCGTTATGACGATTGCACCGGGAATTTTTGATACACCTTTAATGAACAGTGCGCCTCAAGCAGTTAAGGAAGCGTTAGGAAAACAAATTCCATTCCCGTCCCGTTTAGGGGAAGCGGATGAATATGCCCATTTAGTAACGGCCATTTTTGAAAATCCAATGTTAAATGGTGAAACGATTCGACTCGATGGAGCGATTCGCATGGCCCCAAGATAAGGAGGATAACGGATGAACCTTGAAACAATGACGATTGAGAAGCTTAACTACGGTGTACACGTCGTAACAATTAATAATCCGCCTGCCAATACATTAAATGCAGGAATTCAGCAGGACTTAGTGCAACTGATTGAGGAAGTCGAAAAAAATCCGGCAATCCGGGCCATTGTGTTCAAATCGGCCAACCCGAAAATCTTTATTGCAGGTGCAGACCTGGGTGCAATGGGCAGCTCTGATGAAAACGTGGATTTTGCTGAAAGTTCAAAACATGTGCAGGGTATTTTCAACCGGTTGGAAGCATTGCGGGTACCAACTATTGCCGCTATTAATGGTCATGCATTAGGCGGTGGCTGTGAATTCGTGCTTGCATGCGATTTCCGTATAATGGGTGGCGGCACAATAGGATTAACGGAAGCATCATTGGGATTATTGCCTGGTGCTGGCGGTACACAGCGTATGACGAGATTAGTAGGCGGAGCAAAAGCGCGCGAATTAATGTATTTAAGCAAACGTTTAAAAGCAGAGGAAGCAGCAGCAATCGGCTTGATTACAGAAGCGGCAGCTCCGGAAGCGGTGGAAGAAAAAGCAATCAAATTCGCAACGCTGCTTGCTCAAAGTGCTATTGGAGCAATCGGGCTCATTAAAGAGAGTATTTTAGCTGCGGAAGAATTGCCGTTAGAACAAGGATTATTAGTAGAACGGGAAGCCTTCGCAAAAACATTTACTACAGGGGAAGTAAATGAAGGCATCCGTGCGTTCTTTGAAAAGCGCCCTCCAAATTTTTTGAAGCCGGTCACAAATCAATAAATGGAACATTTGGGGGCCGTGTTGAAAGTTCAGCTTTCAGTACGGCCTTTAATTTAATATGGAAGGATGAAAAATTTATGCTGTTAAAAGGATTAAAAGTGCTGGATTTCTCCACATTATTGCCAGGCCCGTTTGCAACGATGATGCTGGCGGATCTTGGAGCTGAAGTTGTACATGTTACCAAACCGGTAGAAGAAGGGAAGCAATGGGGGCCGAATGATTATTTGCAGCGCTCTAAAAAGTCGCTGGCGGTCGATTTGAAGTCTCCGGAAGTAGTCAAATCGCTAAAGGAGCTTTTAAAGGAGCAGCAATATGATATTGTAGTTGAGCAGTTCCGGCCTGGCGTGATGGCGCGCCTTGGTCTCGATTATGAAACGCTTAAAGCCATCAGTCCTGGCTTAATTTACTGTTCCATTACAGGCTATGGTCAAACAGGTCTATATCGTGAGCGTGGCGGGCATGATATTAATTATGTATCCTTGTCGGGAGTGCAAGGCTACTCCGGCACGAAAGAAAATGGCCCGGCAAATATAGGTTTTCAGGTGGCAGACTTGGCAGGTGGATCAATGCATGCAGTGATCGGTATTTTATCGGCTGTCATTTATCGGGATAAAACGGGGGTAGGGCAGCATCTTGATATTAGTATGACAGATTGCGCATTAACGCTAAATGCCTTGTTTGCCCATGATTATTTAGCAGAAGGAAAACCGCTGCCACGTGAAGAACTGATCTTAAACGGCGGCTCATTATATGGTTATTATGAAACGTTGGATGGTCGGTACCTTTCTGTAGGCAGTCTCGAACTGAAATTCAGACAGCAGTTATGTCAGGCAATCGGTCATCCGGATTTACTTCCATTAGCGATGAGTAATAAACCGGAAGATATTGCAAAGGTGAAAGAACAGCTGCAAAGTATTTTCCTGCAAAAGACGTTTGAAGAATGGCAATCTATTTTCTTCGAAGTGGATGCCTGTGTTGAACCGGTATTGACCTTTGAAGAAACGGTTGCACACCCGCTTTTCAAGGACCGGGATATGTTTGTGGAAATAGCAAAGCCGGATGGATCAACCCAAAAACAAATTGCATGTCCGATTAAGTCCAATCTCTTCAAAGCTTCGTATGGGACGGTCGGGGTACATGCAGGAACACATAACGATGAAATTTTAGGAAGCCTGTTAAAGAAGTAGGGAATGCGATACGGATGAATGCATGTATAAATATATCTCCTAAACTGCATAACACTGGAGGTATGGGAGTGCAAGTGTAAAAAATATTAATTTTTATTGCGTTCATATTAAAAATACTTAACATTTATAAGAGTAATTACTGTTCTTTTTTTGAAAAATATTTTAAGATATAAACGAATTACAAGATTGTTGAGCAGGTGAACTATGAAAAACTTAAAACTTAGTGTTTTCCTTCTAACCGTTCCACTTTTACTGGCAGGTTGTGAGAGTGTTGAGAACAAAGAAGGCTTCTTCTATTCAACATTTGTACGTCCGATGGATTGGACACTAAACACATTTGGTGAATTATTTAACGGCAGCTATGGTTTGGCTATTATTGCTATTATTTTAATTATTCGTCTCGTACTAATGCCGTTTATGCTTAAAACTTACCGCAGTCAAGCTACAATGAAAGTGAAAATGGATTTTGTCCGCCCGCAAATGGAGGATATCCAGACACGTTTAAAAGCAGCAAAAACTCCGGAAGAAAGAATGACAGTTCAGCAGGAAATGATGTCGCTCTACAAAGAACATAATATTAATCCGTTAAATATGGGCTGCCTGCCAGCGCTTATACAAATGCCGATTATTATGGGCTTGTACTATGCGATTTTATATTCAGCTGAAATTAAAACACATTCATTCCTATGGTTTGACCTTGGCTCTACAGATATTTGGATGACTGCAATCGCAGGTGTCGTTTATTTTGTACAAGCGAAAGTCTCGCTTCAAACCGTACCAGAAGCTCAGAAGAATCAAATGAAACTGATGATTTACGTATCGCCGATTATGATTGTCATTATTTCATTGTCTTCGATGGCTGCACTCCCACTGTACTGGGCAGTCGGAGGGTTATTCTTAATTGTCCAAACTTATATTGGACGCAAATTTTTCTCAAGCATCCCTGAAACTAAGGGAAATGAATAAATATAAGTTATGCCGCTGCTAAAGGCTTACTGAACTAAAACTACTGAGACGATGATTTCAGTAGTTTTTTTATGCTTTCCGCTTATCGTGTATTTATTTTCTAATAAACTTGTGGATTGTTCTAATATATTTTAAAAGCTTCTAATAAAAAACTTATTTTCTAATATATTTGTCAGTTGTTCAAATAAGTGGTCAAGATTGTCGAATAAAGCGTCCAGTTGTTCTAATTTGTCATAAGCATCTTCTAATAAACGTATCAATTGTTCTAATAAAGGCAATTTCAGGTATTTGAAAGCCCCATTAGTAACGGGAAAACTTAGCATACTGGCTATATTTCCGGTAATTTTCTAAAATATAGTCGCTATTGACTAATTAATATCCACCTCAGATTATCTAATAACAACGGTTATTTAGTAATTAAATTTACATACAATTTATATTGACATTGATTATCCTTAATGGATATAATTCAGTAAATTTAAATTCAATGAAAAAGAAAGTAATTTACAATTGTTTTGGTAAGCGAGCTGGGGATTGGTGAGAGCCTGGTGCAAAATATGTAAATGAAGCGCACTTTGGAGAAGCAGTCTGAACATAAGTAGGACCTGCCGGGGAGTCACCTCGTTATTAATGGAAAGTGGTCACAATTTGTGTGGCAACTAGAGTGGTACCACGGGAATTCAAAGCTCTCGTCTCTATTTTTGAGACGGGGGCTTTTTATATTGGGAGGAGATAATATGTATAAAAAAATTGCATCAATTATTCAAGATGCTGTGCCGCAGAAAATAATAACAAATACCGAAATTGAACAGCTATTAGAAAAGCCAAAGTATCAGCATTTAGGGGATATAGCTTTCCCATGCTTTACGCTTGCTAAATCATTAAAGAAAGCCCCAAACGTTATCGCTCTGGAAATAGGCGACAATATTAAAAGTGATTTTATTCAGGAAGTTCAAGTTGTTGGAGGCTATATAAATTTATTTTTAAATAAGTTACAGGTGACAAGAGAAGTCATTGCCAAAATTATGATCGCTCACGAATCATATGGACAACAAGAAATACAGCAGAAGAATATCGTGATTGATTTTTCATCACCGAATATTGCAAAGCCATTCTCAATGGGGCATCTTCGTTCTACGGTCATTGGAAATGCTCTTGCAAATATTGCAGAAAAGAACGGATACAATGTCATTCGGGTAAATCATCTTGGCGACTGGGGTACCCAATTCGGTAAATTGCTTGTGGCATTCCAATTGTGGGGAGAAAAAGAACGTGTTCAACAATCACCTATTGAAGAACTTTTGAAGCTATACGTGAAGTTCCATGATGAGGCAGAAACAAATGAATCCTTAAATGAGGAAGCAAGATCGGCATTTAAAGCGCTCGAAGATAATGACCCGCAGGCAATGGCATTATGGACCTGGTTTAAAAGTGCCTCCTTACAAGAATTTAAGCAAATCTACGAGCAGCTTCATATTCAGTTTGATTCGTATGAAGGGGAAGCTTTTTATAATGAAAAAATGCAGTCTGTTGTTGATGAATTAAAAAAGAAGCAATTACTCACAGAGTCGGATGGTGCGAATGTTGTTGAGCTTGGAGATATGCCACCTTGTTTAATAACAAAACAGGATGGTGCAACATTATATGCTACCCGTGATTTAGCCGCAGCTTTTTATAGACAGGCGCAATATGAACCATCCCAAGTTTTCTATGTGGTAGGGAATGAGCAAACACTGCATTTCAAACAAGTATTTCAAGTTATCTCAAAAATGGGCTATCCATGGTCGGGAAATCTGAAACATGTACCATTTGGAATGATGTTGAAAGATGGGAAAAAGATGTCCACACGTAAAGGCAGAGTCATTTTATTGAAGGATGTATTAAAAGAAGCAGTGGAAACAGCGTCGAGAAATATAGAGGAAAAAAATCCGACGTTAAATAATAAACAGAATGTTGCTGAGCAAGTAGGGATTGGCGCGATAATATTTAATGATTTAAAAAACTTCCGCTTAAACGATATTGAATTTTCATTACCTCAAATGTTGAATTTCGAAGGTGAAACAGGTCCTTATGTACAATATACGCACGCCCGTATCCATTCCATTTTAGAAAAAGCAAAGTTTACAGCAAGTAATGAAGTAACAGGGAAGGAATTGGAGGATTCAGCTTGGGAGGTTATTAAGCTGCTGCAACAATATCCTCAAGCAATTACAGATAGTTTCGAACAAGTAGATCCTTCCTTAATTGCGAAGTATGTATTGCAATTAGCGCGGCTGTTCAATAAATATTATGCAAATACAAAGATTTTAGTGGAAGATGAACAGCAGAAAAGTCGTTTACAGTTATGTTTTGCAGTAGCAACCGTTTTAAAGAATGGTTTGAAGTTACTGGGAATAAAATCACCGGAAAGTATGTAAGAATTAAATTTTCTTTGAACGATTTAAAAGTCCTCAATAGTATTTAATCGATGTTTAAATATAAAGATAAAAATATTAAATACTCATTGTATACCCAGACCAACTATGCGAAAATTTATTAGAATATTAGAAAAATAAGGGGTGGGACTATGTGGGAACAGCAGCTAATTGAAACGAAGCGTGGAATTTTTGAAGTTTTTACAAAAGGCGAAGGGAACCCGGTCTGTGTAACGCATTTATACAGTGAATTTAACGAAAACGGGAATCGCTTTGCGGAAATGTTTGTCCCGTACTATAAAGTGTATTTAGTGAACTTACGTGGCTGTGGAAAATCAACGGATGATGTGTCTGTTTTTAATTATGGCATGCAGGATAGCGTAGAGGATCTGGAGGCAA
This sequence comes from Solibacillus kalamii, assembly GCF_002174535.1. NCBI lineage: Bacteria > Bacillati > Bacillota > Bacilli > Caryophanales > Caryophanaceae > Solibacillus > Solibacillus kalamii. The sequence goes on along the minus strand of NZ_NHNT01000010.1, from coordinate 103,104 downwards.
TACGTTTAGCATTAGGTTATGACATATGGGGATTTGCCGGGCATTCAACAGGCGGGATGCTGGCATTAAACTATGCTATTTTGCATCCGGAAAGTGTAGAATTTCTCGTAGCTGGCGGCCTTTGTGCTTCTGCAGAATATATGCATCATCCCGCAAGTATTTACTGCAAGGAAAATCTGAACAATAAAAGAATTCTTGAGATTTTAGCGATGCTTCGAGATCCATCTTCAACGGTCGAACAAAGAAGAGCGGGTTCTAAAGAATGGGCGCTTATGTCGTTATATAAAGAACAAAACTATGACAACATGATAAGTCGTCCGAACAGCGGAAAAACAGTTTCGAAAAGACTGGATTATTTTTCATATAAAGAGTTGCCCAACTTCGATTTGCGACCACAATTACCGACTGTGAAAACAAGAGCTTATATATACGGCGGTTTATACGATGCGCAATGTCCATATGAATTTGCAGTGGAAGCGGCGGATTTACTGGCGAATGCGACATTGACGACATTTACAGAAAGTAACCACCACCCGGTTATTGAAGAAGAAGAAAAGTTCTCGGTATTTGTGCGCAACCTATCTCAACTGCAATCCATTCGATAGTGAATACAGGAGTCATGCTAAATGTATACAAAGAGCGAAAGAGAAAATTATTTTCGAAATGTAGTGTCTAAGATCAAAGGAATCCAGGATGTGGAAGGAATTATCCAGTTAGGCTCTGGAACTATTGGCTACAGTGATCAATACTCTGATATTGATTTAATGATAGCAACGACAGAACAGGTAGGTTTGGCAAAAGATTTCATTAAAGCTGAGCTTCAAAGGATGGGTGCCTATTATATAAAGGAAGGAAAGTTCAGCGATGAAATTTTTTTACTTATACCTTTCTTTGAAAATGGACTAGAAATGAATATATCTGTATTATCGACCACTCATCTGAATGTAAAATCACCTTTATGGAAACTTATATTTGACCGTAATGGTGGAGTTCAGTCAAAAATGATTGAAGAAAATGAAAATTTCTTAAAGCTAGATCAGCCTTATATGAAAAAGTTCAATATTACATTTGAATTTGCCTATCATTTGAGAAAATTGCGTATTGAAGTTCGACGCGGGAATTTAATATATGCGATGAAGATGCTTGAAGTATTGCGGGAGTTGACGTTAACAGCTCAAATATTAAACGAACAAAAAAAGCTTCATCAATTTAAAGCCTATCATACATTAGAGAACGATTTTGTGACTCAATTAATGGGTAGTTATCCTACATTAGTAGGCACTACAGCTATTGAGCAGGCTGCTTATAGAGTAACCGAACTTTTTAAAAGTACAGTAATGAAAAATGCAATGTTTGATTATGACGAACAATTATTTAAAATCACCGAGATTTGAAAAAGTGAAAAGGAGAAATATATGGAAGAAATAATAGTAGAAAACGACATCGTCAAATTAAGACCGGTCCAAATGAGCGATATTGAAGCTATTGCAAATGTTGCGAATGACGAGCGGATTTGGGAGCATATGTCGGTAACATTGCTTACGCAGGAAGCAGTTGAGAACTATATCGTAAATGCGATTAAAGAAAGAGAAAAAGGCATTTCGTATATGTTTGCGGTGATCGAGAAAAAAACGGATAACATTGTAGGCTGTACATCTTTTCTTGATATTTCATTTCCCCATAAACGGCTGGAAATAGGGGCTACTTGGTATAACCCGACTGTTTGGCGTTCAGCGATTAATACAAATTGCAAGTTTTTATTATTCCAATACTGTTTTGAAGTACTTAATTTAAATCGTATTCAAATTAAAACAGGGCACGAAAATTACCGTTCACAAAAAGCCATTGAACGCATTGGCGCAGTAAAAGAAGGCGTTTTACGCAATCATATGATACGAAAAGAAGGAACAATTCGTCATACCATTATGTATAGCGTCATTGTGAAAGATTGGGGAAAACTAAAAACCAGGTTCATTGATAGTTTGTTAAAATAAATTTTAAGATTAGTTAATGGCAATGATAAGTATTTATAAGAAAATCACATTTTTTCGAGCCTTTTAACACGAATTGTATGGAATAAACGAACATTATCGTGTCATATCCCAAATTTTCATATACAATAAAAGAGGTTAATCTTTAATAGGGATACTCATTACCTATTAAATATAGATATATTCGGTGTAGGTGAAAAATTTGGAACGAACGAAAACATATATAAGTATAGATATAGAAGCCGCCCTTATACGCGGTAAGCAGTATATTATTGAAATTGGTGCGGTTAAATGGTTGCCAGATGGTACAACAGAGACGTTTACACAACTTATTCAGCCTTATAAATTCAAAAAGCTGAACGCGCATATTCAAAAGTTAACTGGTATTACTACAGAGCAGCTAGTTGATGCACCTTCTTTTAAAGAAGCTTTTACTAAATTTAAACGTTGGTGTAAGCAGGATTATGTATTTTTAACATTTGGTGAATTTGATCGGAAAGTATTAGAAGAAGAGCTGTCACGCAATTACATAAAAAATGATTGCTTATATCCAATGATCGATTTTCAGCAAAAATATATGATTGCAAACGGTTTAAAAGAGCAGCCTTCATTAGGCGGGTTAATGGCACAGCTTGGATTGGAAAACGAAACACAGCACCGTGCTTTAGCTGATGCGGCAAGTCTGCTCTCAATTTTTGTTAAAGTGGATGGAGATAAAATCATTGAACAGCAGCAGACGAATGATTTTATTTTATTACTGACAAATTTCAAAATGCTGGAAACGACATATGAGCTTGTTATTTCTGCGACAAATTGCAAAATCGAAGATAACGGAATAACGATTCAATCAATGGAAACTTTCCGTGATGAGCTTCCTTTTACTGTTCAAATGGTTGAACGTCAAGGAGAAGACGGGGAAATGACAACAGTGGAAAAAGTTTCGATTAAACCGAATGTGCAGGCAAAGCAGCTGTTGCAGCAGATTTCCGAAAATATGTCCGGTAAAATTTTAATTTCCCGAACGGCATTACGTTCAATGTCAAAAATATTGAAATTACATCAAGTAACTATACCAAAAACAGAAGTGATGACATTAGTAAATTTATTGAAAAAAGAAGAGATTATTGCAAGATTTAATTTGGATGATGAACCTACAAATACATACGAAGCAAGGGTTTTACGTTTACTTAATAAGTATGAGCATATGTTTGTTTCCGAGTTTTATAAACGGGCATTAATCGAGGAAAATATAATACAAGTATAATAAATTCTCCATTTTTAGGAGAATTTTTTCTTTAATGCCGACTCCTATTACGTTATGATAGGGGGGTACGAATCACTCGTGGGATAATAAAGGAGATTAATTTATGTCAGCATGGATCGGAATTGATACAGGGGGTACGTTAACGAAGCTTGCCTATTTAGATGAACGTCAGGAGCTTAAATTAACGGTCTTTCCATCTAACGAAATGCATTTAGTAAAAGAATGGTTGGAAAATCATCCTCAAGTGGAAGAAATCGGCTTAACTGGAGGACGCACAGAGCAATTGCTGGACGTTTTAAAGACGATGAAGTCGATTGAATATATTGTAGAATTTGAAGCAACTTTAAAAGGTGTGCGCTATTTGCTGGAGAAAGAAGGCCACACAATAGATCAAAGTATCATTACAAATATCGGTACGGGTACATCGATTCACTATATGGATGGCAATACTCATGCCAGGGTTGGCGGTACTGGAGTAGGCGGAGGTACCCTGATTGGACTATCAACGATTATGACCGGAATTTCAGATTTTGATGAGATAAAAGCAAACGCTTTCAAAGGAAAGCGGGAAGGCATTGATTTACTCGTAAAAGATATTTATCAAGGAATGGATACACCGATTGACGGGAATTTAACAGCCAGTAATTTCGGGAAGGTCGGGATTACCGATCAACGTGAATTTGAACAAAATAATGTACTGGCAACAACACAGGGTCTCATCGGTGAAGTGATTTCCACGTTAAGTATTCAGCTTGCCGTACAGCATGAGACAGAGCATATCGTATATATAGGATCAACGCTGATCGACAATGAACAGCTTGTAAAGGTAATTGAACATTATACTATATTAAAAAAACATAAACCTATTTTCTTAGAGGATTGCGGATTTTCCGGTGCAATTGGTGCATTGTTGAATATTCGTGAGCACAGCAGAAAATAAAGGACAGCATTTAGGCTAGCAACATAGTTTAAATGCTTCTTTTTTGCCATTTTTATCTCATTTGCTTTACTTAGGTTTTTAGGAAGCGTAGAATGGGAAAGTAAATTATTTAGTTAGGTAAATAAGGAGTGATTGCGATGAATCCGTTATTTCATATATTTTTTCAGCAAAATCGTTATTTAGTAAATCAGTTAAATGATGTTTTAAAACAGCATGGACTATTCAGCTCACAATGGACGGTTCTTTTTTTATTGCATCAAAACGGACCAATGACACTTACAGCTATATGGAAATACCTTGATGTAGAAGCGCCAACTGTTACGCGAACAGTCACTCGTCTGGAGACGCTTGGATGGGTGGAGAGAGTTCATGGAGCGGATAAACGTGAAAAAATGATTGATTTAACGACCAAAGCAATTGAAAAATTTCCTCAAATAGAAGCATCCGTCGTTTCGTTCGAGCAAAAAATGACTGATAATCTGTCTGAGGAAGAACAGGTGCTCCTAATTCACTTACTAAAAAAGATGGAAGGTTAGAATAAATGGAGCTTCAAGAACAAACAAATAAAATTTTCACGAAACGATTTATTAGTCTATTCTTTACAAATATGTCGATATTCCTTGTGTTTTACGGATTAATCACAACATTGCCATTATATGCTATTGGTGAGTTAGGGAAATCGGATGACGATTCCGGACTCCTTGTTACGGTATTTTTAATTTCAGCGATTATCGTTCGTCCGTTCAGCGGAAAACTGCTAGATCTCTTTGGCAAGAAGCGATTGCTGATTTTAAGTCTTGTACTTTACTTTGCATGCACAGTATTGTACTTATTTTTTAAACCTTTTCTGCTTTTGCTTGCACTTCGTTTTTTCCAAGGGATATGGTTTAGTATTGCAACGACTGCATCGGGCTCTTTAGCAGCCGATATTATTCCGAAAAGACGTAAAGGAGCAGGATTGGGCTATTTTGCAATGTCTACGAACTTAGCTGTCGTATTCGGTCCTTTTATTGGGTTGCTCATTATTCAATATTCAGGATTTGATATGCTATTTATCGTATTGTCTGTATTGGTGGCAATTGGCGGTTTACTGGCACTAACTATTCAAACGAAGGACTTGCCAAAACCAGTAGTAACAGACCGCAGCTTTAAATTTTCATTTAATGATTTATTTGAACGAAGTGCATTGCCACTTGCCGCATTAGCTAGCTTGATCGCGTTTTCTTATGCGAGTGTTCTGTCGTTTCTATCTCTGTATGCCGAGCAGAAAGACTTACTGAGTGTTGCCAGTTATTTCTTTGCAGTATTTGCAGTTGCAATGATTTCGGTTCGTCCATTTACAGGAAGAATCTATGATACAATAGGCGCAAAATTTGTTATCATTCCGTCCTTCTTTATTTTTGCATTAGGGCTGATTATTCTAGGCAATGCAGATCAGGAAATACCGTTCTTATTATCGGCAATCTTTATCGGTGCAGGGTACGGTACGTTAACAACAAGTTTCCAGTCACTGTGTATCCAGTCAACATCGATCCAACGCAGCGGTTATGCAACGGCCACTTATTTTACGCTGTTTGACATAGGGATTGCTGTCGGGTCATATTTATTGGGGATGGTAGCGGTGAAACTTGGCTATGAATTTGTATATTACATTGCGGCATCCATCATCATTGTCGTATTTGCGCTTTATATGCTGTTACTTAATCGTCAAAAACACAAAATTGAACAATAATAAAAACGATTCATCGTTCCTTTACTGGAATAGATGAATCGTTTTTTGCCACAATTAGTTTTAGGGATTTTTGAATATTGATTTGTTGTAAATGAATGTTTGCTTAAAAATTTTACCGCTAATCCGATTGCTTCATGGAAGAGCCCTAACTATTTTTCAATATGGCCTCACGTGCAAGAACATCTGCTGCTTTGTTTTCTTTTTCTGGAATCCATTTTATGAAAAATAGGTCAAATTGTTCGATTAAAGAGAGGGCCTGCTCTAAATAAGGTTTGAAGTCCTCATTTTTCACATAAGCTTTGTCGATTGAGCTTACAACAATTTTTGAATCGGAGCGCATGGAAACAAAGGACGAACCGATTTTCAACGCTTCTTCCAAACCACGTAAAAGCGCAGTAAATTCAGCCTGATGATTGTTCGTATTACCGATTGGTTCACTGATTTTTACATGCTGACCTTCACCTTTTATAAATATTCCAATCCCGCTAGGACCTGGATTGCCGGCACTGGCACCATCTATATAGACTTCTAGCATAATTTCGCTCCTTTTATGTTCTGTTCGTTTAAGTATAACAAATACATGTAAGTTGGAGAAAATAAAAAAATAGCGTACAATAGTAAAACAAATTATTGGGAGGTACATGACTTGAATAAAGTAGATGTTATGAAAGATATTGATGAATTAATGGATATGTACTGTGCTGATTGTCTAGTCATTCAGGACCTTCGCAAAGAACGAGGTAAACATGGTGCACACCGTTTCTGCATTGAATCTTGTACAGTAGGGGAACAGCTTCAGTTTCTTGGAAAAGAGATAATGAAAGTTTCCGAAAAATAATAATTTTAAAACATTATTCATACTATTGAATATTAATGTTTTTTTGATATAATAATTAAGTATTTCTTATTTACCTAGTATAAATCTCTGGTACAGATTTATTATTAATAGGTAAATACTTCAGCGGAGTGGTTACCGTTGAAAAATTTCTTTATTTTTTTATCCTTTTTTATCGAAAAGGGAGAGACAACTTGTAATGAGTAGCGCATAACTACTATATTACAAGTTGTTTTTTTGTGAATTTGTTGTGAAAAAAAGCATAATAAAAAGCTACTTTCGACGTCTCGAAAGTAGCTTTTCTGTTTTGTGTTTAACTATTAACAAGTTGCTTTTCATTATAGAAAGCATTTAATTCCTGATAATATTTATTTAAAGAAGATGGGGAAACACTGAAGCTTTCGCCAATTTCTTTTACAGTGAATTTTTGATCAAATAAATCGTTCTCCTGACCAAATCGTACTGCACCGGCTGCTATCGCTCCCGCTTTACGTGCTGTAGGCTGCTTTTCGATTAAGTAATCTTCAACCAACGCTACGAAGCTCTCGTTATTAATTGCTTTTTCAGCCATGAATGCTTTTAACTGTTCCACTACTTCCTGCTCGAATGGTGTAAATTCTTCCCCTTCATAGCCGTTTTCGACTAAACCTTCCCATAATAATAAATGGTTTTCTTTTGTGAATTGCTCAACAGGTAAACGACTTGTTTTGTACGCTTCTGTAAACTGTTCAAACGAAATCGCATGCTCTTTATGGAAGAAGATTAGTGTAGAGACAGCTAATACGTGGTTTTCCTTGTTTGAACCATCCGGTAATAAAAAGGCGAACACACGCATTCCTAGAGGGATTGATTTGTGGCTTTCTCGCTGAATATGATATGTTGTGCCAGTTAAAGCAGAGATAGCTGTAAAGTAATCGTCTTGCACATCTTCGACAGTTCCGATGAAGAAAATCGGCTGTTCCCATGATTTCAATAATTCGATCATAGATGGGCGAAGTGCTTTCTTAGCTGTTTTAGCTAAGAAGTTTTGCCAAATATCAGGTCGTTGATGGAAGAAGTATTCGTCCAAAGCAACAGCTTCCACTAATTCCTTGTGTAATTTTTTTTCTAGTTTCGGTGCCCATGTACGAACCAATTCCATAAATTCACGGATATCTTTTCGTTCTGGATAATTACTATAGAAAGTTTGTAATACGTTTTCAATTTCATCTTGGAAAACGTTTTGTGAAGTTACTTGATTTTTTCCTTCACAACATTTTTTGTATTTTTTTCCACTACCGCATAGACATGGGTCATTACGTCCAATCATTGTAACACTTCCTTTAATACAACTTTTAAATACTAATGTCGCAGTATTGCTACTAATAATAATAACGTCAGATTGTTATTATGAAAACTGATTATGTTTTTAGAACTATCAGAAAAATTGTTGCATTTTACATTATATTAAACTTTACATAAAAATAGAACAATAATAGAGTTAATTCTATCATTAATCTATAAAAAAAGAGACATTGCACGCTCGATGCGATGTCTCTACCTATTATAACGTAGTTTCAGAGTGATTAGGTGCCGGAATTTTTTTCATTGCTATAAATTGTTCTAACTGAGCAACAGTATTGCCGATTAAAATAAATGCGCCACCAATCACAAGTTGTGCAGTCAATCCCTCGCCCAGGAAAATCATGGCGAAAAGAGCTGCGAAAATCGGTTCAAGTGAAAAGATTAACCCGGTATGTGTGGGAGAAGTATATTGTTGTACAACAGCTTGAGCAATAAAACAAAACGCCGTACAGATAATACCTAATCCAAGTACAGCAATCCAACTTGAAGAATTGGAAGGGAACATTGGAGATTCGAACATCACTGTGAACACTGCGCCAAACAAACCGGCAATACCTAACTGATAGACACCATAAGAAATAGATTCAACATTTTTAGTGAATTTGCTGTTTAATATTAAATAGATTGAATAGCAAACTGCTGCAATCGCAACTAATAAATCTCCTGTCTGGAACGTCAGAGATTCTTTCAATGTCAGAACCGTAATTCCAATCATCGTAGCAACAACGGCAAAGCTCACTGCTCGCGAAGGAAGCCGTTTTTCAATGAAGCTTGTCATGATTGGTACTAATACAACCGTTAGACTTAATATAAAGCCTGCGTTACCTGCTGAAGTCGTTTTCAATCCTAAAAGGGATAAGGCAAATATCGTGAACAATAAAAAGCCTTGTATCGATGCATATAAAATCGTTTTAATATTCACACGCAACATCTTCGGTAAAAAGATTAGCCCTGCAATGATAAATGCGATTAAGCATCGAAGTGCCACAACATTAAAAGCTTCCAAACTCTCCAGGCCCATGACCATGAATGTATACGATAGCCCCCAAAACATTGTAACAATCACCATTAAAATATTTGCTTTTCCTTGTAAACTCAAAGATGTCACCACATTTCTAAAAAGTAAGTTTTAAATAACCAGTAAAAATATGTATTATACGCCAAATTTAACTATAAGAATAATAGATTGAAAATGTTATATCATCTACAAATCCGATCTGTTATAAAACAGTATAAACACGATGTTGTGATTAGTAAAACGAATGTTTATAATGATTGATATGAAAATAATTCATGTTTAAAATTTATTAGTGGAGTGAATTATAATGAGTTTAGTAAAATACGAAATTTTAAATAAAGTGGCGGAAGTACATAGCTTTACTAAAGCGGCCTCTATTTTGGGCTTGACGCAATCAGCGGTAAGTCATGCGGTTTCAAGTTTGGAAAAGGAATTTGGATTTAATTTAATTCACCGAAATCGTACAGGTGTAACGCTGACTGAAGACGGTATGAAAATGCTCTATGAAATGCGCAAAGTATTGTTGGCAGAGGAGCATCTGCAGCAGACCGCATCCAATATTATAGGTGTAAGCCAAGGGACAGTTCGAATTGGCCTAATATCGACGATTTCTACACATTGGATGCCGAACATCATTCATATTATGGATTCGCAGTTTCCGGGTATTCGTATTGAATTGCGCGAAGGGGATTATTATGAGATTGAACAGTGGCTATTACAGGGGGAAGTCGACTGCGGATTTTTAAATCGGACAAGCTCCAAACAGTTCGAATTTATGCCTTTAAAACGCGACCCGCTGTTATGTATTGTCTCGTCGCATAGTCCGCTATATGATAGAGCAGAGATCGATTTATTTGAAATTGAAGATACCCCGATTATAATGCCTTCCTATAAAGGAACAAATGATGTTATGACAACATTTGAGAAATATGGTGTATTTCCGAATATACGTTTTGAACTTTATGACGAAAAAGCCATCGTATCAATGGTAGAACATAATCTAGGTATTAGCATACTGCCTGAAATGGCGATTTCGATGCTGCCGGATACTGTAAAGGCACTGCCTCTAGTACAGGAAAGTTACCGTATCCTCGGTTTATCGACAAAGCAGAAGCTGTCACCGGCATCGCAAAAATTTGTGGAAATATTAAAACAGTGGCTGGAAAACGAAGAACACTAAAAGGGGAAACTACAATGCTGACAGGAAAAAAAGTATTAATAACGAGTGGCGGGACATTTGAAAAATGGGATAATGTCCGCGGCCATACAAACTTATCAAAAGGAACGATGGGGTGCTATTTAGCAGAGGCCGCACTTGAAAAAGGTGCGAGTGTCATATATATGCACGGTGTATTTACACAGCTGCCGGAACATCAAAATAAGATGCAGCTTATTAAATTTGAAGGAATTGAGGACTTAGGAGAAAAGCTTAAAACAATTCTTGAGTCCGAGGAAATTGACTATATCATTATGGCGGTGGCCGGCTCAGACTGGCTTATTGACAAAGTGTTCGATCAGCAGGGCCATGAGCTGACGGAAAAAGGGAAAATGCCATCGGATGAACCACCGATTATCCATTTTAAAAAAGCGCCGAAAATATTGGCGCAAATTAAAAAATGGGCTCCTGAAACAACATTAATCGGTTTTAAACTGGAAGCAACGGATGATGAAACGTATTTGTTGGAACGAGCTTCTGCAAGAATGGAAACGGCAAAAGCGGATTATATGGTCGCAAATAGTTCCAAATCTTTATATGGTGCGATGGAGCCTCACTATATTATTCATAAATCAGGGGAGACTGTTAAAGTTGATGGGAAAAAGAACGCTGCAACTACATTAATCAGTGTCATTTCTTAAATGGAGTTTGCTCATTTTCGATTGTCTATATATGTTATAATTTAGAATATTTAATCTATTTTAAACTGAAAAGAGGTTGAAGCATGTACCAGTTCGATCATCTCGTCCATTTTGTTCCATATCCAGAACAGACATTGTTAAAACTACAAGAAGAAGGGCTTCATGTTGTGCCGGGAGGAAGCCATGAAGCGTGGGGTACATATAATACACTAAGCTACTTTGATTTGGCTTATATTGAATTGATCGGCATTGAAAATGAAGAAAAGTTTCAGGAAGCGGCAAATAAGAAGTATTCTTTACATGCGAGCTATAAAGAAAATCGCCGACGTGATGGATTGACGCGTTTTGCTGTTCGTACAACGACAATTGAACATGATGCGAAGCTATTTGCGCAAGCAGGTTTGGAAGTAGTTGGACCGGTACGTTATTCCCGAAAACGGGAAGACGGCTCTGAAGTAAGCTGGCAACTGCTTTATATTGGTCACCCGAAATCGAAAATTGAATTCCCTTTTTTCATTCAATGGGATGAAGCGGATACACTTCGACGCAAAGAACTGACGGACCGCGGTATTATAGCGCAACATCCGTTAGGGAATTTAACGCTTCAGGCTGTCCATTTTGTTGTACCGAATTTTGATGCAGTGGAGCAAATTGCCCAACTATGTGGTGCGACAATTTTAAAAAAGGTCAATGAGGAAGAGAATGTAGAATACTCGATTATTCTGCTTGATGAAGTGAAGCTTATATTTGTCAAGCCGATCGGTGAAGGAGTCGCCTGGGATTATATGCTCGAACATGGCTACGGCATAAAAAAGGTCGTCATATCAGGCGCGACAGAGCAAAAGCATTTTACAATTGATGGCGCACAATACGAAATTAATAAGAAATAAAAAAAGCTGTAAACGATGAAAATCTTTCGTTTACAGCTTTGTCTATTTTTTTATAACATTCGCTGCCTGTGGACCCCGGATACCATCGACTAAATCGAATTCAACCACTTGTCCTTCATCCAGTGAACGAAATCCTTCTTCTTGTATGCCAGTAAAGTGTACAAAAACATCTTCACCATCTGCAGATTCTATAAATCCATAACCTTTTTCATTATCAAACCATTTTACAGTGCCTTGGTGCATCCGCTTTCTCCTCCGATACTGTCAAAATCAATTGATGAAACATAAAGATTCCAGAATATTACGAATAAACTATATCCTATAAAGATAAGAACTGTCAATAATTTGTCGATTTACATCGCTTTTTATATTTAACTTCTATTAGCGTGTAAATAAGACACGCTAATAGAAGTAGCCGCTGGCAGATGTCACAGATTTGGTAAGGAGTTCTTTGCGTCAGCGCAAAGCCAAATCTGGACGCAAATACGCTAAAGCGTATTTGATTAATTCAGACAAAACAGACTATAATAAAGTGACTACATATAGAAAGCAGGGCAAAGCATGACAACAACTACGAAAAAACCATTATCAGATATTGAAATAGCCAACAAAGCGACAATGAAGCCAATTTTGGAAATTGCTGAAAATGCACAAATTCCATTAGATGCGGTTGAACAATATGGTCGCTTTAAAGCAAAAATTGATACAAGTAAAATTAGTGGTGAAGCAACGGCGAACGTGGTGCTTGTAACAGCGATAAGTCCTACACCTGCAGGAGAAGGGAAATCAACGGTAACAATCGGTTTGGCGGATGCATTGCACCAATTGGATAAGCGAGTAATGGTCGCTTTACGAGAACCTTCATTAGGACCGGTAATGGGTGTAAAAGGCGGTGCTACTGGCGGCGGTTATGCACAGGTATTGCCGATGGAGCAAATCAATTTGCATTTCAATGGCGATTTCCATGCAATTACGACTGCGAATAATGCATTATCTGCATTGATTGATAATCATATCCACCAAGGGAATGCATTGAACATTGATCCAAGACGAATTGTCTGGAAGCGTGTACTGGACTTAAATGACCGTGCACTGCGCCATGTAACGGTCGGGTTAGGTGGTCCCATGCAAGGCGTACCTCGTGAAGACGGATTTGATATTACAGTAGCTTCTGAAATTATGGCCATTTTCTGTTTGGCGACAAGCATGAAAGATCTGAAACAGCGTTTAGCACGCATTGTAATAGGTTATACGTATGATCGTAATCCGGTAACTGTAGGTGATTTACAAGTAGAAGGAGCACTTGCTCTTATTTTGAAGGAAGCAATGAATCCAAACTTGGTTCAAACAATTGAAGGCACACCGGCCCTGATCCATGGAGGACCATTTGCCAATATTGCCCATGGATGTAATTCAATTACAGCAACGCAAACAGCACGTAAACTTGCGGATATTGTTGTAACAGAAGCAGGATTTGGTTCTGATTTAGGGGCGGAGAAGTTTTTAAATATTAAAGCACGTGAAGCTGGATTTAAACCGAGCGCTGTTGTTATTGTTGCGACAATTCGTGCACTAAAAATGCATGGGGGTGTAGCAAAGGCTAACTTAGTGGAAGAAAATGTGGAAGCATTAAAACAAGGTATTGCCAATTTAGCACAGCATGTAGCCAATGTTCGTAACTTTGGATTAGAGCCGGTCATTGCTTTGAATCGTTTTATTACGGATTCTGAACAGGAACTGAAAGCTGTTTTACAATGGGCCGCAGCAAATGAAGTTCGGATTGCCCGCACGAATGTTTGGGAAGAAGGCGGTAAAGGCGGTATTGAGCTTGCCGAAAAAGTACTCGAAGTAATTGAACAGCCGAATACTTTCCACCATTTATATGATTTGCAAGAAACCGTGGAACAAAAATTAACGAAAATTGTACAACAGGTGTATGGTGGTGCAGGTGTGCAATTAACAGATGCTGCAAAAAAACAGTTAGCAGTCATCGAAAAAAATGGGTGGGACACTTTGCCGATCTGTATGGCGAAAACACAATATTCATTATCAGATCAACCAAGCTTAGTAGGCAGACCAACCGATTTCGTTGTTACAATTCGTGAAATTCTTCCGAAGTTAGGTGCGGGATTCCTTGTTTGCTTAACTGGGGATATTATGACAATGCCAGGCTTGCCAAAACAGCCGGCAGCACTGAATATGGATGTGGCCGAAGACGGAAGTGCACTTGGATTATTTTAAAATGAAAATATATAGCGACCGACAAGAAATTTCTGTCTGAGGACAAAATAACGCCGGAGCGATTAATAAAAGTAAAAGAAACGTATTCGTTTGATTATTCATTCGAATACGTTTCTTTTATTTGCTGTGAATATTTAGTTTAAATTTACGTTCGTCCATTAAAACATGATTTGTAGAAGGTTAGTCGCAATCATAAAAGTGGCACTTAATCCGTATGCAACCGATCCAATTAAAATTGGTGAAATAACAATTAGTCCCTTACGTTGACTTTCATTCATATTTGGTGCTACAGCTTGCATCATTCTTTGCATAATTAACACTCCTTTTTCCTGTTTTATGTTTCCTTATTTCTAGTATATGTCACAAATTTGTAAAAAACAAGCATTTAGTTCACATTTTGGACAAAAATTATCTCCGCATAATGAAGGATACTTGATTTTTTGTGTAAAAGTTGCTAGGGAGGGGGTTAGGGCAAGAGTGGGGAAGACGGAAACTTTTAGCAATAAACATGTCAAATAACTGAAGTCATCCCACTTCTCGTGGTAATATAATTATGTAAACTATAAAAAGAAAATGGTGAATGTAACATGTCCGAAGTAATCGTACGTTGTGAACAATTAGTAAAAGAAATTTATGAAACGATGGATGCAAGCCATGATTTTCAACATATTGAACGTGTCTATCAAAACGCTATGACTATCCTGAAATCAGAACCTTTAGCAAGTGGAAAAATCGTAAGTTTAGCCGTGCTGCTGCATGATGTCAGTGACGAAAAATATGCTGTTGATAAACAGCAGGAACAGCGGATTCTGGATGAACTTGATTTAACGCAAGAGGAAAAACAACATATCCAAACGGTTATTGCAGAGGTTTCATTTAATGGGGGCAATGAACGGGAAATTACAACAGTTGAATCCAAAATTGTTCGGGATGCAGACCGACTGGATGCGATTGGTGCGGTAGGGATTGCGCGGACGTTCGCATACGGTGGTGCGAAAGGACGCAAGTTATATGATGATGCCGAAGAAGTGCGTGTAAATATGACGAAAGAACAATATCGCAGTCAATCCACAGCCTCTGTTACGCATTTTTATGAAAAGCTTTTATTATTGAAAGATTTAATGGTAACTGCAAAAGGGCGCGAAATGGCTGAAGAACGTCATGCCTTTATGGTACAATTTTTAGAGCAGTTAAAAAAAGAAAGAGACGGGATTTCATGAGTCATTTAATCGTATCAAATTTAACAAAAACAGTTGGCGATAAAACGCTATTTCAAAATATTGAATTTACCATTTATGACGGGGAACGTGCAGGCTTAATCGGGATAAACGGGACAGGAAAATCAACTTTATTATCGATTATCGCTCGAAAACAAGATGCGGATTCAGTGGAATTTGACCATCCGAATAAATACCGCATTGCCTATTTGGAACAAGATCCCCAATTTCCGCAAGATTTAACGGTTTTACAAGCTGTATTTAGCGGAGATTCACCAATATTACAGTTAAACCGTGCCTATGAAGAGGCGGTAGCGGCATTGTCCCAAAATCCGCAATCTGAAAAGCTGCAAAATGAACTATTCCGGTTACAGCAGCAAATGGATACGGAAAATGCCTGGGATGTCAATGCATTGGCAAAGCAGGCATTGACAAAACTGGGGATCGATATGTTTGACCAGCAAGTAACGAGCCTTTCGGGTGGACAGCAAAAACGGGTTGCATTGGCAAAAGTATTAATCGAACCGGCAGACTTATATTTACTGGACGAGCCAACGAACCATTTGGATGTCACATCGACGGAATGGCTGCAAGAAATGGTAGCACGTCTAAAAGGTGCGGTCATCTTTATTACCCATGACCGTTATTTCCTGGATGAAACAGCAACACATATTTATGAATTGGCAGATAAAACATTGTACCGTCATACAGGATCGTATGGTGATTTCCTGGAAGCGCGGGCAATTCGTGAAGAAATGAATGCAGCTTCCCAGGCGAAACTGCGTAACCGCTACCGTTCGGAATTAAAATGGATACGCCGTGGGGCAAAGGCGCGTACAACAAAGCAAAAGGCACGAATTCAGCGTTTCGATGCATTAGATGAATCAATCGACCGTTCGAATGATCAGACGGATCTGGAATTAGGGCTGGCAACAACACGTTTAGGAAAAAAAGTGTTGGAATCAGATGGGATTTCCAAAGCTTATGGAGACCGAGTCATTATTCAGGATTTCGAATTTTTACTGCAGCACGGGGACCGTATTGGCATAATTGGCGCAAATGGCTACGGAAAATCGACACTCCTTAACATGCTTGCAGGGGAAATTGAACCGGACAAAGGTGAGGTCATTGTCGGGTCCACAGTAAAGCGTCTGCATTTCAAACAAGCATTGCCTGCCATGAATGAAAATGCACGAATGATTGATTATATCCGTGAAGCTTCAAATGATATTACCGATTCTGACGGTGTTCGTTACTCTGCATCGCAAATGCTTGAACGTTTTTTATTCCCGCTGAACTCACACGGGACACCGATCAGCAAGTTATCGGGCGGTGAGCGCAAAAGACTTCACTTGCTTCGTCTATTGATGGAGCAGCCAAACGTATTGCTTTTAGACGAACCGACGAATGATTTGGATATCGAAACATTGGGTGTACTTGAAGATTTCATCGAAAACTTCCCTGGCGTTGTTATTACAATCAGTCATGACCGTTTCTTCTTGGACCGTATTGCGAAAAAGCTGTGGATTTTGGATGGAAAAGGCGGTGTATCGGAAAGCCTGGATATCTATACCGATTATTTAGCAAAACGCGAGTCCGAGCTGCAACAGGAAGCGAAAGAAATGAAGCTGGAAAAGCCAAAAGTTGAGAAACAGAAATCAGAAAAGAAAAAGCTATCATTTAAAGAGCAGAAAGAATGGGAATCGATTGCTGATACAATTGCTCAAGTTGAAGAAAAAATTATGACAACTGAAGATGGAATTTCATCAGCTGGTTCGGATTTTACAAAACTTCAACAACTGACGTCTGATCTTGAAAAACTAAATCAGGAATACGAGCAATTAATCGAGCGTTGGAGCTATTTAGACGAAATTGCAAATGGATAGGAGCATAACAATGAAAATTTTATCAATTGAACCAACACCAAGTCCAAATTCAATGAAAGTAATCATCGATCAGGATTTACCATTTGGTAAAAGCTTTAATTATACAAAAGACAATATTGGTGAGGCATCACCTGAGATGCAAGCCATCTTTGGAGTAGAAGGTGTAAAAGGCATTTACCATGTATCGAACTTCCTGGCGATTGAACGTAATGCGAAATATGCATGGGAAAATATTTTAGCCGATATTCGCCGCGCAATTGGCGGAGAGGCAACGGAAAGCACGGAGTATGAGATGAATGAGCATTATGGGGAAGTAAATGTACATGTTCAAATGTACAAAGCGATTCCATTGCAAATTAAAGCATTTGATGGTGAAGGAGAAGTGCGAATTAGCGCTGGAGACCGTTTCACGACAGCTTTTAAACGTCTGCAATTCAGTGTGACTGACGAAAATTATATTTTTGAACGAAAATGGGTCGATTTTGGTGTTCGCTATGGCGATAAAGAACAAGTTGTACAAGAAGTGCTTAAAGAGGTAGATGCACTTTATCCGCAAGATCGTGTGGAAACAATTGTTCAGTCTGCTAACGAACAAGTTGTCACAGCAGCGCAAGAGCGTAAAGAAGTGACATTAGAACAATATGAGCGAGTGGAAGATTGGCAGCAACGCTTCCAGCTGTTGGATCAGTTACCGGATCCGGAAGTAAAGGATATTCCTTTGTTCGAAAAAGCGCTGGAAGATGATCAAATGTCGATACGACGCCTTGCAACCGTTTATTTAGGGATGATTGAAGATGTTGCGGTCGTACCAGCTTTGACGAAGGCATTGAATGATAAAAGTGCAGCCGTTCGCCGTACAGCAGGCGACTGTATGAGTGATTTAGGATTACCGGAATTTGAGACGGCCATGATCGCTGCATTAGGTGACAAAAATAAACTCGTCCGCTGGCGCGCGGCAATGTACTTGTATGAAGTAGGTACAGAGCAGGCAATTGACGCATTAAAAATAGCGAGTGAAGATAAAGAATTCGAAGTAAAACTGCAGGCAAAAATGGCGCTTGCCCGTATTGAAGGCGGGGAAGAGGCTAAAGGATCAGTATGGAAACAAATGACAGAAAGCCGCAAAGCATAAAATTTAAGCTGCTAACGAAATAATCGTCAGCAGCTTTTTTGTGTATTTAAATTTACATTATTTCGTTTGGTAAATGGTATAATTTGAGAATATGGTATATATTTAAAAATATACTAAAGAGAGGTGGGTCCATGATGGAGGAGCTATTGTTGAAAAATCCTAGCTCTTTAAGCGCTGAGCGTAAAGAGGCACTGTTAAAGTTACTTTATTCCGAACAATGCACTGACTCCATAATATTGAAAAGTGATGATTTTTATTTATTTTTTCATGATATTTGGTCACTTTTTGAAATTGGAGAAAAGTATGAAAGTGAAATTGTAGATGGAGATATTAGACTGAAAGAATGGCGGATTTTTATATTGGAATTTTTTTCTGCCAGAAATTTAGATAAATTGAACTTTGAGTACTTAACCAATTCCTCTGTAAAAAAATTTTTTATAGCACTATACATATGGAAAAAAATTAAAAGAGAATATTTTCTGGATATGCGGAAAACATTGAAGATCGAAAAATATAAGAATGAATTTGTGAAGGAACATGCCGATAATCAAGTTAATAAGGACATTTATCACGAAATGCATTTGAAGATTCAAAACAATTGGTACTTGAATTTATTTAAGTTCAATTCTATTTACGACAGAATTTTCGAAGAAGCCCTGGAAGAAACCAAAGCGGTAGAACTGCTATTCAGTGACACGATATGGGAAACAATCAGCAATGATAATTTAAAGAAATTAATGAGTTATATTGAATCAAGACACTTTTCAGAAGTTTTGTTTTGGAAATCCAAATTTCAGACAGAACAATTTCTGAAAGTTGGTCTGGATCCGAACAGTACATATGTATTTTGTGTTCAAAAAGATATATCAATGAAACGCAGCCTTACTTTACAAAAAGGATTGGCACTGGCCGTTTCGGAATTTTCACAAAAACATGAACACAATTTTGTTTTTTTACCATTCATAAACGCAATTGATCAGGAAATGATTACACATAAAGATACTACAGATTATAATTATTACTTTGAGCTGGATAAATCATTCGGACTTAAAACCGAACCGATTAACTATAAAGGTGTGATTAATTATGCCTTTACGATGTTGAAGTTAGAATTATCCCATAGCAGTAGCGGAAAAATCTTTTTAATCTGTAATGAATTACTATTTGATGACTTTCCAAATGAAGAAGATTGGATATCGGCTGTAACCCACTACAAAAAGGTAAAAAAGATTGAAATTGTCGTTATTTATATGGGTGATAAAACAACACTGCAGCAAATATGGTTTGCAGATAAAATATTGATTCCCCAACAACTGGTCCAGTTTAAATAATAAAAAATAAACTCTAAATAGTAAGCGCTTAAATTCAGCCCACTATTTAGAGTTTATTTTAATTTTGGATTTTATTGTGAACTACTTGTTTTACCTTGTTTACGGTTTGTTGAGGATAGAAAACGGTGTATAAAATACTTCCGAAAATGAGTACAATTCCGAGCACTTGCAATAAACCCGGTCGGAAGGATAGCAGCAAAGCATCCAATAATATGGCTACTACCGGATCGACAAATACGAGTACTGATACGATAACAGTAGGGAGGTCTCGAACACTGTCAAAAAATAAATAGTAGACAAATCCCGTATGGATTAAACCCGTACCAAGTATGTAGAGCCAGTTTGTATTCGTTAAACCTTCAAAAGCAGCAAAATCGCAAAATGGGAGCAACAGTATAATTCCGGTAATCGTTTGAATATATGTTAGTGCATAAGATGACATGCCATGAATGGTTTTACTCGTGAACATTGTCAGTGCATAGCAAATGGCCGAAAGAAGC
Source organism: Solibacillus kalamii (assembly GCF_002174535.1). Classification (NCBI taxonomy): domain Bacteria; kingdom Bacillati; phylum Bacillota; class Bacilli; order Caryophanales; family Caryophanaceae; genus Solibacillus; species Solibacillus kalamii. Next base: position 82,926 of record NZ_NHNT01000010.1, on the reverse strand, counting down.
GCCCATATAAATCCTGAATTCATAAATTGCGAAACGCTTGTAAAGCTCTCAATACCGATAATGAGAATGCTGCCGAAAAAGCAAATAGCTGTTGCACAAATTGAACGAATTCCCATTTTTTCTGCCAAAAAAACCGAACCTAAAATTAATACAAATATCGGCGCTAAATTATAAATCGAAATGGCGATTGAAATTGACATAACTTCGAACGCTTTAAATAAAAACACCCAGTTTAAGACAAGAAATATGCCACAAACGATTGTTTTCATCACTTCGCTTCTGTTCCAATCTTCTGTTTTATGACCACCTGTAATCAACCACAATCCGCCTAAAAAGATTGTCGCACATATACAGCGTACAAAAACTAGTTCCACTGCAGGCAATCCGGTTTGTGTTGTAAAGAAGCCGATAGAGCCGAAAATAGCCATGGAAATAGTAAGTTTAAGCATCGAACGTACATTCATATGGTGAACCTGCTTTCTTTATCCCGCATTAACGGGTAGTAAAATGTATCTGCCTCGAAAGGGTAGGGGCACAGGCAAGACTCCGCCTCCAGACAATGATCGAAGTTTCACTTTACAGAAGGTGAAGGATAATACTATTCACGGATCTGGCCGTTGCCATGAATATAATATTTAGTAGATGTTAATGCTGGTAAACCCATTGGGCCTCGTGCATGCAGCTTTTGAGTAGAAATTCCGATTTCAGCCCCATACCCGAATTCAAATCCATCCGTAAAGCGGGTGGACGCATTATGATATACTGCTGCCGCATCAACAGAATTTAAAAAGATGTCAGCATTATGACGATCATCCGTGATAATGGCTTCCGAGTGATTTGTTCCGAACTGATTAATGTGATGGACGGCTTCAACTACGTCCTCCACTACTTTGACACTTAATGTCAGCGCCAAAAATTCTTCAGCGTAATGTGTCTCTGTTGCCTCGATTGCTTCTGGCAGTACAGCACATACTTTTTTATCGCCATAGATTTTGATATTAAGTTCACCCTGTAAGTAATGTAAAAATTCTGTACCGTAGTTTTGGAAAAATTTCTGGTGAAGCAATAAACTCTCCGCTGCATTGCACACCGACAAACGCTGTGTTTTCGCATTTTTTACAATTGATTTTGCCATTTCAATATTAGCGAATTCGTCCAAATAAATATGGCAATTCCCTGCACCGGTTTCGAGGACAGGAACCGTTGATTCACGCACGACCAAATCGATCAGGTTCTTCCCGCCACGCGGAATAAGTACATCCAAGTATTCAGTCAATGTAAATAAAGATTTCGCTGTTTCACGGCTCGTATCTTCAATAAGCAAAACGGCGTCTTTCGGATAGCTGACAGCGTCCAATGCGCGGTGAATCGATGCAACGAGTGCAATATTAGAGTGTTTGGCAGATGAGCTGCCTCGTAAAATGACCGCATTACCGGTTTTAATCGAAAGTGTTGCTGCATCAATCGTTACATTCGGGCGTGCTTCATAGATCATGCCGATAACTCCGAGTGGAACACGCTTTTTAATAATTCGCAGACCATTTTCTTTCGTAATCTGTTCGACTACTTCACCAACAGGATCCTCTAATTCTATTAGCTGTAAGATTGCATCGCTCATCGCCTGAATACGGCTTTCATTCAGTAAAATCCGATCTAAAGTAGCTTGATCGAGTCCGTTCGCTTTTCCGGCAGTAATATCTTTTTCGTTTTCCGCCAGCAAAACATCCAAATCGGAAAGAAGCTGCCGTGCAATACTTCTTAATGCTTCATTTTTTTCTGCTGTTGATTTGGTATTTGTTAAATAGCTTGCCTTTTTTGCGCGCTTGCCTTTTTCCACAACTTCGTTTGTTATCGTTTTTGACATAAAATGACCTCCTTAAATTTTGACCCATTGATTCCGGTGAATAACTTCAATCGGGTAATGCATAAGCTCTGTCGTTCTTTTCCCCATCGCTTGCTCCAATTCTGTTGAAGAATAAAGAATTTCTCCACGCCCGATACAAATATGCCGGTCAAAAACTTCTACAACATCACCTTTTTCAAATTGTCCTTCAAATGCATAGACACCGGCCGGCAATAAACTTTTTCCGCCAAATTGCAATGCTTGAACTGCACCCTCATCTATAAAAATTTTCCCGGAAGATTTTGAGAGCTGGACCCACTGTTTATTTGTCGGTATATACTTTTCATTGCGTTCAAAATAGGTACCGTCCCCATTATTATCGAGAATATCTGTTAGTTTTGTATGGCCGATACCTGTGCCGATAAAGACTTCGACACCTGTATTGACGGCATAATTGGCTGCAACAAGTTTTGACTGCATCCCGCCGGTACCAACTTTTGAGCTTGACCCGGAAGCAAATTGAAGCATTTCTTCTGTTACTTTTTCGATACGATCAATACGAACAGCATTTGCGTTTGTTAAAGGATTTGCCGTATAGAGCCCATTCACATCTGTTAGAATAATTAACTGATCTGCGTGAACGAGCCCACTTACTAAAGCGGAAAGCATGTCATTATCACCAAAAGTCAACTCAGCAACAGATACAGTATCATTCTCATTGATAATTGGGATAATTGAACGCTCCAATAGCTCTGTTAATGTTTCATAAGCATTTCTATAGCGCTGTTTATCATTAAAGTCAGAGCGTGTAAGTAAGATTTGGGCGGACGTCACATTATATGTGGCAAATTTATCTGCATAAGCTTGGATTAATATACTTTGGCCCACCGCGGCAGCAGCTTGTTTCCCTTTAAGGGTAATTGGTCGAGAAGGGTAGCCAAGTTTTTTGAAACCTGCCGCTACTGCCCCTGAAGATACTAAAATGACTTCATGACCTGCCTGTTTCAATGTGGCAATGGCAGCAACATGGTCATGAAATTTTTCATGATCAAGCTCACCCTTACTATTTGTTAAAGAACTGCTTCCGATTTTTACTACAACTCGTTTTCTTTCCACCAAAAAATCCCCTTCCATAGAAATATTGAAATTATCCCGCTTTAACGGGTAGTTAGACTCCCGCATTTGGGCGGGAGGTCAACTACTCGTAAAAGCCCGATTGGTTCAACTAACAATCAGTGGGGAGGTAAAGATTCCCCACTGATTGTAGTTTCACTTTATCCCGCATTAACGGGTAGTTAGATTCCCGCATTTGGGCGGGAGGTCAACTACTCGTAAAAGCCCGATTGGTTCAACTAACAATCAGTGGGGAGGTAAAGATTCCCCACTGATTGTAGTTTCACTTTATCCCGCATTAACGGGTAGTTAGACTCCCGCATTTGGGCGGGAGGTCAACTACTCGTAAAAGCCCGATTGGTTCAACTAACAATCAGTAGGGGAGGTAAAGATTCCCCACTGATTGTAGTTTCACTTTATTACATTAAAAAAGCACATTTCGATCCTATCGATTAGGACGAAATGTGCTGTTTCCGTGGTACCACCTAAATTGAACGCTAATACTTGCATTCCACTTCATCTCATAACGCTGAGTCTGCGCCTATTTTTCTAGGAGCTGTTGAAGTAGGTTCGGCAGGTTTTGCTATGCCATTCTTTCAGCCTGTGGAATGTGCTCTCTTGTTTAGCCAATTGCTACGTACTCGTCTTCAATATGCCTTTATATTTTCTAATAGCATGCATGATAGCCGGTTTTTTGTCAATATCGTTAAGTCTGATTTATTTGAAAACTATGCGAAAATCTTCTTTTTGTACCGATTTACTGCATAAAAGTGTGAATTTTACGACTATTTTCTATTCAAATGTTATTTTTCATGATAAATCCGTACTTTGTTTCTTTTTAATTATTTTTTAAATTTGTAGTACCTAGGAATAATCAGTTGTGCACAGCTTAAAGGATTTGGAATCATGCTGGATGTGGAGCAACTTATTTTTGAAAATGAAACATTAATAAAAAAGGTCATTTTTAATCTTAAAATTTATCGAGATATTGATGAATATATGCAAGTAGGGAGGATCGCTTTATGGCAGGCATTGCAAAAATTTGATGAATCAAAAGGGGACTTTGCGATGTTTGCTTACATGAGCGTTAAATATGCAATTATTCGAGCGTTATCCAAAGCCAATCATGTATCTGAGCATGAATTAACAGTGGAAGATGACGTAATGATCATTAATTCGCAACATCATTTTATTACATCTAATATGGAGTGGCCCGAATGGTTTGAGGAGTTAAATAATGATGAGCAATTTCTGTTGATCGAGTTGTATGAAAAAGAGCTTTCGGTAAAGGATATTGCTGACAAGTATAGGCTGAATTATGAAACAATAAAGAAAAGACGGCAGCGATTATTGTCGAAATTAAGAGGTTTATTAATATAATTTAGGAGTTTTTGATATATAAAAAGTGGAAGCTTATGAAGTTTCCACTTTGTAATGTTTTATTGAATTGTATCCAAAAACGCTGTTCGCTGCTCTTCGGATTGCTGTTCACCATCAACAAGCATTGCCCCAATACGGTAATCTGTTTGTCCTTTTTCAACAACATACTGTAAATTAACAGGCTGTACTTTGTTATCAATATTGCATTTACCTTTAAATTCCACAACATGCTCCATCATTTTAGTTTGGAAATATTCCCAGCGGCTTTCTTCACAATAATTTTTGAGGGCATCTTCTATTGTAATATCGCTATTTTCCATAACGGGTGTAGCATGAATATATGTAATGTAGTCGTTATCTGTTACGGCTTTTTGTGGACCGAAAAAATAAAAAAATACCCCGATTACCCCGATTGGTATGATCCAAAATATCGTCCGCTTTCTTTTCTCCATAAAATAAATCCCCCTTTTTGTATCATTAGTATAACATTGAAAAGTTCATATTTTCTACATTGGGATAATATTTATCTCGGTGAGGATTATTGTTGGTCAATAACACTGTTAACGGTTTTAGATGGATTTGAACATGTATTTCAAATCAACATATCGTTAAAGGAGGAGCTTCCTTCATGACGCTGCTCCTAGTTATTGTTTGGATATCAAAGGGATTATTACGAACTTTATAGAATATGAATATTAAGTAGTTAAAAGTGACCGAGGAAGGGCTGGGCTGGAGAGAAATGAAGAAAATCTTGAAATCATAAGGGTAATATTTTGAGTGTATATGGACGAAAGGAGTACATAAATGAAAATGAGACAAATAATTGCGATGGGTGGCGGGGGTTTTTCAATGGAACCCGATAACCCGTTATTAGATCGCTATATTTTAAAACAAGCGAAGACTGCTAATCCGAAAATCTGTTTCCTTCCTACAGCTAGTGGTGATTCCGAACAATACATATCAAGGTTTTATAGTTTTTTTAATGACCAAAATTGTGAACCTTCACATTTATCTTTATTTAACCCACCTTCTCGGGACTTGGAAAGTTTTGTTTTAGAAAAAGACATTTTATATGTAGGTGGCGGAAACACGAAAAACCTTTTAGCTTTGTGGAAGGAATGGGGATTAGACAGTATTTTGAGAAAAGCATGGGAGGAAGGTGTTATTTTAGCTGGGCTGAGTGCAGGAGCAATCTGTTGGTTTGAACAGGGGGTGACGGATTCCTATGGGGATGGACTTGAGCCTATTCACTGTTTGGGGTTTTTAAAGGGAAGTAATTGTCCGCATTACGATGGAGAAACCGAAAGAAGACCTGCATATCATAAACTGATGGAGACCAATAAATTACACTCTGGAATTGCTTTAGACGATGGCGTTGCGATTCATTATAAAGAACAGGAAATTCATAAAATCGTAAGCTCAAGACCAAATGCCAAGGCATACAGTGTGTCTCTGGAAAAGGGCCTTATAGAGAGGGAACTCCATGCAGAATATATGGGTTCTGAATAGTTTAATTTAGACGAGTGAATAAAATTCTGATAAAAGTGAGCTGTTCAAGTATGTTTTTTGTACAAATGTCCGGGTTCCCGGGGTCTGGCAAGTCGACGCTTTCTCGACAGATTGCCGAGAGAACAGGGGCAGTCATAATAGATCATGATATTGTAAAATCCGCGTTACTGAGGTCGCTAGAGGAAATTTCGATCGATGAAAAACTTGTTGGTAAAATGGCCTACAATGTTGATTGGTCTTTAGTGGAATTTCACTTATCTCAAGGACAAAATGTCTTGTTGGATAGTCCATGCCTCTATCAGGAAATGGTGGATCGAGGCATCGAGTTGTCAAAAAAGTACAAAATCACATACAAATACGTGGAGTGTTATCTGAATGATTTTCAAGAAATTAATAATAGATTGAAGAGCCGAAATAGGATGGTTAGCCAAATTGAAGTGGCCAGCTCAGAAGAAACATTTAAATTTACCATTGAAAATAGTAAGAAACCAAATGAAGGTTCATACATCGTTGTAAATACTAAGCAACCTTTAGAGAGATACATAGATCAGGTAATCCGTTTTATTAAGGAGTAAGCCATACTCTGCATATTGTTTTTTTATTTAAGGAAATTGTAAGTGGGAAAGGGTAAAAAAAGGGGGATTTTAAATGAAAAGCAGAATGTTAATCCTTTTGTTTAGTGTTGCTCTTTTATCTGCCTGCATACAAAAAGATTATGTGTTTTTTGGTGAAAGTGAAAATTGGAGAGTTCAATATGTAGTGACTGACGATAATGGCTGCAATTCTACTAAAGGCTATATAAAATACCTAAATAATGATCCGCTGCCTGAGCAATTGGAGTTTAGTGTGGATAATAAAGAAGGGGCCTCCATTTCTTTAGATGAAAATGGAATGTTTTTTATGCCTTATGGCTGTTCGAATGCAACGGAAGGATCAGAACTTAAAGCGACTATAAAGTGGAACAGTCAATCAGAAACAATCCAATTACAGTTAAAATGATAAATGCTTTTTTAAAAAAAGGCAAAGTGTTTTATAAACTATATATTAGTAGGAGGCTCTATTATGAAACAGTCGACTTATTTAATGGGAGCAGTACTGTTGGGTTTATCTGTTGTAATATCTGCTTTTATATTAAGTAATTCAACGAACATACCGAATTCCGATATAGATTCACAAAATGTCAGTAGTTCAATACCAGATTTGATGACAATCACTCAACTGGCTGACTACCTTCAAATAAGCGAACAATCGATTGAAATCATTATATCGAATGATGCTTCGTTAAGAGAGGGGTTAAGCAGCTATGATACTTATCAGTTCATCCCCTATGTATTGCTCGATAATCAGAAAAGATTTATGAAAACAGAAATAGATGCGTGGTTAAAATACAGGAATGATAACAGGTTAAATTATTGATTAAGAGATAAGAAAATTACCCCGAAAGTTAAATGTTCGACACTAACTTTCGGGGGGATATCTTTTAAAGGAAGTTGATTACTTTGTATTTGTAAACTTAAAACTTGTCTTTCGTTCCTTCTCGTCCCAAATGAGGTGGGCGTTGAAGATTTTACCGCCTCTTTTAAATCCTTTGATCAAGTCTGTTTCACCGGAAGCCAAAAGTTTCTTCAAATTCGTTTGCGTAATTGTTTTTCCGAGAATTTTTTTGGAAACCGAGAATTTACAGTTGGCTTTCTTATAATTCGAACAACCGTAAAAAGTACCGTGGTCGACAATGGATCCATCACAAAGGATGCATTTACCGATAACTGTTTTTACTTTGTTATACTTTTTCGTATATGGATTGTTTTCGGTAATTTTCTCCACATCATTTTGGTTGAATACCCACTCTTTTTCACGTTCGCCTGCATCTACTATCATTTTATCGGCCAGTTTTTTCACCTGTTCCATAAATACTTGCGGGGAAGCGTTCCCTTCACCAATTTCAGAAAGGCGCTGCTCCCATTTAGCTGTCATTGAAGCGGACGTTAAAATGCTTTCACCTAGTGCTTCAATGAGCAGCATTCCTTTCGTCGTTGCAAACACTTGGTTTTTCTTCACTTCGATATAGTTCCGGTCTTTCAGTGTACCAATAATTCCGGCACGTGTAGCTTCCGTCCCTAAGCCTTCCGTTTTCGATAAAACCTTTTCCAGTTCCGCATCTTCCAAATGTTTGCCCGCTGTTTTCATAACTGTAATTAAATTACCTTCCGAATAGCGGTTTGGCGGCTGGGTTTCTCCTTTTTTTACATTTGCCTTCTCGACAGTCCCTTGCTCATTTTCTTGCAGAAGGGGGAGCAGTTCATCTTTGTCAGCACTATCTTTCGAATGATGAATGACTTTGCGCCAACCTTCCTCCAGCAATACTTTCCCTTTAGAAATAAACTCAGCACGATTTTCGACAAGTGAGTGAATCGTTGTATAGGAGAATACGGCATTATTGTAATGTGCCGCAATGACTTGTCTTGCAACTAAATCATAAATCTTTGCTTCTTCGGCACTGAGCTTTGCCATATTCGGAACTTGTTCTGTAATGATAATGGCATGGTGATCGGTTACCTTTTTTTCATTCACGAACCGTTTATTGTTCATAAGTGAAGTTGTCGGTGGAGGCAACAGATTTTTATATTGATCTAACTTACCTAGCTGTCCGAGAATGGCCGGCAATGTTTTCGCTTCCTCATTAGTCAAAAATTGGGAATCTGATCTAGGATAGGAAACGACACCTTTTAAATAAAGCTTCTGTAAAATATCGAGCGTCATTTGCGGTGAAAATTTAAACGCTTTGTTTGCTGTTGCCTGTAGTGCAGACAGATTGAACAAAAGAGGTGGTGCATATTCCTTCGTTTCCTTTTTGATATTCGTAATTTCTACGTTTTTATTGATGCAAAAATTGGCGGCAGCAATTGCTTGGCGTTCCTCTAGAAGCCTTGTCACGCTATTTTTATGCCATTTCGCTTTTAGTATCTTGCCGTTAAAATTAAATTCCGCTTCCACTTCCCAAAACGGTTCAGGTTTAAAGTTTGCAATCTCATGCTCTCGTTTTACAATGAGTGCTAGTGTCGGTGTTTGAACTCGTCCAATGGAAAATACATCCTTTACTCCATTTCGCTTAAGGAGCACCGTGTACAATCTCGATGTATTAATCCCGATTAGCCAATCGGCACAGGAGCGGCTGAGTGCTTCAAAATAAATATTTCTCGTTTTTTCTTCCGGTAGTAAGTTTGCAAATCCGTTTTTCACCGCATTTTCCGTTAGCGATGATATCCATAAACGTTTCATTGGTTTATTCACGCCGCAAACTTTTAAAATGGTCCTTATAATAAGTTCACCTTCGCGCCCTGCATCCCCGCCGATGATAATTTCCCGAATATCCGGTCTTTTCACGAGTGTCTTAATAATATTAAACTGCTTATATTTTGTTTTCGTTACTTTATACTCGAAACGTTCTGGAATGATCGGCAATGTTTCCAATGTCCATTTTTTCCAGGAAGCGTTGTATTCTTCCGGGGCCTTCAATTCACAAAGATGACCTATTGCCCATGTTATAAGAGCACCTTCCGGAAAATATGTGTTTGGCTTTACTTCAAAATAACCAGCCTTTTTAGTAAATGAAAATGGGGCAGCCAATTTTGCAGCCTGGTCTGGTTTTTCTGCAATTACTATTTTCATATATCCTTCTCCTACTAATAATAATTACAACTTCTTTTCTAATAATTATAGATTAATTTGCAGTAGAATGGGGGAACAAACATTTTTTCATTGCTAGGGATTGACGGAAAGGTTGTTTAACTATTGTGACACTTCATCTGCCTAACAAATTATATTTATTTTTTATTGTAAAAATGTTATAAAATTGAACAAATAAATATCATTTTATATAAAAATCTCATATAATATATTGACAAAATGACGAATTATTCGTATTTTGACAAATAGATTAATGAATTTACTGAATAGTCTTGACTGAAATAGGATAAATTTGTACACTGTGTAAAGTCAAATGTTTTTTCGGTGAGTACAAATATCAATTTTGAGAGTAAGGATATGATGAGATGATAGTATGTAAATTTGGCGGCACATCTGTCGCGAGTGCAGAACAAATCAAAAAAGTAGCAAGCATTGTGAAGTCTAATCCTGAAAGAAAGATTGTCGCTGTTTCTGCGCCTGGTAAGCGTTCAAGTGATGATATTAAAGTGACGGATTTATTAATAGATTTAGCAAACACCGTGATTAATAAAGGCGATGTTGAAGCAAAAATTAAAGCTGTTGTAAATCGTTACCGTAATATTGCTGAAGATCTTGGTTTAGACAATACAATTTCAGATATTATTGAGCAAGATATACGCGGGCGTGTGACAGAAAATTGGTCAGACAAAGACTTATTCTTAGATAATATGAAAGCAAGCGGTGAAGATAACAACGCAAAATTAATTGCGTGTTATTTTAATGCAATTGGCATGCCCGCAAAATATATAAGTCCAAAAGATAAACTAATTTTAAATGACTTCCCGGAACGTACGTATGCACTGCCAGAAGCATACGAAAACTTAAGTGTATTGAAAAATACAGAGGAGATTATTATTTTCCCGGGATTCTTCGGATATACAAAATCAGGCGTATTACGTACATTTGACCGTGGCGGATCTGATATTACTGGTTCGATCTTGGCATCAGCTGTTGGTGCTGAGCTATATGAAAACTTTACGGATGTGGACTGTGTGTTCGCTGCTAACCCTAAAGTCGTAAACGATCCAGTCGATATTAAGGAAATTACGTATCGCGAAATGCGTGAGCTATCGTATGCCGGTTTTTCCGTGTTCCATGATGAAGCATTAATGCCAGTCTATAAACAAGGTATTCCGGTCAATATTAAAAACACAAATAACCCCTCTGCATCTGGGACGTTAATTTTACCGACTCGTCCGGCAACGAATCGCCCGGTTACAGGGATTTCGGCAGATAGTGGTTTTTCAATTCTATATGTATCAAAATATTTAATGAATCGAGAAGTTGGCTTTGGCCGCAAGCTTCTTCAAATTATTGAAGAGGAAAACATTTCTTATGAGCATACACCATCTGGTTTAGACGATATTTCAGTTATTATGCGTTCAAGCCAGCTGTCACAAGAAATTGAAGCGCGAATTGTAAAGCGCGTTAAGGAAGAACTATGTGCAGATGATGTTCAATTCAGCCATAATTTTTCAATGATTGTCATTGTCGGGGAAGGCATGCGCCATAATACAGGGTTGGCAGCACGTGCAGCCACTGCGATTTCTGCAACAGGTGCGAATATTGAGATGATTAATCAAGGTTCTTCGGAAGTTAGTCTTGTATTTGGCGTTCGTTCGGAATATGAAGATCAAATATTAAAGGGACTTTATGAAGAGTTTTTTGCAACAATTACTTCATTTTAGATAATATTTAGTCGAATCCATGTCGGGTTCGGCTTTTTTCTTTGGATTTTTGGGTATTGTAATAAAAAACCCATAGAATAGAGGGATATAATTACATAATTATTAGGGGGAGACAATATGAAAATAGAGATTTTTTCTGATTTTGCTTGTCCGTTTTGTTATATCGCTAAAACGAAGTTATTCCAAGCAATCAAACAATTAAATTTAGATGAAGAAACGGAAGTCGTTTACAGAGCGTTTGAAATAAATCCTGCCGCTTCAAAAACGGAAACGTTATCTTATGTGGATTCCATTTTTAAAAAGAAAAATAATGATCTCCGCAAAACAGAGGATTTCATGGAAGCGTTGCAAATGCATGCACAGGATGTAGGAGTCGTATTCAACTTGGATAAGATAGTTCTCGCCAATACGAAAAATGCGCATCGCTTAACTAAGCTTGCAAAACTCTATGAAAAAGAACTGGAGTTTGTAGATGTTGTAATGGAACATTATTTTTCGGAAGGTCTTAATTTAAATGACACTGAATCACTTCTGGCCATTTGCGAACAGATTGGCATCGATCGGAGCATGGCACAAAAAATAATAAAGGAAGAACAATTCACAGAAGAGTTAGTGCTGGATCGATATGAAGCACAGCAACTTCAAATAAAGATTATCCCTTTTTTCGTATTTGAAGACCATTACGGAATTAGAGGGGTGGAACCAATGGAAGTATTTACAAATACTTTGCTTCAAACAAAGGAATATATTAAGAAAAACCAAAAATAGAGATAGAATTGACTAGTCGGAGGAAGCCTTGTGGACAGAATTAAACGCGTTATTCAACTGATTTTCAGAAATCTATATTATTATCGAGTCGATTATATACGGACGTTTGCGATATTACGGATTGTGCAGGCATTCATTTTACTGCCTATCATCTGGCTGATTACCGCAGTTGTCATGGATATTACCGGAGTACAGGTAATTACGCAAGATAGTATCCTTTATTTACTGACAAATCCGTTTGCGTTATTTGGAATAGGAATTATTTTATTTATCGGAATTGTATTCATTTATTATGAATTAGGATTTTTAATACTACTGGCATACTATCAGCAGCGTGGAATTCCATATACATGGAAAGAGCTTTTAAAACGGTTAAATCAGAAGGTTGTCTATTTTATCAGCTTGCAGACATTATTAATTGCAGTTTACTTACTATTATTGATTCCACTTATTTCATCATTTTTGCCAGTTTCGTTGATTCAAAATATAAATATACCAAGCTTTATTATAGATGAACTTTTAAATTCTCGTAATGGTACGTTTCTATATGTTGTGCTAATAATTATATTGAGTTTTATAGGCTTACGTTTCATTTTTACATGGCCGTTTTTTACGGTTTATCAAGAGGTATCAATAGTTGAAGCATTAAAGATGAGCTGGCAGTTTTCAAAAAGAAAACTAATTGAGACGGTCGGGATGATCGGGGTTATTGTCATCGTCAATATAACGCTTTTGTTGTTCGCGTTATTTATCGTATTGACACCGCTCTTTATCATAGAAAAATTTAAGCCGAGCTGGGGACTTGTCACTGCAAGTTTTACAATGACACTTGCACAGGGCGTCATCATCCTGTTCTTCACAATATTGCAGGTTTTGTTTACTCAGCTAATCGTTATGGTGGCATTCCAGTTAACACGCCATAAACCGTTAATCATACAGGAAGAGCCATTTAGACTAACAATTCGTCAGTGGTCCTTTCTAATTGCTGTATATGCGTTTTTCCTTGTGAGCGGTATTAATTATATCAATTTGGGAAAAACGATTTACGAACCGGACACAAATATTGTTTCCCATCGCGGCTTTATGGATGGCGGTGTGGAAAATACATTGAGTGCGATTGAAGCGGCTAAAGAAGCAGATGCGGATTTAGTGGAAATCGATATCCAGCAAACGAAGGACGGGGAGTTTGTCGTCTATCATGATAAAACTTTATCACGTTTGTCAGGGGAAGATGATATTATTTATGATTTAACGCTAAATGAATTAGTCACAACAACCGTTTTGGCGGATGGATTCAGTGACACGATCGCTTCATTTGAGGAAGTGCTTGAAATGAGTCATGATTTAAATATAAAATTGCTTATTGAGCTGAAAACTCATGGTTTTGAAACAGAGGACTTTTTACAGCGCTTTGTTGATCTGCTTGATGAATATGATGCCTTGGATTATCATTATGTTCAATCACCTGATTTACCGACAATGGAGCTGCTTGAAGAACTGGAACCCCGTGTTCATACTGGGCATGTGTATTCCATCGCATACGGCAAGTTACCAGAATCCAATGCCGACTTTATTTCGGTGGAGCAGTCTTTTGCTACGAAAAATATCCAGCAGCAAGTAGAGGATCGTGATATGGAGCTGTTCGTCTGGACGATTAATGATGAGTCGGATATGCAGAAATTTTACGAGAAAAATGTAAATGGTGTCATTACCGACCATCCTGATGAGGCACTTTCGATACGGAAAAAATTTGATGAAAAGCAAAATTTTTTACAACGGATACTCAATAAAATTAAGATTATTTATTAAGGGGAAATCAATGCAGACTTATACGTACGAAGTATTAGGAAATATAAAATCAACGGAACAACAGCCTGTTTACAATGAAGCGGGGGAGCAAATCCTAAAAGTTCAGCGTATTTATGATAACGGTTTGAAAAAACTGCTGGACGGCTATTTCGATCACCGCTATTTTTTGAAATACAAGGTGCTTGGTAATGATGGACAATCATTATTCGAAGTGAAGAAAATTTTCAGACGCGGAAAAGTGTGGTTTGAAGGAAAAGATCTTGTTTTAAACGAAAAATATATCATTAATTATGAGAACTGGCGTATTGGCGTTCCCGAACTGTTTATATCAAGCGATAAATTTAAAATGAAAATTGATAAAGAAATGGAAGACTGGTCCAACTTTATTATAAATGACGAGGTTATCGCAAGGTGGCTTGCTGTTTATAATGAACAATCAGATATGTTTTCGGTTAAGCTGGTAGTATGGGATGAAGCACCGGTACAGGACCCGGCGTTTTATATCGCCATTGCGCAGGCGACACTATTCATAGGGGTATAGGAGAGTAAAAAAGATGAATGTTGTATTTGTATTAACAGAAACGGCTGAAGAAGTATTGCAGATGGTCAGTAATGATGTTGCGGGACTGCTAGCTGCTGTAAAAGGCGAAAGCGTTTCATTTCCATTTGGCAGCTATCAGTATGACAGCCATACACTTGATCATTATTTACTGGAAAATGGTACATATCAGCAAGAGCTTGTCATATATTTAAAGCCAGAGCAGAAAAATAATGAAACGATTTTGCCATTACCAAAAATGCAGGATTAACGTAGTTGACTGCATCAATTAGATTCATGTTTCACCTAAATAAAGGAAATTAAATTCACTTGTCGAATGTAATGTTGAATACATATTGGCAGGTGAATTTTTTTTGCGGCAGCTAAATTTATTTGAACTGGAGTTTGAACAGCATCAGCCGAAGTTTCAATTGATGGACACTGTAAAAGTTATCTTAATCGATGAACAATTGGATAGTGAAACGTATCATTATCGCAAATTTTATGAAGCCCATATCATCAATAAAGTAGGGGAAATAACAAACATTCATATAAGTCCAGCCGGAGTCACCTATGAAGTGGATATATACGGAGCAAAATATTATTTGCTTGAAGAGGAACTGATTTAAAAATGATATAGGCAAAGGGAAAATTCCGAGTACTCATGCGGTACTCGGGATTTTTATTTATTTTTCCGTTCAAGTTTCATACCGATAATGCGGATGACGATGCCGATTAGGATAAACACCCATCCGATGCCGATAAATACATAATTCAATGTTTGGGTAGTGTTAGGCAGGATGCCAAACAAACCTAAACAAACGACTATAATGCCGGAAAATGATACAAGCATTCCTGCTGTTACAATATTCACGAACTTCACCTCTGAAAGATTCTATCATGACTTACTATTGAACACAATCTATAGTATTTTCCTGGAAAAAAGTAATAATTTTATAAAATGTACAATATATTGAAACTATTGCCAATAATTAGGCGTATAATAGATAGAACACAAAGGAGGAATTGAATATGAAAAAATGGACAACCGCTTTAGGCATGTCGATTGTTTCTTTAGGATTGATTGCCAGTCCTGCTCTTGCAGAGGCTTCTGTCAATCCGAAAGAAGAAAGGGTACCCATCTATGTTGCGATGACAGATGAAAGTGTAACAAAAGAACAGCTGATTAAAATTTTGAAAACGAAATTACCGGAGATGTTTGCTACATACTCTGATAGTGATTTCCAAATGACTTCTATGAGTTATCATTATGCCGATGATTTGACTACACGTTATGAATTAATGTTCCAGAAAAAGGTCAATAAACAGATGGAAAGCGGCAGTGTTTCATTCAGATCGGACAACCTAGAAATTGAGCATTTATATTTCAGTCCTGCAAGTTTGAAGGATGCTTTATTCCCAGGTAAAATAACAGAAGAACAAGGACGTAAAATTGCAGAAGATTTCGTTAAAAAGGTGTCTTCGTCATCCAATTACGTAATATCAACTGAAACACCTAGTTATTTCAGCCGTCTAATTACTGAGCCGATCACGTACAATTACAGCTTCACTTCAACCGAAAAAAATATTCCAATTCAGGATCAGTCAATTATAGTAAGTGTACTTGGCGATGGTAAAATCCAATATTTCACACAAATGAGTCCTGATCAAAAACGCATGTCGTTTGAAGAGACGACAAATGTTGTTACAAAAGAAGCAGCGTTAGAAAAAATGAAAAATCAACTAAATTTAACTTTGCAATACACGGTTGATTATTCCCTAACATCTTCCAAGCCTGCTGTTAAACTTGTTTACTTGCCAGCCCCAAATGTAATAGGTTTACATGCGACTTCTAATAAATGGGCAACTACAACAGGCAAAGTGGATTCGTTAAATGGCAAAGTAGCATTACAACCGCTTGCGCCAAACCAATTAAAAGAACCATCACCAATTACAATTGATGACGCAAAAGAAATTGCAAAACAGTTAGTAGCAAGCCAGGGGAATACAACAAAATTCACAATTGACCATGCCTATGAACATGAAATGAATGATCAAGCCGTAATCAGTGTTTCATATTCTTACCGCTACCGAAACGGCTCGTTCGGTTCATCAATCGAATTCAATAAAAACACAGGGGAACTTATCTCTTACTCTGACTTCTATAGTCCACTACCGCTTGAAGATGATGAAACGGAAAACACAGTTCCAAGACTGGATAAAGATAAGGTCCTCGCAGCAGCGGAAAAATATGTGAAGGAGCTTGCTCCAACATCCGTACATGAATATGCGAAGGCACATACAGATCCGGTTTATGATAAAGAATCAAAAGTGCATTATGTGAATTTCCCACGAATTAAAAATGGACTGATTGTAAATGGTGACAGTCTATCGGTAACAATTGATGACGAAGGGAAATTGAAATCATTCTATCGCTATCCATTGGATATTGAGGAATGGCCAGATGCATCAGCAACAGTTTCAGGCGAAAAGGCAAAGAAACTATTTGCAGATGCACTGGATGTTAAACTTGTTTACCACCGACTGCAAAATGAAGACGGTAAATACGAGCTTGTATATGTGCCGACAGTAAAGGGACAAGAGTACTACCAAATTGATGCCAACAGTGGCGAGATTGTCAGTCCGTATGTACAAACTGAAAAAGCGAAAGTAACTCACCCGACTGCCGAAAAGGAACTGAATTATTTAATTCAGGCTGGTGCAATTGAAGTGAAGGATCCGAAAACTTTCAATGCGGATACGGCCATTTCACAAGGGCAGGCGCTTCAAACAATCATTAAGTCCATTACTTATTTCTATGAGGATTATTATGCATATCGTCCGGAACAGCCACCAGTTTCATTCGATGAAATCAATCCGGATCATCCGTATTATAATGTAGTGGAAACAGCAACACGTCTAGGCATTTTAAATCCGCTGGAAGATGAATTAAACATCGACCAAAAAGTAACAAATGAGCAATTAGCCGTTTGGTACATCCGAACACTAGGTCTTGAGCAAGCGGCAAAGCATGCGGACATTTATCAGTTAACGATAAAAGATGCGGCTGATGTTGATCCGGAAAAAATCGGATATGTGGCAATTTCGCATGTATTAGGACTTCAAGGAGCGGAACAATCGATGTTCTTACCGAAAAAAGAAGTAACATATGCACAGCTTGCAAAATCTATTATTGAACTTGCTTATGAAATAGCAGAAAAGCGCAATAGCGGTTCATATTACTACTAACTTTTATAATGGTTTTAAACTCGTGAAGTTTCTAAAGACTCCACGGGTTTTTTTATTTTTTTCATAAAATAAGGAATATACGTTCTCTTTTGTGCAATAGTTAGTGGTTTAACTGTACCGACTTGTGATAAAATAATTTAAAGTGCTAAACTGAAAAAAATCGCGATAATTTTTTTGAAACGTTGTAAGATAGTACAAGTAACGAATCAATAATGGAAGTTGGGAAAAAAATGCAAAAAAATAAATATCGAATTCATAGTAATGTTCTGTTTGAAATTGCACAAAGCCGTTCATTCACAGAAAAGGATAATATCGAGGAACGTTTTGATGAAGAGGGAAAAATCAAATTATTAAGTGACCGAGCTGGAGCGGATTTATCACTATCGATTGTAAAAACTGAAGATGGGATCGCTTATTCAGTAAAATGGGATGACTCGGAAGAAGTTTTCAAAGGTTGGAACATGGCTTGGGAAGAATTTATTTGGTGCCTAGGTGTTGTCAACAAACCACTTGAAGAAGCGGCGAAAAAAGCTGCAGAAGAAGCGAAACGTCGTGCAGCTGAAGAAGCATTGCTAGCAGAAGAGAATGCAGAACTTGAAGAAGCTGTAGCAGAAGAAGCGTCAACTGAAGAAGCTTCGGCTGAAGAATCATCTAAATAATAATGTTAAACGCCTTCTCAATATAATTGAAGAAGGCGTTTTGATTACGCCATACAATAGTAAGAAGCCGATAATTTAAATGGATTACAAATAAAAAAACATCCATCTCCTCACATAGGGGGAGATGGATGTTTCAATATATCTATTTATCTGAACTAACAATGGCATAGCGTTCCCATTTTCGACTGCGCCAGCGGAAAATAACGAGCACTGCGCGGATCCATTCATCACACGCAATAGCAAGCCATACACCGACAAGGCCCAAGTCAAGAACGAAGACGAATAAATAACCTAGGGATAAACCGATAACGATCATGGAAATAAAACCAATACGGACAGGATAAGCGGCATCCCCTGAAGCACGCAAAGAATTAATGATCGTAATGTTAATCGTACGTCCTGTCTCCAGTAAAATACTTAATAATAGTACGCTCGCCCCGATTTGAATAATTTCTTCATTGTCAGTAAAGATGCGCATGAACGGTTCTCTAAAGAGGATGATAATTGCGACCATGGACAATGTAAAAATTAAAGCCGATTTTACACCAAACCATACTTTACTATAGGCAAGTTCTTTCTCGCCTGCTCCGACATACCGGCCGACTAAAATAGCTGTCGCCATCCCGATTGCCATTGCAAAAAGATAAGTAAACATCGAGATATTCACGGCATACTGACGGGCAGATAATGCCTCTGCTCCAATAAATGTTACATAATAGAGAAGGACAATTTGATTTGTCTGGTAGAGCACCTGCTCAAGGGCAGACGGGATTCCGATTTTCAATATTTTTGAAATATAGTTTTTGGACAATCTATAGTAATCTGCCCATTCAATACGAACCTCCAACGCCTGGTATAAAAGCCAGAAAAATACAACCGATGCCAGGACACGACTAACAACAGAAGATATCGCTGCACCTTCCACGCCAAGTTCCGGCATTCCAAACTTACCAAAGATTAAAATATAGTTTAAAACAACGTGTACAATATTCATTGCAAGCGACACGTACATCGTTTGCTTCGTCCAGCCCTGCACACGAATAATTGAAGACATGGAAGTAATTAAAGCCTGAACGAATATAAAGCCTCCAACAATGACCAAATAGCTTTGCGCCGCTTCCAATACAGCACCTTGCAGGTTCATCATCTTCATTAGAACATCGGAAAATAATATAAATAACCCACTAATGACTAAACCGACAAGTAAATTGAGTGTTACCGATAAAGCTGCGATTTGGGATGCTTCAGCAATTAGGCGGGAACCTAAATATTGAGAAACGACAATGGATGCACCCGTACCGATTACCCCTAATAATAAAATTGCAATTTGTATATATTGATTGGCTGTTCCAACGCCTGCTACTGCATCATCCGATACAGCACTTAACATAAATGTATCCGCTAACCCCATCAGCATAAATAGGAACAACTCTAAAAATAATGGCCAAGTTAACTTAAATAAACTCAATTCTTTCGTGCTATTTTCCAATCAGTTCACTCTTTCTATTGTTTAAATCAAAACAAAAAATATATTAGCATAAATTGTTACTGTAGGATAGTTTTTTACTCACCGCTCAAAAGAAGGTAAAAAGTCATGCGAAAATTGTTAATAATTCAGATATTTGTAATATATTCTCGACATATTTCGACTTTTTGTTATCGAATTGTAATATTGACGGCATGAAGATGTCATCTCACTGAAACATTGGGAGGTTATGCTAGGTCATGTTGAATCAAAAAGATTTTTCACGACACTTTTTCTGGAGGGAAATATTCAAGTATGATCAAGAAAATAGTAGCATTTATTGCGGTTATGATCGCAAGCACATTTATTTTTGCAGGAACGTCAGAGGCAGCTTCACATACAATTAAAAAAGGCGAGAATTTAACAATGCTTGCGAAGAAATATGATACATCAGTAAAACAACTTATGGCATTGAATGATTTAAAGACTACAAAAGTACAAATTAAACAAGTCCTTAAGTTACCAAGCCATATTAAAAATAAGCCGGCAGCAAAGAAAGCGACAACAAAAAAATCAGCTACACATCCTTCTAATGTAAAAAAGACAATTAAGATGTCATCAACGGCTTACACAGCTAACTGCAAAGGCTGTTCTGGTATTACGAAAACCGGGTTAAATTTACGTAAAAATCCTAGTTTGAAGGTCATTGCAGTAGATCCGAAAATCATTCCGCTTGGCTCTAAAGTATGGGTGGAAGGCTATGGTATTGCCGTTGCGGGTGATGTTGGCAGTGCCATTAAAGGAAAGAAAATTGATATTTTTATGAGTAAAAAATCGACAGCTAAAAATTGGGGTCGAAAAACAGTCACGGTTAAACTTTTAAAATCATAAAACAAAGCCTATTGCGATGAAAACTAACTTTTCGCAATAGGTTTTTTTTATTTTAAGTTATAATATAAAAAGATTTTGCGGAAGGAATGGATTAGAAATGTTTTTTTATGAGACAACTTGCCTGTATTGCCGGAAGCCAGTCAAGTTGATGGAGGGTACAAAAAAATATAACCAATATAAAAGTAAACCGACAAGCAAGCATCAGTTGTGATGATTGTGAACGGCGGATCGAAGCAGATTCAAGAAAATATTTGTTTAATCGGGATTAGGGTTTGCCCATCATTTTTCTTATTTGCCGAAGTTCCCGAATTAATTTATCGATTTCATCTTGCATTTGCTTAAAATCAGATTCGCTGCCATAGGAAGCAGAAGCCTGCTGTCCGTTTTGCTCCTCAAGCAGCTTTAATGAAATTCCTGCAGAAATCATAGACAATACATCGCCAATTGTTGTAACAGCAGCACCTGCATAGGCAAGCCTGGCTGCGATTACTTCTAAAGAGGGTGTAGAATCCGAACCATTTTTCAATTATATTCCTCCTATTCATAGGCAGATGCCTTTACCTTATGTATATACGCCTGAAAAATTTTCATTACAGGTATCATTGCGTTTAGAACGAAATAAAAGGAGTTGGTAGTCATGGATGGCAAAAAAGTAGAAATTGAATGCAGAAACTGTCATGAAAGGATGACAATAGATTTTTCTACAGATCATTTTTCTTCGGAAATCCAAATATTCAACGGAAAAAAACAACAGAAAAGGACTTATATTAAGGAATGTCCGCATTGCCAATCTATTAACTCCGTCACGAGTGATAAAAAAGAGGAATGGGGCGGTAGGAAAGGACCGAATATAAAACTTTTTATGTTTTCAGGCCTATTCGGCTGCTTAGGATTTATCGTAATTTGTTTCCTATTACTTTATTTTGCTTTTAAAGGTTTCGGTTTTTTGGTCGATTGGTTATTTAATTAAGGAAATGATAAATTTTCATGCTATAATAAATAGCTTGTGGAGGTGTAGTTAATGTCAAAAAAATGGACAATCCATTCGATTCGCGAATATGTAGAAAAGAATACAGATACAAAATTAATATCAACAGAATTTAAAGGGTTTTCGCAAAAATTAGATTTCCAATGTGCATGTGGGAACACATTCCAAAAACCTTGGAAAAAATTCAAAGAAAACAAACAGCAAAAATGTGAAGTGTGCCAGCCACCGAAAGAATCACGCTAATGAAATAAACGGTATTCAAATACGTCAAAAACGCTGTCTAGCAATAAACTGGTCAGCTTTTTTGACTGTTGCTCCGTTTTTTTTATGAATGGCTAACGATTGTCAGATTTAGTTATTATAAAGTTCATAAAAACTTTTATGTTCAGTATTTTCTGCAGAGCCTATATAAACAACACTATTTTTAAAGTGCAGGCTGTTTGACAGTACTTCATAATATTTATCAGAAATGTACAGAAACTTTGAACGTATATCAAACTAATATAGGCTCCAATTTAATAAAAAAGGAGCTAATTCAGAAAATTAGCCCTAATTCTATATTATATTATTCAGTTACAGGTTCTGTTTCTAATTTCACCTTTTTCAGTTCAGGGTGAGCCATTTCCAATATAGAAGGGCGGAGTAATAATAGTACGATACCGATTAGGATCAGCCCGCTGACAATTAAAATACATTGGGCCGGAATGAATTCGTATAAAATCCCGAATACAAGTGTTCCGGCTGGCATAGCACTCATCGCCATCATTTCAATAATTCCAAAAACCCGCCCCCGGTATTCTTCTTCAATCGAAGTTTGCATCAATACGCCAAGCGGGGTATTTGTAATAACACCCAATGCTCCAAATAAAAACATGATAATTAAATAATAAATGAAATTCATCAATGCCGAAAATGTTACAATGAGCGGCAGTGCCGATAAAATGACAACAATAGAAGAGGCGAACACGGACCGTTTAACTGTCAGTAAAGGAAATTTGACGGTTGCTCTTGATGCGAAATAAATGGAAGTAATTAAAATTCCGACTGCACCTCCAGCCTCTGTAAAACCGATGTATTTTGGATCTAAATTCAAAATCGTCAATAAAATATAATCCCCGCCAACATTGATTGCTGTGAAAAATAAGTTTAACCAGAGTGCTGTCCATAAAATCGCTTTAATAATCGGCTTTGTATTGACATAGCGGAAGCCGGCTTTGAAACTTTCGAACATCGATTCTTTTTCAGCATTATCATGTATTGTTTCTTTCTTATATAGTACAAAATTCATTGTTGATTCCAGCATTAATGTCATTACAGCAGCGCAGATAAAGATAATAAGGAACATTTCCATCGATACAAAACCAAATAACATCCCGCCGAAGATCGGTCCGCCAATTCCTGAAATAGAATAGGACAACTGATTAAAGCTCATCGCCTTTTGCAGTCTTGCTTCATCGACCAGATTGGCAATAGATGCGGAAAACGCTACACCGGAAAAAGTACTGGAAATACTATTGAACACCGTTGCAATATAAATCGCCATTAAAGATAATCCGAATTCATGCGTGTAGAGCAATAAGCCGCTTACTGTCAGGATGACCCCGGTTTGCCCACCGAGCACAAGCCATTTCCTGGGGAAACGATCCCCTAAGAGACCTGCAATCGGTGACATGATTGTGCGCGGCAAGTAGCTTAAAATAATATTTGTCGCAAAACTAAGCGAAGAGCCTGTCATCGATAAAATATACATACTGATCCCAAAGCTGTAAACATGTGACCCAAGTGCACCAATCATTTTACTTACTAGAAACGTGTATAAATGATACGTTGCTTTTTTCAATTTCTGTTGTTCATTCATAAACAAACCCCTTTGTTTAATTTAATTAAACTTATTATATGGCGGAGTTTTTTGAATTGCAATACAAAAGTTTAATATAATTAAAATTATTTCTCTTTTTTACATTAAACTCCGAATAAAATGTTTAATAAGGTTAAAATATTCGCCTTTTATATGATTTTTGGTAAACTGAATGTAATGAGGTGACGACGTGTTAAATATTGGCGCAAAAATAAAAGAACTAAGAAAAGAACGTAAAATGACGCTTGCCCAAGTAGCGGGGGACCGAATAACAAAAGGGATGCTCAGCCTGATTGAAAACGGGAAGGCACAACCGTCAATGGAGAGCCTTCAGCATATTGCGAAACAGCTCGACATTGATGTGTCCGAGCTTATGCAAACCGAAAATCATCAGCAAATGAAAGAACTATACCGTGATGTTGAAATAAAACGTTTAGCACTAAATAAAGAGCATGATGATAAAAAAATAAACGAAAAAGTTCTCGAACTGTATCATATGATTCATCCATTTCATGAAAATGGCAGCCTTAAAGGGGCAACTTTTGAGGAAGTACGCATTTACGAAGTGTATTTGACAATGCGCTACTTTGCGAAAATGGATTTATCGGAAAAGCCATTCGTCAAGCTCGTTAGAATGTATGAACAAGTGCATGGCTATTCGAAAATATTGAAGATTTTTGGTCGCATGGGAAACATTAAGTTTCTGGAAAATAATTATGCGGAAGGTCTGCGCTATTTACACGAAGGGGAAAAGTATATCGAAAAATACGGAGATTTGATTGATGATCTTGAAAAACTCGATTTATACTATAATATTACGGTTTCATATGCAGCGCTAAATGATGATGTTCAAATGGAAAAGTATTTGGAAAGAGCATTAAAATTAGCAAAAGAGAAGAAAATCGTATATCGGTTAAATGATTTTTACCGCTTTTTATTTTTCATTCACTGTTCAAAAGAAGAAGGGGAAAAAGCTTTTTATTATTTTAAAAAAATCCGGGCATTCGCAGAAATTATGGAAGACCCGAATGAAACGCTCATGGAGCAGCTAGTTACGCTTCTATATACAAATCAAATTGAAAAAGATTATGAAAAAACGGTTGCGACCAGATTTGAGACTAATTTTGCATTAGAAGGCGTTTCATACAGCGCGGATATTTTCTTTAATGGACAATATGGTTATGCCTACTACATGCTTGAGCGGTATGAAGAAGCATTGCAAACTTTGAAAGACATCGAAATAGTAGAATACAATCAGCACCCTATTGATTTATCGATGATGTACAGGGCGTTTGCTGTAAGGTCATTATGTTATTTCAAACTAGGGGACAAAGAAAACGCCAAACGTGATATCCTATATGCAATGGATGGTGTGAAAGATTTGAAAGTCACAAAAGAAATCCAGTTCATCATTGATGCATATGAAGAAATAATGAAGTAATCGAAGACACGGATAATCCTAGAGATTATCCGTGTTTTTCTGCTAGTAAATACATGTTAAATTTCCAGGAATTATTTTGGATTAAGTTCTAATCATTTTGTGGGACGAATAGATTGGTAGGGTGAGTTTAATTTTTGTGACATGGAGGAATGAAGATGATCAAACGAGTAAATCCAGAATTTTTAGCCGGTTTAGAATCATTTACGGACTTTGATTTTAAGGTAGAACAATTGGAAGCTATGCGTGAAGGTATGGCACAAGCGGTACAGCCTTTAACGAGCACTGAAACAGTGGATATTAATAATAAAACAATTACTGGCATTGATGATAATGAAATTCGCGTTCGTATTTATAAACCAGCCCATCAAGATCAAGAATTACCGGTTTTACTGTGGATTCATGGCGGGGGTTATATACTAGGTAGCATTGAAGACAATGATCATCTTTGTGTACAAGTTGTAGAAACAGCAAACTGTGTCGTCGTTTCCGTGGATTACCGTTTAGCTCCGGAATATCCTTACCCTGCACCACTTGAAGATTGCTACAGTGCGCTTGCATGGATTGCGGACAATGCATTAGAACTGCAAATCGACAAAAATCGTATTGGCGTAGCCGGGGCAAGTGCCGGCGGTGGGTTGACAGCGGGTTTAACATTGCTAGCGCGTGACCGTGAGTATCCGTCAATTTGTTTCCAAATGCCGCTTTACCCGATGATTAATGACAGTAACGATACACCTTCTGCCAACGAAATTACGGAAGGTATGATTTGGAACCAAAAAACGAATGATTTTGGCTGGAAATGCTATTTAGCCGAATTGCACGGACATGATGAAGTACCGATTTATGCTGCACCGGCAAGAGCTGAGGATTACCGTAATCTTCCCTATACGTATACATGTGTAGGTCAGCTGGATCCTTTCCGTGACGAAACAATTACGTATGTATCTAAATTGGCACAGGCAGGTGTTGATGTGGAATTCCACTTATATCCTGGCGCATACCATGGTTTTGAATCACTGAATCCTCAGTCAGAACTTGCTCGGAATGTGATTAAAGAATATGTAAATGCAATTAAAGTAGGCTTTGACCGCGTGAAAGCAAATGCTGACCAAGTGGAAGAAGTGAAATAAATTCATTGTTTTTAAATAGACAAGTGCTCGGTTCTAAATTGAACCGGGCATTTTTATTCTGAGAGGTGTTACTGAATTTAAAGATAGGATTTAAACGAGAGCACGTTATAATTCCGTTTTTCATACAGATCGATTATATGAGCGGCTAATTGCTGAAGTCCGAGATGGATTTTGGTTTCATTTACTTGTGAAATACTTAGTCGAATTGCTTTCTGACTATATTCGCTTAAAAACATCCTCGAAGCATTATCTACATAAATATGGTTTTCATGCAGCATGTAAATTAATTTATCGACATCAATACCGGAAGGCAAGAAGATGGTGAGATAAAAACCGGTTTTAGGCTTTGTAAATTGTACATAGTTAGGTAAATGCAATGAACAAGCTTCTAATAATAGATTCATTTTATTTGAATATAATTTTTTCACCTTTTCTAAATGGTATTGAAACATCCCGTTTTTTAAATAGATTTCCAAAGCCCCCTGTGAAAGTGGCGATGTATTGAAATCCGCACTGAATTTACTGTGTACAAAGGAAGAAATCATTTTTTCAGGCAGAACCACTGTTGCGATTCGCAGTCCAGGCAAAAATACTTTGGAAAAGCTCTTAACATAAATGACTCTTTCATTAGGTTCATATGCAAACAAAGGATCCGCTTTTAAATCTGTATCAAGTTCTGCCAAGTAATCATCCTCTACAATATAAACATCGTATTTTTCTGCAAGAGCAACAATTTTTTTCTTTTCCTCATTAGTGTAATGATGTCCTAATGGATTGTGGCATCTTGGGATGATGTAAAAGAATTTAATATCAGCGGAGCGAAATAACTTCTCCAGTTTTTTTAAATCCATTCCTTCCATCGTCACTTCAATTCCAAATGTTGTAATCCCGTTTACTTGTAAGGCATCAATCATACCAAAGTAAGTGGGCTGCTCAATTAATACATTCTTTTTCCCGTTTGGAAACGGCATGGCAGAAAGAATATGGAGGGCCTGCTGTGATCCGGACGTAATGACCAGTCGATCGGGTTTCGCAAATACTTGTAAATGTTGTAAATACTTCGCAAGCTCCTTACGTAAAGAAAAGAGTCCCTGTTGATCACTATAAGTAAATAATTGTTCTTTATAATGATCGATTGCCTGGTTAATACAATGTTGAAAGTCCTCATAGGGCATAATCCTTTGATCTGGACCGGCCGATAAAAAATCGATAGCAATGTCCTGATGATGAACGGATGTGTTATGATTATCCACTACATAATAGCCACTTTTCGGTTTAGCGTAGATAATATGCTGTTTTTCCAACTCAAGTAATGCTTTCGCGACCGTATTTTTGCTGCATTGAAATTGTTCAGCGAGAAGTCGAATTGATGGTAATTTATCTCCTGTTTTTAACTTCTCATCCTGGATTTGTTGTTTGACCCATGACAAAATGCCAATATATTTAGTTGTCATCCAGTTCTCCTTTGCTATCTGTCCCATGACAGATGGGGAATTCTCTTATTTTAAAAAGAGCGGATATTCCTTACAATCTGTTTAATTAGCTTAATCATATTAACTAATTATGGAATATTTTTTTAAAACTGTGAAGGGGGAACGAAATGGAAATCAGTATGAAAAAAGGGATGCTGTTAGGCTTTATTGGAATCGTTTGTTTCAGTTTTACATTACCCGCTACAAGTATTGCTGTCCCTTATTTTGGTGAGACAATTGTCGGATTGGGTAGGACAGTTATTGCAGCAATTATAGTAGGAACAGTATTTATTGTGAAAAAGCAGCCTTTACCGAGTATAAGCCAATTTAAGAGCTTACTTATTGTCGCTGTTGGAGCTGTACTGGCTTTTCCGTTATTAACAACTTATGCGATGAAGTCATTGCCGGTTTCACATGGTGCAATTGAATTGGCCTTACTTCCACTTGCGACAGCAGGCTTTGCGATGTGGCGAGGAGGCGAAAGACTTTCGAAACGCTATTGGATTGCGAGTGCAACAGGGGCGATAACGGTCATTATTTATGCCATCTATTTAGGATTAGGGCAATTGCATAAAGGAGACTTTGCTCTGATTGCAGCGGTCATATTACTTGGATTAAGTTATGCAGAAGGTGGCAAACTTTCAAAGGAACTTGGTAGCTGGCAAGTAATTGCTTGGGCTATTTTAATTGGTGCACCCTTTTTTATTATTCCTGTAGGCCTTGGTTTATCTGACAGTATGCTGGATGCGCCTATCGAAGCTTGGATCAGTTTGTTCTATTTAGGGATCGTCAGTCAGTTTTTAGCTTATGTAGCATGGTATGGTGGTATGTCTTTAGGAGGTATAGCTAGGGTAGGGCAGATTCAATACTTGCAGCCTTTTTTAATGATTGGATTTTCTGTATTATTCTTAGGAGAATCG
The DNA here is from genome assembly GCF_002174535.1 of Solibacillus kalamii. Classification (NCBI taxonomy): domain Bacteria; kingdom Bacillati; phylum Bacillota; class Bacilli; order Caryophanales; family Caryophanaceae; genus Solibacillus; species Solibacillus kalamii. Next base: position 54,479 of record NZ_NHNT01000010.1, on the reverse strand, counting down.
ATCACATGGATAACAATTGTTTTAGCAATGATCGTTGTGCTTTGCGTTATAGTAGGGAAAAATGCTGACAGTAGACAAAACTTACAAAACTTGGTACAGAAATAGAGAGATGCAAAATTTATAGATTATCTAAAGAATGATTTCCGTATTGGATTTCATTCTTTTTTATGTGGTGAAAAAGGGTAAAAACGCTTTTTGTTGAAGATAATTACATAGGACTGCTGTACATATGTTTGTGATAAATGATTAAGCGTGGTATAAGTGTAAATGAATTTTATTCGGGAATCTAAACGCTATAAAGGAAGTGAACGTATGTCAAAAATCGTGATTATAGAAGATACAGAAACGATAAGAGAAGAATTGAAAAGCTTTTTAAACACATATGGATTTGAGGCAATTGCACCGACAAACTTTGAAAATATTATTCAAGAAACGCTAAACGAAGCACCGGACCTTATTTTGCTGGACATTAACTTACCCATTTTTGATGGTTACTATATTTGCAGAGAAATAAGGAAGCAATCGGATGTGCCGATCATTGTCGTGACGAGCAGGGATAATGAAATGGATGAACTGATAAGTATGAATTTAGGCGCGGATGATTTTATTACAAAACCTTATAACACTCAGATTCTTTTGGCGAGAATTGAAACCATTTTAAGAAGAGTTCAGGGGTCAAGTATGCGGGATACCCTTGTTTATAATGACTTAAAGCTCAATTTATCCAACGGTTCTGTTATTTATAAAGGGGAGAAGGCAGAGCTCACTAAAAATGAAATCAAAATACTTTCCTGCCTATATAAAAACAAAGGAAAAATCGTATCAAGGGACGATCTAATGGATTTTATGTGGAACGCAGATGTCTTTGTAGATGATAATAACTTGTCGGTCAATGTCACCAGATTAAGAAAAAAACTCGAAGCGTTAGGTATGGAGAAAAATATCGAAACGAGACGGGGGTTAGGATATATACTTCCATGACATTTAAAGAATATGTTAAAGACAGAACAGTTTTCGTACTCATTAATGTCATCTTATTTATCATTATTGGCGGCATTATGGTACTTGTCAGGATGAATGTCCAAACAGTTTTTCTTGTTTTCTGTATTTGGTTTTTCCCTCTCATCACATATGTATTGATCGAATATTTTAAGCAGAAAATATTTTATAATGAATTAACTAGCATCATAGAAAATTTAGATCAGAAATATTTGCTGCCGGAAGTTATGAAAGAACCTGAAACTGTGGAAGGTAAGGCATTGTATGAGGTATTGCGTCAGGCAAATAAAGATATGCATGAGCATGTAAAAAGTTATCGGGATCGGGAAAATGAGTATAGGGAATATATTGAAACATGGATACATGAAATTAAAACACCCATTGCCTCAACACGGCTGATCATTGAAAATAATCAAAGTAGCGTTACTCGAAATATTAAAGAGGAAGTTAAGAAGATTGAAGAATATATCGAGCAGGTTCTCTATTATTCAAGAAGTAACAATGTGAGCAAGGATTACCTCATAAAAGAGGTTTCTTTAGTTGATCTTGTAAGAAGTGTTATAAAAAGAAATTCAAGAGACTTTATTAGTAAAGGGATTTCGATTAATCTTGAAGAAGTTGAAGGGACTGTTTTCAGTGATGCAAAATGGCTGGAGTTTATCTTAAATCAGCTGATCGGGAATGCAATTAAGTATATCCGTGAACGTGATGGAAAGGTGATCATCCATACGGTCAGAAATGAAAATAATATTGTCCTTACGATTGAGGATAACGGTATAGGGATTACAGAAAAGGATTTACATCGGGTTTTTGAAAAGGGGTTTACCGGGGAAAATGGACGGAAATTCGGGAAATCTACCGGTATCGGGCTTTATTTATGTAAAAAACTCGTAGATCAGCTTGGCCTAGGACTTACAATCACGTCAAATATGGGCGAAGGAACAAAGGTGAGTATTATTTTCCCTTTAGCCAGTGGGAACTTCATACAGTAATACAACATAGAATAGCGGATTTATAGAGATTGTTCATTACAATAGCTATAGATCCGTTTTTCAATTATTAGGGAATCATTATCGCATTGTAAATCCCTTAAACTAAAAATTTTATTTGCGTCTAGGCTAAAGCGCCAACTCCTTGGCCATTTCGGCCCCTCGTGCAAAAGTGATGGTACGTTTACTTTTGCGTCGGGACCTCCAATGGCTGGCGGAGTTAATCGGGCGCTTTAGCGCTTTTGTTTATAATCTTGCAAAAATGTCACTTTAATAAAATATAAACCAATATGTCTTCCCCAGAGCTATTGATAAGATACAGTTAGAAATCAATTAGGGGGAATAAAAAATGAAAAAAGCTATTCCAATAGTATTAGGAATCTTTCTGTTAGGTCTTGGAATTTTCCTGGTGTATGAATATGCGACAGAACCAAAAATTGTAGAAGGTGTCATGTCAAAAGCGATTGATGAAAAAGGCAAACCTTCTGATATAACGAATATGTTTACACAAGGGGAAACAGTTTATTTTTCCGCAAAGAAAAACCGATTCTGGATTAATGAAGCCGAAATCGTTTGGTATAAAGGCGAAATAAAACGAGAGAATCGATTTTTAGTGGAGGAAGAAGTACTTGTGAACGATGCAAAATATTACACTGCCGAGCTATCTGTTCCGGAAGGTCTTGAAGAAGGGCACTACGGTGTCACGATATATGTAAAAGGGAAAAAAATTATGGAAACATATGCCGAATTTGATGTGAAAAAATAGATGTATCTTGGAGGAAAAGCATGCAACCGATATTAAGCGTAGAAAAAATCGAAAAATACTATGGAAATAAAGGCAATATTACAAAAGCAATTGATAATATCAGCTTTAAAGTCAATGAAGGTGAGTTTTTAGGAATCATGGGTCCTTCCGGGAGCGGAAAGACAACACTGCTGAATTGTATTTCGACAATTGATCATGTCACAACGGGAAAAATTATTATCAATGATCAGGATATTACGACTTTGAAGAAGAAAGGCCTTGAAGCTTTCAGACGTGACGAGTTAGGTTTTATCTTTCAGGATTTTAACCTGCTGGATACGCTGACAGCTTATGAAAACATCGCTTTGGCGCTGACGATTCAAAAAAGAGAAGCAAAGGAAATCGATCAACTCATTAAAGCCGTTGCACAAAAGCTTGATATTTCCAGCATCCTTAGCAAGTTTCCATTTCAACTGTCAGGGGGGCAAAAGCAAAGGGTCGCTTGTGCAAGAGCGATTGTTACGGAACCTTCCCTTATCTTAGCCGATGAACCAACGGGTGCACTTGATTCGAAATCATCACGATTATTGTTGGATTCCTTTGAAAAGCTGAATAAAGAATACCAGTCAACAATTTTGATGGTTACCCATGACTCGTTTACGGCAAGTTATGCCAATAGGATATTGTTTATTAAAGACGGTAAAATCTTTAATGAACTCTTGCGCGGAAATGATACGAGAAAGGAATTCTTCAATAAAATCATTGAAGTGGTGACTTTACTTGGAGGCGATGTCGGCAATGTTCTCTAAAATCGCAATCAATAATGTTAAAAGAAGCTTTAAGGATTATTCAATCTATTTTCTGACATTAACTCTAGGAGTGTGTATATTTTACAGTTTCAACTCTCTTGACTCTCAAAATGCTATCCAGGAAATGAACAAAAATACTGTTTTTCGTGAATCATTGGAATTGCTTATGTCTGGAACATCAGTGTTTGTATCAGTTATTCTTGGAGGTTTGATTGTATACGCCAATAACTTTTTGATCAAAAAGCGGAAAAGAGAACTTGGCTTATACATGACATTAGGTATGTCAAAAGGGAAAATCTCGAGAATTTTAATCGTCGAAACTCTCCTGATCGGTGTAGTTTCTTTAATTGCGGGAATTGGACTTGGGATTATTGTATCGCAGGGCCTGTCGGTGCTGACGGCAAACATCTTGTCTATGGATCTTGATAAATATAAGTTTGTTTTTTCACTTGGAGCCATGATGAAATCGATTGTCTACTTTGGCATCATCTATTTACTTGTCATAATTTTCAACCAGTTTACGATTTCCAAACACAAACTGATCGATATGTTAAATGCTTCAAAACGTAATGAAGAAGTAAAGCTGAAAAATCCTTTCGTATCAGTGCTAACCTTTATTTTATCAGTAGCATTTCTGATATTCGCATATATGAGAATCCTAGAGACAGGTTTAAATGCTGAAGGTACGGATCTGATAATTACGATCTTAATGGGGATCTTCGGAACGCTCCTATTCTTTTTCAGCCTATCGAGCTTCTTTATACAAATTGCGCAAAAGAATAAGGGATTCTATTTTAAAGATATAAATATTTTTGTCTTAAGACAAATAAACAATAAGGTCAACACGAACTTTCTTTCGATGACAATTATCAGTCTAATGCTTTTTTTAACTATTTCACTCATCTTTACCGCGTTTGATTTAAAAGGAACGATTGATAAAAATTCAGCAAATACTTCTCCTTTTGATGCTTCGGCATTTCTTGTTGTTAATCAAGAGGAAGAGGATCCTGCGGTAAATGATATTGAAGCTTATTTAAACAATATTGACTTTACATTTGAAGCATATGAAAAACATGCCTTCTTTGATGAATATCTTCTTGATTTAACGCTTGAGGATCTGTTATCAAAGTATTTAAGCGACCAGGAACAGATTGCTATACAGGAAAATTACATGTATGGTCCGGTATCTGCACTAAAAATATCGGATTATAATGCAATTATCAATCTGAAGGGGCAAGAGTCTGTTGATTTAAAGGAAGACGAAATACTCGTTGTATCAACCTATGGCGAGATGATTCAAGCTTTGCCTGAGTATATGAAAAATGAAGAAAATATTATCATTGAGGATAAAGCATATACAATAAAAAATGATGTGCCTATTGAAGAAAATATAAGAATTAACAAGGGCATTAACTTCTTTTATCTTATCATTCCTGATAATTTTACAGGAAACCTTCAATTAGAGTACACAAGTTTTAACGTAATATATGAAGATCGCTACATTGAAAAATCAGAAGAGAAATTTTCAAACCTGTTTAATGACCTTGATAAAGATAAATATAGAACCATTAATCCGGGATTTGTCATCGGAAGTACAAAAGATCAGATTAAAGAGCAGGAAAATGGTTCAGCGGCATTATTTATATTCCTTGGTCTGTTTTTAGGGCTCATCTTTATTATATCGAGCGCGGCCGTAATGGCATTGCAGCAGTTATCTGACGCAAGTGACAGTCTGGAACGATATAAGTCGTTAAAAAAAATAGGTGTCACGGATAAATTAATTAACGAGGCAATATTAAGACAGTGCCTCATTTATTTTTTACTCCCTTTAGGTCTGGCTGTCATTCATTCCATTGTCGGAATCAAGGCGGTAAGCGGAATGTTCCATTTCAACTACGATAGTGTACTGATTAGCTCAATAATTCTTGTCATAATTTATAGCGGATATTTTTATGCGACTTATGTGGGCGTGAAGAATATCGTTAAAGGTAGTAACTAATAAAAAATCGCTGAATTTAATACAAAGTAAGACGAAGCAGAAATACCATTGGATAAGAAGAACTAAATAAGGAACGGATAGCACTCAGCAAAAAATGCCATTTTTCTCTCAGAGAAAAATGGCATTTGGGTTATGTCCTGCCCCTATGCTGTTTTATAGCGGTTATGAATTAATATCTAGAATCACTTTCTCCAAGAATTCACCCATGCGTTTAACAGTTGACTCTGAAAAGTCAAAATCGACGCCGGTTTCTTTATAAATCGCTGCAATGGATTGATTGTAATCGGCACTTGCACCTTTTTTATAAAATTCGACAGCTTGCTGAGGATTCTGTTGATATTTTTCAAGTAATTGAAGAGCACCGAGCATTGACATCGAGTATTCAATATCATAGAAAGGGTATTGAATGAAGTGTAGGGTACCGATCCAGCTCATGCCAATTACCTCTTCAAAACCGGTCGTATCAACTGGGTTCAACCCGTAACGTTTTGAAATTTCATAGAATTTCTCATCACGTTCCTGTGCTGTATGTTGAGGATTTGTATACATCCAGTGCTGGAAAAGGTCTCCTGATAATGGGCCGAATAACATCGTAAATGCCCGCCTCAGTTCTTCACGTTGTGCGCTTTTGAATTCCTCTTCTTCCGGATAAAATAGATTAAATTTATCCAATAATAACAATTCCATTCCGTGTGAATACAATTCAGCTATTTCCGCCCGCCACTGGAATTCTTCAATTGGACCTTGTTCTGAAGCTTGGAGGTAACCATTCACCGCATGCCCCATCTCATGGATTAAAGCAATGAGCGAGAAGAAGGAAGGACTAAAGTTTGCAAAAACAAATGTATCACCGGAAACAGGTAACGGGACACAGAAACCACCCGGACTTTTACCTTTACGGTCTCCAAGATCAAGTAATCCATGTTCTCTCATGTACTGCAAACGGTCTGAAAAATACGGGTCGGTCTTTCCTAACATTTCAGCAACCCCGTCCAAAAGCACTGATGTCTCTGCGTAAGGAGGATTTTTCAACAGTTTTGCAGTGTTATCCCAAGGCCGATATGTTTCGACACCAAGTTTAGACTTGAAAACATCTGCAAGCCTGTTCCAAGCCGGGATAATATGCTTTTCAACATTTTCATGAAAGTCGTAACAATCTTCAATACTGTACTCACGGTTTTTTGCGACAAACATATAATCACGGTAATTTTCAAATCCGGCATTGATTGCGATTTGGTGGCGTAGTTGAACGAGTTCATCCATGAGCGCATCCGTATCCGGCTTAATTTGACGGTAAGCAGCTCTAATTAAATGATAAGCTTTTTCCCGAACGTTTCTGTCCAAATTGTCAAGCTGCGATTCGATAAAAGGGAAAGGTTTTTCCTCTCCGTCCCATTCCACAGTGAGACCACCCATAATTTCACTGTACTTTGTGCATAGTTCTTGTTCCTTAACTAATAGAGGGATATTCTCATTTCTAAACAGTTTCACTTTTGACTCACGAAAACGTTTCATTAAGCCGTAATGATTTTCATCCAACTCATTGAAATAAGGGGATTCACAGCATTTATCATTTAACTTTGCCTCGTATGTCATTAAAAGAGGCTGAATGACTTGCTGATCCTGAAGGTAGGTTGATTTGATATGCGGATCTTCTGTATTTCGGTAGAAGTCGACAAGATGGCCTGTTAACGCCTCTTCGATTTCAAAGCGTATATTTTTTTCATCCTCGATCCAATTCTCCAGATCATGGATGGATTCAATTGAAACATCAAGTAAACGTTGAAACTGGGCTTCAATCCCTTCGATATCTTTCAAATCAATTAATTCTTTGTAATAGTTAATACTCTTCGTTTGAGACATGAATAATTCTCCCTTTACCTTCAGATTATTTTGACTAATGAATTAATTATATTATAGATTGCTGGTCATTCATTCTTTTTTTGAAAATAAATTACTAAATAATAAGAGGATGAAGAGAACAGTTTGTAAAAGAAGAAACAAAAGGATAACATGGTCTCATTGGAAATCGATCGGTAAAAGGAGTTCTTGTCATGATTTCAAGAGAATTGCTTGAAAAGAATCAAGTAACGATATATATCATAACTTTACTATTGGCCGGAATTACAGGATTGAATTTTCTGGAGTTTCAAAATGAATTGGAAAAATTAATCCCGTTTATCCTTGGCATATTAATGTACAGTATGTTTGTTCAAATTCCATTTGCAGCTTTAAAAGAATCTTTTTCAAACCGGCTTTTCTTTTACGCACTCTGTATAGTCAATTTTATTGCGGTTCCGGTTGTCGTATGGACCCTGACGTTCTTTCTTCCAGATTATCCGCCACTACTTTTAGGCGTTTATCTTGTTTTACTCACTCCATGTATAGATTATGTCATAGTATTTACAATGCTTGGCAAGGGGAATGAAAAAGCGATGCTCAGTGCCACACCCTTTCTTTTTGTTGCACAAATGCTGTTACTGCCGTTTTATTTATGGTTGTTTATCGGCGAACAAGCGGCAAATATAGTAGAAGTGGCTCCATTTTTTGAAGCGTTTGTCTCATTTATTGTTTTTCCATTAGTTGTTGCACTTATTGTACAAATTTCATCAAAAGAGGGCGGTCGTGGTTATGAGATATCTTCGTGGCTTCCGGTACCATTTATGGCTTTAACTCTTTTTGTAATTGTTGCATCACAAATCGGCAAATTGTCGGGTTCATTTGAATGGATTTTAAAAGTAATCCCCATCTACATAGCATTTATGATCATTATGCCTTTCATCTCAAAGATCATCGCGAAAAGGCTTCAGCTGGATATCCGGACAGGCCGTGCATTGATCTTTAGCGGATCGACACGTAATTCACTTGTTGTATTACCGTTTGCACTTGCAATGCCTGAGGAAATCCGATCGCTCGTTGTGGCGATTATTGTCACCCAGACACTTGTTGAAATTGTGGGGGAGCTTATCTATATTCGCATCATTCCACTTATCATCTTGCGTGATGAATAGAGAAGCACTTTATTAGCTATTGTCCGTTAGCTGTTTTACAATTTTGAAAAGAAGGGTCAAACTGCGCGTTTTGTGTAGTATAATCTTCATTACTATGTATTTTAAATAGAAAAGGAGTTTTAGCATGAAAATCGAGGACTGGTTAAATAAAGAAACATCAACAATCGCTAATAAGCTAATCGACTATAACAAAAAACATATTGAAGTTGAAAAATCGATTGGATTCACTGGCCGTGATCAAATCCATCATATATTGGATAGTTTTTATGAAGTTTTCTTCCCGACGATTTATAATCAAGGTGTTGTCGATGAAACACGTACATTGATGAAACTGAATAATAATCTTCGTCAATCAGCGTTGGATTTGCGTGATATTATCGAGAAAGTATTAATCTACCAAAACTTTGATAATTGTGATGGCCAATGCCGAGAAAAAGCGGATCATGTTGTAATGAAGTTAATGGACCGTTTCCCTGAAATCCGTGAAACAATTCAAACAGATATCCAGGCTGCATATAACGGAGATCCTGCTGCTACATCAACGGAAGAAATCATGTTAAGCTACCCGTCTATACGTGCTGTATTTATCCATCGTATTGCACATGAACTGTATAAAATGGATGTCACAATCGTTCCGCGTATCATGTCTGAATATGCACACCAGTTAACAGGAATCGATATTCATCCAGGTGCCAAGATCGGCCATTCGTTTTTCATTGACCACGGCACAGGTGTCGTTGTTGGAGAAACGTGCACAATCGGCAACAATGTTAAAATCTATCAAGGTGTAACGTTAGGTGCATTAAGTTTCCCGCTTGATGAAAACGGTAACCCGATTAAAGGTGTAAAACGTCATCCAAATATTGAGGATAATGTTGTCATTTACGCTGGAGCTACAATTTTAGGCGGGAAAACGACAATTGGTCATGACACGGTGCTTGGCAGTAATATTTGGCTGACATATTCGGTGCCGCCATATTCACGTGTTTATAATTCACAGCCATCTCCGAATATTAGCAATAGTAAAGAAGTTGTAATCGAATACGAAATTTAATCGGAAAAAAGAATATGTTGAACGGACGGTATGGAGTCATATAACTTCATTCCGTTTTCTAGAAAGATTCTATTATGGCGTTAATAGGGATTAAAGAATGTGCCATGGAAGAAAGGAAAGCAGGTGTAACCATTAAAAAGGATACACCTGCTTATTCATTACTTAATATATTTATTGCTCACCAGCACATCCTGAAGCAGCTCTGTCGGAATTTCAAATGTTACAAGTCCCATAAAGCCTGGTGCTGCTTCATATTCATCAAAGGAGATCACAAGCTTACCTGCTTCTGTAATATAGAAGTTTTGCTCAGGTGAAATGCCTTCAAAGACACCAAATGATTCGTCATGCCATTCAGTTCCGCCTACCCAGTACATTTCATCACCTTTCGTTTCAATCATTTTCCTGCGCATTTCATCTTCCAAATAGCGACTGATAATTTCTACGTAGCGATCGTCTTTAAACAGACTCGGTAATGTAATGACCGTTTCCGCCTGTTTATCAATCGTAGTGTACTGCATAACAGATGAAGAGGAGGCGACAATAACTTCTACATAACGACCGACTGACAATATTTCATCGGTATCTGTTTCGATAACGTAGCCGCTGTTCACTGCCATATTTCCAGCTTCCATTTCCTCAATATCCGTCTTGAACTGCTCATAAAGTATTTTACCTTCCTGAGCGTATTTTTCGTTCAATGCTTCGATGTCAGCAGAAGAACCAGAAATTTGAGGCACTTGGATATCAGCTGTATATTCATCCTTGACCATTTCATATTCTGTAAATGTAAGCACCTTGACGACTTGACCGATGACTGGTACATCAGCCAAATTTTTCGCCATCGCAGGATTTGTATTAAGGCCTACTGTAAACAGTATTGCCGCCGCAGCAACAGATGTTAAAAAAAGAGGCAGTCTACGTTTTCTCTTCATAGGAGGTCGTTGCAGATTTTTTTCAATCATCATCTCAAGTTCCTGTGGAATCGGTATATCCTTATATTGTGTGTGTAGCTTTTTTAATTTATCATTCATGATTTAAATCTCCTCCGTTTCAAGCTCAATTTTTAATAGCTTTAACGCTCTATAAAGTCTTGATTTCGCCGTGCTTAGAGGAATCGTCAAAATGTGCGCGACGTCTTCGATTTTCAGATCCTCAAAATAGCGCAGCACTACCACCTCACGCAGCTGTAGAGGTAAACGATGCAATGCCTGCTGTAAATCAAGATTGAGGTATGAATCTTCCTCAGATAATAGCAGAAGGGAATCGTCCCCAATGAGCTCGACCCGCTTTTGTTTACGTAGTAAATCAATCGCTGTTCGGACTAAAATCGTATAAAACCAGCTTTTCATCTGATCACGGTTTGTCAGTTTCTCAAGTGCAAGCCAACCTTTTTGAATACTGTCCTGCACGACATCGAGTGCATCCTGCTCGTTTTTTGTATAGCTATATGCCAGTAAATATAGCGAATTTTGCTGCGTCCGGATAAATGTAATAAATGCATTTTCTAATTCTTCAATCATTATTTGAAGCTCCTTTTTTACTCTGTCGACAATTATAAGACGAATGATGGTAGGTGGAAAGTTTAAAAGGGTGAAACTTTTTAATAAAATACCATTCTATACACTTGTATTCACCAATTTATGAAGAAGAGGTACCCCCCACATAAGCAGCCGATGCAATTACAATCCTTCAAAACACCAATAAAGAAAAAAATTATAAGAACCACTTGACGTTTGTAAAATCCTTTGTTATATTTATCTCAAGTTCGAGATATTTAATTTCGGAATTTATTTTTGTGATATATCTTGAAATCGAGATAAAATGGAGGAGAATTTAAAATGACAACATTTACAGTCGATCAAACGCATTCAACAATCGGTTTTGAAGTAAAACACATGATGGTATCAAAAGTAAAAGGTCAATTCAATGACTATACTGCTAATGTAAAAGCAGAGGATTTAACGGATTTAACGACAGCGACAATTAACTTTGAACTGGATGTAGCAAGCATCAATACAAGTAACGAAGACCGCGATAACCATTTGAAATCTGCAGACTTCTTCAATGCAGAAGAATTTACGAAAATCAAATTTGCTGCTACGAACATTGCGAAAGACGGCGATGACTATAAAGTAACTGGTGACTTAACAATAAAAGACGTAACAAAGCCGGTAACATTTGATGTGGAATACGGTGGTAAAGGTACGAACCCATGGGGCGTAGAAGTATACGGTTTTGAAGCGGAAACAAAGATTAATCGTGAAGATTTCGGATTAACTTGGAATGCTGCTTTAGAAACAGGTGGTGTACTCGTAGGGAAAGATATCAAAATTAAAGTAGAGTTAGAATTTAACCCTGCTGCTTAAAATTTGAAGGCATTTATAAGGATAAATTGTCAGCAAAACGGCAATAATGATTTACGTTACTGATAAGAATGCATAATAGTACAAAATTAAAATTTGAGGCAAAAACTTCAATTCTTTATATGCATACCTAAATCAATCTATTAAAACCCTCAAATTTTTAATTGATATCTTATTTCGAGATAATTGAAGGAGTGTAAAAAATGGGATTCATCAGTAAACTATTTGGAAATAAGAAAATGGAGGAAACAAAAATGGAAAAATTAAACATTGGTATTATTTTAGGATCAACTCGTGAAGGCCGTGTAAGCCCTCAAGTAGGTGCATGGGTAAAAGAAATCGCGGATAAACGCGGAGACGCGAACTATACAATTATTGATATCGCGGACTTCAAACTACCATTGCTAGGCGAACCTGGTGGGGATGCGTCAGGTGCTGCCGGCTGGTCTGAAGCAATCGCAAAACAAGACGGTTTCGTATTCATTGTTCAGGAATACAACCATTCAATTACAGGCGCACTGAAAAATGCATTAGACTACTTACGTGAAGAGTGGAACAATAAAGCAGCTGGTATTGTATCTTACGGTTCTGTAGGAGGAGCGCGCGCTACTGAACATTTACGCGGTATTCTAGGGGAATTATTGGTTGCGGATGTACGTGTACACCCGGCATTATCATTATTTACGGACTTCGAAAACGGAACAGACTTTAAACCAGCTGTCCACCAACAAAACTCAGTTAATGAAATGTTAGACCAAGTAATTCCATGGTCAAAAGCTTTAAAAACAATTCGTTAATTAACAATCATCGGTCTAGCACATGTTATTTCATGTGCTAGACTAATTACATAAAAATTGGACAGAGTGTTTTATCAAATAGAATATTGTGTTCAGTTTTTACGAATGGAGGAAATGAATATGAAAAAACATACAACGGGTATTCATCATATTACAGCAATCGTCGGTCATCCTCAGGAAAATGTCGATTTCTATGCAGGTGTTCTCGGATTACGACTTGTAAAAAAAACAGTCAATTTCGACGACCCGGAAACATATCATCTATATTTCGGGAATGAAGGCGGGGAGCCAGGGACAATCATTACATTCTTCCCTTGGCCGGCAGCATATAAAGGCAAAATCGGCGATGGTCAAGTTGGCGTGACGACATACTTGGTGCCTGTGGGAGCAATGGACTTCTGGAAAGAACGGTTAACAAAATTCAATATACTATTTAAAGAAGAAACGAGATTTGAAGAGAACTATCTACAGTTCGACGATCCACATGGACTGCATTTAGAAATTGTTGAACGTGATGGGGGTTCAACAAATGGCTGGACGTTTGGTGGAATCACTGCGGATGTAGCAATCAAAGGCTTTGGAGGTGCAATTTTATATTCATTGCAGCCAGAACAAACAATCAATACATTAGTTGACGTAATGGGACTTGAAGAGATTGGCCGTGAAGGAGACTTTGTACGACTAAAAGCAACAGCATCAATTGGCAATATTGTCGACGTAAAAATGACGGTCGGCAATCGTGGGGCAATGGGTGTAGGAACGGTACACCATATTGCATGGCGTGCAAACGACGATCAAGATCATAAAGAATGGCAGGAATACGCGTTGGATAAAGGTCAGCATGTAACGGAAATAAAAGACCGCAATTATTTCAATGCTGTTTACTTCCGTGAGTCGGGTGAAATTTTATTCGAAATCGCGACAGACCCACCAGGATTTGCGCATGATGAAACACCGGAAACAATGGGCGAGCAGCTAAAGTTGCCGATACAATATGAAACCTACCGAGACCGTCTGGAAAACTCTCTGTTCCCGATTAAAGTGAGAGAGCTAGATTAATAGTGTGACACAATGAAAAGGGGTTTACTCAGTCTTACTTGAGTAGACCCCTTTTATAATTAAAGTAATTTTGCCATATATAGTTCACTTACATATTGTCCGTCAATAAGTAAAGAATTGCTTTTTACACCTTCAACTTCAAACCCCATTTTCTTATAAAGATGGACAGCTTGTTCATTATGTTCAATGACCGTTAATTCCAGTCGGTGGAGCTGCACCTGTTTTGCCCACTGAATCATATGGGCGAACAAAGCGGTACCGACCCCTTTACCGCGACTTTTACTATGTACACCGACAGCAATTTGAGCTCGGTGAGAAGTGCGGGATAACGTTTCCGCTTTTAAAAGGAGATACCCTAAAATCTCATCCTGATGCTCTGCGATAAAGAAACCGGATGTTGGTGTTTGGTTAATGGAATTGATTAACTTGCTTAAAGCAGCTGGTGCCATGTTTCTTTCATCCGGTGCAAAGAGCATAAATCCGGACTGTTCTGCATCTTTCATCACTGCAAGTATTTGTGATGTATCACTTTCGTTCGCTTTTCTGACTATACTTTCTTCACCGATTTTGTTCATCTAATTCACCTCTATTTTATTGTAATAAAATTATATCATTTCCAGAATATATAAACTAAAATTAATTATAATGAAATTCAAAGGGGACTAAATATGAAATTATTAAAAAACGGGTTTATCGTCAATATGGAAACAGGGGAGTTTAGTAGGCAGGATCTTTATATTGATAATAATGAAATCATAAAAATAGCTCCCAATATTCAAATGGATGATGTAGAAGTAATTGATTGTACGAATAAATGGCTAATTCCTGGATTGATTGATATGCATGTGCATATCAAAAAGCATTTTGCCAATTACTTTACAGCAGCAGGTATTACAACGGTTCGCAATACTGCAGGAAGCATTATTGAACTTAAACCATTTATCGATGCGAATGGGAGTAAAATGGAGCCGCGCGTTATTTCTGCAGATCGTATGATTGACGGACCTCCAGGGTTATGGGGAGATGATACTGCCTATAACATTAATGTCGACAATGCAGATCTTGCAAAACAGGAAGTAGCGCGGCAAGTAGAGCTTGGTGCACATTTTATTAAAGTTTACGGCTGGCTTGATCCGGAATATATGGAAGTAGTAGTAAGTGAAGCACGAAAACATAATTTAGAAGTAAGCAGTGATATATTATATTCAAAAAAAGTAGATGCACTTCATGCGGCAGACATAGGGATTGATTGGCTGGAACATGGCTCTGGTATAATTCAGGCGATGTATCCAGAATGGTCAATGGATGCACCGAAAGAAATCTGGGATTCAATACCTTGGGAACAGCCGGATGAACAATTGATAGAAAGTGTATGTAAAGAATTGTTAAAAAAGGATATTAAACTTTGTCCAACAATCGTTTTATATGACCAAATGCGATTAGCAGATCGCTATTGGACAACAACACATGAAGTTGTTCATCATATGGAAAATAGTGACTACTTATTTAAGCATTGGCCACAAGCTGTACAGGCAAAACAAGGACAGGTTACGTTTGGAACTCAAACGAAAACGATTCAAAAAATTGCCTATACCTATTATAAAATGGGCGGCACTGTCGTGACAGGTACAGATACTCCTGCGGGAAGCTTTACATATCCGGGCTTTGCGTTACACCGGGAGCTTCAGCTGTTTGTTGATGCCGGATTTACACCATTGGAAGCACTTCAGCAAGCAACATTGAATGCGGCAAAAGCATTGAAAATAGTCAATTTAGGAGATTTAAAAGAAGGTTATATCGCAGATTTTTTAATATTGAATGAAAATCCATTGCGTAATATAGAAAACACAATGAAAATCGATCGTATTGTAAAGGATGGCAAACTGTATGCCATTGATGAGTTACTTGAAAATATTCCGACGGAGCAAGAGATAAACGATTATACCAAAGGATTAATTAAAACTTTTGAAGAACTAGGATTAAATGCAGGAAATTAGATATCATCAGGTTTAGTCTTGAGGGCAAGAGGGGAATTTCTATTATCGAATATGTTGTGAAGTATTTGGAGAAATTAAATGTAAGTAATTACACGTAAAGGGGCTCTAAAGTACATGAGAAATAACAACGATAAAGAAGTTTCGCGCCGTAACATGTGGTCAGGTATTTTGTTTGGTGTCGGTTTGATTGCCTTTATTGATGAAACCGTTTTTCACCAGTTATTAAGATGGCACCATTTCTACGATAAATCGACAACGGATATTGGGTTGATTTCCGATGGTATTTTTCATGCATTCAGCTGGTTTGCAACGATTGCAGGATTATTTTTATTTGCGGATCTGCGTCGGAGAAATGGCTTAATCTTTCAACGCTGGCTTGGAGGCGTATTACTAGGGATTGGAATATTCCAGTTGTATGACGGCCTTATTCAACATAAATGGATGCGAATTCACCAAATTCGTTATGTGGATAATGTCATCGTTTACGATATTGTATGGAATGTCAGTGCCTTTATCATTTTACTTATCGGTCTTTTTCTTTTATTCCGCACATCCCAAAACAGTAAATTAAAAGAGAAGACTGCAAATGAGTAGCCTGTACTTGTTGCATAGTCATAACCATGCTGAAATGAACCATTCGGCGCCTGTTATCAACATTCAACTATTGTTCGGATTATTGTTAATACTGTTATTTTCCGCATATATTATCGCTGTTTTCATAACGAACCAGCGCTATAAAAAATGGCCCGTTTTCCGTACAGTTTTCTGGACAATAGGGATCGGGTTTGCAATTGTCACCGTTGTCGGTCCGTTGGCAAGCAGCGCTCATACCAATTTTACGGCACATATGGTGAGTCACTTATTATTAAGCATGATCGCACCGATTTTTATGGCGATTGCCAAACCAATGACTTTACTGCTCAGAGCAGCAAACACAACATTAGCACGTAAGCTGACGTCCATTTTAAAAAGTCGTTTGCTAAAATTCATTTCGCATCCGATTACTGCCGCCGTCTTAAATGTAGGCGGACTATGGCTGTTATATACAACGAATTTATATACTTACATGCATGAAAATGCGTTTATTGCCTTATTTGTTCATTTCCATTTTTTCATTGCAGGGTATGTATTCACAATTTCCATAATATATTTCGATCCGGTCTACCATCAGTATTCCTACCGGTTCAGGGCAGCTGTTTTAATTGCTGCGATAGCCGGTCATGATATATTGTCGAAGTATATGTATGCGAATCCGCCGGCAGAAGTTTCACGGCAAGAAGCAGAGATGGGGAGTATGGTCATGTACTATGCAGGGGATTGGATTGAAGTGGTGCTCATTGTTATTTTTTGCTGGCAATGGTATAAATCGACGAAGCCGCGCAGAAGTGCTGCAGTTGAGTTCAATCGGGACGAACAGGTTGCTTTGTATGGAAAGGAAGGTTAGTCTTTAAGTCTTTTCAACTCCTTGTAACGGTAAAACTTTTATCACCCTCGACTAATACAAAAAAAAGCGCCGCAAATTTGCGGCGCTTTTTATTTGAAAGTCAGCCATCTTTTTTCTGACCATCCGGGGTATGCTGTTTTTTCGGTCGAATATATAGTCCTAATTTCTTCCGTTCTGCCATTAATGATTTGTAGAGTGAAAGCATCATTAGTAATATGATAAACGAAAACGGGAAGGCAACTATAATCGCTGCATTCTGCAGTGCGGTCAGACCACCTGAGAATAAAAGACTTGCCGCAATGGCAGCCTGTAAAATTCCCCAAATCAGCTTAATTTTAAATGATGGATTCATCGATCCAAAAGTTGTTTGCATACCTAGAACAAATGTAGCCGAATCGGCTGAAGTAATAAAGAAAATCGCAACAAGCAGCAGTGCGATAATTGATAATATAAAACCGAATGGCATATTACCAAATACACCGAACAATAGTTGCTCTGTCGGTAATTCAACTAGTGTCTGGTCTTTCGTAAGGTATGTTTCTATCGCTGTAGTACCGAACGTAGCAAACCAGAAAATACTAACAAGTGTCGGTGCTAAAATAACACCCATTAAAAATTCACGGATTGTCCGTCCTTTTGAAATACGTGCAATGAAAATACCGACAAATGGTGACCACGACATCCACCATGCCCAATAGAAAATGGTCCATCCATTAATCCACTCACGACTGCCCGCATCACCCGGTTCCATGCGTAAGCTCATATGCACGAAATTCTGCAAATAGCTGCCAAGCCCCGAAGTGAAATCATTCATTATTGCAACAGTAGGTCCAATAAATAACGTCAATAATAGTAAGGTAGCTGCTAAATAGAGGTTCCAGTTACTCAATAGTTGAATCCCTTTATCAAGACCTGTTGAGGCTGAGACAATAAAGAGTACCGTAACAATGACGATAATGATTAATTGAACAGTAAAGTTTATCGGAACATCAAATAAATAGGATAGACCGCCATTAATTTGTTGGGCACCTAAACCTAGTGTAGTTGCCACGCCGATTACCGTAGCGAATACGGCAATAATGTCTATTGTGTAACCGATAGGACCTTTTGTTTTTTCGCCAAAAAGAGGGAAAAGCGTTGAACTTATTAAACCAGGTGCTCCTTTACGGAAATTGGAATAGGCAAGTGCAAGAGCAACTACACCGTAAATGGCCCAAGCGGAAATTCCCCAATGGAAGAATGTGAAGCGAAACGAATCTTTTAATGCCTGTTGGGAACCTTCAGGAGCTTGGGGGGAACTAATAGCGAAATGTGATAATGGCTCTGCAGCACCCCAAAATACTAAACCAATTCCCATACCCGCACTGAATAGCATCGCAAACCAAGAGGCATTGCTATAGTCCGGCCTGTCAGTCGACTTCCCGAGGCGAATGGCACCAACAGGACTTAGGATTAGAAAAACACAAAATGCAATAATGATTGCAACGACTAATAAATAATACCAGCCGAAATTATAAGTAAGTAAATTTTGGACATTCTTTGTTACTTTTTCCAATGTTTGTGGCGCAAGTACACCAACCAGAACAGCCAGCATTACTAAAGTAAACGAGCTCCAAAAAACAATGCCTACTTTTTTCATTTAAATTACCTCCGATCAGCGACATATAAATGTATTTCCCAGTTTGAAAAAAATAAACATTTTTATTCAATTATTTAGCAAATAGCGCAGTACTTATTAAGAATCGTACGTTTAAGCATTATTCGGCCATTAAATATTTATAAGGAAACAACACTTGTTTTTCTTTATATTACCCAAATTTGCAGACTTTAACTAAAATGAATAACCTTTTTATAAATTTCCTATACTGTGTCAAAAAGGGGGGAGTCGTATTGACACAAACATTGGAAATTAAGCAGGAAATTAAACGACTAAATAAGGAATTCCTCCATTCATCGGATTTCACAGTAAAAGAAATTGAATGGAATCAAGATGAGCAGGTAATTATATGCTATTATTCTTCGCTCGTAAATAAAAATGAAGTAGACCGAAACCTTTTTTTTCTAAGACAAAAAAGCAATACATCAATGCAGTCTAATAAAAATAAAGAAAATTCCAATGAGCACCAAGAAGAACAAAAAAAATCAAATGAAAACAGTAAAAATTCAATGTCTGGAAATCCTGAAAGCCAGGGTAAGTTTACACACGATGATTCAGTAACAATTACTACAGAACAATATGATTTTAAAAAACTTATTGAATATATTTGTGATGGAGAAACGATCATCATCTTACTGCAATCACAAAAAATGATCAGGCTTAGTAGTCCTGAATTTGTACATGGTACACCGGATGAACCGGAAAATGAACAAATATTGCGGGGATCGCATGAAGGATTTGTTGAAAGTTTTGATGCAAACATATCACTTATACGGAAACGTATAAGAAATAATAAGCTCATTGTAAAAAAAGTTATTATCGGCAAGAACACAAGGACCGTCGTTTATTATTATTATTTGGATGATTTGGTGGATAAAGAAGCCTTAAAAACTGTAGAAAACAGATTAAATGCAATTGAAAGCGACGAATTTTACACGATCGGACAGCTAAATGATACTTTGGATGATCAAGTGTGGTCTCCATTTCCTCAACTTCTAAACACTGAGAGACCTGATCGTGTCACTGCGAATATTTTGGAAGGCAAAATCGCTATTATGACAGATTTATCACCGACTGCTCTAATTGGTCCAGTGACTTTTTTTTCATTTTATCAGACACCGGATGATTTTAATTCACGTGTGTTGGTAGGAACATTTTATCGGTTATTGCGGGGGTTTAGTCTTCTATCAGCGGTTTTTTTGCCGGCTTTCTATATTGCAATCATCAGTTTTCACTTTGAAGTGTTACCGCTTGAACTCGCAAATAAAATAAAGACGGATATTAATCAAATTCCATATCGACCTTTAATAGAAGCCATGATAATGGAATTAACAATTGAACTAATTAGAGAGGCAAGTGTTCGTCTACCGAAATCAATCGGGCAGACAATTGGTATTGTAGGGGGGCTTGTCATTGGAGATGCGATTGTAAGTGCGGGGCTCGTGTCAAATTTAATGGTAATCGTTGTAGCTTTTACTGCCATTTCAAGCTTTGTCGTTCCATCCGTGGAGCTTAATTCAACAATTCGTTTGCTTCGCTTCCCATTTATGCTTTTGGCTTCGTTGTTCGGTTTTTACGGAATTGTAATAGGTACATTTATATTAGTGGTTCATTTATTAAATTTAAGTTCATTAAAAAGACCATACTTATCACCGATTGTTCCATTTGACCCTAAAGGGCTCACTAAGGTATTTTTCCGTAAGCCCTATTACAAAACGAAGAAACAAGTAACAAGTTTTTCGCCCCAAAAGGATGACAAAGCATGACAATCAAATTGACGAAAGTACAATTGTTTCTATTAATGTTCGTTATGCAAACGGGTTTTGTGTACACCTCTTTTCAAACTTCGATAATTGAGCATGGTAAGCGAGATGCAACGATACAGTTTCTCTTAATTGCGCTTATCTTTTTTTTACAATTATTGTTTTTCGAAAGAATGCATAAATACTTTTTTTTAAATAATGTTACAAAAACTATCTACCTACTATATTGGGGATTATATATTATTGCCTTTGTTATATATATAACGTACGTATTAACAACTTGGGCATTTCCAAATACACCAACGAGTGTAATAATATCCATCTTTTTATTGGTATGCTTTTATGCAAGTATCAGTAGACCTGAAACAGCCGTCAATATAGGAGTCGTTTTGTTACCAATGCTCTTCTTATTTATAATTTTTATGATGGTAGCAATTCCAGATTTGTATGCTACGAATTTGCTTCCATTATTTTATGATAGAGGGGGAACATGGTGGATGGGGTTTTTGTATTCTACTAGTGCATTTGGCGGGGCAGAAATGTATGTAATGCTCCGCAAGTATTTATTAGAAGATGAGAAGATAAATAAAAAAATACTGACAATATATTTTACTATTTTGACAAGTTTTTATCTATTATCCCTTACTTTTACGTTAATGTTTTTTGCTTTAGAGGAAATTAGGCTAATTCCGGAACCGATTTTGTATATTTTGCACGCAGTAGAGGTTACGTTTGTAAAACGGCTTGATTTATTTTTTGTTTATATATGGCTATCTTGGTCGTTGGTAACAATCGTAAATTATGTACTTGTAATGCGGCTTGTCTACTTTGAAAAAAAACGTAAATCACCTGTTATACAGCAATTTATATTTTTTGCAGTTGTTGGTGTAGCCGCCAACTATCTCGTTCGTTTCTCTGTATTAGATTTTATTAAGGGTAACATTGTTTATGTCAATATTATATTTACTTTTTTAATTCCAATAGTAATTATTATCGTAAATAAAATAAGGGGGCGAACTGTATCCGAGTCCCATACATCATCTTAATATTAGCTTCACTATTACTCGCTGGTTGCTGGGATGAAAGACTTTATAAAAATTCATCAGTAGTATCGCTGACGGGCTTTGAAGGGGAGATGGGCGATTTAACCGCATATTATGCCTATCCGGAAGCAACTACAGCTGAGATGAAAACTGTTCTGATTACTGGGAAGGGATTAACACCTCGAGATGTTAGAATGGACGCTGAGCTAAAAGTTGAGCAAACACTCGATTTATCTGGACTGGCGACAATTCTGATTTCAGAGGATACAGCCAAAGGTAAATTGTATGAATATTTGGATTCCTTCTTTCGTGATGCAAACAGTCCGATTTCTTCAAAAGTTGCAATTGTTCAGGGCGAATTAAAGCCTTTTCTTGAAATAAGTGAGCAAAAGCAGACTACAGCTGGTGAATATTATGACCGGCTTATTACCAGTTTGGAAGAGAATTCAATTGTTATTCCTTATACTCTGCAAACAGCCGGTTCAATACTTTTCGAAGATGCACAGGACTTGGCCTTGCCATATTTAAAAATGAATGAAGAGGATCGGCCGGCTGTCGACGGAATTGCTCTGTTTTCGGGCGACTCCTTCACTGGTAAAACGTTGAATACCAAGGAAGGTGTTTTATTGAATATATTAAATGATTCGCTAGGTTTTGCGACTCGAATTTCTTATTTATATAACAATAGTCCAATAACCATTCGACAAATTAATAAATCTAAAAGAGATATCGCAGTCTCTAAAAATAAAATTGAAATTAACGAAAAAATAGAGGTTGCCATTTCGGAGTTTCCGCAAGATCACTTAAATGATGATCATGTGAGAAAAGAGCTTGAAAAATTCCTTACTGAAAAATTAGAAAAAGAAATGAATGAAGTAATGAAAAAATTGCAAGAAGCTAAATGTGATGCCCTTGGACTTGGTCGAAACGTCCGTGCTTTTCACCCGGATTTATTCAAAAAAGATTGGAGCGAACATTTTTCTACATTGGATATAAATATTAAAGTAAAGGTTGAAATTATGAAAACGGGTATATTAAAGTAACTGACAACATTAAATTTTTCAAGGAAGGTGCTATTTTGGATAAAAATATGAACTACGGTAAAGATTATAAATTTATTCCCGCTACATCTGTACAAAGTGGTGTAAGTCAGGAAATATTGCCGGATTTGTATGCACACACAATTCAAATTGCAAATATTGTTTTTTACAGCATTCCAGGCAGTAACGACTTTGTTTTAATAGACGCGGGTATGCCGAAAAGTGCGGAAGATATAATTGCTGTTGCAGAGAATAGATTTGGGGAAAATGCAAAAGCAAAGGCGATTATTTTGACACATGGTCATTTTGATCATGTGGGCGCAATCATTGAGCTTGTGGAGCGCTGGCAAGTTCCGGTCTTTGCCCATTCACTGGAACTACCTTATTTAAAAGGTAAACTGGATTATCCGGAGCCGGATCCAAGTGTGGACAGCGGATTGGTTGCAAAGATGTCCCCGATGTTCCCGAATGAAGCGATTGACTTAGGGGATTGTGTTCATGAACTTCCATCAGATGGGGCAGTACCATTCATGGAAGGGTTCAAGTGGATCCATACACCAGGTCATACACCAGGACATGTTTCATTATTCAGGGAAAGTGATGGAGCACTGATTGCAGGGGATGCTTTTGTGACGGTCAAACAAGAATCATTATATAAAGTGTTTACCCAGGAAAAAGAGGTGAACGGTCCACCGAAATATTTGACACCGGACTGGGACGCAGCGTTTGAATCGGTAAAAAAATTAGCATCACTGAAACCTTCTGTAGCGGTAACCGGACACGGTGTACCAATGAAAGGGACAGAGCTTACTGATGGACTGGCAAAGCTTATCCATCAATTTAATCAAATCGCACTGCCGAAAAATGTGAAATAATGAAGCCTGCCTTTGACTAAATAAAAACCATCCATTTACTCATCGAGAAAATGGATGGTTTTTTAGTTGAATGGGGCAGGTGTTAATTATTCAAATCGTATAATCCTGGGCTATGTTCATTTGGCATGTCAGGCATTATCGGTACCGGAAAACCTACAGGTGGCGGTGTAACTTGATAAGTACCGCCATTTCGGCTCGGGGACTGTCCTTGAAGTATTTCACCAATTCTTGTCTGATCCAAACGGAAGTTAAATTGACAGTTATGATAGCCCATATCGACAAATTTACGGCACTCAGGATATTTATTTATATCATAATTTGGTACAGGGAATAGTTTGCCCCAATTTACACCTAAAGTCTCAAGCGCTTTAGCGAAAGCGTTTTGATGTGCGTTATCGCGAACAATCAAAAAAGCGAGTGTTTCACGGAATGTTTGGTTGGAGCTCATTTCGTAAATTCGCGTTTTTTGCAGTACCCCTGTTGATTCCAAAACGAGGTTGTTCAGTAAATCGGCGATGAGGTTTCCGTGAGAGTAAACCCATGATCCATTCCATGGATTTCCTGCTGCATCAACAGGTAACGATGCCTGTGCACCCATAATATAGTGGTGAGGATTTGCATGTCGTACCGCTTCATCCAGCGGGGATTGGTCCATACCATTATTTCCGGGAGCAGATGACTCTCCGGAATCATTCAATAACTGATTGATTGTATTTTGAACAAGTTCGACATGGGCAATTTCTTCTAAAAAAATACCACGCAGCAAGTCTCTAAATTGTGTATCTTTTCCTCGGAAATTGGAACTTTGAAAGAAAAATTGCATCATTGTCCGCATTTCCCCGTAATGTCCGCCTAAGATTTCCTGCAAGACACGCGCAGCTGCCGGATCTGGTTTATCAGGCTTAATAATATTGATGAGTTCTTCTTTGTAGTAGTACATAGTTCCCCTCGTTTCTTATTTTATATTGTAGAAAGAAATATCAATTCTCTCGTTGTTGTTATGTTCAAATTAAATGAAATTATGCGATATTTGTAATTACGAGAATTAGAAGTTCTGAACTTTGGAGAATTAAATATTACGATTATATTTCACGGGAATATATTTTGAAAAAGTAGGGTAGATAAGCAATAGAGATGGTTGAGCATAACTAATCTTGTGAAACTTGCTATTTTTTATGAGGAGGATGTAACTTGGAGAACAACAATAAAAAAGTCGAACAATTGAAACAATTCACTGCGAAAGATGAAGGGCAGCCGTTAACGACGAATCATGGATTAAAGTTAACGAATGATGAGCATTCATTAACAATAGGCGAGCGCGGTCCAACAATTATGGAAGACTTTCATTTCCGTGAAAAAATGACGCATTTTGACCATGAACGAATTCCTGAGCGTGTTGTGCATGCAAGAGGATCGGGAGCTCATGGGGTATTTGAAAGCTATGGAGATGCTTCAGATATAACAATGGCTCATTTTTTGGGTGAGAAGGGGCGACAAACGCCTGTTTTTGTTCGCTTTTCAACAGTAGCAGGGTCACGAGGTTCAGCAGAAACCGTTCGTGATGTACGAGGATTTGCTACGAAGTTTTATACGGAAGAAGGCAATTACGATTTAGTAGGAAATAATATCCCTGTATTCTTTATTCAGGATGCGATAAAATTCCCTGATTTTGTCCATGCCGTGAAGCCGGAGCCTCATAATGAAATTCCACAAGCGCAAAGTGCCCATGATACTTTTTGGGATTTTGTCGTAAGCAATGAAGAAACGGCACATATGACAATGTGGCATATGTCGGACCGAGCGATTCCAAAAAGTTTCCGTACAATGGAAGGATTTGGTGTCAATACATTCCGTTTTGTCAATGCAAACGGGGAAGCCCACTTCGTTAAATTCCATTGGAAACCAGTATTTGGCGCACATTCTTTAGTGTGGGATGAAGCTCAAAAAATAGCAGGTAAAGATCCGGATTTTAACCGCCGTGACCTTTTTGACAATATAGAAGCAGGTAATTATCCTGAATATGAGCTTGCTGTTCAGCTAATTCCACAAGAAGATGAATTCAAATTTGATTTCGATATTTTAGATCCAACAAAAATTTGGCCGGAAGAACTGATTCCGCTGCGCAAACTTGGAAAAATGACATTGAATCGAAATCCGGATAACTTCTTTGCTGAAACGGAACAAATTGCATTCCATGTAGGACATGTCGTTCCGGGAATCGATTTCTCAAACGATCCTTTACTACAGGGACGCTTATTCTCTTATACAGATACACAATTAATTCGATTAGGTGGGCCAAACTTCCATGAGTTACCGATCAACCGTCCTGTATGCCCATTCCATAATAATCAGCGTGACGGCTATGGACGTATGACAATCAATAAGGGCCGTGTTGCATACGGGAAAAACAGCTTGCAAAATAATACACCGCATGTTGTGACTCAAAATGAAGGCGGCTATGCTCATTACCAGGAAAAAATTGAAGGACGTAAAGTAAGAGCCCGAAGCTTATCCTTTGAGGATCATTATAGCCAAGCTCGTCAATTCTGGTTAAGTCAAACAGATGTGGAAAAGCAGCACATCATTAATGCTTTCAGTTTTGAATTGGGGAAAGTAGAAACAATCGAAATCCGCAAGGCCACAGTCGATATGTTTGCCCGAGTAGACCGTGCAATGGCTGAGCAAATTGCCCAAAATATCGGTGTTACACCACCAGATGAATCTATCCAGCAAGTTGCAGATCAACAGCCGTCTGATGCTGTTAGTATATTGAAAAATCAAGTACCGTATTTAAAAACAAAAAAAGTTGGTATTATTGTTGATACAAACAGCAATTTAGAAGAACTTGTTACACCTCTGGAAAAAGAGGGGGTTGTCGTTGAATTAATCAGCGATAAGCAAGGAAGAATCGGTCAGCGTGAAATTGACCATACGCTGGAAACTGCATCTCCAGTACTTTATGATGGCTTAATTGTTGCTGCAACTTTTGAAGGTGTAGTACCAAACCGAAAAGTCCAAACGTTTGCTGATGAAATTTTCAACCATTACAAAGCATTGGGATATGTATCCGTTGAAAGTATGGATAAAGACTATGCCAATGCACCGGGTGTCGTAACGGGAGTTACGGAATTTGTAGAAGCATTGAAAAATGGCCGCCACTTTGACCGAACAGATGCAACAGGTTGATTCTCCATACAAAACTTAAGAATCACAAAGTCCAAAAAACATTTTTCTCATTGAGAAAAATGTTTTTTTAATTGCACAATGTTTCAATCTATATCTCTATTTTCCTACTCGATTTATAAAAAATGAATATTTTGAATAATAAAATATCATAATAATAGTGTGCTATAATATAAAAATTGTAGTTAATTTAAAATCGGAAGGGGATATTTAGGGAGAAAACTGAAAAGGGCTATAATAAATGAAGAATTTAAAATGGGGAATCTAGCTTTAGTAATTATTTTAATAAAATACATAGTGATCGAAGGATTAAAAGGGGAGTTAGACGTGTGAAAAATATATTAAAAATTGGAAGCGCATTTATTGGCGTAATCGTGGGTGCAGGGTTCGCTTCAGGACAAGAAATACTGCAATACTTTACGAGCTTTGGAATACTCGGGATATTCGGAGCAATCTTATCAACGGTACTGTTTTCAGGCATTGGTATGCTTTTAGTATGGCTTGGCAGTTATACAAAAACGACATCACATAAAGATGTTATTTACAGAATTAGCGGGCGTTATCTTGGTACTGTAATCGATTTTATTCTTATCTTTACGTTATTTGGTGTAGGTGTCGTTATGCTAGCGGGTGCCGGTTCAAACTTAAACCAACAGTTTGGATTACCGATCTTTGTAGGTACGACTCTTATGACAATACTCGTATTATTAACAGGTTTTTTGAAAGTAAATCGGGTCGTTTCCATTATTGGAAGCATTACGCCGATTCTCATTATTTTTGTTATATTTATTGCGATTTACAGTTTTCTAACGATGAATGGAACTTTTACATCTCTAAATGATATAGCTCTAGCAACACCGACTACTTTACCAAACTGGTTTATTTCCAGTATTAATTACGTTTCATTTAATATTGCAGTTGGAGCATCGATGTCAATTGTAATGGGTGGGGCTGAAAAAAATCCAAAAACAGCAGCGTTAGGCGGATTAGTTGGAGGACTTGTATTAGGAATTCTCATTTTATTAATTCATTTAGCCATTTTCTCGAAAATCGTAGAAGTGGGCACATTGGACATGCCAATGCTGGGAATAGTTAGTAATTTATCGCCAACACTAGGTATTATCATGTCATTAGTTATTTTTGGTATGATTTATAATACAGCGGTTGGAATGTTCTTTTCTTTCTCAGCACGCTTTGCGGAAACAGGGACAAAGAAATTTAAAACATTCTTTACGATTACAATGATTATTGGCTATTTGGCAAGTTATGTAGGCTTTACTGGTCTCGTTAGTTATTTTTATCCTCTAATCGGTTATCTGGGAATTATCCTCATTCTTGCTTTAGTGGCAGCACCATTTATTATTAAGAGACAAGAAGCACGATAATTTTTTAAGACGAATGAATAAAGCATTAAAAAGTAAAGCTACCATTTTCTCTTTTAGGAAAAATGGTAGCTTTTTTGCTGTATCTTAACTAATAGTTTTTTTCTGTATGTTGTAATCAATATGTAAAAACTTCATTCCAAATAGTTTCATTTCATGTGTTGCGGTAAGCATTCCTTTTTGTTCCTTTATTACAAAATACTCATGGAGCGGCAGTTTGAAAACATAGGAACCGATCGCCAAATATGTACCTGCATCGCCTTGTCCATCACTTGTTAAGTAAAGTGCCCGGTCTTTTGCGGAAGGCTGTAAGATTCCGTGCATTGAAGAGAATGGCAAGGGCAGGGCGATATTCATATAGGTATTGGTTGCATCATTATGCTGCGAATAAATCGCATTAAATACAGGTTCGCCATTGATCGACCGTTGCCAGACACGCGGTTTATCCCGGCCATCATTTTGCGGTTCAACTTGCCAAATTTCACCGTCCATCATAATCGTTTTTGAAGAAAATGGTAAATTCAACTGTCCCATTTTCCGGCTAATAAACTGATACACAAAAGCAAAAGGTTTAAACCATGGTGCCCACTGAACAGATGCTTTTAATTCAAACTGCGTAGTACGTTCATAAAAATCAGCGATTAAAACAGGGATATCCTCTTTATTAATATAAGAAGACATCTCATCAACCAATCCGTGAGCCGGCTTGTTAGTCGGAGAAAAGTTGCCTCGGATTTTACTTACAGGAAATGAATAATCGTTATGCTTTGTCGGCGGAATATAAAGACTCCAGGCGATTACAACGGCAATACCAAACCCTAAACAATTTAAAAGCCCATGAAAGTCCAGCATACCCGGAATATCCACAATAATTATTCCAGTTAAATTACTGTAAGCGTATAAAAATGACCAAATGATTGTAAAACATAACGTTATAAAGGCCAGCCGGATAAAAAGGCTTTGCACAGGCGGTAACCGCCATTTCATGACATAGAAGCTAATACTGAAAATAGCAAGTACATATAAGCTGACCGAAATGATTTCAATAATTCTTGAAAAGGTAATCCCGACAGCTACTAGCATTGGTCCTGCGGCAATAACAGCACAGCAAATTTTATAGTATCGGGTCATATGAAGACGCCCAATCAATCCGACTGTAATACATAGTAAAAAGGCGGAATAATGAAAGTGAATAGCAGTTAGCCATGTAATAATCGGACTAAATCCTGTATTCAACTGCAAATGGAATGCTAAAAACCATAGTCCACCCATCACAATATAAATCAGTCCGATATCAATCATTATTTCAGCCGTGTTCGTAAATCCCCGTCTCAAAAATCGGTTGACCCCATGGGAAGCAATGACAAGAGTACTTAGCAAATAAGCCATCACACAAAGTAGGATGAGGAAATCCTGTTGCGTGAAATAAAGCATTGTTACAGCGAATTGACCGATTATAATTATCAGCTTTTGCCAATTTTTCAGCAAAACTAACTGTTCCAGTATGACTGGTACAAAGATAAGCTGAGCTAGCGTCAAATAATAATACATAGATGTTGTTTCGTTAAATAACAGAAGACAAGCCATACAAACAAGGCCAATGATTGTTAAAGGTCTACTGAGAACATGGCGTAAACTGACCAGCATACATCATCATCCTTCCAATCAAATCATTGTAAATGGAGACATGGATCGTATACACATCCAACACATCGTCATAACCTTCCGTTACAACTACTCGACCTGTCAGTTTCTTTGGCAGGGCAACCTCAGTCTGACCAATGACAGCACGCTGATCTGCGGAGCGTATCATTAAGGAACCATCATTTGTAACATCCATTTTTAAATCTGAGTAGAACAGGGCTGGATTCCCTAAATAATCTTTTACAATTTGCCGCTCCAAATCGACCGTCATTGTCGCATTGAACTTGCGTGTTGCCTGTGGAAAGAGAAAAGTGCGCTCCCAGTATACTTCAGCTTCCTTTTCATTGTTTAATCTTGCTGTATTCGTTATTGTAAAAGGAATTTCCTCACCATTTTCGGGAAAAAGAAAATCGGTTTTCGTAAACAAATGATACATCGGACGTAAAAAACGCGGTCCGGAATGAATGACTTGCATTGTTCCTTGAGCATGAAAAGGCTGACCTAAAGGAAGTCGGTATCTTTCCTGCAGTTTTGGATGCAATCGATTAAAGTTTTTTCCCAACAATGTTTCGTAAATCATATTAAGCACCTCTTTTTCGTTTGCAAAATCTTGCAGTCGGTAATTCTTTAGTTAGCAGTATAGCAATAATTGAAGCAATCCATAATCCAATATTCAATGTGACAACATTAAATGGTGCTGTTGCAACTGATGGCGCAGCAATAATTGCGCTTAATGTCAGCAAAGGGAACAACATAATTTGCGCCTTTAACAGTAATGGCTGCAATTTCGGTACCAAAAAAAGAATTCCAATAATCATTTCCAAAATACCTAATGCAATAATGGCCGTCGATGCTTGCCCCAATGATAGCGGCGACAGGTTCATCAGCATATCAATTTCAAGTGGATGCTTCATTAACACTTTCGGTATGAAACCTTGGTAGAGCCAAGTAAAACTGAACAGGAAGCAGAGCAAATAATAGCTGAAAAAACGCCGGTACTGGGTTGCCGGTTTTTCTCCGGCTTCAATCCATCTGGCCAGTACATTAAAACTGAGTGCGGTAGCCCAGCCGATAACAGGGCGAAACAGTTGGTCGAATACTTGACCGAATTGACCAAACCGGACGTCGTAGTCATACTGGGTTAAAAAGGTAACACGGTCACCATTCGGAATATATTGCCAATAGCCACGACCTTCCTTAATTGGGGAGATCCGTTGCGGTGTCCCGAAATGGAGAGAAGATGTTTTAACACCACTTGCTTTTTCGTGTGTTCCTTTACTTTCACCCCAACCTGAAACTGACAGGCAGGGCATGATTTTTGTCGTATATGTAAATGTTTGAGATACGTCCTCATGTCGTTTTTTGTTGTAAGTGATGGATGTAAATCGCAAATCCCACTGTTCATGCAGATCGGGTTGCTGTGTATAGTGCCATACCTCTTCGATCGAGCTGTCTATTACGGTTTCCACATAAATTGGCTTTTTCTTCAAGATGTTCAGCTCCTTCATTAAAATGAAATAATGTATTCTTCCCATTCATCATACCTTAATATTCCTCCTGTGATTAGTCGGAATTTACAATATATTGATTTTGCAGAATGAATATGAATCTTTTACATTATGAAGTAATATAAATGATAGGTAGACCGAGTAACCGATTTTAAGGGGTGAAGCAATGGACTTTATTTTAGATTATAAGTGGTTTTTCCTCATTACTGCGGAAGTTGTTTTCTGGGTGTGTGCGATTGCCTTTTTATTATTACGCTACTGGTTTAAGTTGAAAAAGCTGAGTTTATTTGTTTTTGTCATTTTTATCTTGAATGATTTATGGATTGCACTATTGGCTTATTTGGATTACCAGCGAACTGGTGAATTTTCGATTTACCAAATCATCATCGTCATTATCATTGTGTACGCAATGACATTCGGAAAATCTGACTTTAAAAAGCTGGATGCCTTTATTAAAAGATGGGTTGCTAAAAAACGGGGAGAGCCGATCGATGAGTCACTTCAACCTGTCAAACTGTATGGTAAGGCATATGCGTTACATGAATGGAAGCAATTCGCGGGGCATTTCGTTGTTTTTATCATTGTTCATATAGGGTTTGCTATTGCAGTAGGTTTTTCAGACAGTTTGCAGCAAATGGCACTCAATGATTTTTTCGGCATGTGGTTCGATGATGACAACAGTAATTTCCCTTTTAAAAATGAAGGGATTAATAAATTCAGTCAAGTATGGCTGCTAATTCTGGCCATTGATTTTGTGATTACATTATCGTATACATTATTTCCGAAAAAGAAATCATAAAGTGAAAATCCGGCTAATCAGCCATAATAGATTATTTGGAGTGAGTTTTGAAGAAATTATTATACCCCTTTTGATTATTCATTCAAAAGGGGTTTGGATCATATTATTATCGCTTAAATATTTCAGTCAATGCTCGGCCGTCTGTATTTCCAAAGTCCAAATCCAAAATGTGAGCAATTGTCGGACCGAGATCGACGACACAAGCTTCGCCAATGTCTGAGCCGGCTATTACATTGTTGCCGGAAATAATCAGATTGCTCGTATAGTCAGGTTTAGTTGGCGAGTAGCCATGAGTTGCGTACTTTTTACCGACTGCATGTAAGTCGATGACAGCTTCCTGTAAATGGTCATCTTCAAAAGCATAGCCTTCTTTTGCCTCTATCATATAGCAGAACTGACTGTCTACATGAAGCTCTTGTAACTGCTGCGTACTCAAAATGGCTTCGATGCCGTAAGTTTCTTTGCGTGCAGCTTCCTGTAAAATAGAAAGAGCTAATTTTTCTGCTTCCGTATCGCCTGGCTGTATATGCAAATAAGCAGCTCCGCCGGCACCTTGGACATATGCGCGCCAATGCCATTTCCCATTTTCCTCATAAATAAGACCTTCCTCGTATAAAATTCGGTTCAAATACACTTTGTACTGAACATCGAGCTGACTATGGTCTCCGACAATTATAAAAGTCGTTTCTTCATAAATACCTGCATCTTTTGTCGCCTGGACTAGATCTCCAATCCGACGGTCCATCCGTTCGATTACTTCTTCAATATGTGGTCCTTTTGTTCCAAGTAAATGCTTCGTATCATCGAGGTCAATTAAGTGCATTAAAAGTAAATTCGGCTTTCTCTTCTTAATCGTATCTACTGCGCATACTGTTGTGAAGTCATCTAAATGAGGCTGTTGAATCCCTTGCCGAACTTTTCCGTACTTCATTTCCATTTGCATTGTAAACAATTTACTGCCGCTTTTCAGTATTTTTAATGCCTGATTCTCGTTTTTGATCGCTTTTATTTCCGGGATATTAAAGTTAATATTCGCTTTTCCTGATACTGGCCACAAAAGCCCGGCTGTCGTGTTTCCTTTTTCTCGAGCTGCTTCATATACAGTTGGAGCTTGGATATCACTGCGGAACCAGTGCCAGTTTTGCTCGTTTTCAGGGACGAAAGGCTGGAACGGATTATTATGGAAAACACCGTGCCGGTCTGGATAGACACCAGTCACATAGGAACTGTGTATGACATACGTGAGGGTTGGATACACACTTTTCAGTAAATTTGTAGAGGCCCCTCGTTCAATCAGTTTGGCTAAATTCGGTTTTGACGCTGCACTTTCCCAATTATCCTTAGAAAAGGCGTCATACGAAACAACAATCACATAATTACTTTTTTTCTGCATCTGATCACCTTACTAATTTAGTTTGTTCATGCGCATCTTTTGGCAGCATTAAAAAGACAATGAGCCCAATTATGAATAGAGGGATAATCGATAAAATGCTATATCGGGCATCACCGGTCATCGTTGTTGTCAGTGCCATTAGAAAAGGGCCGATAATTGCAGCAAATTTACCGAAAATATTATAGAAACCGAAAAATTCGTTGGAACGCTCTTTCGGAATAATTTTCCCGTAATAGGAACGGCTTAATGCCTGAATCCCGCCTTGAGCAGAACCAATCATAATACCTAGAATAAAGATATGCCACATTTCAGAAATGAAAAATGCTGCGACACAGGCAATGACATAAGTCGTAATTCCGACGATTATTAACGCCCGAGTCGAATATTTTTTTGCAAGTGACCCATAAAGCAGGGCAAACGGGAATGCTACAATTTGAATAACGAGTAAAATGGCCAACAGCATAAAGGTATTCAACCCGTCGGAACCTAAAACGCTTGTCGCGTACGGAACAACCATTTTAATAATTGTATCGACACCATCGATATAGCAGAAATAGGCGATTAAAAACATGAATACTATTTTATAGTCTTTTATATTTAAAAAGGTTTGCCCTAATCGTTTGAAACTATTGCCGATCGGATTCGGTTCGGGTTCAATATAATGGCGCTGTTTGACGTCCTTAATCATCGGGATTGTCAGTAACCCCCACCATAGCGCGGTAATGCAAAATCCGATTTGATATCCGATTGCGGCATCCATACCCATAATTAAGATGACGACTAAACTAATCCCAAATGGAATGACACTTGAAATATAGCCAAAAGCAAAACCGGATGATGATACTTTATCCATTTTCTCATCTGTCGTCACATCGACTAAGAAAGAATCATAGAAAATATTAGCGCCGGCAAAGCCGATACAAGAAAGAATGTACATGACGATTAATAGCTGCCATTGCCCGCTATCCGGTGAAATAAATGTAAAGGAAAGAGTAGAAATAATGCCGACTAACGCAAAAAATGTGAAGAAACGCTTTTTCTTGTCCTTATAGTCCGCAAAGGCTCCTAAAATTGGACTAAGAACGGCGACTAATATGCTTGCAAGTGAATTGAAATAGCCTAAATCCATGTTGTTCACACCTTGAAACATCCCAAAGACAATCGGGAAAAGGGCGGTCGTAATCGCAATGGAGTAAGCAGAATTCCCGCAGTCATACAAAATCCAGGACTTTTCTTCTTTTGTCAGCTTCACTTAATTAAAACCTCCTAACCTATTATTTTCAGTCATTATACCATTATCTTGAAATTAAATATTGAAGACATACAGAAATTTCATATTAGTGAAATATTGTTTACGTAAACTCTGTATAATGGAAGTTATCTCTAAAAATTTACAGGAGGCAGGCTATGGAAAGGATTTTTAACTATTTTCATCCACTTGTATGGATTATATTAAGTGGGACGATTTTTGTACGGACTGCGAGCTTCATGGCAATCCCGTTTTTAGCTTTATATTTACATAACGAACTTCAAGCCTCGCCGTTATTAATCGGGGTTACGATTGGAATTGCGCCGCTGTTCTCAACCTTTGGCGGATTGATCGGCGGCTATTTGACCGACAGATTTGGACGAAAAGCGGTTATTATTATTACAGTCTTTATATGGAGTCTTACCTTTATTGGTTTTGCACTGGCTCCTTCAGCTGTGTATTTTGTCGTGTTGAATGCAGTGAATGGGCTATGCCGTTCATTTTTTGAACCGGGTACCCAAGCACTGATGATTGATTTTACAGAGGATGCGAAAAAAAGACGGTTATTTTCTGTACGCTACACGGCCATTAATATTGCTGCTGTAATGGGACCACTACTTGGTGTATGGGTCGCAAGCTTATCAAGTCCAGCGACCCCGTTTATGATTACCGGCATTATGTATGCGTTGTATGGCATATTTTTACTCGTAATATTAAACCGCTATGAAATGAAACAAAAAAGACTTGGTTCAAACCAACAAATCCGAACGATATTACGTGCAGTTATCCAAGATCAAAAGCTGTTGCTGTTTATCGCAGGAGGGATTTTGATTACAGTTGGTTATTCCCAGTTCGACTCGACACTGCCGCAATTCATTAATATGAATGTGGAAGATGGGGTGAAGCTCTTTTCCTATGTGATTGTCGCAAACTCCATTACAGTGCTGGCATTTCAGCTGCCTTTAACAGTATTAAGCGAAAAAATTTCAATTTATAGTTCACTGAAAATTGGCGTCGTCATTTTTGCGGTCGGATTATTTCTGTTTGGCGTTTCCGGCAGTTCTTGGATGTTCATTGCGAGTATGATAGTATTTTCGGTCGGTGAGATTTTCTGTTTCCCGATGATGAATGCCGTTATTGAGGAAATTGCGCCTGAGGATCAAAAAGGGACATATCTTGGTGCGTCTCAGTTTAAAAATATAGGCGGATTTATCGGGCCGATTATTGGTGGCTGGCTATTAACAGCTTATATAGATTATATGTTTGCAATTATTTCATTAATCATGCTTTGCAGTATTTATATATATAACCGCGCGCAAAGGCTGGCTTAAAATCTGTAAAACTGTCGGCGCTATGTAATAAAACAAAACAGCAGCTCATAAAGTGAAGCAGGTTCCTCTAATGAAAAAACTTGATAAATAGAACTCTGTTAAGTACAATGAACTCTTTGAATACATAACGAGTTCGCGGTAACATCCGCTAAAAGACTTTACAACAAAGAGGTGGCAACATGAAAGGTCGAACACATTTAACGATTGGGTTAGGAATCGGGGCAGTAGCATCTGTCAGCCAAGCATCTGAAATGATTCCGGTCGTCTTAGCTGTATCTGCTGTAGCTTCACTGGCTCCGGATTTGGACGGAAACAATCTGTTGAATAAACATGTAACGAAAACGGCGAAACAAATAAAAAAAGGCGGACAATTGGTCGGCGGTGTGATAATGGTTCTGTCCTTGGCAGCTTATTTAAACTTTCTGCCTTTTTTGGATGGTGAATGGTTTACACAACAAAATAAACTGCTGTTTTTAGCATTGGGCGCCATCATCATTGCCTTATCCATGAGAAGTCAGGAAACGCTTAAAAATATTTTAATGACTATTTTGAGTTTATTCCTTCTGTATTATGCGATTACCGATGAGATGTGGTGGCTCGTACTGTTTGCTGTATACATTGGGGCAGCTGGATGGTTTCCGCATCGAGGATTTACCCATACGATTTGGGCGGTGGTCTTTTGGGCATATATGTCCCATCTGCTGGAAGAGAGTACAGGCACGGAAAATTTAGCGATTATCTCAACGATGGCTTATTTATCTCATATTTTAGGTGATATGATGACGAAAAAAGGGGTTAAATTCATCGCTCCTATTACGAATAAAGTATTTAAAATACGAATATAGATTTTAGGAAAGGTCTTTCATCAGTTGTTTTAATGAACTGTCGGGAGATCTTTTGTTTTTAGTTAATTATTATTGAAATAACATCGTATTATGCATAAGCTATAATAAATTAAGGGATTATAATTTAGAAATATAATAATAATTTTAGCCCAATATGGATGTTAGAGGAAGGTGAATTATGATTGAAATGCATCGTAGAAATTCTTTATTACTTCTTTTAATAAGTATTTTTTACTTTACACAAATAATATTTAATATTGTCATTGAAGGAATAGAGAGCATATTTCCTCCAGCAATCTTTTTTGGGGTATTTGGGCTCATCATGATATTGTTGATTCTAAAGAAAGTAAATGCCAAATTTACAATGTATGTAATGGTCGGTAGCATGTATATTTATTTTTATTATCTGCTTAACGATTCTCCGTATTTAGTAAATTTTCTCTTCATGTGGCTCGCTCTGCCGCTAAGTGCCATTTATCAACAGATAAAAGCCGTTTTAATGTCAGGGATCGCTTCGATTATTCTTACATTCTATTCGTTCTTTTACCTTCACGATGAAATTTTTCCGAACGTCATCAAAGAGGACTTTATTTATTTAGTACTGTTTGGAATTTTTATTACGATTTTTCATATTACATTCATTCTTAAAGTTAGAGCGGCCAATGACAAATTACAGGACTTAGCCTATCATGATCCATTAACCGGAGCAGCAAACCGTTTATTGCTTAAGGAAAAGTTTGATGTGATGAAGTATGAGAATGTCGACTCAATTGCATTATTGTTCCTTGATATGAATGGTTTTAAAAACGTAAATGATACATATGGCCATGATGTTGGGGATCAGTTATTGCAAATTATTGTTTTAAGGATAGATGGTGTATTGAGAGATACGGATTTACTTTGCCGATTAGGTGGAGATGAATTTATCGTTCTAACGTCTAATATCGATCAGTCTATATTAGAAAAGATTGCAGATAGAATCCAATCTGCACTAGAGAAACCAATGATTTTAGATCAATATATAATTAATGTTTCGGCAAGTATTGGATGGCACTACACGACGGAAGTTTTAAATGCAAATTTAGATGAGATGATTAAAGAGGCGGATCGAGCAATGTATAAAGAGAAAGAATTAAAAGATTTACCAGGCGGTACGATCAACTAATAAAAAATATATTAGAGGCTAGAATAAAAACCGCCTCAAAATGAAAAGCCGTTCAAATTTGAACGGCTTTATTTGTGACTAGTTCGTAGCAGGAGGAAGCTTCCCAGGGGCAAGGTAGATGTTTAATTCCTCGTTTTAAACAATATAATTTGAGTATTTTTCGACTTCTGTTTTTAATATAGATAGTAAATCGAACTGATCTAAAACTTCCAACATGTTCATCCCTTTATGACTCCAATATAATCCGCATTTGCCCATATTGTTCAAACAAATACCCTTACGTATATAACAGATTGATAAATTAATAAAATGTTTTTCTATTTTACACAATTCGATTGAGTTTTCTAATTGTTTTAAAGCCATATTATAATCGCTATTTTTTAAATATAGCAGCGATAGATTAATTAAGAAATTTATTTTTATCCGATTTATATTCTGGAAATTTTTGTACTTTTCAATGTGCCGAAAAGCAAATGTTTTCATTTCTACAGCAGTTTCAATTGGAAAAATATATAGTATAGAATTTAGTAAAAAGATATCGGATAAATACAAATTGTCTCTACGAGATAGTTCTTCCCAAATGGGCTCAGCAAGTAATTTTGCATAATGAATATCGTTAGTATTGGCTAATATAGCTAGACTTTTTATAATAATATTTATTTTATTAATTAGTTTATCCTCTGGAAATTCTTTTAAGAATGAAATACAACTTTGCTGTAATTGCAATAATTTTTCCGAATTATTATAGGTTTGATTATAAAAATTATTAATAATTTCATCTCTTAAAGGCATGGTATATCCATTATCGATATATCTAAATTCTTCATAGGAAGTTTCTATACGTACTAGAAATTCACTTAAGGTAGAGTGTTTTATATCTTTATTTTCTCCTAGTTCAAATTTGGAGAAATTACCTTGAGTACAGATATTGTTTGATACATATTTTTGCGAAAATCCTTTGCCAACTCTGATTTTTTTTATAGTTTCTCCATAATTATTCATAATATCCTCCCAAATATTCTTTTACTAATATTATAAGCCGGGAAAGTGTAAATTATGTAAAATAAGTAAAAAGGGGGGTGAGAACATGATTGATATAATTATTATCGCTCTAGATTTGTGGTTAGTAGGAATTGGGGGAGGTTAATAAGACTTTTTTACAGTAGCATTTGGTGTGTGATAACGGGATGGCACCAGTATCAAGTAGTAAGATTCACAACTATTACTGCTGGTGCTCATCTGGTATTATCTAGTGTACCATCAAGGTTGTAAAATTACATCAATAGGGATATTTTTAATATCCCTATAACTAAATTTTTGGTTGTATTATTCTTTGGAATTTCCCCTATATATAATAAGAAGGTAAACGTTCTATTCGGTCTTTTTTAATTAAAAACGAACGGAAGTTCATGTTTTAAGAATAAAAAGATAAGGGGTTTGAGGAATGAAAATTTTAAATCCTGATGTCGTGAATAGTAATGTGTTTAAACGGTTTTTAGAGATTGAAAAATATAACAAACTGTATAATGCATACTTACAGGAACCGACAAATACTAATGCGGATTCTTTAAATGAACAATTTAAATATTTTGAAAGACAGATCATACGTATCGCCTATATCAAAAAAGCAATTATTTATGAATCCAGAAAATTTGATTCAAAGTTAAGAGAGCACAATAGGAAGTATGAATTGAATTTGGATGCTCCAATAAATGAAGGCCTGGCAATGGTAGACACAGTTCAAGATGAAAAATCTTTTATACAATTCGAAAACATTTTTGAGAATGACTTAGAGAGCTTGTTGAGTGATGAACTGTTAATAACCTTATTAAAACGTTTAAATGCTAAGCAAAAACAGGTTTTGTATTATCGGTATGTAAACGAGTTAACTGAGAAGGAAATTGCGAAGATATACAATGTATCACAACAAGCTATTTCTAAGATGATTCATAAATCAATTAATATTTTAAGAGAAGGGAGGGAGGGGGATGATTGAAGGACAGCTGTTTCAAATATTAGGGAATTTCGGGTTTCCTATTACCATTGCGATTTATTTATTAATGAGATTCGAAGGCAAAATTGATTCATTGCGAAATTCGATTGACTTATTATCGAACGACCTCACGAAGTCAACCCATGATAGGAGTAAAAAATAGAGGGGAGGTTAACTATGGTCGAGCAGTTAGATCCAAATGAAATTATTCAAGTAATAAAAAGAATGGAACCTGTCATTTCATATTCTTCACTGCAAACTAGAATGGAAAATCGGGATGACCTTAAGCAGCATCTTTATGAAGTTACCATTAAAACTTTAAAAAATACGGTTTTTGTACAACCAAAAGGATTGTTTAAATGAATAGAATAGTTGGTGAGGCATTTTGATATCTAAGGAGTTCGTTGCATCTTTGGATTATTAAAATGCCTTTTTAATTGATATTTGCCTTTCGCATGGATGTTATATAAAAATAATCCAAGAAACTCGCCTGATATTTCAAGGGTGTTAAAAGTGATACATAAGGTGTTTTACCGTATAAAATAAACTATTTGGGGATTTTCATATTATTAAGTTTTTAAATCAGTAATAATAGGGAGAAAAATGTATTTTTTATTTAGACAATTTTTACTGACACGAGATATATGTAAAATAATTTAACCTAGTTATACAGTAAAGGAAATTACATGAAAAACATACAGAGCAAGCATGAAAGCGTAATCATTCTATTTTAATAGAATGATTTTGGCTGTATTTATTATTTCGTATGTTGCAAAATTCGAAAAATTCGTAATGGAGGCAACAACTCTTTTAATCTGAGTTAAACAATATTGTAATATAATTTTGGTATATTCTTAACAGGCAGTAGATGGTGCTGCCAAAAAAATTGAGGAATCATTTTACTCGGTTCAATCAGAGGTGAAACGATCAATACCGGGAGTAATGAAAAATCCATCCTATCAGTACAAAATACGAATTAGGAGCGATCAAGTAATGAATAAAAAACAAATGGACTCTAAAACAGCAAACAAAAATTTTTCTAAGAAAGTAGCGCCACTAGTGATGTCAACATCATTTATAGCTGCATCATTTTTAGCGGCTGGTGCACCTATTTCTGCAGCAGAGCTAGATGCAAAGGATGTTAATCCGGAAATTATTGAACACGCAAAAAATCATGGACAGAAAGTGTCTGAATTTGCAAAGAGCCTGCCAGGTTCTCCTGAAAAAGGGAAGCTTGTTAGCCAAGTAGCCCAACAAAAAACCGAAACTACGGATGAATTAGATAATATAGATGAAACAACAGATGAGGTTGTTGAAGATGGTGTAGTAGAAGAGCCAGAAACACCGGCGACTGAAGAGGATCAAGCAGGAGAAGAGGTAACTGAAGAACCGGCAGCACCTGTAACTGAAGAGGACCAAGCAGAAGAAGGTGCAACTGAAGAACCGGCAGCACCTGTAACTGAAGAGGATCAAGCAGGAGAAGAGGTAACTGAAGAACCGGCAGCACCGGTAACTGAAGAGGATCAAGCAGAAGAAGGTGCAACTGAAGAACCGACAGCACCAGTAACTGAAGAGGATCAAGCAGAAGAAGAGGTAACTGAGGAACCGGCAGCACCGGTAACTGAAGAGGATCAAGCAGAAGAAGGTGCAACTGAAGAACCGACAGCACCTGTAACTGAAGAAGATCAAGCAGAAGAAGAGGTAACTGAAGAACCGGCAGCACCGGTAACTGAAGAGGACCAAGCAGAAGAAGGTGCAACTGAAGAACCGGCAGCACCTGTAACTGAAGAAGATCAAGCAGAAGAAGAGGTAACTGAAGAACCGGCAGCACCGGTAACTGAAGAGGATCAAGCAGAAGAAGGTGCAACTGAAGAACCGACAGCACCAGTAACTGAAGAGGATCAAGCAGAAGAAGGTGAAACGGAAGAACCGACAGCACCTGTAACTGAAGAAGATCAAGCAGAAGAAGAGGTAACTGAAGAACCGGCAGCACCTGTAACTGAAGAAGACCAAGCAGAAGAAGGTGAAACGGAAGAGTCAGAAACACCAGTAACTGAAGAGAACCAGGAAGAAGATGGTACATCAGAAGGTGACGTTACTTCATGGTTAGAAGGATCTTATCAGTTTATCGATAATAGCTATCAAAGCCTAATTAACTACTATCAAACTCATATTGAACAATATTTAAGTAATATTGATTCTGAACAATCTAATGAAGAACCTGAAAATGTTCCAGTAATTGATGAAACAACTGAGGCTGATACTGATGTTGTTGAAACGGTTCCAACGGATGTAGAGGAAGATACGGCACAAAATCTTCCGGTTGATGATACAGCTCTACCAACTGAAACTGAAGAAACGTTGGAAACTCCAGTAAATGTAGATATTGAAGAGCTACCTTCTACTGTAGAAACTCCAGAGCAGGTAACTGAAGAAGGGGAGAACACTGTTTCAGAACCGGTACAAGAACCCGTACCAACAGAAACGGAAGAAATTAGTGTAGATCCTGAAACGGAACAAAATCAAAATGATAAAATCGCATTAAAAGATAAAGTGGTTGGTTACTATCAAGATCTTGTAGCATCTTTCTCTAACTTTTTAAGCTTCCTAAAATAAGAGGGACAAAGTGAAAATAATTAAATAACAGCTAGTAAAAGCTTGGAAAGCCTTAATTAATAAGGTTTTTCCAAGCTTTTTATTTGTTAGGAAAGCAATTTATTTAAAGTGGAACACTAATGTGCAATAAATAAATAATGAAATTTGATATAAATTTATTGATTATCGATAAATAATGTATTAAGATCAAAAGTGAAAATAAAGAAGTGAGGTGCGTTTTTATGGAAAAAGTAACTACGTTGTTTTTAAAAGTTGCTGTTATTTTTTTGGGAATTCCAGTTTTGGCGCTGTGTATCTTTTTAGTTCCTGAGCTGGCAAATGTTGCAGCTGAATTGCTTCCGGATTTTGCTTTCGTAAAGTATTTTGTTTACATTGCTTTCGATGCTTCGGCGATTCCTTTTTTCTTTGCTTTGTATCAGGCTTTCCAACTTTTACGCTATATCGATAATAATAAAGCGTTCTCCGATTTAGCTGTGAAACCTCTAATGAAAATAAAATACTGTGCGATAACAATCAGTGTTTTGCATGTGCTAGTTTTACCGCTTTTTTATGTCTTTGCGGAATTGGACGACGCACCGGGAGTTATCTTTGTCGGATTGATTGTTCCTTTTGCTTCATTGGTAATTGCAGTCTTTGCAGCTGTTCTTCAAAAACTTTTACAAGAAGCAATTAATTTTAAATCTGAAAACGATTTAACGGTCTGAGGTGAATAGCAATGGCAATTATAATCAATATTGATGTGATGTTAGCAAAAAGGAAAATGAGCGTAACAGAACTTTCGGAAAAGGTGGGGATCACGATGGCGAACCTTTCTATATTAAAAAACGGGAAGGCAAAAGCAATCCGGTTAACAACTTTAGAAGCCATTTGTAAGGCGTTAGAATGCCAGCCTGGTGATATTTTAGAATACAAAAGTGATGAAGACAGTTAACTATTACAGCGAAAATAAAGGGAGGGAAATCAATGGAGAGTAGTAATTTGGTTATTGAAAATAGTACTAAACCCGATGTACTTGAGAGAATGTATAGAAAAGACCCGAAAGCTTTTACCAAGTCATTCAAACAAGCATGGGAACAAAATCCTGATTCTCCAATTCTGAGTGTTTGGTATGAAAGATTGAATTTCAGCGATAAGGAAAATACAAAGAAGTCGTCGATGCTTGAAAATGGATTTATTTTCATGGGCATACTAGCGATTATGGCAGGGGTAAGTACAAGAATCATATTCCATTTTGTCGAACAGGAAACAATTGCTCCCATTAATTTGGCATTTGGTATTATTCCCTATATTGCCGCCTATTTTGTTTACAAGCATACTCCTAAAAGAAGTATTATTTATTCTTTAATAGCATTATTTCTAGTTTCGGGAGTATATTTGAATTTGCTGCCCTTAGATTTCAACAATGATAGCATTATTTTAGCTTATTTACATTTCCCCATATTCTTATGGGTGTTGTTAGGGCTTGCATATACAGGAAATGATTATTTACAAAGCAGTACAAGATTAGCATTTATTAAATTTAATTTAGAATATGGTATTCTCTATGCCAGCATGGCAGTTAGTGGGATGGTTCTTGCATTATTAACGATGCAGTTGTTTAGCTTTATTGGCCTGGATATCGGGGACTTCTATTTTAGTAATGTCGTGTTATTTGGTGCAGCGGCACTTGCAATAGTAGGTGTGCACCTCGTTTCAATGAATCTAAAGCTTGCTAAAAATGTTACACCATTTATAGCGAAAATTTTTAGCCCTTTAGTTTTAATCACTTTGCTCGTATATCTCGTAACAGTCATATCAGTCGGAAAAAATCCGTTTTTGGACCGCGATTTCCTGATTGCTTTCAACGGAATACTACTTGGCGTCCTTGCTGTTACAATATTCTCCATTACCGAGAAAGAACCGGACGATAAAAAGAGCATCTTTGACTATGTCAATATGGCATTAATCGTTGTTGCGCTCATCATTGACAGTGTTGCATTATCAGCGATTATGTTCAGGCTTACTTCTTATGGTATTACCCCTAATAGGCTCGCCGTTTTAGGGGTAAATATACTGATCTGTGCAAATCTACTATGGATTATGATTTCCTATATG
This sequence comes from Solibacillus kalamii, assembly GCF_002174535.1. Lineage (NCBI taxonomy): Bacteria > Bacillati > Bacillota > Bacilli > Caryophanales > Caryophanaceae > Solibacillus > Solibacillus kalamii. The sequence continues at coordinate 9,633 of NZ_NHNT01000010.1, read as the reverse complement.
CGTTTTCTACAAAACAAATCCGGACCGATTGCTATCCAAAATGCCGTGACGAAATATTTGCCGGTATACGGAATATGGGCAGTTTTCGTTATATTTACTTTTCCGGTGATTTTTAATTAGTCATATAGCAATTACAAGCAAAATATAAAACGACCTCTGCTTTTTTGAGCAAGGGTCGTTTTATTTTTCTATGGACTTTACAAATATAGTGGACATTCTATAAAGCGAATAGTCATCATTCTAAAAATATCAGCGATTGAATATTTATTAATAATAACAACTTAATAATAAATTTTAGAAAGAAAGGTGATGGAGATGGAACAAAAAGTATTATCGATGTCCCAACAACTGTTGATAGGGGAAGCGCTTAAATATGCTGCACATAATGTTCCTGAAAGGGATGCGTTTATTTATGGAAATCGTCGAATAACCTATCGGGAACTTTTGACGCGTTCGATGCATTTAGCGGGATGGCTTCAAGCGCGAGGGATTGGTGTAAATGATAAAGTTGGATGTTTGCTTAAAAATGGGCTGCCCTTTGTCGAGCTATATTTTGGTGTCTCTTTATGTGGTGGCGTTTTTGTCCCGATCAATTTCCGTTTAGTTTCTAAGGAGATTGAATATATCGTTAACCAATCCGATGTAACTATATTATTTATTGAAGAAGAATTTATCGAAAGCATTCGCTCGATTAACTTGCCTCAAGTTAAACTCATTGTCCCAATTAAATGCGGGGATTCCGAACTTCAAACAAAAATGATTTCATATGAGGCAATATATAGTACACCTGCTGACTACGAGGAAGTAAATTTCACTGACGAACATGCACATGCAATTATTTATACATCAGGTACAACAGGTAAACCAAAGGGCGCAGTGTTAACCCATAAAAATTATTATATGAATGCGATGAATAAACTCTATCATTCTCCACCTAGAAAGGGAGCAAAGCAACTGATTATTCCTCCTCTTTTCCATGTTGCAGCTCTATCCTCTCTTTTACAAAATTGTCTAATAGAAGGGACTATTATTTTGCATCGTGAGTTTCAACCGGACGTAGTTCTGAAAACAATCCAGGACGAAAAAATTGAAACAATGTTTATGGTTCCTGCGATGTGGAATTTTCTGTTCCAAGTGCCAAACTTATTAGAATATGATTTAAGTTCGATGACAAATTGCGCTTTAGGAGGAGCAATCTGTCCAATTGAAATAAAAAAGAAGATTTTGCAAGTATTTAAAAATGCAAGTATTTTAGAAGCATTTGGGCAGACAGAAATGAGTCCCTCCACAACATATTTAGCGGGTGAAGATGCACTAAGGAAGACTGAATCTGTTGGAAAACCTTCTATAAATGTAAGAGTAAGAATCGTGGATGAAGAAATGAATGATGTGCCTGTTGGAGAAGTGGGAGAAATTGTGTATCAGGGACCCACTACAATGAAGGAATATTATAAAAATAAGGAGGCAACAGAGGAAGCATTTAAAGGGGGATGGTTTCATAGCGGCGATTTAGTCCGAATGGATGAAGAAGGATTCATTTATGTAGTAGACCGGAAAAAGGATATGATTATTAGTGGCGGTGAAAATGTTTATCCGAAAGAATTGGAAGATGTTTTATATTCTCATCCGGATATTTTGGAAGCTGCCGTAGTGGGTATTCCCGATCCTCAATGGGGTGAGGCTGTCAAAGCATTTATTGTCTTAAAGCCTGGTAAACAGATGACTGAGGAACAGGTAATTCGATATTGTCAAAATAGCATTGCCTCGTATAAAAAACCCCGGGCAATTGAATTCATGGAATCTTTGCCTAGAAATGCAACAGGAAAGGTACTCAAAACGGTTTTACGTACGGGAGCTTACCAATTATAACTACAAGAATGTACAGAATTTAGGTTTTAAGTTTTCGGAATAGTCGTAATTTTCCGGGAAATAATGAAGGAGGCAGAAGCGGCTTGCTTAACAAAACGATACAAGTGACAATTGCAGAAAATGGTGTTTGTACCGTTAAATTAAATCGCCCTCAAGTGAGAAATGCGCTAGACCTCCCAATGCGGGAAGAATTAAGAGATTTCTTTACTGAAGTTAAAAACAATGATGATGTGAAAGTGATTGTTTTAACAGGTGAAGGAAATACGTTTTCTGCGGGCGGGGATTTAAGTGCGTCAAAAGATGTTGATGGGGCAAACGGACGGAAGAGACTGCAATCGGGACATGAGATGGTTTCTTCCATTGTAAATCTTGAGAAACCTGTTATCGCTGCTGTAAACGGAGCGGCTGCTGGAGCAGGGGTAAGTCTGGCATTAGCTTGCGATTTGATCATTGCAAATCATTCTGCTGTATTCATTCAAAGCTTTTCAAAAGTTGGGTTAATTCCTGATTTAGGTGCAATCTACTTTTTACCCAGACTCATTGGAAGACATCGGGCACTTGAAATGATGTTTTTGGGAGACAAAGTATCAAGCGAGCAGGCCCTAGAACTTGGGATTGTTAATCGAGTAGTTGGAGACGAGTCGTTGACAAATGAAGTTTACAAATTAGCGGAACAGCTTACAGAAGGTCCACAAATGGCTCTAGGATTAATGAAGAAATTAGTAAATAGAAGCGTTCTTGATGATCTGTCCCATTCTATGGAGCTAGAAGGATTTGCACAAGCAATGTGTTTTGAGTCGGCAAATTTTAAAGAGGGTGTCGAAGCCTTCTTTGAAAAACGAAAACCTGTTTTTAATAAATCATAAATCGAAAAAATTGATTTCATGAAGAATGTACCGGGTGCATTGACAATCCTAATTTCTCTGCACCGGGTACATAATGAAATAGAATGATTATGAAAGCTTGAAACGCAAATGCAAACGCAAAAGGATTAATTAATAATAAAGCTCCCAGCAAAGAATGAGTACGACGAGCAATAATGCTGACATATATGAACATACATAGCGAATTTTTATACCACCTGCAGGCTTTATTTTTCTCCAGTTTAAAAATAACGTTACTAGACAAATGGCTACGAAGGCGATATATGCGAAATTCACCCAAAAATGAATTTTTAAGGCTGAATAAGAAACATAATTTAAAGTTCTATAAGCTAAAATCATGATATTTATAAAAGGTATAATATTAGTGGAAAGTATAAGCAATTCCCATTTATCTATAACTGTCCCTCGGATTGCTTTTTTTCGATTGATGATTTTTTTGATGAACAAAATCACTAAAACTATGAGCGTATACAAACCACTAAAAGCTGCCGCTATGATACTAAAAATATTAATGATTTTCATACTTTGATAGACAGGCAAAAAATCACTTGTCGGCATTGAAATCTTTTCCACGCTACCACCATTCATCGTAACATGAAAATATATACGGTAATCATCTAAAGATCTATAAAGATAAGGCGCGATTTGTTCAATTTCCATCCCAAAAGCATTCACTCTGTTTGTTTCTGTCGCTTCAAAATGACCAATACTAAGGGCGCTGTACAGTTTAGTGAAACCTTTATAAGGTTGCCTTGCCATAAAGTAACTTCCATCAAGCTCATGCGCATTTGGCATTATTTGCTTGCCAACATCAGCAGAATACTCCCCGTACACAAGGGTTGGCAAACCGTAACTCAGTCCTGCTTCACCCGCCTGATTAGTAAAAACAATTACGCCCAAATTCTTATCTGAAAAGGTAAAATTGCTCGAAAAACTATCTGTATTTCCCGCATGTTCAAACACTTCAACTGTATATAGACCTTTCCAAAAACCATGTGCATTACGTGGTACGCCATCGTCATAAAAATCACTTGTCGTCAGCATTTCATCTAATGTACGATTATTGTGAAACAACGGGCTGTTCTCCCCGTCTGCCGGCATAAGAGCCAACATGAATTTAGCTGCATCCTCGATCGTACCAATTGCACTTCCTGCGGGATATAAACCGATAAAGATTCGTTCATTTTTAGAAATAGTAAATTCACCGTCGCTGCTCACAATATATCCATAAATTTCATCTCTTTTTATTTTTACATTTTCGTTATCTTCCTGTGTCGGATGAATCGTTGTGTCCTTCATACCTAAAACAGAAAATATATGATCGTTCACATAATCATAAAAGGGCTGTTCTGTAAGCTCCTCCACAATAAAGCCTGCGAGTGCTACACCATAGTTTGAATAGGCGACTACACTTCCTGGTTCGTGCACCTGATAAGGCTCAGTAATGTGAAGCATTTCTTTCAAAGGCTTTATTTCGTTTGCTGACATATAGAATAGATCTGTAAATTTTTCTTCCCAGCCAGCATTATGGTGCATAAGGTTCAACATTGTAATCGGAGCATCATGCCGTATTTTTGTCAAAAATCCTTCCGGTAAATACGTACGAATATCTTCATCTAATTTCAATTTCCCTTGCTCTACAAGCTGCATCACACTGGTCCACACAAGAAGCTTCGTAACAGAACCCCATTCAAATACAGTATCAGTTGTGACTTTTACCTGATTTTCAACATCAGCAAAGCCATACGACGTATTCAAGAAAATTTCTCCGTCCTTTATAATCAGTACATTGGCTCCAGCTGTAGAAGTCCCGATGTATTTTGAAGCATATTCATTCACACGGTCCTTTAGCTCGGTATAAGCAATCCCTGAAGGTGTAGATATAAGTTCTTTTGCAGAAACAACTGGTACAAAACTTAGCCCCAGTACAACTACCAATAAAATTATTTTTCTTATTATTTCTCTCCTCCTCTTATATCAATACATACTAAACAATTGAAATATTACAATTTTAAAGAAATTACATATGTTTTTAAGCGAAGCTATCTCTATACAAATAGTAATTTTTCTAATATTCTTAATACAATATAGATAATGGGGTGAAGTTAAGTGAAAACGATTCGAATCAATCAATTTGGTACTTCAGAAAATTTAGTAGTTGAGCAGGCCGAATTGCATACGCCAGCTGAAAATGAAGTACTGATAAACCTACATGCAGCAGGTGTGAATCCAAGTGATGTTTATACTTCTACAGGTACATATGCGATAAAACCGAATCTTCCGTATACACCAGGCCTAGACGGTGCTGGGATTGTGGAAAAGATCGGCGAGCACGTGACAAACGTAAAAGTAGGGGACCGAGTATTTATAGCGAGCTTGCCGAATGGTAAGGCGACTGGTACATTAGCACAACAGATTGTTTGTGAAAGCCGCTTTGTTCATCCGATTCCACAGCATATTTCGTTTGAACAAGGAGCAGCATTAGGAGTTCCGGCATTGACTGCATACAGAGCAGTAGTTGGAAGAGCAAACGTGCAGTCAGGGCAAACGGTTTTCATTCACGGAGCTAGTGGCGCTGTAGGTTTACAGGCTGTTCAAATCGCAAAAGCTTTAGGTGCAAAAGTGATTGGAACAGCAAGCCGTGATTCCGGGAAACAGCTTGTAAAAGAAGCCGGCGCGGATGTCGTGCTGGATCATATTAAAGAAGAAACAATGGATGCAGTTTTGGAAGCCAATGACGGCAAAGGCCCGGATGTTATTATTGAATTTCTGGCTAACGAAAATCTGCAGACCGATTTGCAGATGATTGCCAAGCACGGCGTAATCGTTATTGTCGGAAACCGTGGAGAAATCGAGATTAATCCTCGTCTAATTATGCAAAAAGAATGTGATGTACGGGGCATGGTGCTGTTTAATGTGTCGGCTGAAGAACATCAGGAACTGATTCAAGGTGTGGCAAAGCTACTTGAATCAGAACAGCTCAAACCTGTTGTTGGTTACAGTTATCCGTTAGAACAGGCTGGCAAGGCATTTGATGCCGTGATCAATGGTGAACATAACGGGAAAGTAGTTGTAAAAACTCAATAATGGATTTTTGGACTAGTAAATATACTAGTCCTTTTTTTATCTAACAATACTCATAAATAATTTGAATACTTATGTTACTATTTTGTTAGATTACAACTATTTAACAAAAAGTTATCAAAGATTGTTATGATAGTTGTATAGAACGAGAGGAAAAGGTAGCAAACAAATGGGATTTAAAGAAGAATTTAAACGGGAAATGCGCAATGTCAAAAGCGATGTTGCGAAAGAAGTGGAAAAGTATTGGGTCCTAGATTTTGAAGGTCATCAAATAGAAGTAATGAATGGCATGATGGAAGAAGTATTAAAAGTTGATGGACAAATTATTGCAAAGAATGTACGGAAATCAATCTGGTCGCATATAGTACCATTTTCAACGCTGAAGGGAACATTCCAATCAAACAGCGGTAAAACACATAAAGTATATGTGAAAATAGGCGGTTTTGTTAAATTGAATGTAACAGTAAAAGTGGATGGTAAACAGCTGATGCATGAGGCTTTGAAACTTCATTTTTTACCTTGGACAAATAAGGAGTACATTGTTCCTTTTTTAGAAGAACAATTTCAACAGTACCAGCAGCTTATAACAAAAGATTTGCCGGATGACGAGTTTTTATATGATGAACACCATCCGAAATTTGCACCGGGGTTTGCAGACCAGCTTCATCAGGAAGCCGTAACGCCTTTTTATACGAAAAAGCTGATAAAGTTATTTTTGGAACAGGCCGCGAATCCAAACGACCAGACAAGGAAAGCAACTTACGAAAAAATTAAAGATGAAAAGGTTATCAGCTACTTCCATGAATTTCTGGAACTGTTTTATGAAGCGGAAAAGGATGAAAATCGTGTGAAAGAAGAGGCAATTTGGCTTCTGGAACATGCGGCCCATCGTGAAGTCGTTAAATTTGCACTGCTTGTTCTGGGTACTGTGAAATGTGAAGAGTATAAGGAACGCTTGAAAGTAATTGCATTGCATGAAGAATTCACCGGCGTTGCGTTATATGCATTGACTAATGGTACAACAAACAGTAATGAGACGGTGTGGCATATTGCGAAAAATGTTTCGGACTGGGGTAAACTCGAAGCATTGAATTTCCTGGATGCTTCAAATGAAGAAATTCGCCAGTGGATATTACTGGAAGGGCTGAAAAATACCGTACCGGGAAATGCCTCAGCATTAATGTGTGCTGAAAAAGGAAAACTTGATATTGAACTGCACGAAAAAATTATTTCCGGGAAAATATTTGACGGTTCAGGGGTGATAATATTAGCTCTTCTATACGAAGGGGCGTATCAAAGATTGGACGAGTATGAATACGCGGGTCAAGTACTGATGCGCTATACGCACCATGCGAAAACACATTGCCGTACGTTCAACCAGTTTTACATTTTGACACAAATTCATGAATACTTGCAATATGATGAGGCAACATGGGAAGACCGCTTTTCTTCTAACTGGAAACCGCATGAAAAGCGTGCGGTTGAAGAAAATATTGAAGAACTTTCCCGGAATCCTATATGGCTGCAGCAAGCGTTGGAAATTCTGCAAAATGACCAAGAGGGTGAAGATGAGGCGTTAGCTGTAGCCCAATTTTATAAAGCGGATATTACGGACATCGTATTCCAGAAATTAAAGAATAATCCGGAAAACGTACAATATTATTATTCATTATTTGCTGTAAAAGATCCGAAAATTATCGAACGGCTAATAGGAATTACGGAGTCATTTGGAGATTTCAATGAACTGACGAACGATCAGAAAGTTGTTGTTTTATCTCTTATTGAAGAATTGGATCAGTATAATGGTGTTGGTCTGAATTTCATTGGGCAAGCGCTAAAAACTACTGACGACCATCTGCAGTACATGGCGATTCTGACATTGCACTCATTCGATCGTGCGTATTGGCGAGGTACGGAAATCGAACAACTTGTTGGACGTTATGCAAAAGAATCCAAAGATGCGGATGTGAAAGAAATCGCTAAGCAATTGCTTTCAATAAATGAATAGATAACGCTGTTAAAAAATTCGAAGTGCTATTACAGGCTTCGAATTTTTTGTGTTCTAAGGTGAATTTCAAATGTTTACAGACAAGCACAAAGGGAATATTTTTTATAAGTCGATTTATAAAGGAGTTTGATTATGCTAAATCATACAAAACAGTACATCAATGGGGAATGGGTTAATTCTACTGGAACAGATACTATTGAAGTTATTAATCCGGCGACAGAAGAAGTAGTTGGTAAGATTAGCAGCGGAACTGAGGAAGATGTGAATCGAGCGGTCCAGGCAGCAAAGGAGGCGTTCCCTGCATTTTCTAAAATGTCAGTGAACGACCGTATAAAGCTTTTAGAGGCAATTGCTGAAGAATATGAAAAACGTAAAGACGATTTAGTAAATATAATGACAGCTGAACTAGGTGCGCCTATTACAAAGTCGGAGGAAATCCACTATAAGATGGGGCTTTCACACTTTAAACAGGCGGCAGAACAATTAAAAACCTTTAAGTTTACTGAAGAACGAGAGAAATCCTATATTCAAAAAGAACCGATTGGTGTAGCAGGTCTGATCACACCGTGGAATTTCCCTACAAATCAGATTTCCACTAAGCTTGCCAGTGCATTGGCAGCAGGTTGTACGATGGTTGTGAAACCTGCTTCCCAAACACCATTTGCAGCAGTAATTCTGGCGGAAATTTTGGATAAAGCAGGTGTTCCAAAAGGCGTATTTAATCTTGTCAATGGTTCGGGTTCAACAGTTGGTGAGGCAATCAGTTCTCATCCGGATGTGGATATTGTATCGTTTACAGGATCTGGAGAAGTAGGCAGCGGTTTAATGAAAAATGCTGCAGAAGGTATTAAAAATATCTCCTTGGAACTTGGAGGCAAATCGCCATTCGTTATTTTAAAAGATGCAGATGTAAAAGAAGCAGCAAAAACGGCATTAGCTCAAATTGCTATGAATACAGGGCAAGTATGTTCTGCTGCTACACGCATGATTGTACCGGCAGAAATGCATGATAAATTCATAGAGGCAATGAAAGAATTAGTACCTGAATTCCCAGTTGGCGATCCGCAGGACAAAAACACATTTATGGGACCGCAAGTTTCAAAAGACCAATGGGAAACGGTTCAGTCCTATATTAAAAAAGGTGAAAAAGAAGGCGCAAAAATTGTAATCGGCGGCCCTGGCAGACCCGATGGAATTGATAAAGGATTCTTCTCACAAATAACAGTTTTCACAAATGTGAAAAATGATATGACAATTGCACAAGAGGAAATCTTTGGTCCGGTTATGTCGGTTATCACTTATAAAGATTTAGACGAAGCAATTGATATTGCCAACGATACGATCTATGGTCTTGCCGGTTATGTATTCGGAAATGATAAAGAAGAACTGAAAAAAGTCGCTTTATCAATCCGAGCGGGACAAATCCGGATTAATAATAGTGAAACGGATCGATCGGCACCATTTGGCGGCTTCAAACATTCTGGTATTGGCCGTGAATGGGGCGATTATGGAATCGAGGAATTTCTTGAGCCAAAAGCGATTATGGGAATGCCGCTATAATCGTGAAGCTGTCCAAGTATCAGTGACTTGGGCAGCTTTTTTTTGCTTTTGGAGAAACGCTAGGATTTTATTAGAACAGTTGGTCTTCCGTCAATATTTCGGACAAACGTTAAGAGACTTTTTTGCTACCGCCCTTCGGTTGCTCTGCTTTTCATCCCTCCATGCCCAGACCTGGGCATGGAGGGATGAAAACCCTGTAAGAGAACTTTATGAGGCATTTTGACAAAC
>NZ_NHNT01000009.1:0-166819 GCF_002174535.1 Solibacillus kalamii | reverse complement strand
CCAGGATCAAACTCTCCATAAAAGTAGTTTGAAAGCTCATTTGCTTTGCTAGCGATCCAACTTCGTTAGAAGTTGAAATCTATTGTTTGCTTCATTTAAGAAGCTTGTTTCATTAACGTTGCTTGTTCAGTTTTCAAGGTTCATTGCGTTGTCGATGTGACAACTTTTATATCTTATCATGATTCAGTGTTGTTTGTCAACACTTTTTTAATGAAAAGTTTTTTTACTGTTGAAGCGTTTTTCTTTCGTGCGACAACTTTTATTATATTACAGCATCCTTTCGCTCAAGTCAACCCTTTTTTAATATTTCGCTTTCAAAAGATGTTATCTTGTAAGGACTTTAAATATAATAACATTTGAAATTCTAATCGTCAATAGTTTATTAAATATTTTCACCCTTTTATTTTAAGTATATTTATATAAATGAAGTTATAATGAAAAGGGGCTGCTTCTTTAATTAAAGAAACAGCTCCCTTAACAATTAGTTCAGTTTATATCCCTTAGTAATTACACGTGAAATATAAAAGCTTCTATTAGATGAAAGATCCACAATTTCTCCTGTACGTGTCAATTTTACAAGTGGGCGTGTAGGTGAGTACTTATTAATGAACATTACTTCACCCAACTCTAAATTCGATAACTCAATTTTCGTTCCTATTGGTAAGTCAACGACAATATTCATTAAAGCTTGAACAACCTTAATATCGAATTTTCCAAACTCCTCTTCCTTAATCATTTCAATTACTTTGAAAAGAGATTGTTTTGAACGATACATACGCTCACTAGTCATTGCATGGAACACATCTGCTACAGCAATAATTTGGGCAAATATTGAAATAGACCCAATACGGTCACCTTTTGGATAGCCGCTGCCATCCAAACGTTCATGGTGCTGATATACAGCAACTTTCATAATATCCTTTATAGCGGTTACGTTTTTAATTAGTAAGTAACTATAGTAAGGGTGTTTTCGTACTTCCCCAAACTCTGACTCTGTTAATACACTCTTCTTATCCCGTATACGTGAGGGAATTCGCGACATTCCACTATCAGCCAGCATTCCGGCGATAGCCAGCTGAATCGTATCCCCTCGTTCATATCCCATTTTCTTTGCAATGACTGCTGCAATTAATCCGGTAGCGATACAATGATGATATAAATAGTCCTTTGCATTCGAATAACTGTTTAAATCGAATATGTAAGAGCGATCCTCTAAAACCATATCCATTAACGGGAGAATTATGTTTCTCACTTTTGTCAGATCGACTCTTCCGCCCGCTTCCCAATTTGAAAACTCTTTTTTCAGTTGTACAATACCATCAAGGTAATATTTTTCGAAACTTGTGAATTGCTGTAGCGGTATAGCTACTGGAGGGACATCCAATTTTTCTTCATTCAGCTCGATTTCTTCAACTTCGAATTCATTATGTACTAATACTGTTTTTAGATTAAATAAATCAAACACACGTAGGTGCTCTGGTTTTACTTTTGTATTTTTATAGATAATCGGATATTGTGTATTGGCGAAAATATCTTCAGCAATTACCTTACCTAACTGCAATTCCTCAACTCTTATCAATATTGCTTCCAATTTCACAACCCCTTATGCTTATTATCAGTTATACAGAAGAAAAAATCTTATCATATAATTTACTCTTACTAGATAACTGCTAAATTTTTCATATTATAAGTTAATTATAGCGAATGGAAAATAAAATACAACCAAAAAAAGTAATCTAGATAGTCTAAACTAACTAGATTACTTTTTAAATTACTCTTCTATATCTGAATTTGACTCTCCCTCAATTTCGGAATCGATTTCTTCATCATCCGGAGCATCTTCTTCTTTTTTAACTCGTGCCACAGTTGCTACATATTCGCCTTCAGCAAGTCTGATTAAACGAACGCCCTGTGTGCTACGCCCGATAACGGATATATCGTTTACATCCATTCGGATTAACATACCGTTAATCGTAATCAGCATAATGTCTTCTGATCCATCCACAGCCTTTACTGCACACATTTTACCGTTCTTATCGGTAATTTGCATCGTTTTCAGACCTAATCCGCCACGGCTTTGTAAACGGTATTCAGATTCTGGTGTACGTTTACCGTAACCATTTTCAGTGACAACTAAAATTTCCTGACCTGGTTCAAGAATTTCCATACCTACTACAAAGTCACCTTCACGAAGTTTAATACCGCGTACCCCGGCAGCTGAACGACCCATTGAACGAATATCGTCTTCTTTAAATCGTACTAACATACCATCGCTTGTACCGATAATAATTTCTTTCGTGCCATCCGTTAAGTGAACAGAAATTAAATCATCGTCTTCACGCAATGTAATGGCGATTAAACCATTTGTACGGATATTGGCAAACTGATCAACAGGTGTACGTTTTGTTACCCCTGTTTTTGTAGTAAAGATAAAGTAAGCATCTTCTTTAAACTCTGTTACGCGAATCATTGCAGTAACATGCTCACCTTTATCAATATTAAGCAAGTTTACTATTGGCAAACCTTTCGCTTGGCGACCAAACTCAGGAATTTCATATCCTTTTGCACGGAACACTTTCCCTTTTGAAGTGAAGAACAGAATTGTATCGTGTGTAGAAGTGAATAATAAATGTTCTACAAAGTCATCTTCATTCGTTCCCATACCTTGTACACCACGGCCACCGCGTTTTTGTGAGCGATACGTGTTCGCAGCTAAACGTTTAATATACCCGTTATGTGTTAATGTCAGTACCGAGTTTTCACGAGGAATTAAATCTTCGTCTTCGATCATTTCTAAGCCGCCAGCTGTAATTTCAGTACGACGCTCATCACTGTAGCGTTCTTTAATATCCGTCATTTCTGTACGGATAATTTCGACTACTTTTGCTTCGTCAGCTAAAATCGCTTTTAATTCATCGATTAACTTTAATAGTTCCTGGTACTCAGCTTCAATTTTTTCGCGTTCCAATCCACTTAAACGCACAAGACGCATATCTAAAATTGCCTGTGCTTGGCGTTCAGATAAATTAAAGCGCTCCATTAATTGAGGTCTTGCTTCTTCTCCGCTGCGAGATGCTCGGATAATAGAAATAATTTCATCGATATGATCAAGCGCAATACGTAAACCTTCTAAAATATGTGCACGTTCCTCTGCTTTTCGAAGTTCGAATGCAGTACGACGTTTAATAACTACTTTCTGGTGTTCTAAGTAATGATAAAGCACTTCTTTTAGACTTAATACTTTTGGCTGCCCATCAACTAGCGCAAGCATATTTACACCAAAGCTTGATTGCATCGCTGTTTGCTTGAATAAATTGTTCAATACGACATTTGCATTTGCATCACGGCGTACTTCAATTACAATACGCATACCATTACGGTCTGATTCATCACGTAAATTAGTAATGCCATCGATTTTTTTATCTCGAACTAACTCAGCAATTTTTTCAATTAGTTTCGCTTTGTTAACCTGATATGGCAATTCGTGTACTAGAATTGTCTCTTTGCCGTTAGAAGCTTGCTCAATTTCTACTTTAGCCCGAATTGTCAGTGAACCACGGCCCGATTCATATGCACGGCGAATACCGCTGCGCCCTAGAATAATTCCCCCTGTAGGGAAATCCGGACCTGGAATGATTTCCATTAGCTCTTCTGTCGTAATGCTTGGGTTATCTGCCACTGCTAATACGCCGTCAATTGTTTCTCCAAGATGATGTGGCGGTATATTTGTAGCCATACCTACTGCGATACCAGAAGCACCATTCACTAATAGATTCGGATAGCGTGCCGGCAATACTAAAGGTTCATTTTCACTACCATCATAGTTCGGTCCATAATCAATCGTATCTTTATTAATATCGCGCAACATTTCCATCGCGATCTTTGACATACGTGATTCCGTATAACGCATTGCTGCTGCACCGTCGCCATCAACAGAACCAAAGTTACCATGGCCATCGACTAGCATATAACGGTAGCTGAAGTCTTGCGCCATACGCACCATTGCATCATAAATTGATGAGTCACCGTGAGGGTGGAATTTACCCATTACGTCCCCTACAATACGGGCACTCTTTTTATATGGTTTATCTGAAGTATTTCCTAGCTCCTGCATACCATAGAGGATACGACGATGTACTGGTTTAAGCCCATCACGTACGTCTGGTAAGGCACGTGAAACGATAACGCTCATCGCATAGCTTAAGAAAGATGATTTTATTTCTGTTGTAATATTTCTAGATTCAATATGTCCATGCTGAATGTCAGACAAAATAAGGACCTCCTTCCAATTGCACTAACTAATCAATTATGCCCGAGCATAATTGCATCTTTCAGCGGTTTGAAAACCCGCTGAAAGATGTTAAACATCCAAGTCTTGCACGTATACTGCATTTTCTTCGATAAAATCACGACGAGGTGCAACTTCATCACCCATTAAGTGATCGAAAATTTTATCCGCTTCAATTGCATCATCCAATTCTACTCGAATTAAAGTACGGTGCTCTGGATCCATTGTTGTATCCCATAATTGTGTCGCATTCATTTCCCCTAAACCTTTATAACGCTGTACATTAGGTTTCGGTAATTTCGGCAGACGGTTTAAAATATCTTCTAACTCCTGATCTGAGTAGCAGTATTCAACATGTTTCCCTTGTTTCACCTGATAAAGAGGCGGTTTTGCTGCATATACATAGCCCGCTTCGATTAACGGACGCATGAAACGGAAGAAGAATGTCAGCAATAGTACACGAATATGTGCACCATCGACATCGGCATCCGTCATAATTACGATTTTATGATAACGTGCTTTTTCTAAATTAAATTCTTCTCCAATACCGGTACCAAATGCTGTAATCATCGCTCGAATTTCGGCATTCGATAAAATACGGTCTAAGCGTGCTTTCTCAACATTAAGGATTTTTCCGCGCAATGGTAAGATCGCCTGGAAATGACGGTCACGTCCTGATTTAGCAGAACCACCGGCAGAGTCACCCTCTACGATATAGATTTCAGATTCGGCAGGGTTTGTTGAAGAACAGTCTGCTAACTTACCTGGTAAGCTTGAAACTTCCAATGCAGATTTACGACGTGTAAATTCACGAGCCTTTTTCGCTGCTACACGAGCACGTGCCGCCATTGTACCCTTTTCAATAACTTGACGTGCTACCGATGGATTTTCAAGCAGGAAACGTTCAAATCCGTCTGAGAATAAAGCATTTGTAATCTGGCTTACTTCAGAGTTCCCTAGTTTTGTTTTTGTTTGACCCTCAAACTGAGGTTCCGGGTGTTTTATTGACACAATTGCCGTTAAACCTTCCCGAACATCTTCGCCTGTAAGGTTGGCATCCGATTCTTTAATTAAGTTTGATTTGCGGGCATAGTCGTTAATAACACGTGTTAAGGCAGTTTTAAAGCCCGATTCGTGGGTACCACCCTCATATGTGTTAATGTTGTTCGCAAAAGACATTATATTCGAGCTGAAACCTGCATTATACTGCATGGCAATTTCAACCGTAATGCCTTCTTTTTCACCCAACACATCAATTGGCGCATGAATCGCTTCTTTATTTTCGTTAATATGCTCAACATATTCGCGAATACCGCCTTCAAAGTGGAATGTCTCCGAACGTTCCTGTCCTGTACGCTCATCTGCAATCGTCAGGCTGATGCCGCGATTTAAATAGGCTAATTCACGGATACGTGTTGCTAAAATATCGTATTCATAAACTGTTGTTTCTTTAAATATTTCGCTGTCCGCTTTAAATCGAGTTGTTGTACCTGTATGGTCTGTTTCGCCAATGACTGTTAATTGTTGAACAGTATGACCGCGCTCAAAAATAATTTCATGGATTTTACCATCTCGATGTACTTGAACAATTGTCTGACTTGATAATGCGTTTACTACAGAAGCACCTACACCGTGAAGACCACCTGATACTTTGTAGCCTCCGCCTCCGAATTTACCGCCGGCGTGCAGTACTGTCATAATTACTTCAACAGCAGGCATACCCATTTTTTCTTGAATATCTACGGGAATACCACGACCGTTATCTTCTACGCGAATCCAATTGTCTTGTTCAATTGTTACTGTGATTCCTGTACAATAACCTGCTAAAGCTTCATCAATACTATTATCAACAATCTCCCAAACTAAATGGTGCAATCCTTTTGAACTTGTTGAACCAATATACATGCCCGGACGTTTTCGAACAGCCTCTAATCCTTCTAATACTTGTATTTGATCCGCATCATAAGATTGCTGGACTTTATTCTCTTCTAAAGCCACTATTGTTCACCTACTCTTTCATAACTATCAGTATGCTTCTTTATTACGTATTTCAATGCACTTATGGTTGTTCAATTGTTCCTTGTGTGACACGGAACAATTTTGCGTGCTGTATTGTGTCATGGTGAATGCCTTCTACACTCGTTGTTGTAACGAATGTCTGGACCTCACCTTGAATTGTATTTAATAAATGTGATTGGCGATAATCGTCCAATTCAGATAAAACATCATCCAATAAAAGAATCGGTGTTTCCTTCGTTTCCTGTTTGATCAGTTCAATTTCGGCAAGTTTTAAAGATAATGCCGTCGTGCGTTGCTGCCCTTGTGAGCCATATACTTGAACATCATAATCATTGACAAAAAACTGCAGATCGTCCCGATGAGGCCCTATAAGTGTTACGCCTCTCTCAATTTCACGCTGCTTCACTTCTTCTAGCTTCTTTGTTAAGTAATCCGCCATTTCTTCGGCAGTCCAGCTTGCATCCATCCCGGTTACAGGACGGTATTTTATGACGAGCTTTTCTAATCCCCGCGAAATACCAAAGTGAATCGGTTCAGCCCAATCCTGTAAAAGCTCGATAAACTGAAATCTTTTACGAATAATTTGAATTGCCGCCTGCACATATTGTTCAGTATAAATTTCAAACATCACATCGGATGCGAGTGATTGTTTACCCATATTCTTTTTTAATAAATGATTACGTTGTTTCAAAATCTTTTGGAATGTTAGTAAATCATGTAAGTAAACAGGGGAAATTTGTCCGATTTCCATATCGATGAATCTTCGGCGAATTTGGGGGCTGCCCTTTACGATATTCAAATCTTCAGGTGCAAACATTACTACATTCATCTGTCCGATATAATTGCTTAGTTTCGTTTGTTCAAGATGATTGATTTTGCCCTTTTTGCCTTTTTTTGAAATCGTCAATTCGATAGGAACGCCACCGTAACGCTTATTTACCACACCTTCTATTTTACCATAATCCGCATCCCAACGTATTAATTCTTTATCGTTCGCGGTACGATGAGATTTGGCCATCGCTAGTACATAGATTGATTCCATTACATTTGTTTTTCCTTGGGCATTTTCCCCAATAAAAACATTAATTTTATCTGAAAAATCCAGTGTTAACGATTCGTAGTTACGATAATTTGTTAGCTGCAAGCGCTCGATGTTCATGAATTAATTTTCTCCGTTTTCAATAAATGCATCGACAATTTTGTAACGTCCTACACCCGGAATATTAACTACATCTCCATGACGCAGTTTTTTCCCGCGGCGATCTTCCACTTCTCCATTTACAAACACTTCATGTTCACTTAAAAACCACTTTGCCATACCGCCAGAGCTAATTGTATCTGTCATTTTCAGCGCTTGACCAAGCGTTATAAATTCTGTATCAATTACTAATTCATTCAACGTAATTCATCCTCCACTTAAATAAAGTCTTATCATTCTATCATACCTAAAAATCGTCCATAAGTAAAAAAGGAACGGTCTCAATAACAAGTTAAGACCCTTCCTTTTAGAATTTTTATTGAATTTTAGTAAGTACGTACCGGTAAAATCAGCTGCAATATTGCATCATCTGCAACAGAACGTAAGATGAACGGACGCATTGCACCTGTAAATTCAATGACTACATCTTGTCCATCGATCGCTTTTAAGGCTTCCATCATATATTTCGCACTGAATGAAATTTTCAAATTTTCGCCTTCTAAACTTTCCACTTGGATCTGCTCTTCAACTTTACCAATCTCAGGTGAATTCGATGAAATTTCGACTGTTTGATTTTCAAGTGTTTCAAAACGAACAACATTATTGCGATCTTCACGAGCTAAAAGTGAAGCACGGTCAATTGCCTGCAATAAAGATTTTCCGTTAATAGTAATCATTGTTTTAAACTCTTCCGGAATTAAACGCGATGTATCCGGATAATTGCCTTCTAAAAGACGAGAGAAGAACAGGACATCATCTGTTTTAAATAATACATGCTGATTCGTTAATACGATTTGAACAGGATTATTTGTGTCTTCTAAAATTTTGTTCAATTCATTTAAACTTTTACCTGGAATTACGACTGAAGTAATATCATTTGGTAAATTTTCAAGATTGACTTTGCGGCGTGCTAAACGGTGACTATCCGTTGCAACGCATATTAATGCATCGCCTTCAACTTTCCAGTTTACACCTGTCAACACCGGACGGCTTTCCGATGTCGCTACAGCAAATACAGTTTCTCTAATAACTGATTTTAATAAATCGGTTGGGATCGTAAATTGTCGGTCAGCAGCAATTTCAGGTAATTGTGGATATTCTGTTGCATCTAAGCCGATAAGGTGGAATTCCGATTTACCTGAACGAATGATTGTTGCATAGCCGTTCGTAATTTCAATTTCAACTTCATTTGTCGGCAATTTACGGATAATTTCATTGTACATTCGAGCTTGTAGCACAATAGAGCCTGTTTGAGTAATATCCATAATTTGTTCGCCATTTTCTTCTACCGGGATGAAAGTCTGGATTGTAATGTCTGCATCACTACCAGTTAACGTCATACCTTCGTTTGTAACATCAATTTTAATTCCCGTTAAAATAGGAATCGTTGTTTTGGAACTTACAGCTTTCATTACATCGTTTAATCCTGCTAAAAGACGATCACGTAAAATAGTAAATTTCATTAGTTTACCTCTCTTATATAATTAATTATTTATTTAAAGATATTAATAGATATAGTAATAGGGCCTGTGAATTTGTGGATAACCCCTAATTTAAACAGGCAGAGCACACTATCCACATGTTGATAAGCTGTGAATAGGTATGTGTGAAAAACATAAAGTTATACACAGAGATTATTTACCTAACATACTACGTATTTGTTTAATATCCTGCTGAAGCTGCTGATCTGTTTTAAGTAAGGAAGAAATCTTTTCATGGGCATGGATCACTGTTGTATGATCACGGCCTCCAAACTCCTCACCAATTTTAGGTAATGAGTAATCTGTTAGCTCACGCGATAAATACATCGCCACTTGACGAGGATAAGCAATGGATTTTGTCCGGCGCTTAGCCTTAAAATCTTCCAGACGTATACTGTAATGTTCACCAGTTGCAGTTTGAATATCTAAAATCGAAATCATGCGCGGTTTTGAATTTGGCATAATATCTTTTAAAGCTTCTGCAGCAAGTTCAGGCGAAACATCCATATTTACTAAGGATGAGTAGGCCACAACCCGTATTAATGCCCCTTCAAGTTCACGAATATTTGTATCAACCTGATTGGCAATATAAAGCATGACTTCATTTGGAATATCGAGTCCATCGGCTTTGGCCTTCTTACGTAAAATAGCAATACGTGTTTCCAAATCTGGTGGTGCAATATCCGTAATTAGTCCCCATTCAAAGCGTGAACGCAAACGGTCCTCTAAAGTAGGGATTTCCTTTGGAGGGCGGTCACTTGAGATGACAATCTGCTTTGATTCTTCATGCAGTGTGTTGAATGTATGGAAGAATTCCTCTTGTGTCGATTCCTTACCAGCCAAAAATTGAATATCGTCAATTAGCAGTACATCAACATTGCGGTATTTATTTCGGAAATCGATTGTTTTATTATCACGGATTGAGTTAATGAACTCATTTGTGAACTTTTCGGATGATAAATAGACGACATTTGCTGTCGGATTATGTTCTTTTACATAATGGCCAATTGCATGCATTAAGTGAGTTTTTCCTAAACCTACCCCCCCATAAATAAAGAACGGGTTGTAAGCTTTTGCGGGTGCTTCTGCTACAGCTAAGCTCGCTGCATGGGCAAAGCGGTTACCGGAACCAATAACGAATGTATCAAATGTGTACTTTGGATTGAGCATACCCGGGGTAATGTCATGGTGTTCACTTGATTTTGCTTGAGTAATTGGGGGCGGTAGTTCAAAGTCGTCTGCCGTCTGATCTTTCTGGACAACAAAATTAATGACTAGATCCTCTCCAGTTAACTCGTTTAATATTCCTGTAATCATATGGATGTAATATTGTTCAAGCCAATCGCGGGCAAAAGAGTTAGGCGCGGAAATCGTCACTTTTGTGCCACTATGCGCAAGAAGTTTTGTTGATTTCAGCCAAGTATCAAAGCTCGGTTTCGAGATTTTCTGTTCAGCTTGGGCAAGGACGGCATTCCATAAGTTTTCTAAATGTTCCAAGCTCTTTCTTCCTTTCATTAATTCATTTCACATTCGATTCGTATATTTAAATGACAAGGCTCATACTAACGAAAATTAGATGAGAGTCTTTTTTATGTGAATTTCCTTACAATGCAAACTTTCTTGCTTACGAAAAAAGAAAGGCTCTGTTAAATGATTAATAGTAAACAGAGCTATAAAATATATATTTTATAATTAAAAAGGAGTTCATACACATAACCACAAGTTGTGGATAAAGGTTGTTCTAGAGTATGGGAAATCTTTGTCCACAGATTATCAACAATTGTGGATAATATATTTCCCAGAAAAGAATTCCACAAAGTAAAACACAGTTATCGTATCAAATAAAGTTAGGTATTTCAATACTTAAACGATCTTATCCACATAATCATATGTTATATACATAACAGTTGTCCACAGGTTTGTTATATGTGAAAAACCTGTAGATAAGCGTTGTGGATAATTTTTAAGAGCAAAAATACTATTCACAGCATAAACGTAAATTAATTTTATAAATTGTGGATAACTGAGAGTGTGGATCAGCAAAGGGATTTATATGAGGTTTATAGAGAAAAAGAGAAAAATTATAATGAGGCATTGACAAACAGGTTTTATTCTTTATATAATATCATGGTCTGTATGTAGAGATAGATATAGTAACGCTCGAATTCAGGAGGTGTATATAAATGAAACGCACGTACCAACCTAAAAAACGTAAGCACTCTAAAGTTCACGGTTTCCGCGCTCGTATGAGCACTAAAAACGGCCGTAACGTATTAGCTCGCCGTCGTAAAAAAGGAAGAAAAGTATTATCAGCATAAGTCCACTGAGCCACATCAGTGGTCTTTTTTTTCTTTTATCGTTGTTGAATGAGCAAAAAAAGTACCAATGATTAGATGGAGCAGGTGAATGGATCATGAATAAACGCCAACGTATAAAGAAAAATGAAGATTTTCAAAAGGTGTTTAAAAAAGGTAAGTCGTTTGCGAATCGCCAATTTGTTGTATATTGCTTGAAGAAGGAAGAACAACAGGCGTTTCGTATTGGCTTATCAGTGAGCAAAAAAGTAGGAAATGCGGTCACTCGGGTTCAAGTGAAACGCTATATTCGCCAAGCTTTTCTGGAATTAAAAGATGAAGTAAAACAAGATATGGATTATGTTATTATCGCCAGAACGCAGGCGGCCACACTGGATTTTCACGAAACCAAAAAGAGCTTGCAGCATGTTTTAAAGGTTGCAAGAGTATATAAAGGATAGTTCCATAATTAATTGTTTCTTATTCATTACTTGAAACTTTGAATATATAGAACAATTAGTAGTGTACGAACGTCCGTACATGGTAAAATATTGTCATAAAAATTGAATAGGTTTGCTTTAGGAGGAAGAAGGTTGAAGAAAAATCTATGGATAATGCTGTCACTTGTTTCAGTAGTATTACTGCTATCAGGCTGTACAGAATTTGACCAACCAATTTCATCTGAAAGTGATGGCTTTTGGAATGAATATATTGTTTGGCCATTAGTATCATTTATCAAGCTTTTTGCTGATATGTTTGAAGGTAATGCCGCGAATTATGCATTTGCAATTATTATCGTAACTGTTATTATTCGTCTAATCATTCTGCCTTTAACTATCAAACAAGTAAAAAGTTCTAAGAAAATGCAGGAAATGCAACCGAAGTTAAAAGAGCTGCAAGCAAAATACAGCTCAAAAGACGCGGCAACTCAGCAAAAATACCAGCAGGAAATGATGCAGTTAATGCAGACTTCAGGTGTTAACCCATTAGCTGGATGTTTACCGATTCTTATTCAAATGCCGATCTTAATCGGTTTCTATCATGCAATTAGCCGTATGAATGCAACACCGGATGCATTTGAGCTAGGGACATTTTTAGCGGTTCCATTAGCGGAGCCAAGTATTGTATTTGCTGTTATCGCAGGTCTTATCCAATATGTTGTATTAATGACTGGTCCCGCTGTAGATAATCCGCAAATGAAAATTATGATGTACATCATGCCATTAATGATTGTTGGTTTCGGTATTATTTTACCTGCCGCTTTATCATTATATTGGGTAGTTGGAAACTTTGTATCTGTATTACAAAACCTTGTTATTTACAAACCTTGGAATAAAAATAAACCGGATGCTACCGATGCAAAAGGAGCGAAATAAGTGAAACAAACTACGCAAATAGGCGCAACAGTAGAAGAAGCGATCTCATTAGCGTTACAAAAGCTTGGCCATACTCGTGAACAAGTTGATGTGGAAGTTTTACAAGAGGGTAAAAAAGGATTTTTAGGTTTTGGAGCACGAAATGCTGAAGTTCGTGTAACTGTAAAGGAAATTGTTCAGCAGCAAGTGGATCAAGAGACGACTTCAGCTTCTGCACCTGATGTGGAAGAACAACCAATTGTCGAGAAAACAATCGAGAATGAGCCGGTTTTAGCTAATGAAGATCAACCAATTCACCATGAACAACAACAACAAGTGGATCCTATTGAAGAAGCAAAAGAGTATTTAACGAATATTGCTTTAGGGATGGGAATTACAGATTTAACAATCGACCATGAAACAGATGGTAAACATGTTTCATTTAAGTTATCGAGCGAGAAAGCAGCATTATTAATTGGGAAGCGTGGTCTTACATTGAATGCGCTTCAACATTTAACTCAGCTCATTCTTAATAAAACAGCCAAATCGTTTATGATTTTACAAATGGATGTGGAAGATTATCGTGAGCGACGTCAAATTGCCCTTGAACAGCTGGCATTACGGATGGCGGACAAGGCTCTTCGAACACGAAAACCCGTATCATTTGAACCGATGGCATCTTATGAACGAAAAATTATTCATAATGCCCTGGCAAATCGTATAGATATTGAAACGCACTCAGAAGGTGTCGAACCAAATCGATATTTAGTCATAGAGCCAGTAAAATAATATACAGACAGTTTTCGACCTATTCTTTTGGATAGGTCGTTTTTTTAATGAAAGATGGAACCAAATCTACATTACTTTAGATTTTAATTAAAATATGTTAGTCTAAATTGTTAGTTAGTATAGCACGGATGTGATTTATCCACATGTGGATAACACTGAAATAGGAGGATATAAATGGAATTCGATACGATTGCTGCGATTTCCACTCCAATGGGAGAAGGAGCTATTGCGATTGTTCGTCTGAGCGGCGATGAGGCGGTAGCGATTGCAGATAAAATATTTAAATCACCAAATCATAAGCGTTTGACGGAAGTTGCGACACATACTATCCATTACGGACATTTGATCGACCCGAAAACGGATGAAGTGGTAGAGGAAGTTATGTTGAGCTTAATGCGCGGACCGAAAACATTTACGCGAGAAGATGTTGTCGAAATCAATTGTCATGGCGGTATTGTATCTGTTAACCGAGTATTACAGCTTGTCTTACGTTACGGTGCACGTTTAGCAGAGCCTGGGGAATTTACGAAACGTGCATTTTTAAATGGCCGTATTGACTTATCACAGGCAGAAGCCGTAATGGATTTAATTCGTGCGAAAACTGACCGCGCGATGAATGTTGCGCTTGGCCAGATGGATGGAAAGCTTTCTCGTCTTATTACATCTTTACGCCAGGCATTATTAGAGACGTTGGCACAAGTGGAAGTAAATATTGATTATCCGGAATATGACGATGTAGAAGAAATGACGATTCCTGTACTTCTTGAAAAATGCGGTTGGGTACGAGAGGAAATTATTAAATTACTTCAAACATCATCCCAAGGTAAAATTTTACGTGAAGGTTTATCTACCGTTATTTTAGGACGTCCAAACGTAGGTAAATCATCTCTTTTAAATAGTTTAGTTCAAGAAAATAAAGCGATTGTAACCGACATTGCAGGTACAACTCGTGATATTATTGAAGAATACGTAAATGTACGTGGAGTTCCTTTACGTTTAGTTGATACAGCAGGTATTCGGGAAACAGAAGATATTGTTGAACGAATCGGAGTTGAACGTTCGAGAGAGGCATTAAAAGATGCCGATTTAATATTGCTTGTATTAAATTACGGAGAAGAGCTTACAGAAGAAGATGAACGCCTTTTTGAAACGATTCAGGCGATGGATTATATTGTCGTTGTCAACAAGACAGATATCGAACGCAAAATCGATTTAAACCGTGTTCATGAATTGGCTGGAAAACATCGTGTCGTAACAACTTCGTTATTGAAAGAAGAAGGTGTAATCGAGCTGGAAGAAGCGATTGCAGCATTATTCTTTGAAGGGCAAGTAGAAGCGAATGATTTAACATATGTATCAAATGCGCGACATATTGCGCTATTGCATCAAGCTCAACAGGTGATTGAGGATGCGCTTGCTGCAGCTGAGTCAGGTGTACCTGTCGATATGATTCAAATCGATGTGACACGTACATGGGAAATTCTTGGTGAAATTATTGGAGATACTGTACAGGAAAGCTTGATCAATCAGCTATTCTCGCAGTTCTGTTTAGGGAAATAAATCGGAATAAAAGAGAGGAAGAACAACATGTCAATACAATACGAAGCAGGTAATTTTGACGTAATCGTTGTTGGTGCAGGACATGCAGGTGTGGAATCTGCCTATGCAGCTGCGAAAATGGGTGCTAAAACACTCATGCTTACAATTAACTTAGATATGATTGCGTTTATGCCTTGTAATCCATCAGTCGGCGGACCTGCAAAAGGAATCGTTGTTCGCGAAATTGATGCACTTGGCGGTTTAATGGGACGCATTATCGATAAAACACATATTCAAATGCGCATGTTAAATACCGGGAAAGGTCCAGCAGTACGTGCTTTACGTGCACAAGCGGATAAATTCCAGTATCAGCATGAGATGAAACGGGTTTTGGAAGAAGAAGAAAACCTTCAAATTCATCAGGCAATGGTCGATGAACTAATTGTAGAGGATGGCGAAGTAAAAGGTGTTATTACACAAGTTGGAGCAATTTACCGTGCACCGGCTGTCATCATTACAACAGGTACGTTTTTACGTGGGGAAATTATTTTAGGAAATCTGAAATATTCTTCAGGTCCAAACAACCAGCAGCCATCAATCAAATTAGCCGATAACTTAAAAGAATTAGGATTCGACTTAATCCGATTTAAAACAGGGACACCACCACGTGTAAACAACCGTACAATTGATTATTCAAAAACGGAAATTCAACCTGGTGATGATGTACCCCGTGCATTCAGTTTTGAAACAACAGAATATATTATGGATCAGCTTCCTTGCTGGTTAACTTATACAACAGAAGAAACACATCGTACAATTGAGGAAAATCTGCACCTATCCCCAATGTTTTCAGGGATGATTAAAGGGACAGGTCCACGTTACTGCCCTTCCATTGAAGATAAAGTAACACGCTTTAACGATAAGCCGCGTCACCAGATTTTCCTTGAGCCAGAAGGACGCAATACACGTGAAGTATATGTCCAAGGTTTATCGACAAGCTTACCTGAGCATGTTCAAAAGAAATTAATTGCTTCTATTCCAGGGTTGGAAAATGCGGAAATGATGCGTGCTGGCTATGCCATTGAGTATGATTCAGTCATTCCTACACAATTATGGCCAACATTAGAAACGAAAAAAATTCAAGGTCTTTATACAGCAGGTCAAATTAATGGTACTTCAGGCTATGAAGAAGCAGCAGGCCAAGGTTTAATGGCCGGGATGAATGCAGCAGCAAAAGTTTTAGGCCGTGAAGAAATCATATTAGACCGTTCTGATGCCTATATCGGTGTATTAATCGACGATCTAGTTACAAAAGGTACAAATGAGCCTTACCGTTTATTAACATCTCGTGCAGAGTACCGTCTTCTGTTACGTCATGACAATGCAGATTTACGTTTAACGGAAATCGGTTATAAAGCAGGGATGATTACGGAAGAGCGTTATGTGAAGTTCCAACATAAAAAAGCACAGATTGAACAGGAAATTGCCCGTCTGCGTGAAGTTATTATTAAACCAAATGCGACAACGCAGGAAGTAATCCGTAATGCTGGCGGTGCGGAGCTAAAAGATGGTATCCGCGGAGCAGACCTTTTAAAACGTACAGAAATGACGTATGATTTAGTTGCTTCCCTTACTCCATCGGAAATCGAACTTTCGGATGATGTAAAAGAGCAGATTGAAATTCAATTAAAATATGAAGGGTATATTCAAAAAGCGCTTCAGCAAGTAGAGAAAATGAAGAAGCTTGAGGATAAGAAAATCCCTGAAAATATCGATTATGATGCCATTCCAAGCTTAGCAACAGAAGCACGTATGAAACTGAAAAGTGTTCAGCCGCTTTCAATTGCTCAAGCATCGCGTATTTCAGGTGTTAACCCTGCAGATGTTTCAATTTTACTTGTCTATATTGAGCAAGGTAAAATTGCAAAAGTAACTACGAACTGAATGATGTGAGCGTCTTTATCCAGAAAGACGCTCATTCTTTAATATGGAGGAATCATTTTATGAACGAAAAGCAGTTTATCGAAGCATTGAAGGAAAAGGGTATTGAGCTATCAGAACACCAGATTGCGCAGTTTAAAAAATATTTTGAGCTATTGGTTGAGTGGAATGAAAAAATGAATTTAACGGCGATTACGGATTTGGAAGGTGTTTATTTAAAGCACTTCTATGATTCGATCAGTGCGTCTTTTTATTTTGATTTTACAAAGGTGACAACGGTATGCGACGTTGGTGCAGGTGCAGGATTCCCAAGTATTCCGATTAAAATTTGCTTCCCTCACTTACAAATTACGATTGTCGATTCACTTAACAAACGAATTACATTTTTAAATCATTTAACAAATGAGTTAAACTTGGATCATATGACATTTGTTCATGCCCGTGCTGAAGAGTTCGGTCAAAATGCAGCATATCGTGAAAAGTTTGATGTTGTAACAGCCCGCGCGGTAGCACGTCTTTCTGTTTTATCAGAGTTATGTATTCCTTTAGCAAAAGAAGGCGGTTATTTTGTTGCATTAAAAGCTGCAGCAGGTGCAGAGGAATTAAAAGATGCGACAAAAGCCATCTCTACGTTAGGCGGAAAATTAATAGAGGAGTTTGCATTCCATTTACCGGTTGAAGAAAGCGAACGTTCACTTTATGTATTTGATAAAGTAAAATCGACACCGAAAAAATACCCGCGTAAACCAGGTGTTCCGAATAAAACACCAATTAAATAAATAAATTTACGAAATTTGAAATATATCCGTCTTTTGCTGCATATATATTTATATTTATGTTTTTTTAGTGGATAGAAAAATATAAGTTTATTTTGAAATACAAATGGGTATAGACACTATTTTGTCCTATTTTAGGCGAATTCAGTCTATCACCTAAATTACTATTCATTGAACACTGTACATTTTTGATTGAATCAGAAATAATATTGTATATGAGGTAGACAGTTTCCTAAAGGTGGTGCCACACGGATGAAAAGTACTTTTTCACGTTTTTTCGGAGGCGGGAGCAAAGAGCCAGAAGTAAAAAGTGAAGTAGAAGTAATAGAGAATATCTCGATGGCTTCAGAAGAAGTAGTTAAAATTCCAATAGACAAAATCATTCCGAACCGTTATCAGCCACGTACAGTTTTTGATGATGAGAAGATTGAAGAATTAGCAAGAACGATTCATACACATGGCGTCATTCAACCAATTGTGATTCGTCCAATAAATGATGACGCGGATAAATATGAAATAATTGCCGGTGAGCGACGTTATCGAGCGATGAAATCCTTACAATGGACAGAAGTACCTGCTATTGTACGTAATTTAAATGATCGAGAAACGGCGTCTATTGCCCTTATTGAAAATCTTCAACGTGAGGAATTAACAGCAATTGAAGAAGCGCTTGCTTATCAACAATTATTAGGATTGCATCAGCTTACACAAGAAGCGCTTGCACAACGTCTTGGTAAAGGACAATCAACAGTTGCTAATAAATTGCGTTTATTAAAGTTGCCTCAATTTGTTCAGGATGCTATTTTAAATCGTGAAATTTCGGAACGTCATGCCCGAGCTTTAATTGTAATCAAAGATGAGCAATTACAAATGCAGCTCATTGCAGCGACAAAAGAGTTTGATTGGAATGTTAGACAGCTTGAAGAACAAATTCAAAAAATTCTAAATCCCGATGAGCCTGAGATAAAAAAACGTAAACCAAGCAGAAAAGCGATTAGCAAAGATGTACGTATTGCCCTTAATACGATCAAGCAGTCGTTATCGATGGTGACGAAAAGTGGAATTAATGTTAAAACGGAGGAAGAAGATACAGATGATTACTACCAAATCACTGTAAAAATTCCGAAGAAAAAATAAATTATTGAACTGCCCGAAAGATAACGACTTTCTAGGCAGTTTTTTTAGTAGATTAGTAGAAGCAGCAAGTTTTTTGAAAATAAATTTAGTTTCATAGCATCGTTTTCTAACATTTTTTGTTAAGATAAAAGAAACAGTATTATAAAAGGAAGATTTAATCATCCAAGATTTTTAGACTTTAAAAATATACCTAAATTGAAGTGATGAAAGCAGGTGCGGATATTGGGACGTATTATTGCGATAGCCAATCAAAAAGGTGGCGTTGGAAAAACGACAACCTCTGTTAACTTAAGTGCATGTTTAGCTTTTTTAGGAAAGAAAGTATTAATAATCGATATCGACCCACAAGGTAACGCTTCAAGCGGATTAGGTGTTCGAAAAGGTGATTTGGAAAGCTGTATTTACGATGTATTAATTAATGATGAAGATATTAAAGGCGTTATTCAACAAACAGATGTAGAAAATTTATATATTGTCCCTGCTACAATCTCATTGGCAGGTGCTGAAATTGAGCTTGTTTCCACAATTTCCCGTGAAGTTCGACTGAAAAAGTCATTACAGGAGATTAAAAATAACTTTGATTTTATTATTATTGATTGTCCGCCATCACTTGGCTTATTAACTATTAATGCGCTGACTGCCTCCGATGCACTGATTATCCCGGTACAATGTGAATATTATGCATTAGAAGGGCTGAGTCAGTTGCTTTCCACAGTCCGCCTTGTCCAAAAGCATTTGAACAAGGAGTTAATGATTGATGGAGTGCTACTCACAATGCTGGATGCCCGTACGAATTTAGGGCTTCAAGTAATTGACGAAGTAAAGCGCTATTTCCAGGATAAAGTATATCGCTCGATTATTCCGCGTAATGTGCGGTTAAGTGAGGCACCGAGTCATGGGAAACCGGTAATTTTATATGATGCAAAATCACGTGGGGCAGAAATTTATTTAGAGTTTGCAAGGGAAGTGATTAAAAATGGTTAAAGGTTTAGGTAAAGGGATTGATGCGCTTTTTCGTGAAGAGGCCGTACATAAAGAAGACCAGGTACAGCAAATTGCAGTCGGAAAAATTTTAGCAAACCCATTTCAGCCACGTAAAATTTTTGATGAAACTGCAATCGAAGAATTAGCTAGCTCTATTCATGAACATGGTATTATTCAACCGATTGTCGTCCGTAAAAACGGAAGGAAATATGAAATTGTAGCAGGTGAACGCCGTTATCGTGCGGCGGTTAGTGCAGGTTTGACAGAAGTCCCTGTCATTGTAAAAGATTTTAATGAGCAGCAAATGATGGAAGTTGCTATTTTGGAAAACTTGCAACGCGAAGATTTAACACCAATTGAAGAAGCAGAAGCATACAACAGTTTAATTGTGAAATTGAATTTTACACAAGATGATTTAGCGAAACGATTAGGGAAAAGTCGTCCACATATTGCCAACTTAATTCGTCTGTTGCAGTTACCGGAAGATATTCGGGACCTTGTCAACGAAGGAAAGCTTACAATGGGGCATGGGCGAGCATTGCTTGGTTTAAAAAATAAACGACGTATACCTGAAGTGGCTCATAAAGTTATAAAAGACCACCTTAATGTCCGTCAGTTGGAAAAGTATATTCAAGATTTAAATGAAGCTGTTTCACGTGAAACAAAGCCTACAAAAAAGGATATTCATACCCAGGCAACAGAATCCCAACTACGCGACTATTTTGGAACACAAGTACAAATCAAAAAAGCTAAGAACAAAGGTAAAATTGAAATTGAGTTTTATTCAGATGATGATTTGCATCGCATTTTGGAAATATTAAATATGGAACAACAATAAAAAGGTGCTGAGCGAAAAGTTTCAGCACTTTTTTTATGAACAGTTATAATATAAAAAAGACTAATACTTACCTAATACATTAAGGGAGTCTTATCTCTGCCTCGATTCTTCAGAGGCAGTCAAATTACTATCCGTTAATAAGAGTTAAAATTGAATTTGTTGGACAGCAAATAGAAAGAGGAAAATTTCATGGTATTACTAGGTTCTCTGTTAAATGCATTATTTATCATAATCGGTGCATTAATTGGCCGTATCTTCAAAAATATTCCAGAATCCATGCAACAGACAGTGTTATCCATTATCGGGTTAGTTGTTGCGCTATTAGGAATTCAAATGGGACTGGAGAGTACGAATTTTATTCTCCTTATAGTCAGTTTAATCATTGGTGCGGTCATCGGCGAGTGGCTCGACCTTGAAGGAAAGTTTAATCGCTTCGGTCAATGGATTGAGTCCCTTTTTGGAAAACGTGCACAAAAAGGAACGATTGCAGAGGGGTTTGTTACTGCAACGCTCATTTTTGTTATTGGTTCAATGGGAATTCTCGGTGCTCTTGATAGTGGCTTGCGCAACGATCACAATATACTCATCACTAAAGGAATTATTGATGGATTTATGTCCATTATATTAAGTTCAACTTTAGGAATCGGTGTCATATTATCAGCAATTCCTGTACTTTTATATCAAGGCTCAATTGCATTATTTGCAGGTGTTATTAGTACATATATACCTAGTGAAGCACTGGACCTATTCATCACAGAAATGACAGCAACGGGCGGTATTATGATTATGGCAATCGGTTTGAATATTGCCGGATTAACGAAAATCCGTATAGCCAATTTGCTGCCAGCGATTTTGATGGTCGGGATACTCGTTGCGATTATTTTTCCGTTTCAGTAAGTGACGCTGCCATGCTAAAACAAGTGCTCGAACGATTTTATCACTCATAGAATACGTAACATGCAGTCTCGTATTTTGTAATACTTTAGCTTCCATAAAGCCTCCGACGTTAACAATTCCTTTTACAGAAATATTACCGATAGGGGGCAACTCTTTTTTCACGGCCTTTCCGGGATAAAGAGGGCCCTGCTGGATAAGAATAGAACCAATCGCATTTGATTCACCTAAACATGCATCAATGGCAATAATAAAAGGTTGCTCTTTTTCATTAATCAACTGCTCGTAACGCTCTACAATATTGAGCGCGTGAAGCGGTGCCTGCAATGTACCAACAACCGGAAATGGAAATGAGAAAGTTTGGTGCAGCTGGCTGCCGATAATCGGGCCTAATGCATCACCTGTAGATCGGTCTGTACCGATACAGCAAAAAATAAGTTCTTCATGGTCAAACGGAATCGTTTTTAAAAAGATTTCGCTCAGCTCCCAAACAGCGCTCGTCTGTTCGTAATGTACACTATAATTTTGAGGACAGGCTTGTGTCATATTATCACTCCTTTAATTTTTAAATTTAAATAGATTACTCGAGAAATAAGCTAAAATACGATATATTTATGCAGTATATTCAATTTTAAAGTTTGTTATACAAGAGGTGGTAAATTTGGAAAAAGATTTGAAATTAGATTTAGAGGAATTTGCTGAAACGGATATTAAAGGACTCGCACGCTATACGACTAAACTTTGGGAATACGTCACAAGTGCGGAATTTTTGGATAAGATCATTGTAGCCAGCGCGAAAATTCTGGCGATTATCGTTATTTCATACCTTGTCGTTTTTATCGGCAAGAAGGTCATTCACCGAGTGTTTATGCTGCGTGTAAGAAATAATGAGCGTCGACAGCTTACGATTGTAAAGCTGCTGCAAAGCGTATTGAGCTATTTAGTGTACTTCTCTGCCATAATGGGAATTTTATCGGCTATGAATATACAAATTGCCGGGTTACTGGCAGGGGCAGGTATTGCTTCTGTGGCCATTGCCTTTGGTGCGCAAAACTTAGTGAAGGATGTTATTACAGGGTTCTTCATTATTTTAGAGGATCAGTTTGGTGTAGGGGATTTTGTGAAAATTAATACGGCAGAAGGTACTGTGATGGAGATTGGTCTTCGTACAACGAAAGTGAAAGGGATAACAGGAGAGCAATTTATTATTCCAAACGGCAGTATTGTAGATGTTATCAATTATTCTATCAACAACTCAAAAGCTACGATTAATATGCAAATTCCGCTTGATGTCAATATTGAAAAAGTTCAAATGGTTATACAAAGCTATCTGGATACATTACCGGAAAAGTATGAGGAGCTTGTCACTGCTCCGGTTTTTCTAGGTGTAACAAATACGACAAGCACAGAAGCGACAATTGGTATTACGCTGGAAACCTTGCCTTTACAGCAGTATTCCATTTCCCGTATTATCCGAAAAGATGTAATGGATATCCTGACTCGTAACGGCATTCCTCTTGCTGTACCGAAAATGATGTTTTATGAGCGAAATCAGGGAGGAGAATAATAGATGGAAGCAAAGCAGTACAGTCTTAATGACGTTGTGGAAATGAAAAAGCAACATCCTTGCGGCACGAACGAATGGAAAGTAATTCGATTAGGTGCCGATATTCGTATAAAATGTGAAGGTTGCGGACATAGCGTTATGATTCCACGCCGCGAGTTTGAGAAAAAAATGAAGAAAATATTACGTCAGGCAGAAGAAGTCTAAAAGCAAAATAGACTTTTATGCGTCCAATCAATATAATAGACAAGGTTGTAAAATTTAATGGACAC
Organism: Solibacillus kalamii; assembly: GCF_002174535.1. Taxonomy (NCBI): domain Bacteria; kingdom Bacillati; phylum Bacillota; class Bacilli; order Caryophanales; family Caryophanaceae; genus Solibacillus; species Solibacillus kalamii. The sequence goes on along the minus strand of NZ_NHNT01000009.1, from coordinate 143,450 downwards.
AAAAATCCATAAAAGAATTAATAATAAATTTAAATGAACTGAACATAGAAAGGTTGTGTCAATATGGCATTAACAGCTGGTATTGTTGGTTTACCTAACGTAGGAAAATCGACTTTATTCAACGCAATTACAAAAGCAGGTGCACTTGCGGCTAACTATCCGTTCGCAACAATCGAACCGAACGTTGGCAGCGTAACTGTTCCGGATGAGCGTTTAGACAAATTAACAGAATTAGTAGTACCAAAGAAAACAGTTCCGACAACTTTTGAATTTACAGATATCGCGGGTATCGTAAAAGGCGCTTCTACTGGTGAGGGTTTAGGAAACAAATTCCTTGCCCACATTCGTGAAGTGGATGCAATTTGCCAAGTTGTACGTTGTTTTGAAGATGAAAATATTACGCACGTTTCAGGTACAGTAAATCCTATCGATGACATTGAAGTAATTAATTTAGAGTTAATTTTAGCGGATATGGAATCAGTAGATAAACGTATTGCACGTGTAGCAAAAATGGCAAAGCAAAAAGATAAAGAAGCAATGGTAGAAGAGCCAATTCTTCAAAAGCTTAAAGACGTATTAGAAGCTGAAAAACCTGCTCGCGCGGCAGATCTATCAGATGACGAGAAAAAAGTGATCAAAGGTTTACATCTATTAACGATTAAACCAATGCTTTATGTTGCGAACGTTTCTGAAGATGAAGTAGCGGATCCATCTGAAAACAAGTATGTAAAAATGGTACAAGAATACGCAGCAGCTGAAGGCGCACAAGTAATTACTGTTTGCGCGAAAATTGAGGAAGAAATTTCTGAGTTGGAAGACGATGAGAAAAAAGAATTTTTAGCTGAATTAGGAATTGCTGAATCAGGATTAGACCAATTGATTAAAGCTTCGTACAGCCTATTAGGTTTGGCTACTTACTTTACAGCTGGTGTGCAGGAAGTTCGTGCATGGACATTCCGTAAAGGGATGAAAGCACCACAATGTGCCGGTATTATTCACTCTGACTTTGAACGCGGCTTTATCCGAGCTGAAACAGTGGCATATACGGATTTAGTAGAATACGGTTCAAAGCCAGCTGCAAAAGAAGCAGGCCGAGTACGCGCTGAAGGTAAAGAGTATGTTGTACAAGATGGCGATGTATTAGAGTTCTTATTTAACGTATAATTAGTAGACGCTTTGTGAGTATAATCATATCCTCGCAAAGCGTTTATTTATATATGAAAATAATCTATTTCTTTAATATTAAAAGGCGTAGCCAGTTGCATAGAAATAACAACTATGATACAATTCATTGATGTGAGTAATAGAAGTTACTTGCTCCTTGCTCCCTATTTAGTAGGAGAGCCCAAGTCCATAAGGAGGTGCAAACACAAATGAGAAAGTACGAATTAATGTACATCATCCGCCCAAACATTGAAGAAGAAGCGAAGAAAGCTTTAGTAGAGCGTTTCCAAGAAATCTTAACTTCAAATGGTGCAGAGATCACTGAAGCAAAAGATTGGGGTAAGCGTCGTTTAGCTTACGAAATCAATGACTTCCGCGAAGGTTTCTACCAAATCGTGAAAGTTAACGCTGGTACTGAAGCTATCAACGAATACACTCGTCTAGCTAACATCAGCGAAGACATCATCCGTCACATCGCAGTACGCGAAGAAGACAAATAATTTTTAAACTTAAATGCTGAAAAAAGGAGGGTGCATTGATGATTAACCGTGTCGTATTAGTCGGAAGACTTACAAAGGATCCAGAGCTTCGTTACACACCGAGTGGAGTTCCAATGGCACGTTTTACGATTGCCGTAAACCGTACATTTTCGAGCCAGTCGGGTGAACGCGAAGCAGATTTCATAGGCTGTATCGCCTGGAGAAAACAAGCTGAAAACTTAGCAAACTTCATGAGAAAAGGGAGTTTGATTGGTGTAGAGGGTCGTATTCAAACAGGTAGCTTTGAAGGACAAGATGGAAAGCGTGTGTATACAACAGATGTCGTTGCTGATTCAGTGCAGTTCTTAGAACCACGTGGAGGAGCTAATGCATCACAAGGTGCACCAAGCCAACAATACGGTGGTGGAGGGCAAAATTATGGTGGTCAGCCATCTTATAATCAGCCTAACCCACAATTTGGAGGCGCGCAATCACAGGATTCTTACGGTTCTTATCAACAGCCAGCTCAAAATCAGCAAAACTATACACGTGTAGATGAAGATCCATTTGCAAACAGTAAAGGACCGATTGAAGTTTCTGAAGACGATTTACCGTTCTAAGAATTTCACATCTATAATTAAAAATTAAAAGGAGGAACACGATAATGGCACCACGTCGCGGAGGCCGCAAACGCCGTAAAGTTTGCTACTTCACTTCAAATAACATTACGCACATCGACTACAAAGATGTAGATCTTTTAAAGAAATTCATCTCTGAGCGCGGTAAAATTTTACCACGTCGCGTAACTGGTACTTCTGCTAAATACCAACGTAAACTTACATCTGCAATCAAAGTTTCACGTATTATGGCATTATTACCATTCGTAGCTGAAGAAAAATAATTTCTTAAAATGTACAGCAAAGGCTTAATTGTCCTCTGCTGTACTTTTTTTTATTGTATAAAATTTTTTTATAGATCCATAAACAAAGGCTGCCACAAAACAACTTGTGACAGCCTGAGAAGTGCAACAGCTCATTTGCAGGCTGTTGCATACATTATTATTTTGTAATTAAATCAAGATTGACCGGAATAACCTCTTCAACCGTTTCACCGTTTAAATAAGCAATCGCTGTTTCCATCGCGATCTTTCCTATCTCATCAGGTTTTTGTGCAACGGTTGCAGCTAGATTCCCTGCTTTTACAGCAGCCACCGCATCGTCTGTCGCATCAAAGCCAACTACTACAATTTTCTTACCCGAAGCTGAAATTGCTTCCTGCGCACCTAATGCCATTTCGTCATTGTGTGCAAATACTGCTGTAACATCCGGATTAGACTGCAGGATATTCTCCATGACTGTTAAGCCCTCTGAACGGTTAAAGTTCGCTGTTTGCTTTGCAACGACGTCTAAGATACCTGTTACAGCTTCATTGAATCCTTGTCCACGATCACGTGCAGCAGATGAACCTGCGACACCTTCCAACTCGACGACTTTGGCACCTTCACCAACTAACTCTGTAATATATTCTCCTGCCAGTTTTCCGCCAGCTACGTTATCAGAGGCGATATGCGATACGACTTCTCCACCTTCAGAAGAACGGTCTACCGTAATGACGGGAATATTTAAAGCATTAGCAGATTCAACAGCAGTTGCAACAGCAACAGAATCTACAGGGTTAATAATGATCAAATCAACATTTTGCTGGATTAAATCTTCAATATCGGAAGCTTGTTTAGACGCATTATCTTGGGCATCTACAATCGTTGTATTTACACCAAGTTCTCTTGCTTTTGCTTCCGCATTTTCACTTAGCGTCACGAAAAATGGATTATTTAAAGTTGAAATCGATAAACCGATTGTCATTGTATCACTACTGCCTTTTGTGGATGTGGCAGATGTTCCGAAAGAAGGTTCCAAAGAGAAGCCAGGTTTTACCGAACAAGCCGATAGCATCACAGTGGCCAAAAGAGCCATTAATAATATTAATTGTTTTTTCACGCTTATGACCTCCGTCTACGCTGTTTTTTTACGGTCAATTAACACCGCGATTAAAATAACAATTCCTTTTACAACTTGCTGGAAGAATGAAGAAACGCCGATTAAGTTCAATCCGTTATTCAACACTCCGATAATTAAGGCACCTACTAATGTACCGAAAATCCAGCCTTTACCGCCTGTTAAACTTGTCCCACCTAAAACAACTGCTGCAATTGCATCCAACTCATAAGATGTACCTGCTGTTGGCTGTGCAGAGTTTAGACGAGATGTTAAAATCAGTGCGGATAAAGCTGCTAACATACCAGTTAATGAGTATACAGCAATTTTTACACGGTCCACATTGATTCCTGATAATTTAGAAGCCGCTTCATTGCCGCCTACTGCATAAACACGGCGACCGAATGTTGTTTTATGCATAATTACATATAACGCAATGAAAGCTAGAATCATTGTACATACTGGAACTGGAATACCGAAGAAGTATCCTTTACCTAACATCTGGAATGTAATTTCATTTCCTAAGTCAGAAACAGGGCGACCATCCGTATACACTAACGTTAATCCACGGTAAATTGTCATGGTTGCCAATGTTGCGATGAATGGTGCTACTTTACCCTTTGCAATGATGACACCATTTACAGCACCAAGAATGCCCCCTAATAATAAGGCTGCAAGAATCGTTAACACAGGATCTATTCCTGAAGCAAGCATTGTGGCAGCAACTGCTCCTGTAAGGGCTAATGTCGAGCCAACCGATAAATCGATGCCGCCGGTTAAAATAACAAAAGTCATACCGAATGCAATGAGCGCACTAATCGATACTTGACGTAAAATATTTAAAATATTATCTGTTGTCATAAAGCTTGGATTTAAAATCGTAATGACAATTACAATTAGAAATAATCCTAAGAGAGGACCTAGCTTTCCTAACATTTCTTTTGAGCTAGTTTTTAACAACTTCTTCTCCTCCTGTTGCGTAATGCATAATAGTTTCTTGTGTTAAGTCAACGTTGTCTAAAATAGCTGTTTGACGTCCTTCGTGCATGATCATTACACGGTCCGCCATACCTAACACTTCCGTTAGCTCTGAGGAAATCATTAAAATGGCTACACCTTCCTCGGCTAACTGATTCATAATCGAGTAGATTTCTTTTTTTGCACCGATATCAACACCGCGAGTGGGTTCGTCCAAGATTAAAATATCCGGTTTTGTACTTAACCATTTCGCAATAACTACTTTCTGCTGATTACCGCCGCTTAGTGAGCCGACAGCCTGTGTCGCATCACTGCAGCGAATATTTAACTGCTCAATATATTTTGCAGCATGTGATTCCTCTTGTTGCGGTTGAATAAAGCCGCTTTTTGCAATTGTTTTCAAATTAGTTAAAAACATGTTTTCCTTAATTGAAAAATCTAGTACAAGACCTTCTGTTTTACGGTCTTCCGTTACAAAACCAATTCCGTATTTCATTGCTTGAATCGGGTTTTTGATCGTCACCTTTTCCCCATGGATGAAAATATCCCCTTTGGACTTTTTAAGGTTACCGAAAATGGCCTGTGCCACTTCTGTACGGCCTGCGCCCATTAAACCAGCAAACGCTAAGATTTCCCCTTTACGAATCTTGAAGTTAATATCATTGCATATCGCGGGACATGTTAACCCTTTTACTTCTAGAGCAATGTCCCCAATTTTTGCATTACGGCTTGGATAACGTTCACCAAGCTCACGTCCGACCATCATTTTTACAATTTCATCAAAAGTTGTTTTTGGAATTTCACGAACACCAACATACTCACCATCACGTAAAATTGTAATACGATCACAAATTGCAAAAATCTCTTCCATACGATGCGAAATATAGACAAACGAAATACCTTTTGCTTTTAGTTCTCTAATCGTTTCAAAAAGTGTTTCAATTTCACGATCTGTAAGGGCAGCTGTTGGTTCATCCATTACGATATACTTTGCTTCTGAATTAATTGCTTTGGCAATTTCAATCAGCTGTTGTTTTCCGACAGATAGCGAACCGGCAGGCTGGCGAACATCAATATGCAAACCAAGTTTTGCTAATAGTGTCTGTGCTTCTTTATTCATTTCACGGGTACGCAGTAATCCTGTACGACCGACTGTTTTTTCTTTCCCTAAAAATAAGTTTTCCGCTACCGATAAATGCGGCAGAATATTTAATTCTTGGTGAATTACGTGAATGCCTAAACTTTCTGCGTCTTTTGCTGAAGTAAATGTATACGACTGACCGTCAACTAGCACGTCACCATTATCACGCGAGTAGATGCCGGCCAAAATTTTCATCATTGTTGATTTACCGGCACCATTCTCACCCATTAAGGCATGGATTTCCCCGTTTAACAGGGTGAACTCAACATTGTTTAATACGACGTTTCCATTGAATGCTTTTCTTATGCCCTTCATTTCAATCATGTTCCGTCACCTACCTTAAAAAATTACGCCGCTTTGTAGCATGATATTGGCGTATGGTGTTATTTCACCTGTACGAATAATGACCTTTGCTTCGCTCGACATCTTCTTGAATTGTTCGTGGGATATATATGTAACCGGTTCCACTTTTTGCAATATAGAAGAATGAATAGTTTCGTTAGCAGTTTTTATTTCTTCGGCTAAGTAACTATGTTCTACTTTTAAATCTTCTAGAACAACTTCTAAAATCGCGATAAATCCTGGTTCTCCCAGTTTGTATGCTAAATCAATACATGTAACACCGTCCGGAACTGGTAAGCCGCAATCGGCAATAACAATTTTGTCAGTATGACCTAAACGTGCAAATATACCGGCTAATTCTCGGTTTAAAATGCCTTGTTTTTTCATTTTGCGCCTTCCTTTCGAACAATCACATCTTCTAATTTTGGCATCCCACCTTGGGCTCCAAATTTTTCAACGGACAATGACGCTGCTATATTCGCAAAAAATACTGCTTCTTCAATCGATTGACCGTTTGTAATAGCATGTGCAAAGGCACCGTTAAATGTATCACCGGCACCTGTCGTATCGACAGCTGTTGTGTTGAACCCTTTTACATGTACATGTTTTGTCCCATCAAAGTAGCGTGCACCATCTTCACCTAATGTCACAATTAACTGATTCGGATATTTTTCCAATGCTGCTTCAAGATCATCTCCAAATAGTAGGGCACATTCAGTTTCGTTCGGTGTTAAGTACTTAATATACGGCATCCATTCAATGTCGAAGTTTGCTGCTGGAGCAGGATTAAATAGTACTGGCACTTGAAGCTCTTTACATAAATTTAGGCTATATTTTATCGTTTCTACTGGAATTTCAAGCTGCATTACAACTAACTGACTATTTTCAATAACAGTTTTTGCAGAAGCAATCACTTCTGGAGATACTTTAGAGTTGGCGCCTGGTACAACGACAATACGGTTGTCCGATTCGTGGAGTAAAATATTTGCAATGCCTGTAGCACCACTTGTATTCATAACTAAGCTCGTATCTATATTTTCTTCATTCAGGTTCGCACGGAGTTCCGTACCGAAGCTATCCGAACCGACAGCGCCTAACATTTTTACTTGGCTGCCTAAACGTGCAGCTGCTACTGCCTGATTCGCACCTTTTCCGCCTGGAACCGTTGTAAATAAGCTCCCTAAAACGGTTTCCCCTTTTTTAGGGAATACATTCATTTGAACGACTAAGTCCATATTGATACTTCCTATTACCGTTATCATTTTGCAGCTTCCTTTCTTGTCGTCCCTCGCACAATTAATTGCGGATCTATATTTAATACCGTTTGTTTCATTTCTTTGCCTTCAATCTGTTCGATTAACATTGTTGCGGCTGCAGTACCCATCTTGTATAAATCCTGACCGACCGTTGTTAAAGGCGGTGATACCATCTCACCGAGCGCAATACCATCAAAGCCAACAATTTGCAGTTCTTCTGGTACGCGCTTGCCAAGCTTATGTGCAATGTGAAGTGCAGCAATGGCTAATGTATCGCTGCTTGCAAAAATACCATCAATCTGCGGATTTATTGCTAAACACTGTTCGATCGCTTTAGCAGCAACTTTAAAATCAAATGACGATGTTATAACTATTGGATCTAATCCATGTTTATCAGTTGCTTCTAGAAACCCTGTAAGACGATCATCCGCCGTTTTTAAACCGTGTGGACCACCTATACATAATAAATTTCTTGCACCATTCGTGAGTAAGTACTCACCCCCAAGCCTTGCTCCTTTTTGGTTATCGGTTGCCACGGTCGGGACAGTTGCATCGATTATTCGGTCAAGAGCAACAATTGGTGTATTGATTGATAGATAAACAGAGGAATCTAATAAGCTTGTTGCCACAATTAAGCCGGCAACATAGGTTTGTGATAAGCGCTCTAAATATAACAATTCCTTTTCTATTTGGTCGTCTGAATTACAAAGAACAACTGTATAGCCATAAGACCACGCCATGTCTTCCACAGCACGCGCCAATTCTGGAAAATACGGATTTTTTATATCAGGAACTATGAGGCCAATAATATTGGATTGTTTTTTACTTAGTGAACGTGCAACGCTGCTTGGCTTATAATCCAGCTCACGAATTGCCTGTTCAATACGTTCTGATGACTTTTTACTGACATAACCATTTTGGTTTAAGTAGCGTGATACTGTTGCTACAGAAAGATTTGCAACCTTTGCTACATCTTTAATGTTAACCATTTATCCGCCCCCTAAAACAAAATGTGTTACCGGTTACATAATATATGCTATACAATACAAATTGTCAACGAAATAGATGACATAAAGAACAGAAAAAAGGCTTTTTATACGTAGAATCTAGTTATTCAAACAAAAATTACTCCATATTAAGTTATACTAAAAAAATTATAATGACATACTATTGGTTTCTTTTACATTTTAGCCAATAGATTTCAACCCTATTTATTGGAGTTATTCCAGTATTTAGATGCCCCCGCACAGTTTTGGATGGATGCAGATGTGGTAAGTAGAGGAGAAGTCAAAGGGGATATCATCATCTATACGTTTAATCATTCTTCTTGTCATGACGGTTATTTTGAATGGGCATGCAAAAATGGTACAATAGAAACGTGAGAAAAGTTGAAAGTAGACTGGTCAAAAAGACGACCAAATGTAATAACAAGGTTTAAATAATCGTTGCATTATAAAGTCTTACGAACAACAGATAAGGAAGGTTCTCCATGCAAAATAATCAAACAAGAAAGCTGGCACATGGTGCGATGATGATTGCGCTGTTCACTGTGCTGATGGCAATCGTATTTTATATTCCATTGGCGAATATTATCGCGGCGATTATTGCTCCATTACCGATGATTTGGTATAGCGCAAACTATAATCGAAAGTCATCGCTTTTAGTCGCAGTGATTGCTGTATTTATTACCTTTTTTATAGGTGGACTGCTTTTACTACCCGCTTCATTAATCTTTGCAGCAGCAGGTGTAGCGATAGGGGATGCTATTTATCATAAAAAAAGTAAAGTATTTATGTTTATCTCAACAAGTATCGTCCTGCTGTTCACATTTGCAATTCAGTATTTAATTTCATTGCGTTTGTTTGAAGTAGATTTTATTCGAGATTCTATTGCGCTCATGAAGACGAGCTATATGGAGTCAATTAAAATGACCGAAAATCTGACTGGACAACCTGTGCCCAAAGAAACAATGGAACTGGCGAATACTATGTTAGATACGTTGGAAATGACAATTCCGGCTTCCATTACATTTGCCATGTTATTTATGGCATTTATTATTATTACCGTTAATTTACCGATTTTAAAGCGTTTAAAAGTAGACGTTCCAAAATTTGCGAAGTTTAGTGAATTACGTTTACCCCGATCGGTATTATGGTATTATTTAATCGTTTTATCTGTGAATTTATTCGTTCGTCCAGAGGCGGATTCGTCATTGGCTATTATCATCCTAAATATTTCGATGGTATTATGGGTATTATTAACAATACAAGGTATCTCATTTATTCATTTTGTCATTGATGCTTTTGGTTATCCGAAGTTTATAAAAGTTTTAAGTACAATTTTGGCAATACCTCTCTATTCATTTGTCATTTTAGTAGGTATTGTTGATTTAGGCTTTAATGCACGTAATTACATTCAAGAAAAGAGTCAGAAATGAGGAGCTGATGGGAATGGGGATTTTTCGTAAAAGACCAATTCGATATCCACTATTAGTATTATTTTTACTTGGTGCAGTAGCAGCTATCCTTATTATGATGTGGAATGTATGGGTGGGAATAGCCTTTATAGCTATTTATGCAGTAGCAGCTTACTACACGGTAAAAGTTGAATTATTAACATATGTAGAAACTGAAAAGCATATTCAAACACTTTCTTACCGGATGGAGGATGTTGGAAAAGAGGCATTTCTGGAAATGCCATTCGGAATCCTTTTAATGAATGATGAAATGACGGTGGAATGGGCGAATCCGTTTATGCTTCGCGTCCTACAGCAAGAATCGCTAGTCGGATATGAACTGGAAATGATATCAGAAGAGCTGCCTATACTTGTAAATCAGGAACAAAAAAATGAAACGGTCATTGCTATTAATGATCGCAAATATCATATTTATTACAAAGAAGAAGAAAAACTTTTTTACTTCTTTGATATTACAAAACAAGTACAGATTGAAAAGCAATATATGGCGGACCGTACAGTACTTGCAATTTTATTTATCGATAATTATGATGAGCTTACTTCGGGCATGGATGACCAGGCACGAAGCGTGACCAATACGATGATGACATCGATTATTAATGAATGGGCAGCACATTATGATATTTTTGTTAAAAGAATTGCATCGGACCGTTACATGGCTGTGTTAAATGAATCGATTTTATCGGAGCTTGAGCAGAAGCGATTTTCAATTTTAGACGTCATCCGGGAACGAACGTTGATGCAGAAAAATTTATCATTAACATTAAGTATCGGAATTGGAGCAGGTTCTCAATCACTTGTAGAGCTTGGGCAATTAGCACAATCGGGACTTGATCTAGTTCTAGGTCGTGGTGGTGACCAAGTTGCCATTAAGCAGTCCAATGGTAAGATTCGCTTTTATGGGGGCAAAACAAACCCTGTTGAAAAGCGCACGAGAGTACGTGCACGTGTAATATCACATGCGCTAAGTGATTTAATACAAGATAGTGACCGTGTTTTCGTGATGGGTCATAAAAGCCCGGATATGGACTCGATAGGAGCCTCTGTCGGTGTACGCAAAATGGTTGCGATGAACGGGATTGAAGGCTTTGTCGTAGTCAATTTTGATGAAGTTCGAGGAAGTGTAGACCGGTTGATGACCGAGTTGGAGCAAAAAACCGATTTTTACGATCGCTTTATTACACCGGACGAAGCTTTATCTAAAATAACTCCAAAATCACTTGTAGTCATTGTCGATACACATAAGCCGAGCATGGTAATTGATAGCCGAATATTAAGTAGAACAGATAAGGTTGTTGTTATCGACCATCACCGTCGCGGGGAAGAATTCATCAATAATCCGACGTTAGTATATATGGAGCCATATGCATCATCTACAGCAGAACTCGTTACGGAGCTGCTGGAATACCAGCCTCAAAATGAAAAGTTATTGCCGCTTGAAGCAACAGCATTATTGTCTGGTATTATAGTCGATACAAAAAGCTTTACATTAAGAACAGGTGCGCGTACATTTGAAGCCGCTTCGTATTTACGAACATTTGGTGCTGATACCGTGCTGATTCAACGTCTGTTAAAAGAAGATGTAGAAACATATGTCGCCCGTTCAAAAATTATTCAAACTGTTGAATTTCCGTTTGCAGGAATTGCGATTGCAAATGGTGAAGATTCAAAAATATACGATTCCGTACTAATCGCACAAACGGCAGATATTTTACTTACAATGAAAGATGTCGGTGCCTCGTTTGTCATTGCTCATCGCAATGATGGATTAATCGGTATTAGTGCACGTTCATTAGGAGAAGTAAATGTCCAGCTTGTCATGGAAAGGCTTGGCGGTGGAGGTCATTTAACAAATGCTGCTACCCAAATGGAAGCACAATCCATTGACGAAGTGAAAAAGTATTTATATGAAGCAATTAATGAAGTAATTGAAGGGAGTAAAGAATCATGAAAGTAGTATTTTTAAAAGACGTAAAAGGTAAAGGCAAAAAAGGTGAAATTAAAGAAGTAGCAGAAGGTTATGCACGTAACTTTTTAATTAAAAACGGTTATGCAAAAGAAGCTAATAACCAGGCAATTAGCGAACTGCAAGGTCAAAAGCGATTAGAAGAAAAAAATGCGGCAGCAGAGTTGCAGGCAGCGAAAGATTTAAAAGAGCAATTAGAAGCAATTACAGTAGAAGTAAAAGCGAAATCAGGTGAAGGTGGTCGCCTATTTGGTTCGGTATCTACGAAGCAAATTGCAGATGCACTACAAAAGAAACATGGTTTTAAAGTAGACAAACGTAAAATGGATTGTAATGAAGGACTTCGTTCATTAGGTTTTGCCAATGTACCAGTGAAGTTACATCAAGATGTAAAGGCTACTTTAAAGGTACATGTAATTGAAGAGTAAGGAGCGACAACAATGAACGAATCCATGATGGACCGTGTTCCTCCACATAATAGTGAAGCGGAACAATCGGTCATTGGAGCCGTTTTCCTTGAACCACAAGCTCTAATAACAGCATCCGAAATTGTTATAGCAGATGATTTTTATCATATTGCCCATCAAAAGATTTTCCAAACGATGCTGAACTTGAGCGATCAGGGAAAAGCAATTGATCTTGTCACTGTAACGGAAGAATTATCAGCCAAAAAAGAGCTCGAGGATATCGGCGGATTAAGCTATATTACGGAACTGGCAAATGCTGTTCCGACGGCTGCCAATATTGCACATTACGCAAAGATAGTAGAGGAAAAGGCGATTTTACGTCGCCTTATTCGCGTTGCATCTAAAATTGCAGATGATGGATATACGCGCGAAGATGAGGTAGAAATTCTTTTAGCAGAAGCTGAAAAGAAAATGCTTGAAGTTTCGAACCGCAAAAATGCGGGCGATTTTAAGCACGTAAAAGATGTACTCGTTCAAACATTTGATAATATTGAACAGCTCCAGTCACGTGAGGGGGATGTGACAGGTATTCCTACCGGTTTCCGTGATTTGGACAAGATGACGGCCGGTTTCCAACGCAACGATTTAATTATTGTGGCAGCCCGTCCATCGGTTGGTAAAACAGCCTTTGCCTTAAACGTAGCCCAAAGTGTTGCTGTAAAGGCCCGTGAAAATGTAGCGATTTTCTCTCTTGAAATGGGAGCAGACCAGCTTGTCATGCGTATGTTATGTGCAGAAGGAAATATCGATGCACAACGGTTGCGTACAGGCGCTTTAGAAACAGAGGACTGGAGCAAGCTGACGATGGCTATGGGAAGTTTATCAAATTCCGGTATTTACATCGATGACTCTCCGGGTGTACGCATGACAGATATACGTGCCAAATGCCGACGATTAGCTAAGGAAAACGGTTTAGGAATGATTATGATCGATTACTTGCAGCTTATTTTAGGTAGCGGTAAACCAGGGGAAAACCGTCAGCAGGAAGTATCGGAAATTTCCCGTTCATTAAAAGGTTTAGCGCGTGAACTAAAGGTACCTATAATTGCCCTCTCACAGCTGTCGCGTGGTGTAGAGCAACGTCAGGATAAAAGACCGATGATGAGTGACTTGCGTGAATCTGGTTCGATTGAGCAAGATGCCGATATCGTAGCCTTCTTATACCGTGATGATTACTACGATAAAGAATCGGAAAGTAAGGATATTATCGAAATCATTATTGCAAAACAACGTAACGGTCCAACAGGCACGGTAAGCTTGGCATTCCGTAAAGAGTACAATAAGTTCTTAAATTTAGAATTTACCCCACCTCCACGAGAGGAATAATCGTTAAACACGAACGTTTCACATTGATTTAATGTGTACGTTCGTGTTTTTTGTTGACATTTAGGATTTATAATTGTTAAAATGTTCATGTTTCATCATTAAGGAATTAAAAGGTAAATTCTTATGAAAAAGAATGAAATACTTAATACGTAATTTTCATTAGGTGAATCATTCGTCGGAGGTGCACATAGATGACAGCTGTAGTTGTAGTAGGTACGCAATGGGGAGATGAAGGAAAAGGCAAAATTACCGATTTCCTTTCAAAAAGAGCAGATGCAATCGCACGTTATGCTGGTGGGGATAACGCAGGTCACACAATAAAAATTGGTGGAGAAACATATAAATTGCATTTAATCCCTTCAGGAATTTTTTATCCGGATAAACTTTCGGTTATAGGAAATGGTGTTGTTCTTAATCCGAAATCAATTGTAACGGAATTAAAAGGACTGCAAGCTAGAGGAATTGATACATCGAATTTAAGAATTTCCAATCGTGCACACGTAATTTTGCCGTATCACATTTATCAGGATATTGCAGAGGAACAGGCACGTGGTGATGAAAAAATAGGCACAACAGCAAAAGGAATTGGTCCATGCTACCAAGATAAAGTTGCCCGGATCGGGATTCGTGTAGCAGACCTATTAGATAAAGAAACATTTGAAAAGAAATTACGCGCAAATTTAACATTAAAAAATCGCTTATTTACAAAGTTTTATGAAGTAGAAGGATTACAATTTGATGATATCTTCGAGGAATACTTTGCTTATGGTCAGGAAATTGCCCAATATGTAACGGATACATCGAAAGTGCTGAATGATGTTATTGAAGAAGGCGGTAAAGTGCTGTTTGAAGGGGCACAAGGGATTATGCTTGATGTAGATCAAGGTACTTATCCATATGTAACTTCTTCAAATCCAGTGGCAGGCGGGATAGCAATTGGATCAGGAGTTGGTCCAACAGCAGTAGAACGCGTCGTTGGCGTTTGTAAGGCATATACATCTCGTGTTGGAGATGGTCCATTTCCTTCTGAACTTCATGATGAAATTGGTCAGCAAATTCGGGAAGTAGGCCGTGAATATGGTACAACAACGGGCCGCCCACGTCGTGTTGGTTGGTTTGACTCGGTCGTTGTTCGCCATTCACGCCGAGTTTCGGGAATAACGGATTTAGCATTAAATTCTATTGATGTATTATCAGGTCTTGAAACGGTTAAAATTTGTACAGCGTATGAATATAACGGAGAACAAATTACAGAATACCCGGCGAACCTGGAAATCATTAAACAGTGCAAACCTGTTTATGAAGAACTGCCAGGTTGGTCAGAAGATGTGACAAACGTTCGGACATTTGATGAGCTGCCTGATAACGCGAAAAATTATATACACCGCATTGTAGAGCTTACAGGTATTTCATTAATGACATTCTCAGTAGGCCCTTCACGTGAGCAAACGAATATCGTAAATGAAATCTGGAAATAACCGGTTTGAATATAAAAGTGTATTAAATGTCTAACAGACTTTAATACGCTTTTTTATTATTTCTAATAAAATGAAAAAGAGGATACTAAGTGGGTGAATATACTATTTTAACTAATTAAAATGTAACAAATTTTTAGATAATAATACATTTACATTACAAAAAGACTGGAGCGGTTCATTTGAAATGTGAAATATGATACATTAGCGAAGTGTGTTTTTTGACCATTACGGGCTATTAAAAGAAAATACAAACATTTTTATAGAATAGATAGGTAGTCGAAAGGAGCTTTATCATGAGTTCAAAAGGAAACAAGTTAGACTTAAAAAAACATAATCTAAGTCTAATGAATCGTCATAATAGAAAACTTAAAATGGCAACATTATTTGCATTACTTGTTTCTACAGTGACATTCAATATAGGTTTCGCGAATGAAACAGATAAAGAAAAATTCGCTAAAGTTTTCCACGTTTATGTAGCTGATACATACGTAGGTTCTGTTGCAGATGAAGCAACAGTAAATGAGATTGTCGACCAAAAAGAGCAAGAGGCAATCGAACAATATGAAGATTTAACAATTGACGCTGGCGCAGATATTTCAATCATCCCAGAGCAAGTATTTACAGTCGAAGCTAATGAAGAGCAGACATTAAAAAACCTTCAGGAAGCAATAACTGTTCAGGCAAAAGCCTACTCCCTAAAAGTAGGGGAAACAGACGTTGCATCAGTGAAGGATAGAGAAGAGTTCGAAGCTGTAATTGACGGATTAAAGCTTCAGTTTGTGTCACAAAAAGATTTAAAAGAATTGCAAAACAATGCTACTAAAGATTCTCTACCCGAATTGAAGGATGATGAAACACGCCTGGTTGATCTTACATTATCAGCTCCGATTACAGGAGATGAAGTGTTAGCCGAGCCAGAGGAGATTGTTTCAGCCAAACAAGCGGTACAGCTTTTACAAACAGGTGCATTAGAGCAAAAAGTATATACGGTAAAAGCAGGAGATGTGTTAGGTTCGATTGCAAAAGACCACAATTTAACAACTGCTGAATTATTAAAAATCAATCCTACACTTAAAGCAGACACTGTCCTGAGTATAGGCGAACAAGTTAACGTAACTGTACAAAAACCGTTTGTTACTGTAAAGGCAGTTTATGAAAAGAAAAAAGTAGAGGGAATCGACTTTGCGAAAATCGTTAAAGAAGATGAAACGATGCTTAAAGGCAAAAAAGTAGTTAAGCAGGAAGGCGAAAAGGGCAAAAAGGAAGTTTCCTACTTAATTACTGAAGAGAATGGTGTCCGAACGGAAAGAATACAATCAGAGGCAAATGTAGTAGCCGAGCCTGAAGAACGTGTTGTTGTTGTCGGAACTAAAGTAATCCCTTCAGTTGGTACAGGTAACTTTGCTTGGCCTGCAGTTGGTGGCTATATATCAAGTAATATGGGAGAGCGTTGGGGACGTTACCACTACGGAATTGATATTGCCCGACCATCAAACTATACGATAAAAGCATCGGATAACGGTGTTGTTAAAACTGCAGGTAAGCATTCAACATACGGAAATTATGTCGTGGTTAACCATAAAAACGGTTTTGAATCGTTATATGCTCATTTATCTCGTATTGACGTAGAAGTTGGACAAGTAGTTGAACAAGGTTCCGCTTTAGGGCAAATGGGTTCAACAGGACGTTCAACAGGTACACATTTACATTTCGAAATTCATAAGAACGGTACAGAAGTAAACCCGTTATCATATTTAAATTAAATTTTAGCAGTCCAAGCGGAGTTTTGGGCTGCTTTTTCTATAATATGGTCATTAGTTAATTTAATGGGTAAAGTTCAAAAACTATTCTTATATGGGTGGAATATTTCCCGGAAAATAATCATAGCAATATAGCTGTATAATGCACCAAATTGCAAAGCATGATAGAGTAGTTATAGTAAAAATAAAAGATAACCTTTCATAATTATATAGAGAATTTATGAGAAAAGAGGAATTAGATGATGGATAAAACGATATTAGTTGTAGACGATGAAAAACCGATTGCAGACATTCTGCAGTTTAATTTAATAAAAGAAGGTTATCGCGTCATTTGTGCATACGATGGGGACGAAGCGCTTCAAAGAGTAGAAGAGGAACAGCCGGATTTAATGTTGCTGGATATTATGCTACCTAAACGTGACGGCATGGAAGTATGTCGTGAAGTGCGTAAAAAATATGATTTCCCAATTATTATGCTAACGGCAAAAGGGTCGGAAATCGATAAAGTGCTAGGACTGGAAATGGGTGCTGACGATTATGTAACAAAGCCGTTCAGTACACGTGAATTAATCGCCCGTGTAAAAGCGAATATGCGCAGATTAAATGTGCCTGCTCAAATAGAAGAGGCACAGGCGGAAACGAATGATATTGTAGTAGGCTCTTTAACGATTCAGCCAGATGCCTATTTAGTATTAAAGCGTGACGAGTCAATTGAATTAACACACCGCGAATTTGAATTACTGCATTATTTAGCAAAACATATTGGTCAAGTAATGACGCGTGAGCATTTGCTGCAAACAGTATGGGGTTATGATTATTTCGGTGATGTACGAACAGTGGATGTAACAATCCGCCGTTTACGTGAAAAAATTGAAGATAATCCAAGTCACCCTTTATGGATTGTTACGAGACGAGGAGTAGGCTATTACTTACGAAACCCTGAACAGGAGTAAAATACATGCAAAAAGTGAGCTTTTTTAAGTCCATCCATGTAAAGCTTGTATTGATCTATGTCCTATTAATTATTATTGCTCTTCAAATTATAGGCATTTATTTCTCAAAGCAGCTGGAGACGAATTTAAAAACGAATTTCCAAGATTCGATTCGCCAAAGAATAGAGCTTGTGCATTATAGTGTACGTGAAGAAATGTTAAAAGTGCGGGATGAAAATACGCCTCCTACGATAGAGGATAGTTTAAAGTCCATTTTGCAGGGGTTTTCTACAGAAGATATTAACAAAATCAATGTAGTGGACCCTCAATACCGTATATTGGCTACTTCCGATAATGACCAGGCAATTGTTGGTCAGCGGATAAATGAAGAAATTATACAACAGGCGGCGTCTTCCGAAACACTGTTGGAAAAGATTTCAATGGATCGGGATACAGGAGAGCGCATGTGGATACTGGCGGTCCCTATTATGGATAATGTAGAGCCTAAAGGAGAATTGAAGGGTGTCATTTACGTTCAATCGAATATTGAAAAGGTATATGAGCAATTAAATGAAATTAATCGTATTTTTGCAGCAGGTATTGCAGTTTCACTTGCTATTACGATTATATTAGGAATTTTAGTTGCGCGAACTATTACTCGCCCTATTTCCGATATGCGTAAACAGGCGCAGGCAATGTCAAAAGGGAATTATGCAAGGAAAGTCCGTGTATACGGAACAGATGAAATCGGTCAGTTAGCTATTGCCTTCAATCATTTAACCAATCGTCTGCAGGAAGCACAATCTACAACAGAGGCTGAACGCCGAAAACTGGCAAGTGTACTTAGTAATATGACAGATGGTGTAATAGCAACAGACCGTAAAGGGAAAATTATTTTAATTAATGATCCGGCATTGGAATTGCTTCATGATTCACGTGAAACAACTTTAAACCGCCCGATTGCATCGGTATTGCGTTTAGACCAGGAATATAGTTTTGAAGACTTGATTCATATGAAAGATCCTGTGAATCTTGATTTTAGTATGAATGATGCACCATATATGTTACGAGCAAACTTTTCTGTAATTCAAAAGGAAACAGGTTTTGTAAATGGTCTGATTACTGTATTGCATGATATTACCGAACAGGAAAAAATTGATATGGAACGTCGTGAATTTGTTGCGAATGTTTCACATGAATTGCGTACGCCGTTAACGACGATGCGCAGCTATTTAGAAGCACTTGCAGAAGGTGCATGGAAAGATGAAAATATAGCGCCGACATTTTTAAACGTCACGCAAACTGAAACAGAGCGTATGATCCGCCTTGTTAATGATTTGCTGCAATTATCAAAAATGGACAGCCAGGAGTATGAACTGAACTTGGAGTTTGTTGAATTTAATAAGTTTTTCACTCGAATTATTGATCGATTTGAAATGTCGAAGTCACGAAATGTAGAGTTTATCCGATTGCTTCCGGAAAAAAGTTATTTTGTTGATATTGATACCGATAAGCTTACGCAAGTAATCGATAATATTATTTCAAATGCATTGAAATATTCTCCGGATGGCGGCAATATTCGTTTTGGTTTTACCGTGCATGATAATATGCTGCGTGTCATGATTTCAGATGATGGCATGGGAATTCCGAAAGAAAATGTGACACGTATTTTCGATCGTTTTTATCGTGTAGACCGAGCAAGAGCAAGGTCGATGGGTGGAACAGGTTTAGGTCTTGCAATTGCTCGTGAAATGATTGAAGCACACGGCGGGAAAATTTGGGCAGAAAGTGAGGAAGGCCAGGGTACTACGATATTCTTCACATTGCCATATGAATTGGATGAAGCGGGGGATTGGGAATGAAATATGTTGAACAGATAAAATCTCTTTTATTAGCATTCCTCGTTTTACTCAGCATTGTGTTCACACTTCTTATTTGGAATTACAAACCGGAATATGAAACGATAAAGGAGACCCAGATTGAGGAAGTACTTGTCGGCAAACCTAAGGATTTACAGGAAGTAATAAAACCGTACAGATTGTTGTATCGCCAAAATGACCAATTTTACGGGACAGTCTCTTCAACACCTTTAAAAGGTTTATATAAACACTTACGTTCATGGCAAGTTTACGAGATGGAATTAATTAAAAATGACCTTTCAGACAGTAAAATGAATGAAATGGTGCGTACGAATAATCGTATAACAATGTTTTATAATGAAGAAATTCCTTTGCGCGTTTTCTCTAATCTATTGTCATATAATGAAAATGAAATACCGGATGCAAGCTTTACACGTCTTATTATAGACTGGTCAAATGTTGAAAATAGCGATCAGATACAGTTGCTCTTCCTAAACACAGAAAAACGTTTATATTATAGAGCGTATGCAAGCGTACCGGATAAGGATTATTTCATGGAGAAGGTAATTGAACCGGCAAATGATTATAGCCAATATGTTGAAGTTGAACGGGATGCTTTACGTTCTTTATATGTAGCCAAAGATCCTATACAGTCAGCAAGGTACAGATATTTAGCTGAAGAGATTAAACCTGATCTATTTAAAAAGATTCTGTTCACCGATTTAAAAATCGTACAACGGAATATTGAAAGTTCTCAATCCGAACGCTTTACTGATGGGACATCGTTAATGACAGTTGATAGCCAAAATCGTATTATAAATTATGTATACCCGACTGCAGAAAGTATTGCACCGATTCCTCCCGCAAGATTATTAATAGATAGCTTTAATTATATAAATGATCATGGTGGGTTTTCAATGGATTACCGCTTGTCCTCTATGAACATTGGAAGGCATAGTACAGAGTATCAGCTATTTGTACAGGGGCTTCCTGTATACAGTGATGTTACGATAACGCGTCTAGTAACTACATGGGGGGAAAACCGTATTTTCCGTTACCGCCGTCCTTATTATTCAATAGGGTCAGTTTTCCAAAGAGTACCGAGAGAGCTCGAATCAGGAGAACAAATAATTGAATCACTGCGTAAAAATGATAATAACTTATTTAAAGAAACAGAGGAAATCGTTGTTGGGTACGAGTTAACGCAGGAAAAATCTGAGGAAGATACGGATATAATCGTATTGGAGCCACGTTGGTTTGCCGTTACAAACAATGAATGGACACGCCTTTCACCCCAGGAAATAGGGGGTGATGAATTTGGATTGGAGTAGAACGAAAACTATTTTTATATGGGTTTTTCTAGTATTGAATATCTTTTTATATACGCAGTATTTAGAGAGCTATAAAGAAGGAGAGAAAATAGAAGTTTTAGGGGAAACGGTGGAAATCGAAGCCCGTTTGAAGGAAGATAATATAACGTATATTGCCCTTCCGAACAATAAGGAAAGTGCGGCATATTATTCCGGACAAATTAAAAATTTCTCTCCATCTGAAGTGCCATACTTTCCGAATCAAAGTGCAACGATTGAAAATAACAATAAGCTGGTTGTGACGATGGACAAGCCTGTGAAACTTCAGAAAAGCGATACCCGAGATTCATATACTGATTTTGTCCACAACAATGTATATGAAGGTGATTCCTATGTGCTTTGGAATATTGATGAAGAGAAAAAAGAAGCGACATTTTTCCAGAAGGTAAACGATGTAACATTGTATTATAATGTGCGTGGTTATGTAAAACTTTATTGGGATGATAACAACCGCATTGTTTCCTATGAGCAAACAATGCTGGAAGAGCATAAAAAATTAGATAAAGAACAGAATCTATTAACTGCAAGACAAGTATTGCAGATTTTATATGGAAAGAATTTATTAAAACCAGATTCTCAGATTACGGAAATGAATCTAGGCTACTCTACAATTGTTCAATTAACGCAAACACAAGTATTTGCACCGACATGGGAAGTACGGGTGAAGCTGGCTGATGACAAGGAAGAAATACATTTTGTGAATGCGGTACAGGGACGAATTGTAGAGATCCAAAATGATTTATCCGAAATTGTCGAGCAGACAGAGGATTTGGAATAGTAGGGAGTTTTAACAATGCGATTTAGCGTTTTAGCAAGTGGCAGTACAGGAAACGCAGTCTACGTAGAAAATGATGAACATTCATTTTTGATTGATGCAGGCTTAAGCGGAAAGAAAATGGAGCAACTGTTTGCTAATATAGATCGTGATATGAAAAATTTATCAGGTATTTTAGTAACACATGAGCATAGTGATCATATTAAAGGGCTCGGTGTCATTGCACGTAAATATAATATTCCTGTATTTGCAAATGCAAAAACATGGACAGCAATGGATGGGCTCGTAGGAACAATTCCGACAGATTTATGTTTCGATTTTGATATGGAAACAGTAAAAACATTTGGAGGACTGGATATTCAATCATTTGCCGTGTCTCACGATGCTGCTGAACCGATGTTCTATACATTCTATGAAAACGGACGAAAGCTTGTTGTCATTACAGATACAGGCTATGTCAGCGACCGGATGAAAGGATATATCTCAGCGGCAGATGCCTATGTATTTGAAAGTAATCATGATGTGAGTATGCTTCAAATGGGCAAATACCCTTGGAGTATTAAACGCCGTATATTATCCGATGTAGGACATGTTTCGAACGAAGATGCTGCAGTGGCAATGGCAGATGTTGTAGCTGAAAAACCGACACAAATTTATTTGGCGCATTTAAGTAAAGACAACAATATGAAAGATCTGGCGCGGATGAGCGTAGAACAGACATTGCAGTCTTGCGGCATTATGGCAGGGGAATATCTGCATCTGCATGATACCGATGCAAATGAGCCGACAAGGCTTGTGACAGTTTAATTTCAGCAAGGCATAATTGAAGTAAATATGGGTAAAAGATAGGTGTGTTAAAAGTTTCTACTTTTAGCATACCTTTTTAATTTTATTGACAATTTTTAATTAGGTTTTATGAGATTTTCATCTAATTTTAATGTTAAGTGTGTATGCTATCAGTAAGAAGAAATAAGGAAGGATGAGCGATATGGGATACTATCCTGAAGACGATAAGAAAGAAACCCAAAATGATCGTATTGCAGAGCTTGAGGCTCGTTTAAAAAGAGAAGAAGAAGAAAAAAAACAGCGGCAGAATAGAAAAGAAAAAAAAGGCGGCAGTAAAGGCGGGTACTTTTTATCTGGCTTGAGCGGTGTTGTCGTTGGTGCTTTATTATTATGGCTCCTGCTTCCCTCATTGGCAAACCAGTTACCAGGTGGTAATGAAGTGAACTCGGTTACAAATGACTCCCCCAACTCAACAATTAGTCAAACTGCAACAGAGGTGACAACAGATGTAACAAATGCGGTCGAAAAAGTATCGAGTGCCGTTGTTGGGATTACAAATATTCAAAATGTAGCACCGAACTTCTGGAACCAAAGTACGGGAGAAGCTCAAGCGGTAGGTAGCGGTTCAGGCGTTGTATATAAAAAAGAAGGGAACTTTGCCTTTATCGTTACAAATCACCATGTTGTGGATGGTGCAGAACAAATTGAAGTAACTTTAGACGATGGTGAGAAAGTAAAAGCAGAGCTTATTGGTTCTGATATTTGGACAGACTTAGCAATACTTTCAATACCAAGTGAAGGAATTGAAACAGTAGCTAACTTCGGAGATTCGGATGTATTAAAACAAGGTGAAACGGTAATTGCCATCGGAAATCCATTAGGATTAGATTTTTATGGTTCGGTAACAACAGGTGTAATTTCAGGGAAAGATCGGTCTGTACCAGTCGATTTAAATGAAGATGGTGCGGAAGACTGGTCAACAGAAGTATTACAGACTGATGCAGCGATCAATTCAGGGAACTCTGGTGGCGCTTTAGTGAATATTGCAGGAGAATTAATCGGTATAAATTCGATGAAAATTGCCCAGTCTTCAGTTGAGGGCTTAGGATTTGCAATTCCGATCAATTCAGCAATTCCAATTATTGAACAACTCGAAAAGCATGGTGAAGTACAACGCCCAACAATGGGAATTTCCTTAGTCGATTTAACGGAAGTACCGGCTTATTATCAACAGCAAACATTAAAATTGCCTGAAGAAGTAACAAATGGCGTTGTCATTTCTCAAGTTGTACGAGGTTCAGCTGCTGATAAAGCTGGTTTGCAACAGTACGATGTCATTGTGGAGATGGATGGCGAAAAAATTGAAAATGCAATTGAGCTTCGCAAACATCTATATAATGAAAAATCCATTGGCGATACACTAAAAATTAAAGTATATCGTAACGGTAAAATAGTAGAAGCTAATTTAGAGTTAGTGGAAAATGCACAATTGTAAATGTGGATAACTTAATTAAAGAGTGAAATTGTACACAACGGGTAGAGAAGAAAAAGGCTTGTCTTTTCTACTCGTTTTTTGTCTGTTACAATGGGTTGTGGATAACATTTCAAAAATTGTGAATAAGTTTGTGGAAATTTCAGAAAAGAAAGAAGGTTTAAAAATGAAGACATACAGCTGTGAAACCCATATAGATCATGCGTTAGATATGCACGTGGCAGAAACGGAACAATTCCCTATGATGGATTTTTTATCGGAAGAGGAAAAGTTATCAACAACTTGTTCTTACTGTGAACAGTCAGCAACATATGTTGTATCAAGTAAATAACTTTACACAATATATAGTTTTTATTTGTGGATATGTGCATAACTTTTGTGGATAACTTGTTTGTAAATGGAACGTAAAGGTGGATAAGTTGTGAATATTACTATCATCTCGGTTGGTAAATTAAAAGAAAAGTATTTAAAAATGGGCATCGAGGAATATGTGAAGCGATTAGGCGGCTATGCAAAAATCGATTTAGTAGAAGTCCCGGATGAAAAAGCACCTGAACAGTTAAGCGATGCCGATATGGAAATCGTCAAACGAAAAGAAGGTGACCGTATCCTTGCGAAAATTAATGATGGTACATATGTCATCGCTTTGGCACTCGACGGTAAAATGAAAACGAGCGAAGAAATGGCGGCAGATTTAGAGGCGCTGATGACTTACGGGAAAAGCAAAGTTGCGTTTGTTATAGGCGGGTCATTAGGGTTGCATACGGATGTACTTAAGCGCGCGGATGAAAAACTATGCTTCGGAAAAATGACGCTGCCTCACCAGTTGATGAAACTTGTGCTAGTAGAACAGATTTACCGCAGTTTTAGAATAATTAAGGGTGAACCTTATCATAAGTAAGTGCGGTTTTATTGGAATTACATTTGAAATCTTCTGGAAACTTATATATTATAATCTTATACAATAACGCCCGAAGTAAAACGGGAGAGGTTCATAGCTAATACCCTCTATAAAAAACTATGGAAACATGACAATTCGCCATGTCCATATAGGACATGGCTTTTTATGTTTTAATCATATGTTTTAATAGAACGATTCGTAGCAACCTCTCTTGGAAAGTGTCGGAAACATTTTACGAGGGAGTTTTTATATTTATATGCTGGAGGAGATTTTAACGTATGCCAGATTTTAGAATTGTCGATAAGCTACAAAAAATGGATGTAGATATTAAAAGAAGTCAATTAAAGTATCATGCAAAACGTGTGCTTGTGAGTAAAGAGTTTACGTTTGACGCCGCGCATCATTTACATAACTATGAGGGAAAGTGTAAAAATCTACATGGACATACGTATCGTGTGATTTTAGGCTTAAGCGGTTATACGGACGATCGAGGATTGATGATTGACTTTGGGGATATTAAGGAAATGTGGAAGCAAATCGAAACATATTTGGACCATCATTATATCAATGAAACGCTACCACCGATGAATACAACAGCTGAAAATATTGTTGTTTGGATTTATGAAAAGTTACATGAAGCTTTGCAAAAGGAGCAACGTTATGATGGTGCACGTGTAGAGTTTATTAAGCTATATGAAACGCCTACGAGCTATGCTGAAGCAAGAAGGGAATGGATGGAAGTTGAGTAAAGTCCCTGTAATCGAAATTTTCGGTCCTACAATTCAAGGCGAGGGTATGGTAATAGGTCAGAAGACGATGTTTGTACGCACAGCTGGATGTGATTATGCCTGTTCTTGGTGCGATTCGTCATTTACATGGGATGGAAGCGGCAAGCATTTAATCGTGCAAATGACGGCGGAGGATATTTGGATGGAGTTAAAACGTCTTGGTGGAAATAGGTTTTCGTTTGTCACAATTTCAGGAGGAAATCCAGCACTTCTTTACAACTTAGGTGCACTGATTGCCATTTTGAAAAAAAATAATATAAAAATTGGGGTAGAGACGCAAGGAAGTAAGTGGCAGGATTGGCTATACGATATCGATGAATTGACAATTTCGCCAAAACCACCTAGCTCAGGTATGACCACAGATTTTTTGATGCTGTCTCATATTTTAGAGAAGTTGAAAATTCGAAATGGTAATCAGCAAATGTCGCTAAAAATCGTAGTGTTTAATCAAGAGGATTATGAGTATGCCAAAGAAGTACATCGACGATACCCAGACACTCCACTTTATTTACAAGTCGGAAATGATGACATTACCTCTTTAGACACTGGCCAATTAGCAAACTATCTATTGGCAAAGTATGAAATGCTCATTGATCAAGTGATGATGGATGAACAATTAAACGATGTTAAAGTACTGCCACAGCTGCATACCCTCATCTGGGGAAATAAAAGAGGGGTGTAATTCGGGGCTGTAAAATTATGGTAAAATGTTAAGTGTGCTTGAATATAGTATGAAGTGAATTCTAACTGTTTAAGAAAAGCAAAATTTTTAAAATATTGATTTACATATACCAATATGTATTATAAAATGAAAAATAATGAAATACCTGAGTTGTCAGGAGAGGTTCATAGCTGATACCCTCTATAAAAAACTATGGATACATGTATATTACGCCATGTCCATATCGGATGTGGCTTTTTTTTATGCCTCTAATAGTTTGTTTATAGTTGTTACAGTTAGCCCTCCTTGGAATACTACGGTATTAGCTTAAGGAGGTTTTTTTATGTCTGGTCGTCACCAAACAGAAGGATTAGAAGATTTAACATTATTAGGGAATCAAAACGTGAGTTACACATTTGCATATGCACCAGAAGTATTAGAGTCTGTTGACAATTTACATGTAGGCCGTGATTATTTTGTGAAATTTAATTGCCCAGAGTTTACAAGTCTTTGTCCGATTACGCAGCAACCGGATTTTGCAACAATGTATATTTCATATATTCCAGATAAAAAAATTGTGGAAAGTAAGTCGTTAAAATTATATTTATTTAGTTTCCGCAACCACGGTGATTTCCACGAAGATTGTGTAAATATTATTATGAATGATTTAATTAAACTTTTAGATCCTCGCTATATTGAAGTATGGGGAAAGTTTACGCCACGTGGAGGTATTTCAATCGATCCATGGTGTAACTACGGTCGTCCAGGTACGAAATATGAAGAAATAGCAAACTATCGTTTAATGAATCATGATTTATATCCTGAAAAAATTGATAATCGGTAATTTTTTCAATCAATAAATTTTGCTTGCAAAGAGAGGGGAAAGATAATGAAACATGATAAAGCCGTTGTTGTATTTAGTGGCGGGCAAGATAGTACAACGTGTTTGTTTTGGGCTTTAAAAAACTTTAAAGAGGTAGAAGTTGTAACTTTTGATTATGGACAACGACATGCACTAGAAATTGAATGTGCTAAACATATTGCACAGGAGTTGAACGTACGACATCATATTTTAAATATGTCGCTCTTGAATCAGTTAGCACCGAATGCTTTAACGCGTGACGATATCGAAATAAATGAAGGAGAGGAAGGCGAGCTCCCATCTACATTTGTACCGGGCCGTAATTTAGTTTTTTTATCATTCGCAGGGATTTTAGCAAGCCAAATTGGCGCTAAGCATATTGTGACAGGTGTATGTGAAACCGATTTTAGTGGCTATCCAGATTGTCGCGATGCCTTTGTAAAATCATTAAATGTCACATTAAATTTATCAATGGATACATCATTTGTTATACATACGCCACTCATGTGGATCAATAAAGCAGAGACATGGGCTTTAGCGGATCAGCTAGGTGCGTTTGATTTTGTACGTCAAAAAACATTGACATGTTATAACGGAATAATAGCGGATGGATGCGGGGAGTGCCCGGCATGTAAGCTTCGTCTGCAAGGAATGGAAGCATATGTACAATCGTTAAGATAGGAGGATTTTATGAGTAGAGTTTTACTTTATTTAATATCAATTGTTACGGCAAATGTCGTAACAGCGAGATTTATGCCACTTGAATTTGGAATGTTTATTGTACCGATGGGCTCATTCTTTATTGGTGCGACATTTATTTTCCGCGACATAGTTCAAAATAAATATGGCCGCAAAAAGACATATGCCTTTATTTTCTTAGCGTTAGTATTTTCAGCAGTGGTGTCCTATTTATTAGGAGATACATTGGTCATCGTTGCAGCTTCAGCCTTGTCATTTTTAGTAGCAGAAACGACAGATACAGAAATTTATACACGTTTAAAATTACCGATGGCGTGGCGCGTGTTTTATAGTGGAATTGTAGGAGGCTTGTTAGATTCGGTTATTTTTGTAGTTGTAGGATTAAGTCCAATTGGTGCAGGCTTTATACCTTGGGTAGCCGTCCCTGCAGCTATAGTTGGTCAAGTGATTGTAAAAATAGTCATGCAAATGATTGGCGCGGCTTTATTAGCGCAAGGTTTAGTATATAAAGAAAAGCGTCTATCTAAAATGTCCGCCTAATTAATGTAATAATATGCTAAAGTATTTTTTACCGCACTTACATTAGTTAAGGTGAACCGTATCATAAGGTTTTTGAAACAGGCACATTCGCTTCATGCGATTGTGCCTGTTTTTCTACTAAAGTATAGGTTGTAACTAAGTAAGCACTTTAATTGGCAACTGTTTCTGAAAATTCATCTCTATCTGCCAAAAAATATAAACCGGTAGCAATGATCGATGTAGAATTAATTTAACTTTGGTTAATTGATCATTTCTATTCTGATGTATTTTGTTTTTGGTCTAATTGATGACTAAAGAAAGTTAGCAGACTTGCACAGACGGCAATTATCCCACCGACCCAAGCTACATTCATTAAATTTCCTTGATGGTACACAATTCCACCTAATGCAGAACCAAAAGCGATACCTACGTTGCTTGCCACTGGCATTAGTGAAGCGGCGAGTCCTGTTGCTTTTGGCTGATAAATTCCTGCAAGGTCAATTAAATATAGCTGAGTAGATGTTGTTAAAAGGATAGCCATTAACGACATTAATCCAATATTTATTAATCCTAAAACAAATTGATTGGTAGTCCAAAATAAACTTGTAAGAACAACTGCTTGCACGAGAAAAACAAACCGAAGGCGACCGATTGCATTTTGGCTAGCAATTTTACCAGCAAGGATGTTGCTGAAAATCGAAATAAACCCATAACTAAATAAGATTATACTAATTGACTTATTTGGTGCTCCCATTTCTTTCAAGATGGGTACAAGGTATGTAAAGACTGCATAAGTTGCGCCAAATCCGAGTGCAGGAATGAAAAAAGCCATCAATATACGAGGCTTGGTCAATAAAGAAAACTGATCACGTATCGAACTGCGTACTTGGCTGAGTCTATGAGGTAAGACAAAAAAGGATGCCAAAAACGCCAATCCTCCTAGGAAAGTGGTTAACATGAAAGTGGCATTCCAGCCGTACTCTTCGGCGATAACAATACCAATTGGCACTCCAACGACATTTGCAAGTGTGAAACCACCGAAAACGAATGAAATAGCAAGTCCGCGTTTTTTAATCGGTATGGTTTCACTTGCTACAATCATGGCTAGAGAGATTAAAACTCCTGTTACAATCGCTGTCATAATCCGTAGTGTAAGGAGCATGATATAGCTTGTCGAAATTACGCACAAAGCATTTAGAATGATGAAAGATGCTATTAAAAACAACATCCATTTTCGCTTTGGTAAATGACTTGTTACTGACATCACCAGTGGTGTAGCGATGGCAAACGTAATTGCAAACGCAGAAACGAGTGTGCCGGTTTTTACATTAGTCATATTAAGACTTGAAGAAATATCTGTTAAGATTCCGACAATAACAAATTCACTTGTCCCGAGAACAAATGTTAATAAAGAAAGTGTTAAGATCAGCAACCAATGTTGCTTTGATAATTTTGTGGAGTGCATAAATACCTCTTTCTTAGATGAATGTAAATGTGTGACATAGTAATTACACAACCTTAACATCATACCAAGAATATGTTTGCCTGAAAAACCCTATCTTAGTCAAGTAGAGGATAATGGATTTCCAGAATTGATATGGATGCAGAGTTAGCAAAAGACCATTAAAAAAAGCGCACTTCTGTTGAAATGCTATTGATAGTAGTAGGTAATAAAAAATATCTATGTAAATAGAAATCAATCGGTTTAAAATTATAATTATTTCTGTTTTAAGAAATAGCTTAATTCATAATCAAATTTATACGAAATAAAAAATCGCACTTAGGAAAGTCACGGTGAACCGTATCATAAGTAGTGGCGGTCAATAAAAAGAACGAAGGAATCCTGTTAGGTTCCTTCGTTTTCTAGTTTTTCTATAAATTTTTGAAGTGCTGTTTTGCTTCAGGCGAGTTTAAATTAAATTGAGATTCATCTTTTAATGATGAGATAGGTCCATTTAAAGGTATAGTGCTCGCTAAATTTTGAGTAGAGTTGTAAGTGACATTGATAGATTATCCATTGGGATAATTGCAATTAAAAATAATAGAATCTCTATTATTATACTTTTATAAACACATACACCTAAATGTACAAATAATGGTACTCTTAATAGGTTGGATTGAATAACTTACGAAAAATTGTAAATGGTGGCTTTAAAAAAATGGAAACTAGAAATGCATATATATATAATTCGCATCAAAGATGTCTCGATAGGAAATTGGATCCTTATACACTTCCGATTCCTGGAGGGAAATTGTCAAAAAGTGAGTTGGTACAAAAGAAGAGGATTCTTGATGATACCATTACAGTGGCGAGAAAATTTATGACGAAGTTAATAGCTGAACTTGATGGGACAGCTGTTTTAATCGTTATCACTGATCATGAAGGATACATTATTGAGTTGTACGGAGATGAAATGATTAAGTGCCAAAGTGAATCGTTAGGTTTATCTACCGGAATCAGGTTAAAGGAAGAAGAGGCGGGAACGAATAGTATTGAAATGGCACTAAAATTAGGGGAATCTGTCCAACTCATTGGATCAGACCATTTCTTCCATTGTTTACATGAAAGTGCTTGTTTCTCTGTACCATTCAATTCTTTAGGTAAAATAGGCGGGACTATTTCGGTGATGATGGCTGCTCATCATGCAAGTTCGTTCCATTCAGGATTACTCCAGTCTGCGGTGGATTCTATAGAACGAGAGGTTAAAGTAAAGCAGCAGAATAAGAAATTATTAATCTTAAATCAAGTGCTGATGGAAAACAGTCGAAACGGGGTCATTATGACCAATGAGGACGGAAAAATAATTGAGATAAATCCTTTTGCTGAGAAAGTATTATCTTGCAATAAAGAAGAAATATGCAATCGCCCTATTACAGAAATCGCAGTAATTGGCGGGTACATGGAAAATGTTTTGAAAGGGAGTAAAAAGTACGAAGATATTGAAATATCTATATCCAATAAAACGTATTTATTTGACTCATTTCCAATTTATAATGAATCCAATCAAATAATTGGAGTATTTGGCCAGTTTAGAGATATTACAGAAAGACTCGTATTAGAAAGGCAACTTATGCTAAGTGAGAAATTGTCAGCAATAGGAAAGATAAGTGCCGGACTTGCTCATGAGATTAGAAATCCTCTTACTTCAATCATAGGTTTATTAGAAGTCTTTAAGGTGAATTTAAAAACAGATAATGACAAGCAAAAAGAATATTTTAGAATCATCTTCAGTGAATTAGAAAGAATAAAAAATCTTGTTCAGCAATTTGTAATGATGGCTAAACCAGATGCAAAAGAAGTCTCTAAATCCAGAGTGAGTATACATGAAATTATAGAAGATATTTTAACGTTAATGGAAAATGATTTTAAAAATAAAAATATAAAGGTCCATTATCAGGCTACTTTTAAAAATAAAATTAATGTAGATAAGGATAAAATCAAGCAAGTTTTTCTAAACGTCCTGCGAAATTCCTTTGAAGCCATTGACTTTGAAGGCAATATATCAATTGCTGTCGATCAAAATCAATCTGATGGTGAGGTTGAAATTACAATCAGAGATGATGGATCTGGAATGGATAAAGATACGTTAGAAAAACTATCCACTCCTTTTCATTCAACGAAAGAAAGCGGGTTGGGACTGGGATTATCGATGAGCTATCACATTATTGAGTTGCATAGAGGAAGAATAAAAGTAAAAAGTGAGAAGGAAAAAGGCACAATCTTTACAATTTGGTTGCCGCAATCTTAAAAATTCAGTACCATTATTGGTGTGTAAGAAAATAGATATGAAAAAAGTTTAGAGGATATTAACTACTAATATCTTCTAAACTTTTTAGTTTCAAATTAAATATTGTTTAAAAACTGTAAAATTGTTTCGGAAACAAACAAAAAGGCAGCATCCCACTTGGAGATGCTGCGGTAGAATTCTTTGTTCCTAAAGAACTCTAATGGGTTTGGCACCCAATAATGCTGATTTAACGATCTTTAATTAACATTTTCGATGTCAAAAATACTACTATTTCAATATAACATAGTAAACCGTGGAATCATTAATAATTATGTATTCTGTGTTTAAGTTTATAAGAAAAACCATATTCGATAAAAGAGGAAATAAACCATCTCATAAGTTGGGGTAGTTTTAATAAATACCACCTAGAACGTTGATTTGTCATCGTTCTAGGTGGTTTTAATTTTTCATGCTTGTCTGTTTTAATATTCCTACTCAACTCGATTTTTTTATTCTATAGTCGTTTTATCCTGGACATTTTCAACATACATTAAAAAAACTTAGAGACATAGGGGGAATTAGTTGCTGCTGTTCTTTATTCTTTTCTCCATTTGCTGTCTTGCTTATGGACTAATTAAAAAACGTTTCATCGCTCTCACCTTTCCTATAATCGGACTTATTATTTTAATGGTTGTTAAGGTGATTTTAGTACCGCTTCCATTAAAGGAAACAATTCTTTTTATTTTTGATTTACGATAAAAATTTGAAGAAAGAAGGTCTAGATGAAAAAAATCGACAAAAAAGTTGCTGATGCCTATTTCCGTGAGAAAAATACGTACATGGCTATTTATTTTG
The DNA here is from genome assembly GCF_002174535.1 of Solibacillus kalamii. Lineage (NCBI taxonomy): Bacteria > Bacillati > Bacillota > Bacilli > Caryophanales > Caryophanaceae > Solibacillus > Solibacillus kalamii. The sequence continues at coordinate 110,396 of NZ_NHNT01000009.1, read as the reverse complement.
TTATTTGGTTTTTAGTGTCTTTTGTTATGGTAGCGCTTGCAGACTCATTAACTGAAGTTCAATTTTTAGGGTTCCCGTTCCACTATTTTATGGGGGCAATTGGAGCTTTGCTTACTTTCATTATTTTACTTTTTGTAAATGCAATTGTTGGGGACAAAATTGATAAAAAGTATGGGATTAGTGAAGCGCGAAATGAAGAGATAGGCGCAAACAATATGATGAATCACTAATGAGAGGAGGTAATTTATGGATAATCAATTTATAGTGTCAATGTTAATTATACTGGCTACATTTGCTTTATATATTTGGATTGCAGTTTATAACACTGCTAAACAAACATCGGACTTCTATGTTGCTGGTCGTGGGGTGCCACCAATTTTTAATGGAATGGCAATTGGGGCAGACTGGATGAGTGCAGCATCCTTTATCGGGATGGCTGGTACGATCATGTTACTTGGCTATGATGGATTGGCTTATATTATGGGATGGACTGGCGGATATTTATTTTTAACGATATTACTTGCACCGCAGCTTCGTAAATTTGGTCGCTATACTGTACCTGAATTTATCGGGGACCGTTTTAATAGTAAAGCAGCACTAATAATAGCAGCTATATGTACAATTATTATAAGCTTCACGTATTCAATCGGACAGCTATCAGGTTCTGGTGTTGTAATTGGACGTCTCTTTGAAATTGATGCGAAAATTGGAACGCTAATCGGCGTTGTGCTCATTGCATTTTATGCTGCATTTGGTGGTATGAAAGGTATTACTTGGACTCAAGTAGCACAATACGTGATTTTAATTATCGCATATTTAGTACCTGTTATTTTTATGTCATTCCATTTGACTAGTAATCCCTTACCATGGATTTCCTATGGCGAAATTTTAACGAAAATGGGTGAACTCGATCGGGAACTCGGTATTTCGGAGTATTTTGCACCTTTTACAAATGGAACTAAGTGGCAGTTTTTAGCTCTTATGTTTACGTTAATGTGTGGTACAGCTGGACTTCCGCATGTAATCGTACGTTTTTATACAGTAGGTACTATGAAGGCGGCTCGTTGGTCAGGTGCATGGGCATTAGTTTTTATCGGGCTTTTATATTTTAGCGCACCAGCTTATGCAGCTTTTGCTCGCTTTATTTTAATGACGGAAGTGGCTGGTAGAAAAATTGCTGAGCTACCGGCTTGGACTCAATCATGGATTGATACAGGTAAATTAGGGATAGCCGATACGAATGGTGATGGCATTCTTCAATGGCTAGAACTGCAAATTGCCAATGATATTGTCGTAATGGCTACACCTGAAATTGCAAACCTAGGTGTATTTGTTATTGGACTCGTGGCAGCAGGCGCAATGGCAGCTGCATTATCTACAGCTGGTGGTTTAATGATTTCTATATCCTCGTCATTTGCACACGATATTTATTATCGCATCATCAATCCACAGGCATCTGAACAAAAACGCCTGTTAATAGGTCGTATTTCAATTGTTGTGGCAACACTGTTGGCTGGTATTATTGCATTAAACCCACCTGGTGCCATTACTCAAATTGTTGCATGGGCATTCGCGCTTGCAACAGGTACCTTCTTCCCAGCACTTGTTTTAGGTGTCTGGTGGAAGCGTGCTAATGCAAAAGGAACAATAGCGGGTATGCTTGTCGGTTTAGCGGTTACACTTATTTACATCTTTAGTGCGAAGTACGGTGGCTTTACGGTATTAGGCATCATTGATACAGGTGCTGGTATTTTCGGAGCAATTGCTGCCTTCGCTACTAATATTATTGTTTCGCTTTCAACACGGGCTCCTTCACAAGAACTTCAAGATGCCGTTATAAACCTTCGTTATCCAGAACAAATGGTTTATAAAGACGGTGAAGTTTATTTAAATGACGGGTCATCTAAAGAATAAAAATTGAGACCGCAGTTCAATGTACAAAGAAATTAAATAATAAATAAAAAACGTTATTTTGCCTTAAATGCAAAATAACGTTTTTTATGTGTTAGTTCTGTTGTTCTTTAACTTTTACCGATTTGAAAATAGACAGTAAGAAAATAACCAAACCTGCAATACCAATTCCTAAAATTGTGTTAAAGGATGCGCCTGTGTAAAATCCGCTACCGAAGTAGAAAATTTCTCGTAAACCTTCAGAAGCAAAGCGAATTGGTACCCAAGGACGAATGAAGTTTACGAAGAAACTTGGAAGCATTTCCTGTGGTGTCATAAGAACACCCATACCTAAAAGCATGACAACCATGAATAATGTAATGGCCGGTTTGCCGATCCATGCGGTAATTGCTGATACTAATAAGTAGAAACAGAATGCCGCAAATGATACAAAGAAGGCAACTAGGAAGTAGCTTGGCATGTTAATACCGGCGATCTGTGCAAGTGTTGCAACAGTAAAGCCTGAGAATAGGGCGATAATAATGCCGAATAATACTTGCCCGCCAATAAGGCCTAATGTTTGTTTACGTGTTAACAGTTCTTTCTTAAAGATGCCTGATGTTGCTAAAAATACAATGAATCCACCGATTAACGCACCTACCCATGCAGGTACTGCCAATAAAGTTGGAGCACTACCATTTGCAGTAGAAGCTGTAATTGGATTGTATATTTTTTCTTCAGGAACAATTGGATTTACTAAAACAGAAGCCTGTGCAGCATCAATCTTTTCAGTGCCAAGCTGAGCTAGGAAGTTGGCGGAATATTGACTATTTACCTCAGTTACAAAACCGTTTAAAGCAGTTTTTGCAAAGTTTGCACCTGTCATATTAAAGCCTTGGTTAATATATATTTGCAGTTTTGCCGCTTCATTGTTTGTTAGTGCATTTTGTAATGTGTCATTGTAGCCTTCAGGAATGACAAGTGCTGCATAATACTTTTTATCTGCAAAAAGTGCCTTGATATTTTCTTCATTCTCATTTGTAAATGCTATAACGGGTTCTGCACCGTCTATACCTTTACTCATTTGTTCAACAGCCTTGCGAACAGTATCAACGTGTTGCCCCTCATCGTTAACAATAAGAGCAACCGGCAGATTTTTTACTTGCGGATTTCCCTGTGCGAATAAGTTTACCGAAAATAGTGCAATGATTAATATAACAGCAATAGGAGCAGCCCATGCTAATTTTTCTTTAAATAATCTCAAATGAATTTCACCCTTTCTCAAATTTCAACATGTTGTTTATTATTACTCGTTTATTTTATAATTTAAGGGGAAATCAAAGCAATCAACAAAATAAACAGATTGTTCATTTTTGGTGAAAGAGGGTGTTTTTTTGAGCGTTTATACAGAAAAAAATCGAAGAACAAAAGAGCTTATTCAAAAATCATTTATGGAGATGCTGGAAAAGAAAACTTTCGATTCAATTACAGTAGGGGATATTGCGAAAACAGCCAAGATTAATCGTGGAACGTTTTATTTACACTTTATCGATAAGTTTGATTTGCTAGATCAGATTGAATTACAACTGTTTGAAGAGCTAGGGGATCATATTGATGAATTGCAATTAAAATACTCATCTACACATACGTTTGAAAAAGGACAAGAGCAATTAGCTTCCGCATTATTTAATTCGATAAAAATGCAGGCACCATTTTTAAAAATCTTTTTAAGTGAACATGGAAGAGCGGGTTTTCATCTTCGGTTTAGAGCAGCCTTTTCAGAAAAAGTGCGTGTAAACTTGGAGGGGAATGAAAGCTTTAATGCAAATTTAAAGGTCCCGATGGAGTACTTTTTAGCCTTTATCACATCTGCTTTTTTAGGATTAATTGAACAATGGGTTCAAAATAATTTAGACAAGACCCCTGAAGAGATGACTGCATTGTATATTGATATTATCTCCTTTATCCAAAAGAAAAATAATTAGGCTGTTGTGTAATTAGCGCAATAAAAAAAGAAGGTATAATACCTTCTTTTTTAAATACTGCTTGTACGTTGCTTTTTAATGAATCGAACCGCAACGATAATGGCAGCAATTGCAATAATCACATAAAATAGTTGTCTATATTGCTGTGAGACAGAGACAATTCCAAAAGAAATAGAGGCTAATACAAGTCCATAAATCATGTTACCAATTGTAGTAGCTGAGATAAAATACGATATTTTCATTTTGCTTAAGCCGGATACGATGTTAATTAAATTCGTAGGAAGGAATGGCAAAATACGGCCTGACAAAACAAATAGAAAGCTGTTTTGATTGATTTTCTGCTCATATTTTTTTAGTTTTTCCGAAGTAAATAAATTTGCAAAAAAATAGCGGATGGAAATGAAAATCGATGTACTTCCAATAACACTGCTGAATGTACTAAAAAAATAACCACGCCAAAACCCAAACAATGCAATATTAATTGTGATAACTAAAATTAACGGAATAAATGTAAATAAGTTTTGCAGGAGCATTAATAACATCATTATTAAAATAACGATAGTTAGATTATTATGAGCAAGCTCTAAAATAAGCTGGGGTGACAGATCGGAAACAGAAATACCGCTTTTGTAAAGTGCAAAGAATAAACCTGTTAAAATTGCTGGAAATAGAGTCCCTCGTATAAACAACGATTGTTTTTTCATTTTGTAACCTCTCTTAATATAATTCCATTCGATAGTTTAAATGTATTTAATGGAAATTGCTATTAACAAGATTTGAAAAATATGAAAAACGATTACACCTTCTGAGTTATATCTCGTTGTAACCTTTTTTAGTACTAATAAAGGTATATAATTTGATATGATATTCAAGTATAAATCTGGAAACTATAATTTAATTTTCCTTAACAAGATATTGGAAGGGGGAGATGCCATGAGTAAAAAAGATGAAGCATTAACACAAATTGAACAAGTATTGAAGGAATTGAAAAAGGGTGAGGAAGAAAGTGCTGCCACAGCGGTTATAGGACAGCACAGAGGAAACACCAATATTTCCGGAGCAATATTTAAGGTTATATTTAAATTTTGGGGATTTAAGATTTTATTAATTGCACTGCTTCTAAGCCTCATTACCTTTGGAGGTACTTGGTTATTTTTCGGAAATACATTGAAAAAAGATAGTACAGTATTTGTAGAACAGGTTCAGGAATTAGCAACGCTCGCAACGGCTGAAGCACATGTGAAAGTAGTCATTGAGCAAAAGGATAATAAGCTGTTCGGAAATGATATTTCGGTTAATTTACCAGGTACAAAAAGGGAGCTATTATTAATTGTCCCTGCCACAGTCATTGCAGGTGTTGATCTTAAAGGAATAACTTCGGATAATATCAAAATCAACGAAGATGATAAAGAGTTAGAGATTGTCCTGCCACGAGCAACACTGATACAGGATCCTGCAATTCAAATGGATGATGTCAAAACTTTCTCGGACGAAGGATTATTCCGTGGGGAAGTGAAGTGGGATGAGGGATTTGATCTGGCAGCAGTAGCGCAAAAGCAAATTAAAGATGAAGCCATTGAAATCGGGTTGCTGGAATCAGCAGAAAAAAGTGCGGAGAAAGTTCTCGCAGGTTTTTTCCGAAATCTAGGCTATGCTGTGAAAATAACATTTAAATAGATTTTAATTATATCCGTTTAAACAAGAAGATATATTTTGCTGCTTCAAACAGTCTAATTACTAAATTAGGCTGTTTTTTATTTTCTTAAGTACAGAATAATTTGAATAATATATGAATCATTTCTAGCAATTTAAAAATTATATTAAAATTATTATTCATTTATCATGAATATTATTATATAATCACTTTGTTAATGTTCGTGAAAATAAAATATTTAATCTATAAATCACTTATTATAATTAATAATATAGTTTATATACGAACTATATTTAATTAATTTTAATTAAAGTTCGTGTTTTTGGTTAAATGAATAATGAGGAGTTTTAATGTGGGGAAGTTTGAAAACAAGTGGATGCGTGCTGTCATTCCGGCTTTATTGATTCACTGTAGTATTGGTACAGTATATTGCTGGTCATTATTTAAGGGTGATATTGCCTCTTACATCGGAAAACCTGTCAGTGAAGTGGAATGGGCATTCAGTATAGCTATTTTTGTTCTTGGTATGTCTGCTGCTTTTGGCGGGAAATTTGTTGAAAAAGATATTCATAAGTCATCTTTGCTTGCGGCCATATTTTTTGTTGTTGGGATGGCAGCAACAGGATTCTTTATTTATCAAAAATCCTTAATCGGAATTTACATTTCATATGGAGTTGTTATGGGCATTGGGCTTGGAATTGGCTATTTAACACCTGTAAAAACACTGATGCTTTGGTTTAAAGATCAAAAGGGATTGGCAACCGGTCTTGCCGTTGCAGGCTTTGGTTTAGCAAAAGTTATTGCAAGTCCTTTGATGGAAAAGTTACTTGGTGATCGAAATAGTGAAGGGATTTTAGTAAATCCTACAAATATCTATACTATGTTTTATATTTTGGCAGCAATCTATTTAGTAATGATGGTTGTCGGACACTTAATTTTAAAAAAACCGGCTGGATATGAAGAGGAAAGTTTACAAATGCAAAGCTTTAGTTATAGAAAAGTATTAACGAATAAGACATTTATCGGTATTTGGCTGATGTTCTATATTAATATTACATGTGGCTTAGCGTTAATTTCACAGGAAAAAGGCATTTTAGCTTTCATTGGATTTGGAGCGATTGGTTTAGTTAGTTCGCTCACAGCTATTTTCAATGCAGGTGGACGAATTGCATTTTCTTCTTGGGGGGACCGTTTAAAAGATCGTAACTCCATTTATAAAATTATTTTTATTTCTTCTATCAGCATTATTTTATGTACCGTTATATTTGATGGAATAAATAATTCCATGGCCATTCTAATCATTGCCTTACTTTGTATTGTGAATGCAGGTTACGGTGGAGGATTCTCATCTTTACCGCCACTATTATCAGACCGCTTTGGTATCGATAGTATTTCAACTGTGCATGGCCTAGCCTTATCTGCCTGGGCGTTTGCAGGATTGACAGGCAACCAGCTAAGTGCCATTATTCTTGAAAAAACACAATCTTATGACATGGTATTATATGTAATTACAGCTTTGTTTACGCTTGCCACTTTAATTAGTATATTCGTGGTTAAACCGGAAAAAGTGAACTTGGAAAAAGAAGAGTTTGATGAGAAAAAAGAGATAATAATAGGATAAAGTGTGAAGGGTGCTTTAATAAAAGCATCCTTTTTCTTCGTAGGACAAAAAAGCCAAGTTTAGGCTCCATTGGGGATGAAGCTTAAACTTGGCTATATTAATTAAATTTCAAATTCGGTAATTTCATTGTTCTTTTTAGGACCTTTACCATTGCCGTTACCGTTGCCATTCCCATTCCCATTCCCATTGCCATTGCCATTGCCGTTGCCATTACCAGGCTTTACAACAGTCACATCAAACGTTAATGTATGCTCACCATATGTTACTGTAACAGAAGTAGTACCTTGGCCTTTTCCTTTTACAGTGCCTGCTTTAACAGTAGCAATCTTATCGTTTTCAACTTGGTAGTTTGCAAGGTTTGTAACATCTTTTTCTGATGTTTCACCGTTCAACGTTGATACTTCAGTAATTTTAACCTTAACTTCTTTCCCGATGCTTGTCTCAACTTGAGTTTGGTCGACTTCCAGTGTTACAACTGGCTCTTCTATTACAGGAGCTTTAACTGTTACAGTTACTGTTGCTTCATTTTCACCATGTTTAACAGTAATTGTCGTTGTGCCTTCCGCTACTGCAGTTACTAAACCGTTTACAACTGTAGCAACATTTTCATCTGCCACAACATACGTAGCTTGTGAAGTTACGTCTTTTTCTGTTGCATCGCCTTCAGCAGGTGTTGTTGTTTCAGTCACAGCAAGCTGTGCTGTTTCACCAGCTGTCAGATCAAGCTCTGTTGGAGTTACAGAAATAGTGACAACTGGTTCTACTAATTCTTTTTCAAAGATAATCGCTTCGCCAACATTTCCTGCAGCATCTGTAATGACTACTGTTACAGCATTTGTTTCTGCTGTTACCGGGAATGTAAAGCTGCCGTCCTGATTTAAATTGAATGCAACCGGCGCTTGTACTTCGCCGTTTACAGTCGCAACATATGAAGCTTTTAATTTATCATTTAAATTGTAGTTTAAGCCGTATAAATATAATTCTTCATTGTAGTCGATATACTTATCTGTTACTTGTCCTGAAACGACACCGTCAGCCTCTGAACCTGTAATTTCCGGTTTTGTCGTTTTTACAACTACCGGTCCTACATAATCCGATACTACTCCTGTAGCTGCAAGTCCCGTAAAGTCAATTGTATATAGACCATCCGGAATAGTAGTTGCAGGTGCACTGCCCCATGGTTTGTATTGCCCGCCAATATTTAGCGTATATGATCCTTTTCCAAGTGAAGTACCTGAATGCAGATAACCGATATACCCGTCCCCATATTCTCCGCCTTCAGGGTTCATAATATCCCAAAGCTCAATATAGTTTGTAGATACATCTCCAGTTAATGTGAATGAAAGTACAGCTGAGTCTTTAATACCGTCACCGTTAAATGACAGGTCTGACTCTGTAATTTTTAGATCTTTAATTTCAGTAGCTGCCGCGCTGCCAAAGTCAGCTGCGAAAGGTAATGAAGCTTCTGTAGATCCACCGTTTATATGGATAAAGCCTAAAATTTCAGAGCCATTTGGTGCCACAGCTTGTGAAGCAGTTAATGTAATGTTTAACAGCTGCTCACCAGCTAAATTAAAGGTAGACTGATCGACTGTAACAGCTGCATCGCCAAATGTTTTTGTCACATCAACGGATACGTTGTAACTGCCGCCATTTCCTTTCATATCTTTTACTAATACTTGTTTCGTTACAGAAATGTTTCCGTCTTTCAGTGATTGCGGACCAAAAGTAACCGTTCCTTTTTTGTTTTCTACAATTGCACCAGTGCTATCTAAAACTGCTGTATCAAGTGCATACGCAAGAATTTCCGGATGAGCTGCTGCATAAGCATTTACGCGTCCCGCACCTTGAGAGAACACATCATATTTTGCTGTATCCAGCACTTTTGCTGTATTCGAAAGGGCAACTTTTACATCGAAAGCATCCCAATCTGGATTTGCTTGTTTTACTAATGCTGCAATACCTGCAATATGCGGTGTTGCCATAGAAGTACCTGTTTTACGAGCATACGCTTCGTTGTAAACTGCTTCAGGGAAGTCCACTTTATACATAGGAATCGTTGACATAATATTTGTCCCAGGTGCCGTGACATCTGGTTTAATATCGAAGTTTGGTGTAGAAGGTCCACGTGAACTAGAAGAGTTTACATCATCTCCAGTTGTCGTAGTTGAAGCAAACTTGCCGAAGCTTACTTTCCCTGTTCCACCTGCCAATGCAGTGCGAATTGCATTGCCGTCTGTTACTGACATATCGAAAGTTGGCAGGAACTCAAAAGAGTCACCAAGGAATGTGCCTGAAATGTCCGGTGCATTCGTTCCACCGGCAAAGTTATGGATAATTGTAGCGACTGCACCGTTTGCTTTAGCATTTGCAATTTTATCAACAAATGCAATACTACCGCGCGAAATTAATGCCACTTTACCTTCAACATCAATTCCTTCAAAATCTTTCACTTCCCCGTTTCCAGGAATCGCAACTAGATCAAACTCACCTTGAAGCTGAGCTGCTAAGTTTTTACCAAAAGTTGTTCCCATTAAAGGAAGCTGTTTTGTAAAGTTATAGTCGCCAACTGTAATATTAACCTCTCCGTTATACATTGTTTCCGGATTTGTTGTGTTACCGACTGCAATCCCTAAGCGGGCAGTTGCAGGTGTGCCCATTGTTCCACGGTTTGGACCTGAGTTTCCTGTTGCAACAACACCGATTGTTCCAGCCATCATTGCGTTATTGATAGCAAATGATCCTGCATCCGTTTCAGTGTTAGCACCACCACCAAGTGAAAGGTTAATAACATCCATTTCTTCTATAACAGCTGTTTCAATTGCTTTAACAATACCTGATGTCGCACCGCTTCCGTATGCTCCAAGAACGCGGTAAGCATAAAGGTCTACTTTTGGAGCAATCCCTTTAATACCGAATTCGTTAGCGCCAATTGCCGCAATTGTGCCGGCAACATGCGTACCGTGAGAAGTATAGAACGAGCTTCCGTTTGCATTAAATTCAGGTGTTCCTGCTGGACGCTCTGAAGGTAATGTTTCCGATGCATCGTCATCTGCACGAGGTTTAGCGTAAGTTGAAGAGTTAGGAATAAAGTTCTTCCCGCCTTTATAAATGTCAGCAAATTCAGGGTGGTCTGCATCAATACCTGTATCAAGTACTGCCACTTTTATCCCTTGTCCTTCAATTCCTTCATTCCAAAGATTTTCAATACCAAGGAAAGAAATACTTGTATTCATTTGTGCTTCCAATTGCTCATCTTTAATAAGTTCTGATGATTTCGATTTTGTTGTAATTTCTTCTGATGCGTATACCGTTGCATCCGGTTCAATTAAAGTGATTCCTTCTACTGATAGCAGTTTTGGAATGTCATTTGCTTTAATTGTAGCTGCAAACCCGTTTAGTACCGTATCAAAAGTGTATCCTTGAGTCATTTGCACCTGTTTGGCAGTTAACTCTTTTTTTACTTTTGCCTGTTGTGCTTTTACATTTGCGCGAACTTCATTTGCGCGGGCATTAGAAAATTTTTTGCCTTTAATTTGGCTGATTCCTTGCTCTAATGCTACCGGTTTTTCAGATAGATGAACGATAACTGCAACCTCTTGATTGCCTGAAATATTTTGCAGGCTTTCATGAAGAGTTGGACCATCTTTAGACAAGCTTAGCTGTTCAGCAATCGCCGCTTTTAGCTGGAGGGTACTTTCACTCTGTCCATCCTGCTTAAATGGTTTTAATTCCTCAGCACTTGCATTCGAGAATGGAACTAATAAAGAGAGCACCATAACGAAAGCTAGAATACTGCTAAAGAATCTCGTAAATTTAAACTTTTTCAATCCTCATTTCCCCTTTGTATTAAATTTTCGCACTATTCTGTTTAATGCGGTATTACCAATTTATCACAATTGAATTTATCCGAATATCGAAATTTCTGTATTTTCCAAAAGATTGATAAATAGTATCAGTCTGGTAAATAGAGGGTAAATCTATCTTCCTAGTAATTTGGTAAAATAGTAGAACTTTCATACGAAGGAGGGAACTAATTCACTAATTAGGGGAAGGAGATTGTATATATTTTTAATAAAAGGAAGTAAGAGTGGTTAAACTTTAAAGTGAAAAGTATAAAGGGGAAAAGATATTTATACTTTTCAAATAAAAATCAATGGGGGATGGCAATGTCAAATATGGATTTTAAACGCAACTATGCAAAAGCAAGTGGCAAGCAAAGTGCGAATAAGCTAGAAGTAAATCAAAATCGTAAAAACTCCAAGCAAGAGGAGTTTGTATCAGAACTTGATTTTATTTTTAATGCAGCTCCAGCAAAAGAAAGCAATGTTCCTGCTAAAAGAAATAAAACAGGCATGAACGAACCTGAAAGTGAACGAACTGCCTGGAACTAATTTATATTTGACATCTATTTTTTACATTGAATTAAAGAACTAAGGCATAAGCCTTGGTTCTTTTTTATTAGTAGTTACTTTTTAAATTGCAAACCAGTTATATCATTTAACATTTTGGTTCGGCAATTACATAACTGATTGATTTAGTAATGATTTTCCTTATCTACCTTCTTTTCATTTTCGTCAATTTCTTTCATGTATTCCTGGTATTCTTTCTCCACTTCCGATGTTGAGGGGAGAATGTGTTCCTTTGATGAGTCGATCCGCTTTCCATAACGAATCATCTTATAAATTATCATCCCGTTATTTGGCTTTCCGTTAAATGTGGTCATCGGAACTGCATCGAATAATACATAATAAAATGCATAAAAAACAAAGCGATCCCAAAATGTTTTATATTCTTCAATCACCCCGTTAGCAATCAGAAAATTAATCGTAAGACCGAATACAAGATTGATTAAAATAGGTCCCGAATAAATGCTAATATAGGCAAACTTATTTTCATGTTTTAATTTGTCATACGAAAACCAGCTATAAAAATGATAGCAACTGCGGATATCGAACATACCAAACTTTAAAACTCTACGCCCGGATCCGATCGTTACTCTTGGTTTAATTACTCCGAAAAGCCAACTGACTATTACGTATCCCATCTCCCGAATAAATACAACAGCAGGCAGGATAATAAATGCAGAAATGACAAGTGAAATGAGATCGGATATGCCAAACATATTACTATCCCCTCCCAATGAATACTTGTAAGTTGATACCCCCGATTATCAATTCAAAACATAAGCAATCGCTTGATTAACAACACTTACATCCAATTTGTTTGGGGGAAAAAATAGTATAGAGAAATAGTAAAAAAAGTATTGGACTGTATAAATCCTCTAAAGAAACACAAGCCCTCATCACTCATTTTGGTAATTATATCGACCTAAAAAAATTTTTCGCTGAATAATTTATTGCTACTTCATTATGAATTTAACAATTAATTAACAAAAACACTTTTGAAAAAAGATAAAAACGGGTAAGGATAAGTTGTATCTAAAAATGAAAGGTGTGGAAGTGGAATGTCTGAAAAATTATTTACTGCTATTGCAACTGCTTCAGGAGGACGTGAAGGGAAAGTACAGTCGGATGATGGGGTAATTCAATTTGAAACAGCAATGCCAGGAACACCGCGAGCGAAAAAACTTGAAAATGCAACAAACCCGGAACAATTATTTGCTTCAGGTTATGCTGCTTGTTTTGATAGCGCTCTCCAATTAACGGCAAGTAAAGCCCGTGTTAAATTTACGTCTGAAGTAACAGCTAATGTCAGCTTATTGAAAGATGAACAAGATCAAGGGTTTAAGCTTGGTGTTGTGCTTCAGGTGAGAGGGACAGATATAGAGCGCGATCAATTAGAAGAACTGGTGCATAAAGCGCATGAAGTATGTCCTTACTCAAAAGCAACAAGAGGCAATATTGAGGTCACGCTTGAAGTGATTTAAATAAAGTGTCTGGCTTATAAAGATTACAAAATGTAGGTACTTTTAACCCATTTAAAAAAATTAGTGTAATAATAAAGTTTTGTTTTTATTATTTTTTAGAATATTTTGTTTAATTTTTACTGAGTGGGGTACGTATCAATTGAACCTATTTAATAATATTAAATTCCAAAACCCTTAATCTCTCTTCTATTATTTGCTAGGTAGTGTGAGGGTGTTTAAATCAATTGAGAATAAAGGACAGCATAAGAAGTTATAAATTCTACCTAGCTAATGAAGAGTAATTTTATGAAAAGTTACCATCATTTCATTAAAAATCAGCAAGACAGCAGTAAATTTTTACAGCTATGATTCGCTGCTTAAGAACGAAAGGATGAGATTTCATTTGAGAAAGATATTATTTATTTCCGATCATGGCGACCCTTTAATTCCACTTGGAAGTAAACAAGCAGGTGGACAAAACAATTATGTAAAACATTTAGCCCTGCAGCTTGATGGGCTTGGGTACAGTGTTGATATTGTTACCCATTGGAGTAGTGAACAAAAGCCGGCAGTTGAACAGCTGGGTGAGCACAGTAAAGTTTACCGCTTTGCAGGTGGTCAAAAAGGCTTTGTTGATAAGCGTCAGATGTTTACTTTACTTCCTCGTTTATACGAAGAAATGACCGAAACACTGGATATAAGCAGTTATGATGTTGTTCATACCCATTACTGGTTATCAGGAGTACTTGCATATAATCTGCAAAAAGAATATTCATTTTACTGGTGCCATACAAATCACTCCCTTGCCATTGCAAAAGAGCAAGGTACAGGCTTTATAGAAAGTAAGCGTAAGCACTTTGAAAAACTAATTATGGAGCAAGCGGATGTAGTTATTGCTACTACTCCAAATGAAAAGCAACAGATTGAAGTTTTTACAAAGAAAAAAAGTGCAGTATCTGTTGTGCCGGTAGGAGTTTCACCAGTGTATCTGGCATCCCCTGAGGAAGTGGACCAGTTTGCATTTCCATACTATTTTTATGCCGGCCGTTTAGAAACATCAAAAGGGATTTTTGATCTTTTAGAAGGATTCAGACATATGCTGAAAAAGTATGATGTCCCGGATAACGTGAAGCTGCTTATTGCAGGTGGCTGTCCGGAATCAATTGATATTAAAAACTATTGCCCAAAAAGCGAACCGCTAAAAGAAGCAATTAAAGGAATGGAAGATCGTGTATTATTCCTCGGCCCCAAAAATGAAAAACAGTTAAAGAACCTTTACGGTGGTGCCTTAGCAACCATTATGCCTTCACATTATGAATCATTTGGTATGGTAGCTGCAGAAGCGCAGGCTTGTGGCTGTCCTGTAATAGCGACACATGTAGGCGGACTAAAAGATGTCGTCAAATCCGGAGTGACTGGCCTTCATATACCAAAAGCAAATGTGCAAAAATTAAGCGATAGCATGGCGTATTTCTTAAATAGCTCGCCTAAACTATTAAAAATGCGTCGTGATGCAAAACAATATGCAATGAAAGAATTTAACTGGTCTCTCATTTCCCGCAAAGTAAAGGAGCTGTATGAACGAAAAAATGCTTACATTTCCTTACCTTAAACCTCGTGTTTTAGCAACAGATTTAGATAATACGATTGTTAGCGATAAGGTTCCACATACCGATTTGTGGGAAACGCTGGCACTTGAAAACACATCTCTTATATACATTACAGGAAGATACAGGCAGTCGGCGATTGATTTAATTGAACGCGAACAACTGCCAAAGCCGGACATTTTAATATGTGACGTTGGAGCTTCAATCTACCTTGGTCCTTCATTTGAGCTTGATCAGGAATGGGCGAGCAATATTAAGCAGGAAGACTTTGAACAGGTTAATACGATTGCAAAATCCATTGATATCGCCAGACAGCCAATTAATACCTCTTGGCGATTGGCTTATTTTGCGAATGAACTGCAGGTTCAAATACTTAAGAAAGCGATTAAGCAGCATAATTTAGCAGTTGATCTTATTTTCAGCAGTGAAAGAGATGTAGATATTCTCCCTGCAAAAATTAATAAAGGTGCTGCTCTGAAGTATGTACTTAATAAGTGTAAATATGAGGGCGAGGTAGTTGTAGCGGGGGATTCGGAAAATGATCTCAGTCTTTTCAATCTCGGCTATCCTGCAATTGCAGTTGGAAACGCATGTGACGCCATATTAGCAATATCGCAAAATGACCATATTCATTATGCAAAAGGGCACGCATCTGCCGGTGTAAAAGAAATATGGGAAAAACTTTACACGCCATTATCACAAAAGATTCAATAGGTTTTTACTAGACAAATATTTTTTGACTTTACTTCACTATTTTTGCAGATTACAGCCTATTCTTTAAAATTTGTTTCTAAACAATAGGCAAGTAAATAGGTTATTCCGAATTCCTTTCATACGTTAGTAAAGATACATCAAGATGAAGGAAGGAGGATAAAATTGGTTAATAGAAACTGGTTTAATTCTTTTAATGATGAAAGAGGTCAATCGTTTTTCAATAATGCACAGCAATTACCAACGCAAACGGGACCAACTCAGTATGCATCACCGCAAGTATCGCCAACGAGACAATATGTTCAAAGAAATATATCGAACACGGTGGTGCCACACGTTCATCCATCACATTTAACAACGGTCAACCAACATTATATTAACAACCAACACTATTTCCCTCATACACAATCTGTTGTGAATGAGTGTTTCGAAACTAATACAATGTGTGGAACACCGTTTAGACCACATGGTGACTGTGGTTGTTCAAAACGAAGAGGCTGGTAGTCGTTCCTCAATAATTGCATCTAAAAATTAATAAAAAAGATAATAGCACCGTCCTGTTAATGGATAGTGCTATTATTCATGAAAAATAACATAAATATTCCATCTATTTCTGTATATTTTTTTGGTTTTATCAATACATTGAAAGAAAATAACTCATATAAGGAGAAATTACTATTCCAAAAATCGCTTCAGTAAGTACGCATACACCGCCTTTCACATTAGCTCAGTCGAATATTGAGCAATTGACGAAAGAACTTTTTCAACATAAAATTCCAAAGTTAGAACGGTTATTAAAAGTTTTTGAGAATGGTGAAATAAAAACAAGAAATTTATGTGTTTCACCTGACTGGTATCGTGAAGATCATACATTTGAAGAACGCAATGAACTTTATATAAAACTGGCTACCGAGTATAGTGTTGAAGTCATTCAAAAATGTTTAACAAATCGTTCCTTTTTACAACAGGACATCTCTACTGAAGATATAGATGCTATTATTTTTATTAGTAGTACAGGCATTTCAACACCAAGTATTGATGCACGTGTTATGAATATTCTACCTTTTTCAAATGAACTAGTCAGAATCCCGATATGGGGGCTAGGCTGTGCAGGGGGAGCGGCAGGTATTAGTAGGGCTTCTGACTATTGCAAAGCGCACCCCAAGGCAAAGGTACTTGTCGTTTGTGTGGAACTATGCAGCCTTACATTCCAGAAAGATGATTATTCTAAAAGTAATCTCGTAGGTACTTCATTATTTGCTGATGGAGCGGCTTGTGCCCTCGTGTGCGGCGATGATGTTGAGCTAGAGCAAAATGTACCAATCCCATATATTAAGGGACGTGGCTCAAAGTGGATGCCGGATTCTGAAGATGTAATGGGCTGGGATGTAAAGAATAGCGGTTTGCATGTAGTATTTTCAAAAAGCATACCGGTCATTATTTCAAAGTGGCTTGGACCATTTATCCATGAGTTTTTAAATAAGTACGATGTTTTACCTGAACAAATTGTAAACTTTGTAGCACATCCTGGTGGAAAAAAAGTGTTGCAAGCATACGAGGAAACACTGAATTTAACAACGGAACATACAGATGTTTCACGTGAAATACTTCAAAAAAATGGAAACATGTCTTCTCCTACAGTCCTGTATGTTTTGGAGCAATTTATGTTAAATGAAAAAAGAGCGGATACTTTAGGTTTATTAGTTGCTCTAGGGCCAGGTTTTAGCGGAGAAGTCGTATTATTGGAATGGAGGGAGTAAGCTGGTTTTTTATATTGTACTAGCTTTTGTAATTATTCAAAGATTAGTAGAGCTAGTAATAGCAAAAAGAAATGAAAAATTAATGCTTGCTAGAGGAGCATATGAAGTAGGTGCCTCTCATTATCCATTCATGATTGTACTGCATACTGGCTTTTTTGTAAGCCTTCTTATTGAAGTCGTGTTTTTCAGTGGCCAGTTTACGCCGCATTATATATGGCTCATTTTATTTTTATTGTTGCAGATGTTAAGAGTATGGTGTCTAGTTTCATTAGGATCTTTCTGGAATACAAAAATTATTATTTTACAAGGAGCAAATGTAGTAGCGAAGGGTCCGTATTCTTTTATCCGTCACCCAAACTATTTGGTTGTATGTTTAGAAATTGCTGTATTGCCACTTATGTTCCAGGCATATTTTACAGCTATCTGTTTCACAATTTTAAATTTCATTATCCTTTCTATTCGTATTCCACTGGAGGAAAAAGCGTTAAAAGAAGGGACGAACTATACTGCCTATTTGGAACGTAATAATGTTAAGCAGCCATAAATAAAAACACTGATTCTTTATTAAAGGATCAGTGTTTTTTAGCTTTAAATAGAATACACAATGGCTGATTTTATGTATATTTTCTTGGCTGGAGGGTATAGAACTTACAGAATGACTTTACCGAAGTTTAATTCTAATACTTTATCCAACAGGAGGGGTCTTTTTGAAAGCAGTAACGTATCAAGGTGCCAAAAAAGTAGAAGTAAAAGAAGTTCCGGATGCAAAAATTGAAAAGCCAGATGACATTATTGTACGTATTACCTCAACGGCAATTTGCGGGTCAGATCTCCATATTTATCGCGGGGCAGTTCCGGCACGAGAAGATTTTGTTATTGGACATGAACCTATGGGAATCGTGGAAGAAGTCGGACCTGATGTGACAAAAGTTAAAAAAGGGGACCGCGTTGTTATTCCTTTTAATGTTGCTTGCGGCGAATGCTTCTACTGTCAAAATCAATTGGAAAGCCAATGCGACAATGCCAACGAAAATCCGGCGATTGATTCGGGTGCCTATTTTGGATATACAGAGCGCTATGGTAACTTCCCGGGTGGACAAGCAGAATACTTGCGTGTACCGTACGGAAACTTCATACCATTTAAAGTACCTGACAATTGTGAACTAGAGGATGAGGCATTGCTGTTTATATCTGATGTATTGCCGACTGCCTATTGGAGTGTGGAACATTCGGGTGTTAAAAAGGGAGATACGGTTATTGTATTAGGCTCTGGCCCAATCGGCTTAATGGTACAGAAATTCGCATGGATGAAAGGTGCGAAGCGTGTAATGGTAGTAGACCCTTTAAACTATCGTTTAGAACATGCAAAACGTACAAACAATGTGGAAATATTTAACTTTGATGATTTCGATGATGTAGGAAATCATCTTCATGAGCTTACACATGGAGGTGCCGATGTAGTGATCGACTGTGTAGGTATGGATGGTAAAATGTCCCTTGTAGAAAAGGCGCAGCAAAAACTAAAGCTTCAAGGCGGAACCTTAAGTGCGATTGATGTTGGAATTAAGGCTGTCAGAAAATTTGGTACAATTCAGCTGACAGGTGTATATGGTTCAAAATACAATATGTTCCCATTAGGCAATATTTTCGAGCGCAATGTAACAGTGAAAACGGGACAAGCACCGGCTATTCATTATAGTCCAATGCTTTATGAAATGGTTGCTGAAGGGAAGATTGATCCAACAGAAATCATTACCCATAAAGTGCCGCTATCTGAGGCTAGTGAGGCATATAAGAAATTTCATGACCATGAAGATCAAAGTATTAAATTTATTTTAAAACCATAGTAATCTTTTTTCTGTGAATTTAAATAAAAGCATTTTATATAACATCTAAAACATTGCGGATGCAAGGTTTTAGATGTTTTTTAATGAAAACACTGCTTCCAATTGATGCTCTTATATATATATCCGTAGTATGATGGAATTAAGTTGGAAAAAGGAGATGAATGTGAATGAAGAAGTATTATCAAATAGTTTTATTTACAGTGCTAATCGTCATTTTAGCTGCATGCGGTAAGGAAACGGCGGAAAACGAAGAACAGGAAACCACTGTAAATTATGCTGAAGAAGTTACAGAAAATCCAATTGTTACGATCACAATGGAAAA
This sequence comes from Solibacillus kalamii, assembly GCF_002174535.1. Taxonomy (NCBI): domain Bacteria; kingdom Bacillati; phylum Bacillota; class Bacilli; order Caryophanales; family Caryophanaceae; genus Solibacillus; species Solibacillus kalamii. The sequence continues at coordinate 91,130 of NZ_NHNT01000009.1, read as the reverse complement.
TGATGAAAAGATCGTTATTGAGCTAGAGCCAAAAACATCACCTAATACAGTGGCCAATTTTATCTCCCTTGTAGAAGATGGGTTTTATGATGGACTAATTTTCCATCGTGTCATTCCCGGTTTCATGATACAAGGTGGAGACCCGGATGGTACAGGTATGGGTGGACCTGATTATACAATTAAAGGGGAATTTACCTCAAACGGATTTGAAAATACGTTAACACACGAGCGAGGTGTAATCTCGATGGCTCGTTCCCAAGATCCGGATTCGGCGGGCTCACAATTCTTTATAATGACGGAGCAAGCAACACATTTGGACGGTGACTATGCAGCATTCGGCAAGGTAACTGAAGGAATGGAAACAGTTGATGAGATTGTTGCTGCTGAACGCGCGAAAAATGATAAACCGCTGGAAGATCAAAAGATAAAAACAGTTGAAGTTGACACGAAAGGCTTTGATTATCCGGAGCCAGTCGTTCAAAAATAATATGTAAGGGAGTAACCGTAATTAATTATTCGGTTACTCCCTTTTTCCATCCTGCACCTTCTAATAAATAAAGTGAAGGCATGGAGAGCAGTTGTTTTACATCATAAGGACCTTTCTTTTGTAAAAAGGCTTCAACCAATCGATACCCGGTACAATACCCAATCCAAGGGGGTAAATTTAATGCCGAATCCCCGAATAAAAAGGCTTGATGTTCATGCAAACCTGACACATGCAATGCTTGGGTGAAATGAGTATCCCAATAACTTAATACTTCCTCCAAGGAATACCGTTTTGTCCATGAACTTAATGCATACTCTCCATATAAGCTTTCCACCGCATGCTCGGCCAGTCCTTCCATAAGCAATGAATCAAGTAATGTAGGGGGTTCTATTAAAAACCTGCGCCTGCAAATATGATGATATTCATGGGTAAACAGTGCATGAAGTTCTTTTATTGTGACGCGAGGGGATACATACAAACAAATGCCATTAGGATAGGCAACACCATTTTTTACAAATCCGTTTTTTATTGGCAAAATGGCAACAGGTATATCCGGACCGTTCCATAAAAGTATTAATTCCTCTAAAAGTCTTTTTGATATATGCCAAACATCCAATGTTAAGCGGAGTTCCTCATGTTGAAGCAGCCCCTGTTGTAAAAGTTCAAATTGAACGGCCTCAGGTGGAAATCGAGGGAAAATGGATTGGATGATTGGATAGGCTGCCAGCTCACGATGCTCCGTCTTTTCAAATAATAATTTTGTATCAAGAATGGGCATAATTTTCTCCTTTTTCTTAGTGTATGAACTAGACGATGCGCATGTATGTGCAAAAAGCTTGAACATATAGTAGAAAAACTTACAGAAAGGAGGAGAACTTATGAATCACCAAGAGGCATATGATTTGTGCTGCAAACATCACGGAAAACGTGTCAGAATAAATGATAATAAAGGAAATGTCCATGTTGGAAGAATTACGAAAGTAGACAATCGTATGGTTTGGATTATGCCTGATAGGGCGGGCTATGGAATTGGTTTCTGGGGATTTGGTGGAGGATATGGAGCACCAGGTTTTGGCTATGGTATTGCATTAGGAGCAATTACAGGTATTGCACTAGCATCAATTTTTTTCTGGTAATAATAAAAAGGCTGTCACAAAAAATGTGCCAGCCCTTTATTTTATTTATCATTTGTAAAGAAAATAGCAATTGTTCCTCGACCGACATGTGCACCGATCACCGCACCAATTGTTGTGGTTTCAATTGCTTTTGGGTGTAATGAATCTGCAATTGCGGCTTTTATTTCTAGCATTAATTCCTCATCATTACTGTGGGAAATACCGACAACTTTATTCGAAAAGTCTCCTCCACGTTCTTTCATAAGGGCAATCATACGTTGGGTAGCCTTTTTAAATCCACGTGTTTTTTCTATTGGTACAAGCTTACCATCATCCATATTTAAGATAGGCTTAATATTAAGTAATCCACCCATAAAAGCACTCGCTTTTGATACACGACCGCCTTTTGCTAAGTGGTTTAAATCGCCAACTGTAAATAGATGCTCCATTGAATTAGCCATTGTTGTTAGTTTTTCAACGGCTTCATTAAACTCAATACCAAATTTATTTAAACGTACGGCTTCTTTCACTACTAAGCCTTGCCCGTAAGAAGCACATTTCGTATCAATAATTTCTAATTTCAAGTTTGGATAACTTTCTAATACCTGATTTTTCGCCAAAATTGCTGTTTGGCATGTACCAGACAGTTGAGATGAAAAGGCAATATAAACTCCCTCTTCACCGGATTTTGCTAATTCTTCAAAAGCGTTGATAAATACTTCTAATGAAACTTGTGATGTTTTAAGTTGCTCACCTTCAGCAATTGCCGCGTATACCTGGTCTGTTGTGATGCCAATAATGTCATCATACTCAACACCTTTCACTAACACGCGTAACGGAAAAAGATGTACTTCTTCGTTATCAAAAAATGATTTCGGTAAGTCAGAACCACTATCCGTATAAATTTTCATAAACATCCCCCTTATCTCACTCAGATTTGATTTTAGTTTTAATTTAAATTATGAACTATTTAAATTTGTCATGTCTTTCCTATGATAACTGTATTTATTATATAGTTTATGCACAGAGCGATGCCTACTATTCTTACAAAATATTGCCGATATTTCAAGTTGATATTTATAGAAATTCCATTTAATGAAAAGTATAAGCTTCTCATTGTAGCATAACGTAAAATAGACAAAATAGTTAGAAAAAAGTTGTTAGAAAATAAAGAAAACATAAATAAATAATTTTAAGCTTCTACAAAATATGCTCATAAATGTTTCGCCTATTCTCGCAAAAGACAACCTTTTCACTTGCTTGCATTGTCTCGGTTTGTATATATTTTAATCTTTTCACAATTGTGTTACACTACAATAAGGTAATAAATGATATAGAATCAATGGAATCGTCTCCTATAAAGGGTTGTCGATAGTAAAATAGAGCGCTTACATTATTCTAAAAATCTTAATATATATGTAAGGGAAGGTAAAAATGAGTAACAAGCATATCAAATCAGACGTTATCTTAATTGGTGCCGGAATTATGAGTGCTACTTTAGGTACAATGCTTAAAGAATTAGCACCGGATTGGAAGATCAAAGTATTTGAGAACCTAGCTAAAGCGGGTGAAGAAAGCTCTCACGAATTAAATAATGCCGGAACTGGGCATGCTGCTTTATGTGAGCTTAACTACACAAGCGAGAAAAAAGACGGAACAATCGATATTACAAAAGCGATTAACGTTAACACACAATTCCAAGATTCACTACAATTTTGGACACATTTAGTTAACACAAAGCAAATCGAGAAACCTGAAGAATTCATTATGCCACTACCACATATGAGTATGGTACAAGGTGCTAGCAATGTTGAGTATCTTAAAAAGCGTCATGCAGCAATGACAGCGAATCCATTATTCGAAGGTATGGAATTCTCAGATGATCCTGAAACACTAAAACAATGGATTCCTTTAATTATGAATGAACGTAAATCAAGTGAACCAATTGCTGCAACAAAAATCGATTCTGGTACGGATGTTAACTTTGGGGCGTTAACTCGTACGCTAATTACGAATCTACAAAAGCAAGATGTAGATGTAAACTACAACCATAATGTTTTAGATGTAAAACGTTTAAAAGATGGTTCTTGGGAAGTAAAAGTTCATAACAAAGAAAACGGTAAAGTCGAATACCACATTGCGAAATTTGTATTCCTTGGAGCTGGTGGTGGTAGCCTTGAGTTACTACAAAAATCCGGTATTCCTGAATCAAAACATATCGGTGGATTCCCGATTTCTGGTTTATTCTTAGTGTGTAACAATGAAGAAGTAGTGAATCAACACCACGCAAAAGTATATGGTAAAGCAGCGGTTGGTGCGCCACCGATGTCGGTACCACACTTAGACACTCGTTATATCGATGGTAAAAAATCATTATTATTCGGACCATTCGCAGGCTTCTCTCCGAAGTTCTTAAAAACGGGTTCAAATATGGACTTATTTGCATCGATCAAACCACATAACTTATTAACTTTACTAGCTTGTGGTGTGAAAGAAATGTCGTTGAGCAAATATTTAGTTTCTCAATTAGTTCTTTCAAAAGAAGCACGTATGGAGGAATTACGTCAATTCATTCCAACTGCTAAGTCAGAAGACTGGGAAGTTAGCGTTGCAGGTCAGCGTGTACAAGTAATTAAAGACACAGACGCTGGTAAAGGGACATTACAATTCGGTACTGAAGTTGTAACTGCACACGACGGATCTATCGCAGCATTATTAGGTGCATCTCCAGGTGCTTCTACAGCTGTATCTGTTATGTTAAAAGTAATCAACCAATGTTTCCCGGAAGAGATGAAAGCTTGGGAGCCGAAGATTAAGGAAATGATTCCATCTTACGGTGAAAACTTAGTTGAAAATACAGAACTTCTTAAAGAAGTACATGAAACAACAACGAAAGCTTTAGGTTTAAACAAAGCATAATTGTTAATAGGAAGAACCTTTAATCATTGTCGGATTAAAGGTTCTTTTTTTTATAGAGAAATTACGCTATAGTAAATTTGGAGAAGGGAAGGAGGAATACGATGTATAAATTAGATTATGCTTCACCAATTGGCGTTATTGAGATTTCAGGAACTGAACATTTTATAGCATCGGTATTATTTGCAGAGCGAGAAGAAATTGTAAACTTTCCAGCTAATGATACCCCTCAGCTTTTATTGGACTGCAGTACAGAGCTGGATGAATATTTTAAAGGCCGACGCAAAGATTTTTCGGTACTTTATAAATTGCAAGGAACAATGTTTCAAACAACGGTATGGCAAGCATTAACAACAGTTCCTTATGGCAAAACCGCTTCCTATAAAGAAATTGCCCAACAGATTGAAAATGAAAAAGCTGTCCGCGCTGTTGGAATGACAAATAGCAAAAATGTGATAAGTATTATCGTCCCATGCCACCGGATTATCGGCAAAAATGGTAAACTTACAGGGTATGCAGGCGGTTTATGGAGAAAACAGTGGCTGCTTGAACATGAGCTTAAATATAGTTTCAATTTAGATTAACGTTATAGAAATATAATTTTTTTAACTAGTTAGTGAGGTGAATGAATGAACGAGCAGCAATATGATCATATGCTAAATATCGAAACAACCGGCTATCAATACGGTTTTCCCAAATTAGCAAAATACCATCGCTATGAACCTACACCCTATAGCGGACTGGAGCAATTATTCGAATCCTACGAGCTACCCCCTAAAGCACATTTTCTGGATATCGGCTGCGGAAAAGGGCGTGTTCCTATTTATATATATCATCGCTTCCATATTCCCGTTATTGGCATTGAAATGGATCAGAAGTTTTTTACGGAAGCGGAACATAATGCAGAGCAATATTTAAAAAAGGTAAAGAAGAAACAAGCACCGATTCAATTTTTGAACATCATCGCCGAGACATATGAAATTAAAAAATACGATAATGTCTTTTTCTTCTTCAACCCCTTTTCAGTACATGTATTTCGTGAGTTTATAAAGCATGTTATGGATTCCATCACGTTATACCCGCGAATAGTAGATATTATTTTATATTATCCATCCCCTGACTATATGGATTTCCTGCAACAAGAGCAGTCACTACATTGCTATTTAGATATAAAATTACGCCATGAAAAAAATGAAAATGAACGTATCGTCGTTTTTCGTATTCCGAAACAATAAACGGCGTTTTTTTATTATTAGAAAATAGTAGACTGTAAATTTAGAATACATAAAATTAACAGAATAATCGTACTAGACTAATAATTAGTATTCGATTACAATACAGAAGTTGGAATAATTGTTTATATTATTCTCGTAGATTTATTCTGAATATTGAAAATTTAGATTGTGCGAATGTAGGGTATTGGTTATAATTATCAGAAATATCAAACATTTGTAGTATGACTAAGGGGGAAATGATGATGACAAATCACAAAAAGACAAAAAAGTATGGTTCATTATTCATGGCAACAGCTTTATTAACAGGGGTGTTAGCTGGTTGTGGTACAGATGACTCTAGTTCTTCTGGATCAGGAGACGGCGGCAATGCAGCTGGCGACACGATTAAAATCGGAGCCAACTTAGAATTATCAGGTGCTGTAGCTTCATACGGATCATCGATTAATGATGGAGCAAAATTGGCGATTGAAGAAATTAATGCAGCAGGCGGTATAGATGGAAAAAAACTGGAGTACATTCCAGTCGACAATAAATCAGAAACAGCGGAAGCAACTTCTGCTGCAATGAAATTAGCAGAACAAGAAAAAGTAGTGGCAATGTTAGCGCCGGCTACTTCAGGGAACTCTGTTGCAACAGTACAAATTGCAAGTCAGCATAAAGTTCCGATGGTAACAGGGTCAGGTACTGCACCAAATGTAACAGTAAATGATGACGGAACAGTAAATGAATATGCATTCCGTACTTGTTTCATCGACCCATTCCAAGGGACGGTAGCAGCAAACTTCGCGACAAACGAACTACAAGCTAAAAATGTGGCAATTTTTGCGGATAATGCTTCAGATTATGCGAAAGGTTTAGCCGCATCATTTAAGGAAACTATTTCTGCAAATGGCGGAACGGTAGTCGCAGAAGAGGCGTATGTTGCAAAGGACGTAGATTTTAAATCTCAATTAACAAATATTAAAGGGAAAAATCCTGATTTCATTTTCATCCCTGGCTACTATGAAGAAGTAGGGATTATCGTAAAACAAGCACGTGAATTAGGTATTACCGTGCCGCTTATGGGTGCTGACGGTTGGGACTCGCCAACACTAATTGAATTAGCAGGTGCTGATGCGTTAAATAATACCTTCATTACTAACCACTACTCATCTGAAGATCCGGATTCAAAAATTCAGGACTTCGTTACAGCATTTAATGATGAGTACAGCAAATCACCGAATGCTTTCCATGCATTAGGTTATGATTCGATTTACTTTATCGTCGATGCGATTAAGCGCGTAGATGGAGATATTACAGGCGAAGCAATTCAAAAGCAGCTTGCAGCAACGAAAGATTTAAGCTTAGTAACAGGTACTTTCACAGTTGACGAAAACCACAACCCAGTAAAATCAGCAACAGTTCTAGAATTCGTAGACGGCAAACAACAGTTCAACTCTAAAGTTAATCCTTAATTTTTTACGAGTAAGGGGGGCGGAACTAGCCTCCCTTTTTTTTTCATACATCAATAGAGAAAAAAGGAGTGAACTGTATGGAATGGATCCAACAATTAGTGAATGGTATTTCGCTAGGTAGTATTTATGCACTAATCGCACTAGGCTATACGATGGTATACGGAATTATTAAGCTCATCAACTTTGCCCATGGTGATGTTTTCATGCTTGGTGCTTTTATCGGCTTTTATGCCATTGCACGTTGGGAAATGAATGTCTTTTTAGCCCTTATTATCGCGATGATATTATGTGCCGTTATTGGAGTAATAATTGAGCGTGTCGCCTATAAGCGACTGCGTAATGCAACGCGAATCGCAGCCCTTATTACGGCAATCGGTGTCTCACTGTTAATTGAATATACGGTAATTTTCTTTAGAGGTCCGTCACCAGAGGCGTATCCGTCTGTATTTGCAACGAAGAATATAGAAATTTTCGGTGCCCAGATCAGTACACTGGCGATATTCATCTTATCTGTTTCGATTTTCTTAATGATCTTATTACAATTCATTGTTCATAAAACAAAAATCGGTAAAGCAATGCGCGCCGTATCCCATGATGCAGATGCAGCTCGTTTAATGGGCATTAACGTAGATAATACGATTTCAGCCACATTTGCAATTGGTTCCGCACTGGCAGGAGCTGCAGGCGTAATTTTTGGCATTTACTATACACGTATTGATCCGTTAATGGGGATTATGCCTGGTATTAAAGCATTCATTGCCGCTGTATTAGGTGGTATTGGCATTATTCCGGGGGCAATGGTAGGCGGTCTTGTACTAGGGGTTGTTGAAACAGTTGTTTCGGCACTTGGATATTCATTATGGCGAGATGCAGCCGCATTTGTCATCCTGATTTTAATTCTAATATTACGTCCAGCGGGTATTTTCGGTAAAAATACGCGCGAGAAAGTGTAGGTGAACAGCATGAAAAAATCGAAAATCTTTTGGGGTTATGCCGTCCTAGCACTTGTGATTTATGCAGTTGTTCAATTATTGATTTCCAACGGTGTTATCCAGTTCTACTATCAAAACATGTTCATCGCAATGTGTATTAATGTTATTTTGGCGGTAAGTTTACATGTCATTATCGGGGTTACAGGTCAGTTCTCGATAGGGCATGCAGGTTTTCTAGCTGTCGGAGCTTACATATCGGCTATTTGTACAATGAAATTTGGCATGCCATTTATTACAGCCATTTTAATTGGCGCTATTGTTGCAGCACTTGCCGGATTGCTTGTAGGTATTCCTTCACTTCGTTTAAAAGGCGACTACTTGGCGATTGCTACGCTAGGGTTTGCTGAAATTATTCGAATTGTATTTGTGAATACTGACTATGTAGGTGGTGCAGCAGGCTTGCAAGTTGCCCATCAGTCAACATGGACATATGCCTTTTTTGCGACATTCATTACAATTCTCGTCATCTCGAACTTTACGAATTCACGTCATGGTCGTGCGTGTATTTCGATACGTGAAGATGAAATTGCGGCTGACGCAATGGGCATTAACACAACCTATTACAAAGTTGTCGCATTTGCAATCGGTTCGTTCTTCGCTGGAGTGGCGGGTGCCATCTATGCCCATAACTATTATATTATTCAGCCGACAGCTTTCGGGTTTTTAAAGTCATTTGATATTTTAATATTCGTCGTATTGGGCGGTTTAGGCAGTTTATCCGGTTCTGTTATTGCAGCAGTATTACTGACATTCGTCTCTACGTATTTACAGGACTTCCCGGAAACGCGGATGATTATTTACTCACTGATTTTAATATTAGTTATGCTTTATCGACCTACAGGTTTATTAGGTTCAAAAGAGATTACAGCATACTTCAAGTTTGGTAAAAAAGGAGGTACGCGCGTATGAGCAGTGCACTTCTAAAAGTGGAAAAGCTAGGTATTCAGTTTGGTGGTTTAAAGGCTGTTCAAAATGTAGAAATGCATTTGAATCAAGGAGAGTTGATAGGTTTAATCGGCCCGAATGGTGCAGGAAAAACAACAACATTTAATATGCTGACAGGGGTATATGCGCCAACGGAAGGGACAATTATATTCAACGGAAAAGCAATTGGCGGCCTGGATCCATATAAAGTAACACGCCAAGGAATTAGCCGGACATTCCAAAATATTCGCCTATTTAAAGAGTTATCTGTACTGGATAATGTAAAGGTCGCTAACCATGGTTTGGCAAAACATAATTTAGTTTCGAGCATTTTCCGATTACCAAGTCACTTTAAAGGCGAAGAGAAAATGGAACAGGAGTCATTAGCATTTTTGAAAATTTTCGGGCTTGATGTATACCGTGATGAGCTTGCGAAAAACTTGCCATACGGAATGCAGCGTCGCCTGGAAATTGCCCGAGCGTTGGCTGCTGCACCGAAGCTATTATTATTGGATGAACCGGCAGCCGGGATGAATGCAAAGGAAACGCATGATTTAATGGAGCTAATTGCTTTTATTCGTAAGGAATTTGATTTAACGATTTTATTGATCGAACATGATATGAACTTAGTTATGGGTATTTGTGAGCGAATCTACGTACTTGACCACGGACAATTAATTGCCGATGGGACACCTGAAGAAATCCGTTCAAACCCGAAAGTAATTGAGGCTTACTTAGGTGAGGAGGTTACAGAATAATATGCTAATAATTAATGATATCGATGTATTTTATGGTAATATCCAAGCATTGAAAGGAATCTCCCTCGAAGTAAAAGAAGGCGAAATTGTAACATTGATCGGTGCCAATGGAGCAGGGAAAAGCACATTGCTAAAAACAATTTCAGGTTTATTGAAGCCTAAGCGAGGTTCGATTGAATATTTAGGTGCGGCAATCGATGGAAAGCCGGCACAAACGATCGTAAAGGCAGGGCTTTCCCATGTACCGGAAGGACGTCGTGTATTTTCGAATATGACGGTGGAAGAAAATCTGGAATTGGGTGCCTATTTACGGAATGACCGAGAGGCTATAAAAAAGGATTTAAATCATGTGTTTGAGTTATTCCCTCGTCTGTTGGAACGACGCAAGCAGCTTTCAGGGACTTTATCAGGCGGAGAACAGCAAATGCTTGCGATGGGCCGCGCTTTAATGGCTAAGCCGAAGCTGATCATTATGGATGAGCCTTCAATGGGTCTTGCACCTCTTATGGTAAAAAACATCTTCAACATTATTGAAATGGTCAACAAAGAAGGTGTGACAGTATTGCTTGTAGAGCAAAACGCACATATGGCATTATCGGTTGCCCACCGCGCCTACGTTTTGGAAACAGGTAAAATCGTCCTAACAGGTTCAGCAAAAGAACTGCAGGAGAGCGATGAAGTAAGAGCCGCTTATTTAGGCGGATTATAAAATAAAAAAGTCCGCTACTTTCCTATCGGAAATAGCGGACTTTTTCTATAAAGACTCTAACAAATGCTGCCAAACAATGGATTCGTTATCTGATATTTGAATATTTCTTATTGCTTTGGTGTGTAGTTCAGTAACTTAAATAGTTCATTTCTTTCTTTATCTGTAAGGTCACGCCACTGTCCGACTTTTAAATTGCCGATATGAATATTCATAATACGAATGCGCTGTAATCGCTGTACAGAATAGCCAAGTGCAGAACACATTCGGCGAATTTGGCGATTTAATCCTTGTTCTAAAATAATCTTAAACACTTTAGAAGACACCTTCTCTACTCGGCAAGGCAATGTCGTTGTATCTAAAATTTCCACTCCCGAGCTCATATCATGAATAAATTGATCGGTAATCGGCTTGTCTACCTGTACGACATATTCCTTTTCATGATGATTTTCTGCCCTTAAAATTTCATTGACGATATCTCCGTCATTTGTAAGAAGCAGTAAACCTTCTGAATCTTTATCCAGACGTCCGATATGGAAAATACGAAGTGGATGATTTACAAAATCCACAACATTTCCTTCAATTTGTTTTTCTGTTGTACTCGTAATCCCAACAGGCTTGTTCAGTACAATGTAAACTAATTCTTCCTGTCTTTTTACAGGCTTGCCGTCAACTAATACTTCGTCGCCTGTTTCAACTTGGCTGCCGTTTGTCGCAACAACTCCATTGATTTTTACACGGCCATCTTCTACCCATTTATCTGCACCGCGACGGGACACGATACCGGTTTCTGCTAAAAACTTATTGATTCTCATAATTTTTCACCTACTAATAGAATATCTTCAGTATACAGGAGTCTATCTGTACTTGTAATACTTCGTTCGAAATGACAGTCGATCATCTAATGGATAAACTTATCTTTACTGGAATTTACCCATTTTATACATTTTTATTATAGTAATCTCTTCATTTTCAGTATAACAGAATAGGGAATAATAAAATAATCTGAAAATTGTAGTTTAATATTTGAAATGATTCAACTTTTCTGACAATATAATAGATGAAGATACCTCTCACAGAAAAGTGAGCTTTACAGCATGGATGTCAGCACTGCCTTTTTATGAGAAGGTATGGTCACCACAATTTGTGCAAAGGGGAGAGATTTCAATGGCAGCAGTGTATCAAAATCCAAACACGGATGGCGCATTAGTAAATTTCAAGGAGCGTTATGACAACTTTATCGGTGGTAAATGGACACCGCCAGTAAAGGGGGAATACTTCGACAATGTTACCCCTGTTACGGGCAAAGTATTTACCCAGGTCGCGCGTTCTACGGAAGAAGATATCGAGCTTGCTTTAGATGCAGCCCATGCGGCAAAGGATGCCTGGGGTAAGACATCGGCAACTGAACGCTCGAATATTTTACTGAAAATTGCAGATCGTATGGAACAAAATTTAGAAATGCTGGCCGTTGCAGAAACATGGGATAACGGTAAAGCAGTACGTGAAACTTTGAATGCAGATTTACCTTTGGGCATTGATCACTTCCGCTATTTTGCGGGTGCTTTACGTGCACAGGAAGGATCTCTTAGTCAGATTGATGAAAATACAGTGGCCTATCACTTCCATGAGCCGATTGGTGTAGTTGGACAAATTATTCCATGGAATTTCCCGCTATTGATGGCTGTATGGAAACTGGCGCCTGCACTTGCTGCAGGAAACTGTGTCGTATTAAAGCCGGCTGAGCAAACACCAGCATCAATTTTAGTGCTTGTTGAGCTGATTGAAGATTTACTTCCACCAGGTGTGCTGAATGTTGTAAATGGCTTCGGTTTAGAAGCAGGAAAGCCGTTAGCATCGAATCCGCGCATCGGTAAAATAGCATTTACAGGTGAGACGACGACTGGTCGCCTTATTATGCAATATGCATCTCAAAATCTGATTCCGGTTACTCTGGAATTGGGCGGTAAATCACCGAACATTTTCTTTGAAGACATTATGGATGCAGACGATGCATTTTTGGATAAAGCGGTTGAGGGCTTCGTATTATTCGCTTTAAACCAAGGTGAAGTATGTACATGTCCTTCTCGTGCACTTATTCAGGAATCAATCTACGAGAAATTTATGGAGCGCGTATTAAAGCGTGTTGAAGCAATTAAAACAGGCAACCCTTTAGATACAGATACAATGATGGGTGCTCAGGCATCATCGGAACAAATGGAAAAAATCCAATCCTATTTACAAATTGGTAAAGAGGAAGGCGCGGAATGCTTAATCGGCGGCGAGAAAAATGATTTAGGCGGTGATTATGCAGACGGCTACTATATTAAACCGACTGTATTTAAAGGTCATAATAAAATGCGTATTTTCCAGGAAGAAATTTTCGGCCCGGTTGTTGCTGTAACAACATTTAAAACGAAAGAAGAAGCGTTGGAAATCGCAAATGATACATTATATGGATTAGGATCAGGTGTATGGACACGTGATATGAATACTGCTTACCGCTTTGGCCGTGGTATTCAGGCGGGACGTGTATGGACTAACTGCTACCATGCATATCCGGCACATGCGGCGTTTGGGGGCTACAAAATGAGTGGTGTTGGACGCGAAAACCATAAAATGATGTTAAGCCACTATCAGCAAACGAAAAATCTTTTAGTAAGCTATGATGAAAACCGCTTAGGCTTCTTCTAAGAGAGGGGGTGCAGAATTTGGTTGATCGCGTTATAGCAACCGAAGCAGCACTACAGTTGATCGAGAAGTTGAAAGAGCGCCACGGACCGGTTATGTTCCATCAATCGGGAGGCTGCTGTGATGGTTCGTCTCCAATGTGCTATCCGGATGGCGATTTAATTATCGGCAACCAGGATATATTGCTCGGTCATATTGGCGGAAGTCCATTTTATATGCACAAAAACCAATATGATTATTGGAAGCATACACAGATTATTATTGATGTCGTCGATGGGCGTGGCGGAATGTTTTCGTTAGAGGGCGTCGAAGGAAAACGCTTTTTATCTAGATCACGGGCTTTCACAAAAGAAGAGCTTGATGAGCTTCAAGTATAAAGTTGTAAAAGGGAATGCTGGTTCAACAATCAGCATTCCTCTTTTTTGTGGAGTAAAAATCAAATTTTTTTCACTTTAAAATTTTAGGCGTATAATCAAGGTAAGGAGGGTGTACTGATGGATCAAACAGCTTTTATACAATTACTTAAAAATAATAATGAGCGGATGGAGCTTTTTTTCGATGCGGACGTACAAAGTGCTGCCAGGATACCATTAGCAGTACAATTTACATTTTCACGTGAAACATTTAATGGCCCTGCATTTGAGAAAAATGTAAAAGAAATACATAATCAAAAATCAAGGCAATCATTTTTCGAGTTTTTCTCTACACCATCAAATAATTCAGTTTTAACATATAAAATTTTAGCCCATTTCGCTTTGCACCCACAACCTGAACAGGAGCTTCATCGTATAAAGTTAAATGAAAAGGCATTATTGAATGCAGGGTTTAAATACAGCAGCTATCAAAGAATTGCGGCCCTTTTCTTAGTGGATGAAGCACATGCTGGAAAAGCAAAAGCATTACATGATGAAATGAAAAAGCATCATTTTTTCCTGACCGGTAAAGATGATATTCCATATGCAGTTTTACTGACAAAAAAGAAAAATAATCCGGTTAAGCTAGCTCAAACAATGCGGAAATACTATGATGCCTTGCACGGCAAAGGTTTTAAAAATGGGGATGCCTTGCAAGCAATGACACAGCTATTGCCATTGTATAACGAGGAGTTTCAGCCGGTATTAGTTGAGTATGTAGTCGCGATGAAGCAGTCATTTTTAAATAATGGTGTGAAAGTGAAGAAAAGGTCATATCCATATTTAGCTTTGCTGGCGTTAGTAGGGGCTACATCGGAAGTTGTCGATGAAATTGTTGAAATGGAACGAGCACTCGTTAAGCTCCCGATGTTTACTGGGATGCAAGCGTATGCTTTAATGACCGCTGCCCAGTATGTGCTGAAAAGGTTAATTGAAAACGAACTGTTATCTCATTTCAATGATAGTTTATTATTTTTGCAGGCTCTTGAGATGAGCGATTATATAGATGATATCCCAATTTTACTTGCCATCGATATTCTCGATATATTTTTTTAATTTGGGTAAACAATAGTAAGGAGTGAATAAAATGAAACAGACAAAATTATGGATTAACGGCATTTGGGAAAGTACAAATGAAACAAGTAAGTTAACGGCACCTTATACAGGAGAAGTGCTTGCAAATGTAGCAAAAGCATCGGCAGGGGACGTGGAGCGCGCAATCGAAGGCGCACATCAAGCATTCAAATCATTCAAAAATACGACTGCTTATGAGCGCGCAGAAATTTTATACAAAGTCGTGGAAATCATGCGTGAACGTAAAAACGAGCTTGCAGAAATTTTAGCAGATGAAGCGGCAAAACCAATCTCTGCAGGGCTTACTGAATTGGATCGTACTATTGCAACGTATCAATTTGCTGCAGAGGCGGCTAAACAAAGTACAGGCGAAACGATTCCGATGGATGCAGCACCAGGTGTAAAAGATCGAATCGGTTATACAAAGAGAGTACCTTTAGGCGTAGTTTCAGCAATTACACCATTTAATTTTCCATTTAATCTCGTAGCGCATAAATTAGGTCCAGCCTTTGCTGTAGGGAACACAGTTGTACTAAAGCCTGCATCTCAAACCCCGTTAAGTGCACTTGCGATGGCGGAAATTTTCAAAGAAGCAGGTTTACCGGACGGCGCATTGCAAATCGTGACAGGTAGCGGCGGGGAATTGAGCGAGACACTCGTAACACATCCGCTTGTGAAAAAAGTGACGTTTACGGGTAGTGGTGCGGTTGGCTTGAAGATTAAAGAAAAAGTCGGCTTGCGGAAAATTACACTAGAGCTCGGATCAAATGCGGCACTCATTGTTGAGCCTTCAACACCGCTTGAAAAAATTATGAAACGCTGTGTAGGCGGTGCATTTGGATTTGCTGGACAAGTATGTATTTCATTGCAACGAATTTATGTTCATTCTTCAATTTATGAAGCATTTACAAAGGCATTTGTAGAAGAGACAAAGAAACTAGTTGTCGGTGATCCGCATAATGAAAAAACGGATGTGAGTGCAATGATTCACCCGGATGAAGTTAGCCGTATAAAAGAATGGATTGAACAGGCAAAACAGCAAGGTGCAACGGTTGCAACGGGAGCTGAATTTACAGAGCGTACTTGCTCCCCAACTGTCATGACGAATGTGAAGCCCGATATGAAAATTGTTTGCCAAGAGACTTTTGCGCCGATTGTATCCATTGTGCCATATGAGACGCTGGACGAAGCAATTGCACTTGTAAATGAATCGGAGCTTGCGTTAAATGCCGGTATTTACACAAATGTATTAACAGATGCAATGAAAGCCGCGGAAGAAATTGAAGCAGGTGCGGTCATCATTAACGATATTCCAACATTCCGTGTAGATAATATGCCGTATGGGGGCGTCAAAATGAGCGGATATGGTAAAGAAGGCATTAAGTATGCAGTGGAAGAAATGACCGATTTAAAATTTATTACGATGAAGTTGAATTATGAATAGTTTGTACTAGCACTTCCATCTTCCGAATAGTAACATGGAGTGTAGTCTAGAAAGGAGGAAGATTATGAAAAATACTCTGCCAATGAGCTTTTCAAAATCTATCCAAACACGATTAGTACTGCCTCCTGATACAAATCATCATCAGTCGATATTTGGAGGGAAAGTGTTAGCATATATTGATGAAATTGCTGCGATTGCAGCAATGAAACATTGCCAAGGTGAAGTCGTTACTGCTTCTTTTGACTCAGTAGACTTCGTATCCTCTGCCTATGCAGGCGATATGATTGAACTGGAAGCTGTTGTATCTGGAACAGGTCGTACTTCGATGGAAGTATATGTACGGGTTGTATCAAGAAATATTAAAACAGGTGCAAAGAAATTAACGACGGAATCTTTCGTAACGATGGTCGCGATTGACGAAAATGGCAAGCCGAAAGAAGTGCCGGGAGTTGAACCGGAGACTGATTTCGAACGTCATTTATTTGAAACAGGCCCAATTCGTCAGGAACATCGAAAACAAAAGCGTGCATTATCAAAAAAACGTCGTGCATAAAAAAAGGGGATATCAAAGGCAAAATGCCAGTTGATATCCCCTTTTGTAATTAAGCAAAATTAATCATGCAGTTCCTGGACAATGTGCAGCAATGAATCGGATGATGTCATGACATCATTTGTTGTATGTGTCAAACCGGTAATAACAGAAGAAATGGCATGAATGTCCTCATTCGTGTTTTCATATTGCGTTTTAATTCCATGTACCGCTTCTGTAATCGATGTAAAGGAATCCGCCAAGCTTTTTTGCGTATCTACGCTCATTTTTACTTGCTCATCAACACTTGAAACAGAGTCGGACATTTGTGAAATACTAAGTTCGGTTTCTTTAATTAAATGAGAGACGTTTTGAACCGCATTTTTAGTTTCTTCAGCAAGCTTTCGGACTTCATCAGCTACTACGGCAAACCCTTTCCCGTGTTCACCTGCACGTGCTGCTTCAATCGATGCATTTAATGCAAGCAAGTTTGTCTGATCAGCAATACCTGTTACCAATCCTACAATTTCGGCAATTTTTTTAGACGATTGACGGAGTTTAACCATTGACGATTCAAGTGTATCCACACGATCCAAAATGTTGGTCATAATTGCTGTCTGGTTAATTAAATATGTAGTGCCTGTTGTTGATTTGTTTTCTGTTTCCGCTACTAAATTTAAACCTTGTTTTGTATTGGAAGCAATTTCTTCTGATTGGCTCGCGATTTCCTGTAATGATGCATTAGTTTGATCACTAATATGTGTTAACTCTTGTGCAGTATGTTGAATTCGCTCTACAATTCTGTATTTTACATCTAAACTTTCAGTACGTATTCGTTGCTCTTCTTTTTCATATGCTTCAATCACAAGCTGTTGCTCGAAGTTAATGAGTTTTGAAAAAGCATCAACTGCTTTAGCCATGTCAACATTCGACATTTCTATTTTACTGATGAATTCGATAAACGTTGTCATTAGCGATTGGAATGAAGCGATATACCACTTGGATTGAAGTCCGATTTTGACATGGACATGCGCAATCGTTTGTCGCTCCTCTATATATTGTGAATCGATATTACAGTTGAACATCGCTTCTAAATGCTTCGTTAATGTACCTTTTAGCCGATCCATTCGAGCTGAACTCCCAATAACATCTACGAGTTCCGGACTTAAACTGATTGCACCGTAAAACTTTTCCACCATATCCGGGACAACCTGTTGTGCAAAAGGTTCTAACTGTTTAATAACAGCTAAATCCTCTTTCGTTAATTTTAGCAACTGAAGCTGTTTATGTAAGTTAGGATAGTTTGAAACATCCAAATTTACTTGCTGTGCATAATTAGCTATATCAAAATATGGCTTGTTTGAAACTTTTGTCGCTCTTGAAAACAGAATACCCATGTTCTTCCTCGTTTCGTGTATTTATAGAATAATACTATCTTACTGCTTATATCGGATAATATCAGAATTATTCTATAAGGATAAAGAATTTACAGTAATTTGTATATGAGGTAATATAATAACTAATTAAAATGGATGCAGTAAATAGTGAAAGGCGTTGTATTAATGAAGTTTCATAAAGGGCGTTTGAAATTTGTTATACCATTGTCACTTGGGGTGGCGATCGCATCGTATATTATGCTTGTAAACAATTATGCAGAAGTAGGCGGCCGCGACCGGATATTAATAGTTATCGGAGCAACCATCTTAACGGCGATTATTTCCTACTTCTTATTTCCGCAAGAAGGGGACAACCCGAAAGATAGAGGCCCATATTGACCAATTACAGACATCACCGGAAATCTCGAAATAAAAATTCGGGATTTTTTGCCCTCTCTATGAAACTTTTACGAATATTATCCGTAAATAAGCTAATAAACTAAAGTGAGGTTGATAACAAATGGAATCTAAATGGTCGAAAATCATCATTCATGCCAGTGCATTCTTTGCGCCGTTCTTAGTACCGATTCTGTTTTTCTTAATAAGTTCTGAAGATGAAGTAAAGCGTACAGCGATTCAAGCATTGCTTTTCCAAATCGTATTCGGTATCTTCATAGCGATTGCAGGTGTCCTTTCAGTTATATTAATTGGTTTACCATTCCTGTTGGTATTTTTAGCCATCTTCTGGATTGCACCGATCATTGGTATTGTTAAAGCATTCTCTGATCAGCACTGGAATTATCCAATCGTCGGACGCTGGGTATAATTTATCCTCGTCTTGGCAAAGTTTATAAAAGCGGTAAGGTTTGTTTAAAAAACACCTTACCGCTTTTTTACATAAATAGGGATTTATTAATGTGAAAATAGGGAAACCTAAAACAAGAGTGATTAGTTGCATTTCGAAAAATAAATATTGTATATTTAAGTCAAAGATAGTCAAAGTCAGTTGATGAGAGGTGAGAGACAGCATGAGGAATATATCTGACATAATTGAAGGGTATTTGAAGGAAGTTATTGAATTAGAGGGACAGGGACATATTGAAATAAAGCGAAATGAATTAGCAAAGCAATTTGCCTGTGCTCCTTCCCAAATCAATTACGTTATCAATACGCGTTTCACGACCGAGCATGGCTACTATGTAGAGAGTAAGCGGGGTGGTGGCGGTTATATTCGGATTTTGCGTGTAACAATCCACTCTAAGAAAAATTTACTGGACGAAATGGAAACACAAATAGGTAACGCCATAGCCCAAACTAATGCTGAGCGTATTATTTTCCGTTTATTGGAAGAGGATATCGTTACAGAGCGAGAAGCAAGCATTATGAAGGCCGCTTTAGATCGTGTCACATTACAGGTAGCTTTACCACTGCGTGATCAGCTAAGAGCGCGGATTATGCACGCAATGCTACAAACGATTTCTTTTGAAAAGTAGAGGTGGATTATTATGATATGTGAGCATTGTAAACAGCGTCATGCCAATGTTACCGTTACTCAAGTTCACAATGGTCAAAAAGTCGAGCGTCACTACTGTGAAGTATGTGCAACTCAATTTCATCCATTTCAATTTGACGTAAATGAAGAGCCAGCATCTCTTCAGCAGCTTATTTCAAATTGGTTTAATTTCGTACCTGTGAATGCAAAGAAAGAAAGCACGACAACAAATACTGCCAGCCCAAAATCCTGCCCATCCTGTGGGTTTACGTACCGACAGTTTTTAAAGCAAGGCAAATTTGGATGCGGTCAATGTTACGAAACATTTAGTGAGCAATTACCACAGCTACTTGAACGTCTGCAGGCAGGTACTCAGCATGTAGGATATGTGGAAGAAGGACCTTCAAAAGAAAAAGTGGAACAACAAATCCAAGAGCTCCGTTCATCACTGCAGCAAGCAATTGAGGAAGAGCGTTTTGAAGATGCAGCTTCCATACGTGATGAAGTTAGGGAATTGGAAAGTAAAATAAAACAGGAAGGTGAGGGGAACGCATGAACATCGAGCATTTTTTAACGAATGCCAGTCCCAGCTGGATGCAGCACGAAAGCGATTCAGATATCGTCATTAGCACGCGCATTCGGCTTGCTCGTAATATTGCCAATACTCGATTTCCGATTAGTTTTACAGAACAGGAAGCACAAATGATCGAAGAAAAAATGATGCAGTCATTATTATCTTTAGATGACAATCCGTATCAGTTTTCTTATTTCCAAATAAAAGATATGCCCGTTTTACAACGCCAAATTTTAGTGGAGAAGCATTTGATTAGTCCGAATTTGGCACGAAGAAAAAAAATTGGATCATTTTTTTTAACAAAAGATGAATCCATTAGCATATTAGTAAATGAAGAGGATCATATTCGTATACAGAGTCTTACGCAAGGAATGAATTTAAAAGAAGCATTTGATAAGGCTCGTAATATTGACCGCTACTTAAGTAAGTCAATTAATTACGCATATGAAGACCGCTATGGTTATTTGACAAGTTGCCCAACAAATGTCGGAACAGGGCTTCGAGCATCTGTCATGCTCCATTTACCTGCACTCACAATGATGAAACAGATGAATCCATTAATTCAGATGATGACACGATTAGGAATGGTTGTGCGGGGTATATATGGGGAAGGCAGTGAAAATTTAGGCAATATTTATCAAATCTCGAACCAGATTACATTAGGTAAATCAGAAGAAACAATTTTACAGGAGCTTCAGGATGTTGTCGAGCAAGTTATCAAAAAGGAAGAGCTTGCACGCAAAAATTTATTGATGCGTGCCCCCTCCGCGTTGGAAGACCGTTTAAGCCGTTCACTCGGTACGTTAAAGTACGCAAAAATTTTAACGAGTGAAGAAGCGGCAAGCTGTTTATCAAATGTGCGTCTTGGGGTAAGTTTAGGATTATTAGAAGCAATTTCACAGCGTAAACTAAATGAGTGCATGCTTATTATGCAACCTGGACTCATTCAGCAATATATTGGTACTACGTTACAACCAGCAGAACGCGACATGTATCGTGCGAAGCTGTTGCAAGAAAAGTTAAACGAGCAAGATGAAGCTACAAACAATGGGGAAAAAGGAGAGGATTTTCTATGATGTTTAATCGATTCACACAACGTGCTCAAAAGGTATTACAACTTGCTCAAGAAGAGGCAATTCGTCTTAAGCATAAAGAAATCGGAACAGAACATATTTTACTTGGCTTAATTCGTGAAGGTGGCGGAATTGCCGCTAAAGCTTTGGAAGCAATTAATATTAGCCCTCAAATGATCGAAACCGGTATTGAGGAACTTGTTGGGAAAGGCACAGAAGATGTAGGTCCTATCGTTCACTACACACCACGTGCTAAAAAAGTAATCGAACTTTCATTGGATGAATCGCGTAAATTAGGGCATGCATATGTCGGAACAGAGCATATTTTATTAGCTTTAATTCGTGAAGGTGAAGGCGTTGCTGCCCGCGTATTGGCGAATACAGGTGTAAGTATCAATAAAGCCCGCCAACAAGTTTTACTGTTATTAGGTAACAATGACTCAAACACTAGCGGTAATTCCAGTATGACGCAAACAGTAAATACACCAACACTTGATAGTTTAGCCCGCGATTTAACAGCGGTGGCGCGTGAAGGTTCACTTGATCCGGTTATCGGCCGCTCTAAAGAAATTACACGTGTTGTAGAAGTACTGTCACGTCGTACAAAAAACAACCCGGTACTAATCGGGGAGCCGGGAGTAGGTAAAACGGCCATTGCAGAAGGATTGGCACAGCAAATCATCAATAATGAAGTACCTGAAACATTACGCGATAAACGTGTTATGACGCTCGATATGGGAACAGTTGTTGCAGGTACAAAATATCGTGGGGAATTTGAAGACCGTCTTAAAAAGGTGATGGATGAAATTCGTCAGGCCGGCAATATTATTTTATTCATCGATGAGCTTCATACATTGATCGGTGCAGGTGGTGCAGAAGGTGCGATTGATGCATCGAATATTTTAAAACCATCATTGGCACGAGGCGAACTGCAATGTATCGGTGCAACTACATTGGATGAGTACCGTAAATATATTGAAAAAGACGCAGCATTAGAGCGTCGTTTCCAACCGATTCAAGTTGATGAGCCATCTGTTGAAGAAACAATCCAAATTATTAATGGCTTGCGTGACCGTTATGAAGCACATCACCGTGTGAAAATTTCGGATGAAGCGGTAGAAGCAG
This sequence comes from Solibacillus kalamii, assembly GCF_002174535.1. NCBI lineage: Bacteria > Bacillati > Bacillota > Bacilli > Caryophanales > Caryophanaceae > Solibacillus > Solibacillus kalamii. The sequence goes on along the minus strand of NZ_NHNT01000009.1, from coordinate 68,752 downwards.
CAGCAAAATTATCAGATCGTTATATTTCGGATCGTTTCTTACCGGATAAAGCAATTGACCTAATTGATGAGGCTGGTTCAAAAGTGCGCTTACGCTCTTATACTGTTCCACCTAATTTAAAAGAGTTAGAAGATAAGCTGGAAGGCATTAAGTCTGAAAAGAATGCTGCTGTTTCAGGACAGGAATTTGAAAAAGCTGCTGCATTGCGTGATACGGAGCAGAAGCTGAAACAAGAGCTTGAACAACTGAAAAAAGAGTGGAAAGAAAAACAAGGCAAAGAAGAATCTACAGTATATGTAGACGATATTGCACAAGTGGTAGCGATGTGGACGGGAATTCCTGTTTCGAAAATTGCTCAGGCTGAATCTGCGAAGTTATTAAATCTTGAAGAAGAATTACACAAACGCGTAGTTGGTCAAGGTGAAGCAGTAGAAGCAATTTCCCGTGCAATCCGTCGTGCCCGTGCCGGCTTAAAAGATCCAAAACGTCCAATTGGTTCATTTATCTTCCTTGGACCTACTGGTGTCGGTAAAACGGAACTTGCACGAGCACTTGCTGAAGTAATGTTCGGTGATGAAGATGCAATGATCCGTGTAGATATGTCCGAGTATATGGAGAAACATTCGACTTCTCGTTTAGTCGGTTCACCTCCAGGCTATGTAGGATTTGATGATGGCGGTCAATTAACAGAAAAAGTTCGTCGTAAACCATATTCAGTAGTATTGCTGGATGAGATCGAAAAAGCGCACCCGGATGTATTCAACATCTTATTACAAGTGTTGGAAGACGGCCGCTTAACTGACTCAAAAGGTCGTGTAGTTGATTTCCGTAATACAGTTGTCATTATGACATCGAATGTTGGGGCAGATGCACTGAAGTACCGCAAACATGTTGGATTCGGTGCCGGTTTAAATGCATCGAAAGATAAAGACATGAAGAGCACAATGCTGGAAGAACTGAAAAAGGCGTTCCGTCCAGAGTTCTTAAACCGTATTGATGAAATGATCGTATTCCATTCATTAGAAAAAGATCACTTAAAAGAAATCGTATCATTAATGGCGAATTCATTAAAGAAACGTCTAAAAGAGCAGGATATCGAACTGCAGCTTACAGATGCAGCGCTTGAGAAAATTTCAGAAGAAGGTTATGATCCACAATATGGTGCGCGTCCATTACGTCGTGCATTACAAAAACATGTGGAAGACCGTTTATCCGAAGAACTGTTAAAAGGTACTTTAGATAAAACACAAACAGTCGTACTTGACTATGTAAATGATGAGTTTGTCGTACGTACACAAGAAAAAGTAGCAACAAATTAACAAAACCAGACGAGTCGGGATAGTTCCTGCCTCGTCTTTTTTATGCAGACTGAAGTTGCTGGGTACGGGTACATTTACAAGCGAAACGCGTCGGTCACACATACGCAATTAAACGGAATCTACAGGAATTGCTATATGTATGAAAAGCTAACCGAAAAAGAAACTTGCGACGGAATAGTGGGTATTCAATTTTGTTTCGTGTACAATTATAGGAACAAACATTCGAAGGAGCTAGCAAAATGGCAAAAAAGAAATCTAAATTTATGTGCAGCAGCTGTGGCTATGAAGCAGCAAAATGGATGGGGCGCTGTCCTGGCTGTGGCGAATGGAATACGATGAATGAAGAAGTCGAAGTGATCTCAAAAGGGCCACGCGGGGCGTTCCAGCATTCTACAACGGCTACAAAAGCAACCCCTATTATTCATGTGGAAGTACAAGAAGAAACACGTATCGCTACAGAAATGAATGAATTTAACCGTGTACTCGGAGGCGGTATTGTACCAGGTTCACTCGTGCTGATAGGCGGTGATCCGGGTATCGGGAAATCGACATTACTACTGCAAGTATCAGCGCTTCTTTCCAATCAGGGAAAACGTGTTTTATATATATCCGGTGAAGAATCTGTACGTCAGACAAAGCTGCGTGCTGAACGTTTAGGTGTACATACGCCGGAGCTTTATATTTACTCGGAAACGAATCTGGAATTTTTAAATCAAACAATCGATGAAGTCCAACCGAAATTTGTCATTGTCGATTCGATTCAAACGGTGCACCATCCGGAAGTTACTAGTGCACCGGGCAGTGTGTCACAAGTACGTGAATGTACAGCAGAATTAATGCGTATTGCAAAAACAAAAAATATCGCTATTTTCCTTGTTGGTCACGTTACAAAAGAAGGGCAGATTGCCGGTCCGCGTATTTTAGAACATATGGTAGATACGGTGCTTTACTTTGAAGGGGAACGTCACCATAACCACCGGATATTACGCAGTCAGAAAAACCGTTTTGGTTCTACAAATGAAATTGCAATTTTTGAAATGCTTCATGGGGGATTAAAGGAAGTATTGAATCCGTCCGAGCTGTTCTTACAGGAACGTTCACAAGGTGCCCCTGGTTCAACAATCGTTGCATCGATGGAAGGGACACGCCCAATTTTGGTAGAAATACAGTCGCTTGTTACACCAACCAGTTTCAATTATCCGAAGCGTATGGCAACCGGGGTTGATCAAAACCGTGTTCAGCTTTTAATGGCGGTATTGGAAAAACGTATGGGCATGATGCTTCAGGCACAGGATGCGTATATTAAAGTTGCGGGTGGTGTGAAACTGGATGAGCCTGCGATTGATTTAGCTGTCTTAACAAGTATTGTTTCAAGCTTTAAAGATCAGACAGTACGTCCGACAGATTGCTTTATCGGTGAAGTGGGATTAACGGGTGAAGTACGTCGTGTTTCCAGAATTGAGCAACGTGTACAAGAGGCGGCAAAGTTAGGGTTTAAACGCGCCTTTATTCCAGCTTCTAATATTGGGGGATGGGAATTCCCACCGGACATACAAGTCGTCGGTGTCGAAACAATCAGTGATGCACTGCGGGAATCTTTCCAAAATTTATAGGGGACGGGTTTCCAGTAACTCGTACAAAAAAGAGGCATGGAAAGTCAAAACTTTTCATGCCTTTTTTTAAATTATGCTTTACTGTTTTTTCCTTCTTTAAAAATGCGTCTCTTGTGAAAATACCAAAAGGCTTTCCGATCGGTAAGAAATTGAAGCCGAAATGCTTGTTCAATACATTAGCACCTGCACCGTAAAGTGATAAAAGAGCAATGATTAATTCAGAGTTGGCTGCTAATAAATGCATGCCGTGCTCCATAGTTCCAAATGAACTTAATGCCAGACCAATAAATAAGAAGTCGATCATTACAAAGATCGCGAATAGAACTTTATTTGTTTCAGCTGCACCAATCGTCATAAATAGGGTAAAGATTAAATAACCTAAATACACAACACCGAGCTGAGATGTATACAGATGCCTGTAATGTTGCACCAAATACACCGGCTTGAACGAACCAGCTCATACCTACACCCATCCAGAATAAACCGTATGCGCCGAACGCAGTCGTACCGAATGTATTATTATGTTTTGAGTCTAAGACAGATGCGTAAAATTGCGCAATACCACCTAAAAATATTGCCCAAGGAATAACCAAACCTAAGCCCTCTGTCCAGCCTAACTTTTGAGTAGAAGCAACAAATGTTACAATCGCCAAACCGAATAGACCGATTGCAGACGGATCAGCAGTAGTAATTTTTACTTCTTTTGCAGTATTCAAAACGTATTCTCCTCTTCTAGGTTGAAATATTATATTAATATAATATATTCATTAGTTTGTTTAAACTACAGGGAACGGGAATTTAGAATGAGGTACTTCATTATTGAATTTATATCGCGCAAATCTAACTAAAAAAATAGGGAATAATCTAAAAAAATGGGTAAAATCCTAATATTGGAATGCAATTGGCGTTTGTTGTTTATTTACCCTTGCTTTTGGTACCTGGGCTTCGCATGAATGAAACTTTAGATGTATAATTATTAATTGGAGGTGAAACAAATGTTGAAGAAAATAATTCAAGTAGCATTTTTATTTATCGGTGGAGCATTAGGCCTCATTTTCTTACCGCCATTATATGCATTCATGAACTTATCATCCAATCCTTGGCTTAATAATCCATATTTCAGTGTTGCGATAGGTGCTGCTTTGTTATTCGTTTTATCGTTTGCATTATCTGATTACTTTGTGAAATTAATTACTTGGTTAGAGGAAGTATTATTCAAATTGCCTGCAGCGGATTTATTATTTGGTACGCTCGGTTTAATCGTAGGATTATGTGTAGCAACATTGGTCGGTGTCGCGATCAATCAAATGAACATTCCGGTTATTACCGCTGTTGTTCCTGCTATTTTATCCATTGTTCTTGGTTATCTTGGTTTCCGGTTAGGCTTTAGTAAACGGGATGAGCTGTTGCAGATTTTTTCCGGGAAATCGACGAAAAAGCGTCAGAGTGACGGTTCTGTCAAGGAAGTTCAGGATCAGGAGCAGTATAAATTACTTGATACAAGTGTCATTATTGATGGCCGTATTGCTGATATTTCAGCAACAGGGTTTGTTGAAGGGGTTTTAGTTGTACCTCAGTTTGTATTGACGGAACTACAGCATATCGCGGATTCATCTGATACATTGAAGCGTACGCGTGGTCGCAGGGGTCTAGATATTTTAAAACGGCTTCAGGACGAACGTGCGTCGAAGGTACTTATTACGGAAGTTGATTTTGAAGATGTGTCTGAAGTGGATTTAAAGTTGGTTCGATTAGCCAAAAACATGAGTGCCCAAATACTGACGAATGATTTCAACTTAAATAAGGTCTGTGAACTGCACCGTGTACAAGTATTGAATATTAATGATTTGGCAAATGCGGTGAAACCGGTCGTAATTCCGGGTGAAGATATGCAAGTCGTAGTCATTAAAGACGGGAAAGAACACAATCAAGGTGTGGCCTATTTAGATGACGGTACAATGATTGTAGTAGAAGGCGGCCGAAGCTATATTGGCCAGGCAATTACAGTGACGGTAACGAGCGTACTTCAAACATCGGCAGGGCGTATGATTTTCGCCAAGCCAAAAGAGGATTAGGATGTGAAGCATTTTGCGTTATGAAGTCGTTTTGCCGGCAGCAGGAAGCGGAAAGCGCATGGGTGCCGGGCAAAATAAATTATTTTTAAACTTAGCGGATAAACCGATTTTAGTTCATACACTTCTTGTTTTTGAACAAGATGAAAACTGTACAGGGATTTGGCTTGCCGTAAAAGATGAGGAACGGCCATTTATCCAGGCGCTCATCGAAAAACATAATATTACAAAAGTAAAAGGCCTGCCGACAGGTGGTGAAGAACGCCAACATTCAGTGCATTCGTGCATAAAAGAAATGAGTGCAGTGGATGTTGTCCTTGTTCATGATGCTGCAAGACCTTTTATTACCATTCCGAAAATTACCGAACTTGCAAAAGTCGCCTATGAAAAAGGAGCAGCTATTGCAGGAGTTCGTGCGAAGGATACGATGAAGGTCGTCCATAACGGTCTGATTAAAGAAACCGTTGACCGTGAGTCTTTATGGATGGTTCAAACACCACAAGCGTTCCGTTATGATTTACTGGCAGAAGCTGAGGATGTAGCTGAAAAGGTAGGTTTTTTAGGAACGGATGAAGCGATGCTCGTGGAGCGTTTAGGACATGATATTCATATTGTGGAATGCAGTTATGAAAATGTAAAAATGACAACGCAGGAAGATCTGATTTTTGGGGAAGCTATTTTAAAACAACGAAAATAGAAGATACCTTGAAAAGAAAATAGGTTTGCGAGGCTTTTTTCGCACAAGTTGATTATACTAATGATAATGAGATTACCAGAAAGAAGGTGAAGGCTAGTTTACTTTGTAGGCTAGCAACGATATGTTTCGAATTGGACAAGGGTTTGACGTTCACGAATTTGCAGAAGGACGTCCATTAATTTTAGGTGGTATTACAATTCCACATGAGCGCGGTTTAGTAGGTCATTCAGATGCCGATGTACTTTTACATACAGTAACAGACGCGGCATTGGGTGCAATTGGTGAAGGGGATATCGGCCGTCACTTCCCTGATACAGATCCGGAGTGGAAAGATGCAGATTCAGCGAAGTTACTTGAATACATCTGGAAGATGGTTGAAGAGCGCGGATATAAATTAGGCAATGTGGATTGTACGATTATGGCACAGCGTCCGAAAATGGCCCCATATATTTCACAAATGCAAAACCGTATCGCACAACTACTGAATGCGGAACCTTCGCAAGTAAATGTAAAAGCGACAACAACAGAGAAGTTAGGTTTTGTTGGCCGTGAAGAAGGAATTGCAGCAATGGCAACGATTCTTTTAGTAAAAGTATAAAGTGGGATAAAATTGAGGGCGTGTGTCAAAAATCGGCACACGCTACTTTAATTTAATAACTTACAGTGGTAGAATGGTTAAAGTTTAAAAGACATCTATTGTGCCGATATTGGACAATATAATGTCCGTTCATATCCATATAAAAGTAAACTTTTTATATGCGGAAAAGGTAGAGCGTTTTGACGCTAAAATTAGGAGGCAATATTATGACGAAAACAGTTCGCGTTCGTTATGCACCATCGCCAACAGGATTCTTACATATCGGTGGCGCACGTACAGCTTTATTCAATTATTTATATGCAAAACATCACAACGGTACTTTTGTAGTACGTATTGAAGATACAGATATTGAGCGTAATGTAGAGGGTGGGGAAGCTTCTCAACTTGATAACTTACGCTGGTTAGGCATTACTCCAGATGAGTCCGTTGATATCGGTGGCCCATATGCACCTTACCGTCAAATGGAACGTCTTGATATTTATAAAGAGCATGCAGAAAAAATGCTGGAAAACGGACAAGCGTATAAATGTTTCTGTACTTCAGAAGAGCTTGAAGCATCACGCGAAAAACAAAAAGCACAAGGTGTTGCAGCACCTGCATATGATGGAAAATGCCGTCATTTAACAGCAGAGGAAGTTGCAGAAAAAGAGGCTGCTGGTATCCCGCACACAATTCGTATGCGTGTTCCGGAAAATGTTACGTATAAGTTCACTGATTTAGTTCGCGGCGAAGTATCGTTCGAATCAAAAGATATCGGCGACTGGGTACTTGTAAAAGCAAACGGTATTCCAACGTACAATTATGCCGTAGTTCTGGATGACCACTTCATGGAAATTACACATGTATTCCGTGGGGAAGAGCATTTATCAAACACACCAAAACAAATGATGATTTTTGACGCATTCGGATGGGAATATCCGCAATATGGTCATATGACATTAATTGTAAATGAAGAGCGCAAGAAATTATCGAAACGTGATGAATCAATCATCCAGTTCGTTACACAATACAAGGACCTTGGTTACTTACCGGAAGCGATGTTTAACTTCTTTGCATTGCTTGGCTGGTCACCGGAAGGAGAAGAGGAAATCTTCTCACATGACGAATTTGTAAAGCTGTTTGATGAAAAACGCTTATCAAAATCACCATCTATGTTCGATAAAACAAAACTAACATGGATGAACAACCAATATATTAAAAAAATGTCTCATGAAGAGGTAGTTGCTTTAGCATTGCCACACTTGCAAAAAGCAGGCTTACTTCCAGAAGAGCTGTCAGAAGAGCAACATGCATGGGCTTCTGATTTAATCGCGCTTTACCATGAGCAAATGAGCTTCGGTGCAGAAATCGTAGAATTATCGAGCCAATTTTTCACAGAAGAAATTGCATATGATAAAGAAGCAAATGAAGTGTTAGCGGGTGAAACTGTGCCGGCTGTTATGGCTTCATTTAAAACTCAATTAGAAGCTTTAGAAACTTTTGATGCCGCTTCAATTAAAGCGGCGATTAAAGCTGTGCAAAAAGAAACGGGTGTAAAAGGTAAAAATCTGTTTATGCCAATCCGTGTTGTGACGACTGGTCAAACACATGGTCCGGAATTACCGAATGCCATTGCTTTAATCGGCAAGGAAAAAACAATTGCACGTGTTGAAAAATTTGCAAAGTAATCCATTTTGTATCTAGGGAGCTTACTTAACAGTTCTCTAGAATGGATAAAATGATTGATTTTTCTGAAAATAGATGTAAAATGAATATAATTCTATAAGTGATAGCACGTTGAGAAGGAGAAGTACGCTGCGCACCCCTTATTAGAGAGGATCACCACCGGCTGAAAGTGATCCAGGTTAAGGCAAAGCTGAAATGCACCTTTGAGTATTTAACTGAATTTGCAGTAGGTTAAATCGATTTGTCCACGTTACAGGACTTTAAGCGGAAAAAGTATGGCTACTTTTTCAACCAGAGTGGAACCGCGCATCTAGCGTCTCTGTCACCTTCTTTAGGTGATGGAGACGCTTTTTTCATTGGAATGACAAATTAATCCAATAAACATCGAAAAGAGCACTATGAAAAAGGAGAGGCAATATGACGATTCAAATCTTCAATTCGTTGACAAGACAAAAAGAACCATTTATTCCGTTGGAGGAAGGCAAAGTAAAAATGTATGTATGCGGACCGACTGTATACAATTACATTCATATTGGGAATTCCCGTCCGGTAATCGTCTATGATACAGTACGCCGCTATTTACAGTATGCAGGCTATGAGGTGAAATTCGTTTCGAACTTTACCGATGTGGATGACAAAATTATTAAAGCAGCAAATGAATTAGGTGAAGAAACTTCTGTCTTAACAGATCGCTTTATCGCTGCTTACTTTGAAGATATTACGGCGCTTGGATGCCAAAAGGCGGATGCCCATCCACGTGTAACAGAGCATATGGATGATATTATCGAGTTTATAAAAGTGCTGATCGACAAAGGCTACGCATATGAATCCCAAGGCGATGTTTATTATCGTACACGTAAATTCAATGGCTACGGTAAGTTAAGTCACCAATCTATCGATGATTTAAAAGTAGGAGCACGTATTGAAGCCGGCGAGAAAAAGGAAGACCCGTTGGATTTCGCATTATGGAAAGCGGCGAAAGCAGGCGAAATTAAGTGGGCATCACCATGGGGAGAAGGACGTCCAGGATGGCATATTGAGTGTTCTGTAATGGCACGCGAGCATTTAGGTGATACAATCGATATTCACGCAGGCGGACAGGATTTAACATTCCCTCACCATGAAAACGAAATTGCCCAATCTGAAGCGCATAATGATAAAACATTCGCGCGTTATTGGATGCATAACGGCTATATTAATATTGATAATGAAAAAATGTCAAAATCACTGGGCAACTTTATATTAGTGAATGATATCCGCCAGCAAATTGACCCGCAAGTGTTGCGTTTCTTTATGCTGTCTGTTCATTACCGTAATCCGATCAACTTCGCTCAGGACTTAGTGGAAGCAGCGAAAAATGGTTTAGACCGTATTCGTACATCTTATACGAATGTGGAGCACCGTCTCACATCTTCTGCAAGTTTAGGGGATAACAGTGAACAATGGCTTGAAAAAATTGGTCAGATTAAAGTTGATTTCGAAAACGCGATGAATGATGACTTTAATACAGCAAATGCGGTTTCGGCGCTATTTGAACTTTCTCATATTGCCAATGTGTATTTAAACGAAGCAAATACGGATAAAGAAGTATTGCAGGCAATTTTAACGATGTTTGATACAATTGGAAATGTACTAGGTATTCATATAAAAGTAGAAGCAGGCTTACTCGATGAAGAAATCGAGGCATTAATTGAGGAACGTAACCAAGCCCGCAAAAACCGTGATTTCGCTCGTTCAGATGAAATCCGTGACCAGCTGCTGGGCATGGATATTGTGCTTGAAGACACTCGTCAAGGTACACGCTGGAAACGAGGACAGTAAATGCAAAATTTAACACCACATGATGTCATACAGCTAAATGCACTGGCGCTCGCTTATATGGGCGACGCCGTGCTGGAACAAAGAATTCGGGAACATTTAATATTGTCGGGCCGCGCAAAGCCTAACACATTGCATAAAGAGGCGACGAAATATGTTTCGGCCAAGTCCCAGTCCAATATTGTACATCGTATGATCGAAGAAAATTATTTAACAGAAGAAGAGCAAGCTGTTTTCCGCAGAGGACGCAATGCCAAATCAGGATCTGTTCCGAAAAACACAGATGTACGCACATATCGTAATAGCTCAGGATTTGAAGCGGTTTTAGGCTTCCTATTCCTCAGCAATGAACATCATCGCGCAAATGAAATAATCGATTACGCAATCGAAATTGTCGAACAGGCAAAAGGAGTGTAACTATGGCAGAGAAAAGACAGCCAAGTCGTAAACCAAGAGATTTTAAAGGGCGCGATAAAAAAGCAGATACTTTTAAAACTCATGAGAAAAAGCAACAAGAAAAACCGCAATCTGCTCAGGAAGAAGTAACAGGAGAAATGATTGCAGGAAAAAACCCAGTACTTGAAGCACTTCGCTCCGGCCGTGAAATCAATAAGTTATGGATTGCTGAAGGCGTTAAGAAAACGGGTGTACAGGAGTTAATGGACTTAGCGAAAGAGCAAGGTGTCCTCGTGCAGTTTGTACCAAAGCAAAAAGTCGATAAGCTTGCAGAAAATCATCAGGGGATTGTGGCATCGGTCGCGGCATATGACTATGCAGAATTGGATGATTTATTTAACGTAGCGAAGGCAAAAAATGAAGACCCGTTTTTTTTAATATTGGACGAGTTGGAAGATCCGCATAACCTAGGATCGATTATGCGTACGGCAGATGCGATCGGTGCACACGGTATCATTATTCCGAAGCGTCGTGCAGTAGGTTTAACAGCAGTAGTTGCTAAAGCTTCCACAGGTGCTATCGAGCATGTACCTGTTGTGCGTGTGACCAATTTGGCCCAAACGGTGGATGAGCTAAAAGACCGCGGTGTATGGATTGCCGGAACAGATGCAAAAGGTTCGGCAGATTATCGTAAAATGGATGCAACATTACCGCTTGCATTAATTATTGGTAGTGAAGGTAAGGGAATGAGCCGTCTTTTAAAAGATAAATGTGACTTCTTATATCACTTACCAATGGTTGGTCATGTAACATCATTGAATGCTTCCGTAGCAGCGGCATTACTTATGTATGAAGTGTACCGCAAACGACAAGAAGCTAACGGATGAGGTCATGCAGAACATATTGCTAGTAGACGGCTATAACATGATCGGTGCATGGAGTGAGCTTCGTCCGTTACGCGAGCCTCACTTCGAAGATGCACGTGATCGGTTAATTGAACGAATGGCGGAGTATAAAGCGCATACAGGCTGGCGTGTTATTGTTGTATTTGACGCGCATCTTGTTCCGGGCACTGAACAACTTTATATTCAGCATGCCGTGGAAGTGCTTTATACACGTAAAAACGAAACAGCGGACGAGCGCATTGAAAAATTATCGAACGAATTAAAAGGGCGAAAAATCCAAATACACGTCGCAACATCCGATATGACTGAACAAAATGTTGTATTTGGTCATGGTGCATTAAGAAAATCGGCACGTGAGCTTGAAATTGAAATGCAAATTATTCAATCTAAAATTTCATCCAAAGTAAAAGAATCGACCGACGAAAAACCGGCCTCAAGAATCAAGCTATCAAAAGAAGTGGAACTACAGTTTGAAAAATGGAGAAGAGGGCTCAAGTAATAGATTGCCCGTTATTTCCAATTAAGTTATACTATTCCTAATTATTCTAGCGTAACTGAGGTGATTTTCATTGCTTAAAAGTGAGAAGTTACAAATGGTACTACGTTTTGAACATTTGACAGATGAAGAGCTTGTAGAACAAGTGCATCTAGGCAATACAGATGCGTTAGATTTTTTAATTTCAAAATACCGATTGTTTGTTAAGGCGAAAGCGCGGTCGTATTTTTTAATTGGTGCGGACAAAGAAGATATAATTCAAGAAGGAATGATTGGCTTATATAAAGCGATTCGGGATTTTAAAGAGGACAAGCTTGCGTCATTCCGTGCCTTTGCAGAACTTTGCATTACACGGCAAATTATTACGGCAATTAAAACAGCTACTAGACAAAAGCATATTCCGCTAAATTCATATGTTTCTTTAGATAAGCCAATTTATGATGAAGAATCAGAGCGCACACTGATGGATATTATTACGAGTCCTATTTCGGACGATCCTGAGTATTTGATGATTAATCGCGAAGATTATCTTTATTTGGAAGAGAAGATGGGTGAAGTATTAAGCGAACTCGAACAGCAGGTGTTGGTACGTTATTTGGAAGGACAATCCTATAATGAAATTTCTGAAGAATTGGATCGACATGTAAAATCCATTGATAATGCATTACAGCGGGTGAAGCGCAAATTGGAGCGTCATCTTGAACTAAAAGAAATGACTTAAACACCACGAGCCTTTATTGACAGTGGGAAATTTAGGTGTTAGTCTTTAAAGGACAAACTGCCGAAAAGGTGATAAACATGGCAAAGAAAGTCGTTTTAAGTTGTGAAAAATGTGGTTCGAGAAACTACAGTGTCCCGAAAAAAGAAGGGGCAAGCGAGCGTTTAGAACTGAAGAAATTTTGCTCTCACTGTAATGAGCATACAATGCATAAACAAACGTTATAAATGAAAATAGATTAATTCGTTGTTCGGAGGTTAGGCAAAGATGAGTAAAGTAACAAACTTTCTACAAGAAGTCGGCTCAGAAATGCGCAAAACAAGTTGGCCGAAAAGTAAAGAGTTAACGAAGTATACGGTAGTAGTAGTTTCTACAGTTATCGTAATGGCGTTATTCTTTACAGCAATAGATTTAGGAATCTCAGAATTATTCCGTTGGTTCTTGTCTCTGTAAGCTATATCATGTTAATATTTCGAAATAGCCCGTCCATGCCATATAACGGGTTTTTTCATTTGTTAAAAAATGCTGACAGCTTATATTTAAAGAAATAGATTATTGAAGTTTTGTGAACAGGGAAATATATACCCTAACACACTTAATGTAAAGGAGGGACGGACGATTTAGTCCTACCTATATGGAGAAAAATTGGTATGTAGTTCATACGTATTCCGGTTATGAAAACCGAGTAAAAGCAAATCTTGAAAAACGCGTTGAAACGATGGGGATGCAAGATAAAATTTTCCGTGTAATCGTAGCTGAGCATGAAGAAATCGATGTAAAAGAAGACGGCAAGAAAAAAGCAGTAATGCGTAAAATCTTCCCGGGTTACGTTTTAGTAGAATTGATTATGACAGATGACGCTTGGTATGTCGTTCGTAATACACCTGGTGTGACAGGATTTATCGGTTCTTCGGGCGGCGGTGTAAAACCAACTCCTTTATTACCGGAAGAAGCAGAACGTCTGCTTGCACAAATGGGTATGAACGAATCCTTATTAGGTGAAGTTGAGATTTCTGTTGGTGAAGTTGTAGAAGTTCTAGAAGGACCATTTGCACATTTCCAAGGTCGCGTAGAAGAAGTAGATGTGGACAAAGCAAAATTAAAAGTTCTTGTTGATATGTTCGGTCGCGAAACAGTAATGGAGCTAGACTTTAACCAAGTTCAAAAAATATAGAATTATTTATACTTGATTAAGCAATTTAAAAGTGTTATCATTTCAAAGGTCAGACTGTCCAAGTTTTGGGCGTGTGATTATAATTAGTTTTAATGTTATCGGCAAGTTAGCTGACGAACAGATATTTGAGTGGGAGGGGCAACCCAATTACCACATCACGGACTTAAGGAGGTGTGTCTCGTGGCTAAAAAAGTTATTAAAGTTGTAAAACTTCAAATCCCTGCTGGTAAAGCAAACCCAGCGCCACCGGTTGGTCCTGCATTAGGTCAAGCAGGTGTAAACATTATGGGATTCTGTAAAGAATTTAACGCTCGTACTGCTGATCAAGCTGGTCTTATCATTCCAGTTGAAATTTCAGTATTTGAAGACCGTTCATTCACTTTTATTACGAAAACTCCGCCAGCTGCAGTATTACTTAAAGTAGCTGCTGGTATCCAATCTGGATCTGGTGAACCAAATCGTAAAAAAGTTGCAACGGTTAAACGTGATAAAGTTCGCGAAATCGCTGAACAAAAAATGCCAGACCTTAACGCTGCTTCAGTTGAAGCTGCTATGTTAATGGTTGAAGGTACTGCGCGAAGCATGGGTATTACGATCGAAGACTAATCCCATCTTCAACACTTGATGATGTTTTTGTTTTTGGAAGGTTGCTGCACTCGGATACTTGTTTGATGAGTGCGCAACCTTTATTCGTGGGAGGTCAAATCCGTTACAACCACAATCAAGGAGGAAATTATAATGGCTAAAAAAGGTAAAAAACTGCAAGAAGCAGCTAAATTAATCGACCGCGCTACTTTATACTCTGTAGAAGAAGCAGTAGCATTAGCGCAAAAAACAAGCACAGTAAACTTTGATGCAACTGTAGAAGTAGCATTCAAATTAGGTATCGATACTCGTAAAAACGACCAACAAATCCGTGGTGCGGTAGTATTACCACACGGTACTGGTAAAACTCAACGCGTATTAGTTTTCGCTAAAGGCGAAAAACTTAAAGAAGCAGAAGCTGCTGGCGCAGACTATGTAGGCGATGCAGAATACATCCAAAAAATCCAACAAGGTTGGTTTGATTTCGATGTAATCGTTGCAACTCCTGACATGATGGGTGAAGTCGGTAAATTAGGTCGTGTATTAGGTCCTAAAGGTTTAATGCCAAACCCTAAAACAGGTACAGTTACATTTGACGTAACAAAAGCAATCGAAGAAATCAAAGCTGGTAAAGTAGAGTACCGTGCTGAAAAGTCTGGTATTATCCACGCACCAATCGGTAAAGTTTCTTTCGATACAGAAAAATTAGTAGAAAACTTCTTAGCTGTATTTGAAGTAGTTCAAAAAGCTAAGCCAGCTGCAGCAAAAGGAACTTACATGAAGTCTGTAAACGTTACAACTACAATGGGTCCTGCTGTAAAAGTTGACGCTGCTAACGTAACAGTTAAATAATTTCCGATTTTATAAAAATCGTAAAATAAAATTTGTTGACAACGCGCTTCTTACTTGGTAAGATGAGTGCTGTTGTGAATCATCCATTTGTACCGTAGACAGTAGGGGTGCCATATGCACTTAATGATCCTACCGAGGACATAGGAGTTCGGATTCTTTTTAAGATGATGTACTTTCAGCCTCTATGTCTATTTTGATGTAGAGGCTTTTCTTTGTCGGTATAAATGACTCATTCTAATAGGAGGTGTCATCATGAGCAAAGCAATCGAAACTAAAAAAGTTCACGTTCAAGAAATCGCTGAAAAATTCTCAGCTGCTGCTTCTATCGTAGTAGTAGATTACCGTGGTTTAACTGTAGCGCAAGTAACAGAATTACGTAAGCAATTACGTGAAGCTGGTGTTGAGTTCAAAGTATACAAAAACACTTTAACTCGCCGTGCTGCTGAAACTGCTGGTTTAGAAGGAATCAATGAATTCTTAACTGGTCCAAACGCTATCGCATTCTCTAACGAGGACGTAGTAGCTCCTGCTAAAATTATTAACGAATTCGCTAAGAAAAACGAAGCGTTAGAAATTAAAGCTGGTATTATCGAAGGTACTGTGGCATCAGTGGAAGACGTTAAAGCTCTTGCAGAACTTCCATCTCGCGAAGGTCTATTATCAATGCTTTTATCTGTACTTCAAGCTCCAGTGCGCAACTTCGCACTTGCAACAAAAGCTGTTGCAGAACAAAAAGAAGAGCAAGGCGCTTAATAGCAGCCTCATAACTTCAAAAATCAGGCAAATTGCCTAAAACTAATAAACATTCCATAGGAGGAAATTAAAATGAACAATGAACAAATCTTAGAAGCTATCAAAGCTATGACAGTTCTAGAGTTAAACGATTTAGTAAAAGCAATCGAAGAAGAATTCGGTGTAACAGCTGCTGCTCCAGTAGCAGTAGTTGCTGGCGGTGCTGCTGCAGCTGAAGAAAAAACTGAGTTTGACGTAGTATTAGCTTCTGCTGGTGGAGAAAAAATCAAAGTAATCAAAGTGGTTCGTGAAATCACTGGTTTAGGCTTAAAAGAAGCTAAAGAAGTTGTTGATAACGCTCCTAAAGCTCTTAAAGAAGGCGTTTCTAAAGACGAAGCTGAAGCTATCAAAGCTAAACTTGAAGAAGTTGGCGCTTCAGTAGAAGTTAAATAATTTTAGTTTAACTTTAATTGCTAAGCTATGAGCTTAGTTTAATAAGGAAAGCTCGTCACAATTTTGCGGCGGGCTTTTCTTTATTAACTTTTGTGGATATGAAAATATTGATTTTTATAGTAACCCACATGAAAAGACATCATTTTGCACAAATTAGCGCAAAATGTATTTTTTCTAAGGAGGCGTGTTGCATGTCTGAACATTATTATTCAAATAAGCCTCAAACTGAGAGTAAACCACGCCAATGGAAATTCACTTTATTAGGCAATACATTTACGTTTGAAACGGATACGGGTGTATTCAGTAAAAGCGAAGTAGATTTTGGTTCCCGTGTACTAATCGATGTGTTTGAAATGCCTAAAATTGATGGTGTTTTGCTTGATGTAGGTTGTGGCTATGGACCAATCGGATTATCGATTGCAAAAAACAACCCTGATCGTGAAGTTTACATGATGGATATAAATTCACGAGCGGTTAGTTTGTCTCAAAAAAATGCCCAGCTTAACGGGGTTCAAAATGTACGTATTTTTGAAAGCGATGGATTAGCGGCTGTAGAACCTGAAACGAAAGTGGCTGCTGTATTAACAAATCCTCCGATTCGTGCCGGTAAAGAAACGATCTTTAAGTTTTATGACGGTGCATATGAATTGTTGGAGGAAAATGGTGAGCTGTGGATTGTTATTCAGAAGAAGCAAGGCGCTCCATCAACTATGAGTCATTTAGAAGGAATGTTTTCAGAAGTAGATGTCGTTGAGAAGAAAAAAGGATATTGGATTATTCGTGCAAAAAAATAAGTAAGATTAGTTTCCAATATTGACTTGACAAATCGAGTATGATAACATAATAAAATGCAAAATTATTATTTTGAGGTAGTATGCCCTTTTGCATTAAATATTCAAAGTTACGGGTATACTGCTAAGAATAAGTTAAGTTTAACCGAAAATGAGGTTTAAAAAAAGTCTCGTTTTCTTTTTGTCTTTCGAAATCATACACTATTTGTATGTTTTTGCAAAGACCTATTATCGCTTTATTGAGGGGTGAATGAGTTGACAGGTCAACTAGTTCAGTACGGACAACACCGCCAGCGTAGAAGCTTTGCGCGTATTAGTGAGGTGCTGGAACTTCCGAATCTAATCGAAATCCAAACAGCATCTTATGAGTGGTTCCTTGAAGAAGGGTTGCGCGAGATGTTCCACGACATTTCTCCAATCGAAGATTTTACAGGTAATCTTTCATTAGAATTCGTCGACTATACTTTAGGAGAACCTAAGTATGATGTGGATGAATGTAAAGAGCGTGACGTTACTTATGCTGCACCATTACGTGTAAAAGTACGTTTGCACAACAAAGAAACAAACGAAGTGAAAGAGCAAGACGTCTTTATGGGTGATTTCCCATTAATGACGGAAACAGGTACGTTTATTATTAACGGTGCTGAGCGTGTTATTGTTTCACAGTTAGTTCGTTCTCCAAGTGTATACTTCCACGAAAAAACGGATAAAAACGGTAAAAAAGGCTTTGGTGCAACGGTTATTCCAAACCGTGGTGCATGGCTTGAATATGAAACAGATGCTAAAGACGTTGTTTATGTACGTATCGATCGTACACGTAAATTACCAGTAACGGTGCTTTTACGTGCATTAGGTTTTGGCTCGGATCAAGAAATTTTAGATATCATTGGCGACAATGAATATTTACGTAATACGTTAGAAAAAGATAACACGGAAGGTACTGAAAAGGCCCTTCTTGAAATCTATGAACGCTTACGTCCAGGTGAACCACCAACAGTTGAGTCTGCGAAGAACTTATTATATTCTCGCTTCTTCGATGCAAAACGCTATGATTTAGCGAATGTTGGTCGTTACAAAATGAACAAAAAGCTTCATATCAAAAATCGTTTATTCAACCAAACTATTGCAGAAACGTTAGTGGATCCTGATACAGGGGAAATTATCGTAGAAGCAGGTACATTATTAGACCGCCGTAATTTGGATAAGTTAATTCCTTATTTAGAAAGTGGTGTCGGTTTCCGTACATTAAACCAAGTTGGTGGTGTATTGGAAGATGATATTACAATTCAGTCGGTTAAAATCTTTGCACCAAATGATGAAGCGCAAAAAGAAATTAATGTTATTTCAAACGCCTATGTAGATGAAGAAGTGAAAAATATTACTCCAGCCGATGTATTGGCATCAGTATCATACTTCTTCAACTTATTATATGACGTTGGTAATACAGATGATATTGACCATTTAGGTAACCGCCGTTTACGTTCTGTTGGCGAATTACTACAAAACCAATTCCGTATTGGTTTATCTCGTATGGAGCGTGTAGTACGTGAGCGTATGTCAATTAACGACACAGCAGCAATCGTACCACAGCAATTAATCAATATCCGTCCTGTTATCGCTTCAATTAAAGAGTTCTTCGGTAGCTCTCAATTGTCTCAATTCATGGACCAAACAAACCCGTTAGCAGAATTAACGCATAAGCGTCGTCTATCTGCATTAGGGCCTGGTGGTTTAACACGTGAGCGTGCTGGTATGGAAGTACGTGACGTTCACTACTCTCACTATGGTCGTATGTGTCCGATCGAGACGCCTGAGGGACCAAATATCGGTCTTATTAACTCATTATCTTCTTTCGCAAAAGTTAACAAGTTTGGCTTCATTGAAACTCCTTACCGCCGTGTTGATCCAGAAACAGGTGCTGTAACGAGTGAAATCCATTACTTAACTGCTGATGAAGAAGATAACTATGTAGTAGCACAAGCGAACTCAATCTTAAATGAAGACGGTACTTTCGCGAATGAAGAAGTTGTTGGACGTTTCCGTGGTGACAACACTGTATTCTCTAAAGACCGCATCGACTACATGGATGTATCGCCTAAACAAGTAGTATCTGCTGCGACAGCATGTATTCCGTTCTTAGAAAACGACGACTCAAACCGTGCGTTAATGGGAGCGAACATGCAACGTCAAGCTGTTCCATTACTATATCCAAACGCACCATTCGTTGGTACGGGTATGGAACACGTAGATGCACGTGATTCTGGTGCTGCTGTAGTTGCCAAATTCGATGGTATTGTTGAACATGTAGAAGCACGTTCAATTCACGTACGTCGTATTGAAGTAGTAGATGGCAAAGAAGTTAAAGGCGATCTAACAAAATATAAATTACAAAAATTCATTCGTTCTAACCAAGGTACTTCTTATAACCAACGTCCAATCGTAAAAGTTGGCGACCGTGTAAAACCTCGTGATATTTTAGCTGATGGTCCATCTATGGAAAAAGGCGAATTAGCACTTGGTCAAAACGTACTTGTTGCGTTCATGACATGGGACGGCTTCAACTACGAGGATGCTGTAATTATGAGCGAACGCCTTGTTAAAGACGATGTATATACTTCTGTTCATATTGAAGAATATGAATCAGAGTCTCGTGATACAAAGCTTGGACCTGAAGAAATCACACGTGATATTCCAAACGTGGGTGAAGATGCACTTCGTAACTTGGACGACCGCGGAATTATCCGTATCGGTGCAGAAGTTCGCGATGGTGATATTCTAGTAGGTAAAGTTACGCCTAAAGGAGTTACAGAGTTAACTGCGGAAGAGCGTTTATTACATGCTATCTTCGGTGAAAAAGCTCGTGAAGTACGTGATACGTCTCTACGTGTACCACACGGAGCTGGCGGTATCATTTTAGATGTTAAAGTATTCAACCGTGAAGACGGCGATGAATTACCACCAGGTGTAAACCAACTAGTTCGTGCTTATATTGTTCAAAAACGTAAAATCCGCGTTGGTGACAAAATGGCCGGACGTCACGGTAACAAAGGTGTAATTTCACGTATCTTACCGGAAGAGGATATGCCGTTCATGCCGGACGGAACTCCAGTTGATATCATGCTTAACCCACTAGGGGTACCTTCACGTATGAACATCGGACAAGTGCTTGAGCTACACTTAGGTATGGCTTCACGTTACTTAGGTATTCATATGGCTTCACCAGTATTCGATGGTGCCAACGAAGCCGATGTTTGGGAAACGATGGAAGAAGCTGGTATGAACCGTGATGGTAAAACAATTCTTTATGATGGACGTTCAGGTGAGCCGTTCGATAGCCGTGTTTCTGTTGGTATCATGTACATGATCAAACTAGCGCACATGGTTGACGATAAACTTCATGCACGTTCAACTGGACCTTACTCATTAGTAACGCAACAGCCGCTTGGTGGTAAAGCACAATTCGGTGGTCAGCGCTTTGGTGAGATGGAGGTTTGGGCACTTGAAGCATACGGTGCAGCATACACGTTACAAGAGATTTTAACTGTAAAATCGGATGACGTTGTAGGTCGTGTGAAAACATACGAAGCAATCGTAAAAGGTGAAAGTGTTCCAGAACCAGGTGTTCCAGAATCATTTAAAGTATTAATTAAAGAACTTCAATCATTAGGTATGGATGTGAAGATGCTTACAATCAACGACGAGGAAGTGGAATTACGCGACCTTGACGATGAAGATGAAGTAGCTGCACCTGTCGAACGATCTAATGATAAAGAAGAAGACCCAGTAGAATCATTTGAATAACTTCAATTGAATCGGGCAGGTATATGCCCTGCCCGATTTTTCTTATATTTTAGATGCAAGTTTCATTATGGCCTAATATGAAATTTTGTAAGTGTAGAGCTACATTAAAAGTCATTTACGACTTATAACTAAAGGGAGGTAGGCTCCTTGATCGATGTTAATGAATTTGAATATATGAAAATTGGTTTAGCTTCACCTGACAAGATCCGTTCTTGGTCATACGGAGAAGTAAAAAAACCAGAGACAATTAACTACCGTACATTAAAACCAGAAAAAGATGGTCTATTCTGTGAACGTATTTTTGGACCAACTAAAGACTGGGAATGTCACTGTGGTAAATATAAGCGCGTACGTTATAAAGGTGTCGTTTGTGACCGCTGTGGCGTAGAAGTAACGCGTTCGAAAGTTCGCCGTGAACGTCAAGGACATATCGAACTAGCAGCACCTGTATCACATATTTGGTACTTCAAAGGTATTCCAAGCCGTATGGGTCTTATTTTAGATATGTCTCCACGTGCATTGGAAGAAGTAATTTACTTTGCTTCATATGTAGTAATCGAGCCAGGTCAAACGTCTTTAGGCTATAAAGACTTACTTTCTGAAAAAGAATACCGTGCATACCGTGAAAAGTATGGCAGTGAATTCGAAGCAGCAATGGGTGCTGAAGCCATTAAACGTCTTTTAGAAAAAATTGACTTAGAAGATGAAACACAAGTTTTAAAAGAAGAGTTAAAATCTGCACAGGGCCAACGCCGTACACGTGCGATTAAACGTTTAGAAGTAGTAGAGTCATTCCGTAACTCAGGCAACAAACCAGAGTGGATGATTTTAGATGTACTACCGGTAATTCCGCCAGAGCTTCGTCCGATGGTGCAATTAGATGGTGGACGTTTTGCTACATCTGACTTAAATGACCTTTACCGTCGTGTTATTAACCGTAACAACCGTTTAAAACGTTTACTTGACCTTGGTGCACCAAGCATTATCGTTCAAAACGAGAAACGTATGTTACAAGAAGCGGTTGACGCATTAATCGATAATGGTCGTCGTGGTCGTCCTGTAACAGGTCCTGGTAACCGTCCTTTAAAATCACTTTCACATATGCTGAAAGGGAAACAAGGTCGTTTCCGTCAAAACTTACTTGGTAAACGTGTAGACTACTCTGGTCGTTCGGTTATCGTAGTAGGTCCTAACTTAAAAATGTACCAATGTGGTCTTCCAAAAGAAATGGCAATCGAACTGTTCAAACCTTTCGTAATGAAAGAGTTAGTGGAACGTGGCCTTGCCCATAACATCAAGAGTGCAAAACGTAAAATTGAGCGTTTACACAATGAAGTTTGGGACGTATTAGAAGATGTAATTCGTGAGCATCCGGTATTACTTAACCGTGCACCGACATTACACCGTCTTGGTATCCAAGCATTCGAGCCTACACTAGTAGAAGGCCGTGCAATCCGTCTTCACCCATTAGTATGTACAGCTTATAACGCTGACTTCGATGGTGACCAAATGGCGGTTCACGTTCCATTATCAGCTGAGGCACAAGCAGAAGCCCGTTTACTTATGTTAGCGGCACAAAACATCCTTAACCCGAAAGACGGGAAACCAGTAGTAACTCCATCTCAGGATATGGTATTAGGTAACTATTACTTAACACTTGAGCGTGAAGGTGCTCGTGGTGAAGGTGCTGTATTTAATGATTCAAACGAAGTGTTAATCGCCTACCAAAACGGTCATGTACATTTACACTCTCGTATTGCGATTAAAGCAAGCTCATTAAATAACCCGACATTTACAGAAGAACAAAATAAAATGTTCCTATTATCGACTGTAGGTAAAGTAATCTTCAATGAAATTTTACCACGCTCATTCCCTTATATTAATGAGCCGACTTCAGTCAACTTAGAGCAAAAAACACCTGAAAAGTACTTCGTGAACTTAACAATTGACGAAGAGTTACTGAAAGAAATCGAAGCAACAGAAGGCTATGCTGATTTATCTGAATTAGAAAAAATTGAAGCACAACGCCGTGCTATGTTAGCGAAGCACTTCACAAATATGCCTGTAGTAGATCCTTTCCGTAAAAAATTCTTAGGGAATGTTATTGCTGAAGTATTTAAAGAGTTCCACATTACAGAAACTTCTAAGATGCTTGACCGCATGAAAAACTTAGGTTTCAAATATTCTACTCGTGCAGGTATTACAGTAGGTGTATCTGACATCGTCGTATTACCGGATAAAGGCGTAATCCTTGAGGAAGCCCAAAGCAAAGTAGATAAAGTAATGATCCAGTTCCGCCGTGGTTTAATTACTGAGGAAGAGCGTTATAACCGAGTTATTAACGTATGGACAGCTGCGAAAGATGAAATTCAAGGCAAGCTGATGAAATCTTTACAAAAAACTAACCCGATCTTCATGATGTCTGACTCTGGTGCCCGTGGTAACGCATCGAACTTTACACAGTTAGCTGGTATGCGTGGTCTGATGGCCAACCCGGCTGGTCGTATCATCGAGTTACCAATCAAGTCTTCATTCCGTGAAGGTTTAACAGTATTAGAGTACTTCATCTCTACACACGGTGCGCGTAAAGGTCTTGCCGATACAGCACTAAAAACTGCCGATTCAGGTTACTTAACTCGTCGTTTAGTAGACGTAGCACAAGATGTTATCGTTCGTGAAGACGACTGTGGTACTGACCGCGGTTTATTAATCGGTTCATTAATGGAAGGAAACGAATTGATTGAAGCGTTAGACGAACGTATTGTTGGTCGTTACGTGAAGAAAACAGTTCGCCATCCAGAAACAGGAGCTGTTATTGTAGAGCGTGATGGTTTAATTACACAAGATATTGCTCGCGTAATCGATGATGCAAATATCAAAGAAATTACAATCCGTTCTGCATTTACATGTAATACAAAACACGGTGTATGTAAAAAATGTTACGGTATGAACTTAGCTACTGGTGAAGGGGTAGAAGTTGGTGAAGCAGTTGGTATTATTGCTGCACAATCTATCGGTGAACCAGGTACACAGTTAACGATGCGTACATTCCATACTGGTGGGGTAGCCGGTAATGATATTACACAAGGTCTTCCACGTATCCAGGAAATTTTCGAGGCGCGTAACCCTAAAGGTCAAGCAGTCATTTCTGAAATTACTGGTACAGTGATCGAAATTGAAGAAATTCGTGAAGGTCTTAAAGAAGTAACGATCCAAGGTGATGTGGAAACACGTAAATACCAAGCACCTTACAACGCGCGTCTAAAAGTAGCAGAAGGCGACACAATTATAGCGGGTCAAACATTATCTGAAGGTTCTATCGATCCGAAGCAATTATTAAAAGTTAAAGATGTATCGACAGTTCAAGAATATTTATTAAAAGAAGTACAGAAAGTATACCGTATGCAAGGGGTAGAAATCGGAGACAAACACATCGAAGTAATGGTTCGCCAAATGCTTCGTAAAGTGCGTGTGATTGAAGCAGGTGACACTGAGTTATTACCAGGTTCACTTCTTGATATTCACCAATTCTCTGAGGCGAATGCTGAAGCCGTACTTAGCGGGAAAACACCAGCAACTTGCCGTCCTGTCATTTTAGGTATTACAAAAGCTTCTCTTGAAACAGAATCATTCTTATCAGCTGCATCATTCCAAGAAACAACACGTGTGTTAACGGATGCTGCAATTAAAGGTAAACGTGATGAGCTTCTAGGTCTGAAGGAAAACGTAATTATCGGTAAACTAGTTCCGGCTGGTACAGGTATGCAACGTTACCGTCAAATCCGTATGGAGCAAGAAGAATCAGCAGAAGTAACTACAGCTGAATAGCAGTATTTAATGAAGAGATCCCCGTCAGAGACGTATTCTCTGACGGGAGATTTTCTTGAAAACCTCCTTGAAATAAATATTAACCAACATACTTTCATAAGAAATCTGTTGACAGTGTAAGTTTGGAATGATAATATATTGAAGGTTGATAGTTAACTGTCTGTACTTAGGAGGATATGAAAATGTCTTACGATCAAGTAAAACAGGCCAGTAAAACAATCATAGGTATAAAGCAAGCAGTGAAAGCAATGTATGCTGGACAAGTAACAGCTCTTTTTGTCGCAATCGATGCAGACAAATGGGTAACCGATCCGGCCATTCTTCTCGCGAAAGAAATCGGTGTACCAGTTAATTACGTCGATTCAAAGAAAGAACTTGGTAAAGCTTGCGGCATTCATGTTGGAGCTGCAGTTGTTGCGATTACTGCGATGTAGTTTTTGTGTAAAGTACACAAAGACT
Organism: Solibacillus kalamii; assembly: GCF_002174535.1. Taxonomy (NCBI): domain Bacteria; kingdom Bacillati; phylum Bacillota; class Bacilli; order Caryophanales; family Caryophanaceae; genus Solibacillus; species Solibacillus kalamii. Next base: position 43,780 of record NZ_NHNT01000009.1, on the reverse strand, counting down.
TTGTTTTTACCCAAAAAATGAACCACCTGGATGTGTGGTATTGAAACAAGGAAAAAATGAAGGGAGGACAAATCGATGCCTACAATTAACCAATTAGTACGTAAGCCTCGTCAATCTAAAAGCACGAAATCAAAATCTCCAGCGTTAAACAAAGGATATAACTCATTTAAAAAATCTTTAACTGACGTTAAGTCTCCTCAAAAACGCGGAGTTTGTACTCGTGTAGGTACAATGACACCACGTAAACCGAACTCGGCTTTACGTAAATACGCTCGTGTACGCTTAACTAACCAACTTGAGGTTACTGCGTATATCCCAGGTGAAGGTCACAACTTACAAGAGCACAGTGTAGTTCTTATCCGTGGCGGACGCGTAAAAGACTTAGCTGGAGTACGTTACCACATCGTTCGTGGTGCACTTGATACAGCTGGTGTTAACGGTCGTTTACAATCTCGTTCTAAATACGGTACTAAACGCCCTAAAGAAAAAAAATAATTTAAGTTTAAATATACAACGATTTGAAAGGAGGAAAACACATGCCTCGTAAAGGTCCTGTTTCCAAACGTGACGTGTTACCAGATCCACTTTATAACTCAAAATTAGTAACTCGTTTAATCAACAAAATGATGATTGATGGTAAAAGAGGTACTTCTCAAAAGATTTTATACGGAGCTTTCGAATTAGTTCAAGAGCGTTCGGGTCAAAATGCTTTAGAAGTATTTGAAGCTGCATTAAACAACGTAATGCCTGTATTAGAAGTACGTGCTCGTCGTGTTGGTGGTTCTAACTACCAAGTACCAGTAGAAGTTCGTCCAGAACGTCGTACAACTTTAGGTTTACGTTATTTAGTAAACTATGCTCGTCTTCGTGGAGAAAAAACGATGGAAGAGCGCTTAGCTAACGAAATCTTAGATGCATCTAACAACACAGGTGCTTCAGTTAAGAAACGTGAAGATATGCACAAAATGGCAGAAGCGAACAAAGCATTCGCTCACTACCGTTGGTAATTTGATCTTTGCTCTAGCATTGCTGGGGCTAAGATTTTTACCATCTATACAGTTAACCCAATATGGAAGGAGAAATTTCCTATGAAACGCGAATTCTCTCTAGAGAATACTCGTAATATTGGGATCATGGCTCACATTGATGCTGGTAAAACAACAACTACTGAGCGTATCCTTTATTACACTGGTAAGATTCACAAAATCGGTGAAACTCATGATGGCGGTTCTCAAATGGACTGGATGGAGCAAGAACAAGAGCGTGGTATCACGATCACTTCTGCTGCAACAACAGCTCAATGGAACGGTCACCGTATTAACATCATCGATACTCCAGGACACGTAGACTTCACTGTTGAAGTTGAACGTTCTTTACGCGTACTTGATGGTGCTGTAACAGTATTAGATGCTCAATCTGGTGTTGAGCCTCAAACTGAAACAGTATGGCGTCAAGCTACAACATACGGAGTTCCTCGTATCGTATTCATCAACAAGATGGATAAAATGGGAGCTGACTTCCTATATTCTGTAGGTACATTACATGAGCGTTTACAAGCTAATGCTCACCCAATCCAATTACCAATCGGTGCTGAAGACGAGTTCCGCGGAATTATCGATTTAATCGAAATGAACGCTACTTTCTACGGTAACGATGAAGGTACAGATGTAACTGTAGGAGAAATCCCTGCAGAATTCATGGATCAAGCTGAAGAGTACCGTGAGAAATTAATCGACGCTGTTGCAAGTGTTGATGAAGAACTTATGGAGAAATACTTAGAAGGCGAAGAAATTACTAAAGAAGAATTAAAAGCAGCAATCCGTAAAGCTACTATCGCGGTAGAATTCTACCCAGTACTTTGTGGTACAGCATTCAAACACAAAGGTGTTCGTAAAATGTTAGATGCTGCTGTTGATTATCTTCCAGCTCCAACAGACGTAGAAGCTATTAAAGGTACGGATGTTGACGGTGAAGAAGAAATCATCCGCCATTCTTCTGATGAAGAGCCATTCTCAGCTCTTGCATTCAAAGTAATGACAGACCCATTCGTAGGTAAGTTAACATTCTTCCGTGTGTACTCAGGTACATTAGAAGCTGGTTCTTACGTACAAAACTCTTCTAAGGGTAAACGTGAGCGTGTAGGACGTATCCTACAAATGCACGCTAACTCTCGTGAAGAGATTGCAAAAGTATACTCTGGTGATATTGCTGCTGCAGTAGGTCTTAAAGATACTACAACAGGTGATACTCTATGTGACGAGAAAAACCTTGTTATCTTAGAGTCAATGGAATTCCCAGAACCAGTTATCTCTCTTTCTGTAGAACCAAAATCTAAAGCTGACCAAGATAAAATGGGTCAAGCTTTACAAAAACTACAAGAAGAAGATCCAACATTCCGTGCACATACTGACACTGAAACAGGTCAAACAATCATCTCTGGTATGGGTGAACTTCACCTTGATATCTTAGTTGACCGTATGAAACGTGAATTTAAAGTTGAAGCTAACGTGGGTGCTCCAATGGTATCTTACCGTGAAACATTCCGTAGCGAAGCTAAAGTTCAAGGTAAATTCTCTCGTCAATCTGGTGGTCGCGGTCAATACGGTGACGTAACGATCGAGTTCTCTCCAAACGAAGAGGGTAAAGGTTTCGAATTCGAAAACGCTATCGTTGGTGGTGTTGTACCTCGTGAATACATCCCTGCAGTAGAAGCGGGTCTACGTGACTCTCTTGACCGCGGTGTTGTTGCTGGTTACCCATTAATCGACATTAAAGCGAAATTAGTATTCGGTTCTTACCATGACGTTGACTCAAGTGAAATGGCGTTCAAAATTGCTGCATCTATGGCTTTAAAAGAAGCAGCTAAAAAATGTAACCCAGTTATCTTAGAGCCAATGATGAAAGTAGAAGTTGTAATTCCAGAAGAGTACCTTGGTGATATTATGGGTAACATTACTGCTCGTCGCGGTCGCGTAGAGGGTATGGAAGCTCGTGGTAACTCTCAAGTAGTACGTGCTATGGTTCCACTATCTGAAATGTTCGGATATGCTACAACTTTACGTTCTGCAACTCAAGGTCGCGGTGTATTCTCAATGACGTTTGATCACTATGAAGAAGTACCAAAATCAATTGCAGAAGATATTATCAAAAAAAATAAAGGTGAATAATTGAAATTTCACCTTGCATCAAGTATAAATAATTTGTAAGCTATGATTGACTGACTATAGATGGGGCCCGTTTATAGTCGGCATCTTAGAATAATTTTAAAAAAATAAAACATATCTCTGAGGAGGCATTTTCTAATGGCTAAAGAAAAATTTGACCGTTCTAAAACGCATGCTAATATTGGTACAATCGGACACGTTGACCATGGTAAAACAACTTTAACTGCTGCTATCGCAACAGTTCTTTCTAAAAAAATGGGTGGTGCAGCTAAATCTTACGCTGACATCGATAACGCTCCAGAAGAAAAAGAGCGCGGTATCACAATCAATACTTCTCACGTAGAGTATGAAACTGAAACTCGCCACTATGCACACGTTGACTGCCCAGGACACGCTGACTATGTTAAAAACATGATCACTGGTGCTGCACAAATGGACGGCGGTATCTTAGTAGTATCTGCTGCTGACGGTCCAATGCCACAAACTCGTGAGCACATCCTTTTATCTCGTCAAGTAGGTGTTCCTTACTTAGTAGTATTCATGAACAAATGTGATATGGTAGACGACGAAGAATTATTAGAATTAGTTGAAATGGAAATCCGTGACTTATTATCTGAGTACGACTTCCCAGGCGACGATATTCCAGTAATCAAAGGTTCTGCTTTAAAAGCTTTAGAAGGCGAAGCAGAATGGGAAGAAAAAATCGTTGAGTTAATGGACGCTGTAGATTCTTACATCCCAACTCCAGAACGTCAAACTGACAAACCATTCATGATGCCAGTAGAGGACGTATTCTCTATCACTGGTCGTGGTACAGTTGCAACTGGCCGTGTTGAACGTGGTCAAGTTAAAGTTGGTGACGTAGTTGAAATCGTAGGTATCGAAGAAGAAGCGAAACAAACTACTGTAACTGGTGTAGAAATGTTCCGTAAATTATTAGACTATGCTGAAGCTGGTGACAACATCGGTGCTTTATTACGTGGTGTTGCTCGTGAAGACATCCAACGTGGTCAAGTATTAGCTAAACCAGGTTCAATCACTCCACACACTAACTTCAAAGCTGAAGTTTATGTTTTATCAAAAGAAGAGGGTGGACGTCACACTCCATTCTTCTCTAACTACCGTCCTCAGTTCTACTTCCGTACAACTGACGTAACTGGTATCTGCATGTTACCAGAAGGCGTAGAAATGGTAATGCCTGGCGACAACATCGAAATGACTGTTGAATTAATCGCTCCAATCGCTTTAGAAGAAGGTACTAAATTCTCTATCCGCGAGGGTGGCCGTACTGTAGGCGCTGGCGTAGTAGCATCTATCCAAAAATAATTTTAGCTTATCGCTAATTTTCAAAAACATCTTGCAGGGACGCTTGCAAGATGTTTTTTTGTGCCCTTTATAACGTAAATGCATAATGTTTATTCAATATATGTATTTCATTTATATATAATGACTCTTGTATAATGAAACGTAAGAACAGGGGATTCTAATTCATTATTAGAAACGTTCATTTAAAAGGGGGATTTAATGGTGACAAATTACGTGCAAGTGGGGAACTTACAAGTAGCAGAAGTGCTATTTCAGTTTATTAATGAGCAAGTATTACCAAACAGTGGAGTAGAGCAAACGGCATTTTGGGACGGCTTCGATAAGCTGGTTCATGAGTTGGCACCTGAAAATAAAGCATTGCTTGCTCAACGTGATGCACTGCAAGAAGAAATTAATGAGTGGCATAAAGGAAATAAGGGGAATTTCCAATTTGCCGAATATAAGACGTTTTTAGAAGAAATCGGTTATGTAGAACCAAAAGCAGAAGACTTCCAAGTGGAAACAGAAAACGTAGATACAGAAATTGCTTATCAGGCAGGTCCGCAATTAGTAGTACCTGTCAGCAATGCACGCTATGCAATTAATGCAGCAAATGCACGTTGGGGAAGTTTCTATGATGCACTATACGGTACAGATGTCATCAATGACGAAGACGGTACTGAAACAGGAAAAGGTTATAATCCGATTCGTGGTAACAAAGTAATCGATTATGCGAAAAAGTTTTTAGATCAAGCGGCTCCTTTAAAAGCAGCTTCACATAAAGATGCAATAACATATAAAATTGCAGAAAGTAAATTAGTAATTACACTCGTAAATGGTGAAACGACGACATTGGCAGAGCCGGAAAAGTTAGTAGGCTACCAAGGAACAACAGAACAGCCGACTGCGATTTTACTGAAAAATAATGATTTACACATTGAAATTCAAATTGACCGAAATCACCCAATTGGAAAAGATGATGCAGCTGGGGTAAAAGATATTTATTTAGAGTCAGCTATTACAACAATTATGGACTGCGAGGACTCGGTAGCAGCAGTAGATGCAGAAGATAAAGTGGAAGTTTATGCGAACTGGTTAGGGCTAATGAAAGGCGACTTAACGGCAACTTTTGCAAAAGGATCGAAAACGGTAACACGTACATTAAATCCTGACCGTGTATATACGGGAGTTAATGGTGATACGGTAACATTAAATGGCCGCTCTTTAATGTTTATTCGCAATGTAGGTCACTTAATGACAAATCCGGCTATTTTAGATCAAGATGGCAGCGAAGTGCCTGAAGGAATTATGGATGGTGTCGTAACGAGCTTAATAGCGAAGCATGAAGTTATTGGCAATGGTTCGTATAAAAATTCGCAAAAAGGCTCTATCTATATTGTAAAACCAAAAATGCACGGCTCAAAGGAAGTAGCGTTTGCAAATAAACTATTTGAGCGTGTAGAAGATTTAATCGGATTGGAACGATTCACGTTAAAGATTGGTGTTATGGATGAAGAACGACGTACATCACTTAACTTAAAAGCATGTATACGTGAAGTGAAGAATCGTATCGTATTTATTAATACAGGATTCCTGGATCGTACAGGGGATGAGATCCATACATCAATGGAAGCGGGACCAATGATTCGCAAAGGAGAAATGAAAACATCAACATGGCTCACATCTTATGAAAAATCCAATGTCATCGTTGGGTTAAATGCAGGCTTGCAAGGCCGTGCACAAATCGGAAAAGGGATGTGGGCAATGCCGGACTTAATGGCGGATATGATTGAGCAAAAAATCAATCATCCAAAAGCAGGGGCAAATACTGCTTGGGTACCATCGCCGACAGCCGCAACATTACATGCAACACATTACCATGAAGTAAATGTAAAAGACGTTCAAAAAGGTATTGTGTCATCGGAAGATTTACAAGATGCGATTTTGGAAATCCCAGTAGCGGCAAATACAGATTGGACACGTGAAGAAATTCAACATGAGCTTGATAATAATGCACAAGGAATCCTAGGATATGTAGTCCGTTGGGTGGAACATGGTGTGGGCTGTTCAAAAGTGCCGGATATTAATAATATCGGCTTAATGGAAGATCGCGCAACGTTGCGTATTTCAAGTCAGCATGTTGCAAACTGGCTGCATCACGGTATTTGTACGAAAGAACAGGTAGAGGAATCATTGAAACGTATGGCAAAAGTTGTAGATGAGCAAAATGCAGACGATCCGGAATATTCACCAATGTCAGCAAACTACGAGGATTCTGTAGCTTTCCAAGCAGCAAGTGAACTGATATTTAAAGGTTATGCTCAACCAAATGGTTACACAGAGCCGATTTTACACAAAAAGCGTATTGAAGCGAAAGCAAAACAAAAAGTAAACGCATAAGGTTTACTAAGCTACTACTATTTCTTCTGAGATAGTAGTCTTTTTTGTTTAAGTATCTGAAATTAATGGAAATTTAATCAATTTAGAGTGAAAATGGTATAATAGTAATAAAATAGTAAGGGCAACAGGAAAGAAGAGAGTTAAATATGCTAAATAAAATTGAATCTTTAGATGCGCTAATTTCCATGATAACGATCGTGAAAGAAGCAATTCCAGCAGACTTATCAATTGCAATATGTGATTTAGAAAAGTTTGTAGCCTATTTCCCTGCGGAAGATTTAGACCTGAAAATACGTGTTGGTCAACAATTAAATCCGGAAGAGCCATTAAAGATGGCATTAAATAAAAAGCGCCGTTTAGAGGCCATTGTACCAGCCGATTATTATGGTTTTGAATTTATGGGTACAGCGACGCCATTATTTGATAAAACAGGTAAAACAGTCGGAGGAATTGCTGTTCAATTGAGAAAGCACTCGGAGTTAATAGAAATTTCCCAAGCAATAATGGGTTCTCTATCAAATGCGAACAAGCAGATTGGCAGTATTGCAGGTGGTTCTACAAAATTGAAAGAATCAGCAGATGAGTTATTAAAACAATCAAAGCAGGCTGAAATGAATGTTCAACAGACTTCCGACATTTTAACGTTGTTGAAACGTATGGCGGACCAAACCAATTTGTTAGGATTAAATGCGGCAATCGAAGCTGCCCGTGCAGGTGAAAAAGGGAAAGGATTTGAAGTCGTAGCGACGGAGATCCGTAGATTTTCGAAAGAAACAGTTGAATCAACACAGAAAATTAGAGAAACGATCGCCCAAATTAGTGAGGCTACACAAAACATTACGAACTCTATTGCCCAAATCTCCACTATTGGAACATCACAAAGCGAATCTATTCAACATGTTTCCGACTTTGTGATTGAAATTCAAACAATGTCTGCGCAGTTAAATGAGTATGCAAATAAATTATAAAATGGTTGCCTAGAGATTCAAATTTTCTAGGCAACTTATTTATTGGGAAACAAATTCACGGGCAAGTTTAATAAATTCCCGCACTGCAAAAGGCAAGTATTTATTTTTCTTCCACGTAACCCCCAGTTCAAGAAAAATGGCTTCTTCCTGAAAAGGGATGCATTTAATCGAAGTGTAAGGAATTTTCTCGGCAAGCTTTTCCGGAAGCAGTGCAATCCCCAATTTTGCCTGAACCATTTCGATAAATAAATCTTTCTGAGTCGTTTCACAGGCAATCGTAGGGAAAAACCCGTGTTTGGAACACTCCTCGATAATGCGATCATATAAAATAAAGTCTTTCCGATAAATAATAAAAGTTTCACTCGCTAAGTCACTTAGCTGGATCGACTCCTTCTTTGCCAAAGGATGGCTTTCATGTACGATTAACACTAAAGGGTCTTTTAAAAATCGTATTGTTTCCAAAGATTCATTCGAGGAAGTTACACTGCATACTAAACCAACATCCAGTTCGCCTGCTTCAATTTCGTGGCGTATACGCTTCGTTCCGACTTCCGTTAATAAAATTTCGATATATGGATTAAGCTCTTTATAATAGCTGATTAGTTTCGAAAAAAACTCTGCCCCAACGATTGGTGGAATCCCGATACGGATTTGTCCTTTTTTTAATTGCATTAAGTCCGTTAACTCGGAACGTAAATTTTGAAATGATTCAAGTACTTGCATTGAATTCACAAGAACGGCATGACCGGCATCTGTTAGTTCAAGCTGTTTGGATGACCGGTAAAATAACGGGACACCCAGTTCCGATTCAAAGTTTTGAATTGCTTTACTAATTGATGGCTGTGACACATGCAAAGTAGCTGCCGCTTTCGTAAAACTTAAATGCTTTGCCACTTCAACAAAGTATTCGATTTGGCGTAAATCCATTTTTCTTTCCCCACCTCTTCTCTAATTCCTGTAATTGAATTGATTATAGCAAAGTTTGGAAGTGTTGGACTGTTAGTTTTTTGTATAATGGGAGTATATAGAAGGAGTGATGTTCTTTGAAGGTGTTATTAATAGAAGATGATGTCTCCATTTTTGAACTGATAGGCGAACGATTAGCACAGTGGAATATACAAGTAATCGGACCAGAAGACTTTCAACATATAATGGTGACGTTTAAAGAAGAAGAACCTCAGCTTGTTATTATCGATATTCAGCTGCCTGCATTTGATGGCTTCCATTGGTGTCGTGAAATAAGGGCAATATCGAATGTCCCTATTTTATTTCTTTCCTCACGCGATCACCCGATGGATATGATCATGGCGATGCAAATGGGAGCAGATGACTTTGTGCAAAAACCTTTCCATACGGAAGTATTAATCGCAAAAGTACAAGCATTGCTCCGACGCGCTTATAATTATCAGGAAGCACAGCAAAGTAATATTGAAAAATGGAATGGAGCTGAAATTCATTATGACCGCGCGATTGTTCATTTTAAAGACCAGCAGATAGAGTTAACGAAAAACGAGCTGTTTATTTTAAAGGTGCTCGTAAAGGCGAAAGGGCAGATCGTTTCCCGTGATGAACTAATGCGTAAATTATGGGATGATGAACGCTTCGTAAATGACAACACATTAACGGTCAATGTAAATCGTTTACGCCAACGGTTAGAGGATATTGGTCTTATCAATGTGATTATGACGAAAAAAGGCCTTGGCTATTTGGCGGTGGATGCATGATCCGCTTGTTTATAAGACAATATATTTCTATGATGCTGTTTGTCATCATTCTTCAACTGCTATTGAATTTAATACTATTTCTAGATAAAGGTTTCCACGATGTTTCGCTACTCTATTTAAACATCATTTGGTTTACACTCGTTGCCGGTTATTTCAGTTTACGTTATGTGAAAGACAGGAAATTGATGAAGCCGTATGTGAAGTTTAAAGGAAACTATTTTGATCTTATTCATGAAGATTATAAAGAGCAGTTGGCTAATAAGAATGCAAAAGTACAGGAACAGAAGCAAATTGTATTAGAACGGCAGGACGAGCTTTTAGCATGGGTACATGAAATGAAGTCCCCATTAACCGCAATGCAGCTGTTGCTGGAAAAAGTAGAGAAAAGCGAAGTAAAGGAACGCATTGAAAATGAATGGCTGCGTCTTTATTTACTATTAGACCAGCAGCTTCATGCAACACGTCTTATGACGATCGAGCTTGATAACCGAATTGAAAAAGTACACGTAAAAGATGTACTTATTCAAGAAATTAAAGCACTGCGCACCTGGTGTTTTGAAAAGAAAATCGCTTTCGACCTGGAAGTGGACGATCTGACTGTACACTCAGATACAAAGTGGCTAGGTTTTATCGTACGGCAAATTTTATCGAATGCGGTAAAGTATAGTGATGTCGGGGGAGAAGTTAGAATAACCGCTCATATGACGAACGAGCAAGCTGTTCTCATCATTCAAGATGAGGGAATCGGTATAAAGAGTGAAGATTTGCCTCGTGTATTCCGCAAATCCTATACTGGAACAATTGGCCGTGAAACGAGTGCTGCAACAGGAATGGGGCTGTACCTCGCTAAACAGGCGGCAGAATCACTGCATATTCTTCTGGCAATCGAATCAACAGAAGGGATAGGTACTACTGTGAAAATTACTTTCCCAAAAATGAATGATTACCAAAAAACGCTTGGAATGTGACGAACTTGTCACTTACCGAGCTTTTTTGTCATGTAAATCAAACGATTCACATGACCGGAACATGTAGAATGAAAATAACAAGAAAGGATGGAGAACAATGAGCATTTTAATCGCACGTAAAGTTCGAAAAACATATGGTAAGCGATCGCTTGCGCAAGAAGTATTAAAGGGCATTGATTTAGAAGTGGAAAAGGGTGAATTTGTCGGCATTATGGGTGCTTCAGGTTCGGGAAAAACTACGTTATTAAATGTACTTTGTTCCATAGATCAAGTGACAGACGGATTTGTCGAGATCAATGGGCAAAAGCTTCAAGGGATGAAGGAACGTACATTAGCAAAATTCCGCCGGGATGAGCTAGGTTTTATTTTTCAGGACTATAATTTACTCGACACTTTGACGGTGAAGGAAAATATTCTACTGCCGTTATCGCTAAGTTCAATTCCAAAGGCAGCGGCAGAGCAACGTTTAAAGGAGCTTGTATCGATTTTAGGGATAGCAGATATTTTATCGAAATACCCGAATGAAATTTCCGGTGGTCAAAAGCAGCGTACTTCCGCAGCAAGAGCATTAATATCGAATCCATCCCTTGTGTTTGCAGATGAACCAACAGGGGCACTTGATTCAAAAGCGGCCACTGCACTGCTCGATAATTTAGCAAAAATTAATAAAGCAAAAAATGCAACGATCATGATGGTTACCCATGATGCCATTGCAGCCAGCTTTTGTTCCCGTGTACTGTTTTTAAAAGACGGCCAAATTTATACGGAACTGTATAAGGGCGATAAATCACGCAAAGAGTTTTTCCAGCAAATTTTGAATACGCAAAGTGTTTTAGGCGGTGAGCAGAGTGAAGCTTAGTCGGCTTGTATTTAAAAGCATGCTAAAAAATATGCGTCACTATTACTTATACTTTTTCGCACTCATTTTCAGTGTGACGCTATTTTTCTCATTTGTGACATTGCAGTACAATGAATCGATCATTGAAGCGACGAAAGCGAGCGGAACGGCAGCTTCCGGATTTGAAGCGGCATCGTATATGCTGTATTTTATCGTCCTGTTCTTTGTGTTGTATGCCAATCACTTATTTATTAAACGTCGCAGCAAGGAAATTGGGTTGTATCAATTGGTCGGCATGACAAAAGGGCTTGTGACACGCCTGATTGCCTTTGAAAATATCCTGCTATTTATAGGTGCGGTAAGCATCGGAATTTTACTTGGTTTTTTAAGTTCACGTTTGTTTGCGATGATTTTACTGAAGCTACTAAAATTTGATGCGGTCGTAACATTAAGTATCAGCAAAGTAGCGGTTGTGAATACGTTAAGTGTATTTGGTATTTTGCTCGCAGTTCTTTTAGCACAAATGGCATTTATGGTACACAGAACTACATTACTCTCGTTATTTAACGCTTCCAAGCAAGCGGACGAGCGTGTGAAACGCTTTAGTGTATTCCCTATGGTGATGGGGGCTATCGGATTAGCGTTGATTATTTATGGCTACTATAAAAGTACGTTATTATTCTCAGGGCAAACAACAAATCTATTTTTAAGCATGGTTATTATTTTAGCGACGACAATTGGCGGGACTTACTTTGTTTTCCGCTATTCGGTTGCATTCATATTAAATATGTTCCGCCTAAGAAAGAAAGGGCATTTAAATCTGAACGATGTTTTGGCGCTGACACCAATTATGCACCGAATGAAGGGCAATGCTAAATCACTGACGCTCATTACTGTCATTACAGCGGTATCGCTTGCAATTACGACACTTTCCTATATTAGTTACTATTCGGCAGGCAGTACAGCAGAAAATTCTGTACCAGCAGACTATATAATGGTAGATGGACGTGGAGAGTCTTTCATTGAAGCGTTGAAGAGAGAAGGAATCGCATTTGAGGAAAATAAGTTTAGGTTAACGAGCGCCCAATTTGATATGGCGGAAATTTTTTCTGGTGAAATAGTAGAAATGCTTCAAGGCGATACGTTAGCGGATGTCCTAATGATTCCGCTTTCGGACTATCATCAGCTCGATCCTGATGTCATGCTTTCAGAGGGTGAGGCAATTATTGCAGGCTATAACGGGTTCCAGGCAAATATATTGCCGCTAGAAGCACCACACGACTTTATATTCCTGCATCAAGAGCACCAGTTTCCGCTAAAAGTTAAGGAAGTGAACGATACTTCGATTGTGGCATGGCGTATTACAGGAGGCGGTTTTGTAGTTATCGTTGAAGATACTCTGTTTAACCAGATCCAGCAATTAAACAACGAGCATGAAATTGGCTATCTAACAAAAGAGCAAACATCCATTAACCTGATTGATGCGAATGATGAAACATATGAAGCTGCTGAAAAGCTCTACAAACAAACAGGTGCCAACATAGTATTTGAAGATGATGAAATAGACCGTGGGGTAAATAAATTAAGCTCACTGCGATCAACGGTTGAATATAATTTAAATCTATATGGAACGACAATTTTTACAACCGCGTTTTTAGGTTTAGCCTTTTTACTGGCAACGGGCAGTATATTATACTTTAAACAAATGTCTGAAGCGGATGAAGAAATGGAATCCTATAAGATTCTCCGAAAGATTGGCTATACAGAAGAGGAATTAACGCGCGGTATAATGAAGAAGCAGTTATTTAACTTTGGTGTACCATTACTTATCGGATTACTCCACAGCTACTTTGCTGTAAAATCCGGCTGGTTTTTATTCGGCACAGAATTGACTACGCCTCTTCTTGTTACAATGGCTTTATATATTGTCATGTACATCGTGTTTGCAGCATTAACAATCAATTATTACAGAAAAATTATAAAACAGGCTTTATAATACTTCAAACCGTCAATTTTCTCTTATTTGACGGTTTTATTTTATCTTTATCCGTTGACTCGCGTTCGTTTTTCTTGTAACTTTAACACATTAGTAATTTAGCAGACGAAAGTGAAGTGTACAACATGAATGCTGTTTTAATAGCGGTAGGGGTTATGCTTATTTTAAGCCTACTACGTATAAATGTCGTTTTATCTCTGACGGTCGGGGCGATTATTGGTGGCCTTGCCGGCGGATTAAATATAACAGAAACAATCAAGGCCTTTGTCGACGGTCTTGGCGGTGGTGCAACAATTGCGCTAAGCTATGCACTGCTTGGTGGATTTGCACTTGCAATCTCACGTACCGGTATACCTGAAGTATTAGTGAAAGCAATTTTAAAAATTGTACAGAATGAAGGCGATACTCAAAAAAAAGGTGCTGCCAAAGCATTAATATTCTTAGTGCTGCTGGCAATGGCGATTATGTCGCAAAACCTGATTCCGGTGCATATTGCATTTATTCCATTAATCGTACCGCCGATGATTAAAATTATGAACATGCTGCAAATTGACCGCCGTTTAATCGCATGTATTCTAACATTCGGGTTAGTAATGCCGTATATGTTCATTCCTGCAGGGTTTGGTTTGATCTATCAGGGGATTATAGTCGATCAAATGGCCTTAGCGGGGTTAGACGTTGCTTTGGGAGATGTTCCAAAGGCGATGGCTATAGTAGCGTTAGGGATGGCTGTAGGGCTTGTAGGTGCCTTCGTTGCCTATCGTAAACCAAGACAATACGAAAACGTTGAACTGGAAACAACGAATGACTTAAATAAAGAAGTAAATAAACTGCACATCATATTCGCTGCAGTAGCACTAGTTACTTCTATAGCAGTACAAGTAATGACGGATTCAATGATTGTCGGATCAATTGCCGGTATTATAATTTTGTATATAACAGGGACGCTAAAAGTAAAAGAAGCAGATGCAGTCCTATCGGATGGAATGCGGATGATGGCGTTTGTCGGTTTCGTTATGATTTCAGCAAACGGGTTCTCTGCTGTCATTAATGCGACAGGAGATGTGGAGTTATTAGTATCCGGTGCAATGGATATTTTTAACGGGAATGTAAGTATTGCAGTTTTAATTATGTTAATTGTCGGTTTAATCGTCACAATGGGAATTGGTTCTTCATTTGCAACAATTCCAATCATTGCAGCAATCTTTGTTCCAATTGCAATGGAACTGGGACTAAGCGAATTAGCGATCATCTGTTTAATCGGAACAGCGGGTGTACTTGGTGATGCTGGCTCACCGGCATCCGATTCTACATTAGGACCGACAGCAGGATTAAATGTCGACGGACAGCACAACCATATTTGGGATACATGTGTACCGACATTTCTCTTCTATAATATTCCACAGATTATTTTCGGCTGGATTGCAGTCGTTTTCTTCCTATAATACAGTCGTCGCTTTCAGCAAAGAGAAAGCGACGATTTTTTCATTTTCTGTAGCAATTATTTTCAGAATAATATATTTAAAGCATATTACTCCCTTTTCAGTTGCTTTCACCGTCATAAACTTATATACTAGAAAACGGCTCAAAAAGAGCGAACCTATTTATAAAGAATAAAACATTATGAAAAGAATTTTGCTAAAAGACTTGCGAACTTCTTTTTTATTGTATATAATGTTGAATGTTGGTCTTTGACTGCGATGAAGCGAGAGGTTGCCGACACACCCGGCCGCTTTGCCATGGCGGTGTGTAGGAGAAATTTTCGTGGAGAATGTCTAGAAAATAGGCGAGAAGGAGGGAAAGTAATGGCAAAACAAAAAATTCGTATTCGTTTAAAAGCATATGATCACCGTATCCTTGATCAATCTGCTGAGAAAATCGTTGAAACTGCGAAACGTTCAGGTGCTGGAGTATCGGGTCCGATCCCACTACCAACTGAAAGATCTGTATACACGATCTTACGTGCGGTTCATAAGTACAAAGATTCTCGTGAGCAATTTGAAATGCGCACACATAAACGTCTTATCGACATCGTTAACCCGACACCACAAACTGTTGATGCGTTAATGAAGCTTGATTTACCATCTGGCGTTGATATCGAAATCAAACTTTAATGGTAAAAACAAATATAAACTTTTTTCTAAAATTTACAGGAGGTGTGACAAATGACTAAAGGAATCTTAGGTAGAAAAATTGGTATGACTCAAGTTTTCGCTGAAAACGGAGATCTTATCCCAGTAACAGTAATCGAAGCTACTCCAAACGTAGTTTTACAAAAGAAATCTGTTGAAACTGATGGCTACGAAGCGATCCAATTAGGTTTTGAAGATAAGCGCGTTAAGCTTTCAAACAAACCTGAACAAGGTCACGTAGCAAAAGCAAATACTGCTCCTAAGCGCTTCATCCGTGAGTTCCGCAACTTAGAAGCTGCGACTTACGAAGTTGGTCAAGAAGTCAAGGTTGAAATTTTCGCTGAAGGCGATGTAATCGATGTAACAGGTGTAACAAAAGGTAAAGGTTTCCAAGGTGTTATTAAACGTCATGGTCAATCTCGCGGCCCTATGTCTCACGGTTCTCGTTACCACCGTCGTCCTGGTTCAATGGGTCCAGTTGCTCCGAACCGCGTATTCAAACAAAAGAAATTACCTGGTCAAATGGGTGGCACAGTTGTTACTATTCAAAACCTTGAAATCGTTAAGGTTGATGTAGAGCGCAACTTACTACTTGTTAAAGGTAATGTTCCTGGTTCTAAAAAAGCATTAGTAACAGTTAAAACTGCTATTAAATCAAAATAATTCTCTTAAAGAAAGGAGGAAACAGGAATGACAAAGGTTTCAGTACTTAGTCAAACAGGTGCTTCAGTTGGTGAAATCGAATTAAACGATGCGATTTTCGGAATCGAGCCAAACGAAGCTGTATTATTCGACGCTGTAGTTGCACAACGTGCTTCTTTACGTCAAGGTAATCACAAAGTTAAAAACCGTTCTGCAGTTGCTGGTGGTGGTCGTAAGCCATGGCGTCAAAAAGGAACTGGTCGTGCTCGTCAAGGTTCGATCCGCTCTCCACAATGGCGTGGCGGTGGTGTTGTATTCGGTCCTACTCCACGTAGCTACTCTTACAAACTACCTAAGAAAGTTCGTCGCTTAGCGATTAAGTCTGCTTTATCTGCAAAAGTATTAGAGCAAAACTTAGTAGTACTTGATGCATTATCATTTGATGCACCAAAAACAAAAGATTTCAAATCAGTATTAGCTGCTTTAGAAATCAGCAAAAAAGCATTATTCGTAACTGCTGAAGTTAACGAAAACGCTATTTTATCTGCTCGTAACATCCCTGGTGTTACAGTGTTAACAGCTGAAGGAATCAACGTATTAGATCTATTAGGTCACGATAAAGTTGTATTCACTCAAGATGCTGTAAAAAAAGTTGAGGAGGTGCTTGGATAATGGAAGCACGTGATATCTTAAAACGTCCGGTCATTACTGAGCGTTCTTCAGAAATTATGGCAGAGAAAAAGTATACTTTCGAAGTAGACACTCGCGCTAACAAAACTCAAGTTAAAGACGCTGTTGAAGAAATCTTCGGTGTTAAAGTTGAGAAAGTAAACGTAATGAACTACAAAGGTAAGTTCAAACGCGTTGGTAAATTCGGTGGATACACTAACAAACGTCGTAAAGCGATTGTTAAATTAACTGCTGATTCAAAAGAAATCGAGTTATTCGAAATCTAATTTCAAATTTATATAAGTAACCTTAAAGAAGGAGGGAATACAAATGGCGATTAAAAAGTATAAGCCAACCTCAAATGGTCGTCGTAACATGACGTCTTCTGACTTTGCTGAAATCACTACTAATAAACCTGAAAAGTCTTTATTAGAACCGACTAAACGCAAAGCTGGTCGTAACAACCAGGGTAAAATTACTGTTCGTCATCACGGTGGCGGTCACAAGAAACAATACCGTGTTATCGATTTTAAACGTCTTAAAGACGGCATTCCAGGACGCGTTGCTACAATCGAGTACGATCCAAACCGTTCTGCGAACATCGCTTTAATTAACTATGCTGACGGTGAAAAACGTTACATCTTAGCTCCGAAAGGTCTTGAAGTAGGTCAAACTATTTATTCAGGTCCAGAAGCGGATATCAAAGTAGGTAACGCATTACCATTAGCAAACATTCCAATGGGTACTACAATCCATAACATCGAAATGAAACCTGGTAAAGGTGGACAATTAGTACGTTCTGCTGGTACTTCTGCGCAAGTATTAGGTCGTGAAGGCAAGTACGTAATCGTTCGCTTACAATCTGGTGAAGTACGTTTAATCCTTGCTACTTGCCGTGCAACAATCGGTCAAGTTGGTAACGAACAACACGAACTTATCAACATCGGTAAAGCAGGTCGTTCTCGTTGGTTAGGTAAACGCCCAACAGTACGTGGTTCTGTAATGAACCCTAACGATCACCCACACGGTGGTGGTGAAGGACGTTCTCCAATCGGACGTAAATCTCCAATGACACCATGGGGCAAACCAGCTCTTGGTTACAAAACTCGTAGCAAGAAAAATAAATCATCTAAATTTATTATTCGTGGACGTAAAAAATAATGTGGTAAAACTACGGTTCAGTTCGAGAGCCGTGGTCGTATCACGGAGGGAGGTTCCTAAATGGGTCGCAGCTTAAAGAAAGGACCTTTTGTTGATGACCACCTAATGAAAAAGGTGGAAGCACAAGAGGCTTCTGAGAAAAAACAGGTTATCAAAACTTGGTCTCGCCGTTCTACTATCTTCCCAAACTTCATCGGTTTAACAATCGCTGTATATGATGGACGTAAACACGTTCCTGTATACGTAACTGAAGATATGGTAGGTCATAAACTTGGTGAGTTCGCACCAACTCGTACTTATAAAGGTCACGGTGCAGATGACAAGAAAACAAGACGCTAATTTTGAGAGGAGGTAAATCCTAATGACACAAGCTAAAGCTATCGCTCGTACAGTTCGTATCGCTCCTCGTAAAGTTCGTCTAGTAGTAGACTTAATCCGAGGCAAGCAAATTGGTGAAGCAGTTGCAATTTTACGTCATACTCCAAAAGCGGCGTCTCCAGTCGTTGAGAAAGTATTAAAATCTGCAGTTGCTAACGCTGAACATAACTATGAGTTAGATGTTAATAACTTAGTTGTATCTGAAATCTTTGTTGATGAAGGTCCAACATTAAAACGTTTCCGTCCACGTGCACAAGGTCGTGCGTCGGCAATCAACAAACGTACTAGCCACATTACAATCGTGGTATCTGAGAAGAAGGAGGTTTAATCCGTGGGTCAAAAAGTACATCCAATAGGACTACGTGTTGGTGTTATTCGTGACTGGGAGTCAAAGTGGTTCGCTGAGAAAGACTACGCTAACTTATTACACGAAGACATCAAAGTACGTAAATATATCGAAACTAAACTTAAAGATGCATCTGTATCTAAAGTAGAAATCGAACGCGCTGCAAATCGCGTAAACATCACTATTCACACTGCGAAACCAGGTATGGTTATCGGTAAAGGTGGTACGGAAGTTGAAAACTTACGTAAACACTTAACTGAAGTAACTGGTAAACGTGTGCATATCAACATTATTGAAATCAAACGTGCAGATCTTGACGCTAAATTAGTAGCTGAAAACATCGCTCGTCAACTTGAGAACCGCGTATCATTCCGTCGTGCTCAAAAACAATCAATCCAACGCACAATGCGCGCTGGTGCAAAAGGTATTAAAACACAAGTATCTGGTCGTTTAGGTGGCGCTGATATCGCGCGTGCTGAACACTATAGTGAAGGAACTGTTCCGCTTCATACATTACGTGCTGACATTGATTACGCACATGCTGAAGCTGATACTACTTACGGTAAACTAGGCGTTAAAGTTTGGATCTACCGTGGTGAAGTCCTTCCTACTAAAAAGAACTCTGTGGAAGGAGGCAAATAATATGTTATTACCTAAACGCGTAAAATATCGTCGTGAACACCGTGGTAACATGCGTGGAGAAGCGAAGGGCGGTAAAGAAGTATCTTTTGGTGAGTTTGGCTTACAAGCTACAACAGCATCTTGGATTACAAACCGTCAAATCGAATCTGCTCGTATCGCAATGACTCGTTACATGAAACGTGGCGGTAAAGTTTGGATCAAAATCTTCCCACATAAGCCTTACACGAAAAAGCCTCTAGAAGTCCGAATGGGTTCTGGTAAAGGTTCTCCTGAAGGTTGGGTAGCAGTAGTAAAACCAGGAAAAGTAATGTTCGAAATTGCTGGTGTATCTGAAGAGGTGGCACGTGAAGCACTTCGTTTAGCATCACATAAACTTCCTGTTAAATGTAAAATTGTAAAACGTCAAGAAACTGGTGGTGAATCTAATGAAAGCTAATGAAATCCGTGACCTTGCCACTAATGAAATTGAATTAAAAGTAAAATCACTGAAAGAAGAGCTTTTCAACCTTCGCTTCCAATTGGCGACTGGTCAATTAGAAAACACAGCTCGCATCCGTGAAGTTCGCAAAGCGATTGCACGTATGAAAACTGTGATTCGTGAAAGAGAAATCAGTGCAAATAACTGATAAAGGAGGGTTTTAAGTATGACTGAGCGTAACCAACGCAAAGTTTACACGGGCCGTGTTGTTTCAGACAAAATGGATAAGACAATTTCTGTATTAGTTGAAACTCATAAAAAGCACAAGCTTTATGGCAAGCGTGTAAAATACTCGAAAAAGTTTAAAGCTCATGATGAGCTAAACACTGCGAATATCGGTGATATCGTACGTATCATGGAAACTCGCCCGCTATCAGCTACTAAACGCTTCCGTTTAGTTGAAGTTGTAGAAAAAGCGGTTATTATTTAATAACACATTTCGGAATAAAATATATTTCCGAAGGGAGGTAACCTAAGTGATTCAACAAGAAAGTCGTATGAAAGTTGCTGACAACTCAGGTGCACGTGAAGTTTTAACGATTAAAGTACTTGGAGGTTCTGGTCGTAAAACTGCAAACATCGGAGATATCGTTGTTTGTACAGTTAAGAAAGCAACACCAGGTGGCGTTGTCAAGAAAGGTGACGTTGTTAAGGCTGTTATCGTTCGCACAAAATCAGGTGCTCGTCGTAAAGACGGTACTTACATTAAATTTGATGAGAATGCTTGCGTAATTATCAAAGATGATAAATCACCACGCGGAACTCGTATTTTCGGACCAGTTGCACGTGAATTACGTGATGGCAACTTCATGAAAATCGTTTCTTTAGCTCCAGAAGTTCTTTAATTTCATGACAGTACCAATCAAGGAGGTGCGACACATAATGCATGTTAAAAAGGGCGACAAAGTAAAAGTAATTACTGGTAAAGACAAAGGTAAAGAAGGCGTAATCTTAGCTGCTTTCCCTAAACAAGACCGTGTTCTTGTTGAAGGTGTAAACATCGTTAAGAAACACGTTAAACCTAACCAACTTAACCCACAAGGTGGAATTGTATCTCAAGAAGCTGCAATCCACATTTCGAACGTAATGCTAATCGATCCTAAATCTGGCGAGCCGACTCGTGTAGGTATTGAGATCAAGGATGGCAAAAAAGTTCGTGTTGCAAAAAAATCAGGTGTAGTAATCGACTAATAAGTAAATTGAGAAGGGAGGTACACACATGAGCCGCCTAAAAGAAAAGTATTCAAATGAAGTTTCACCTGCTCTAATGAGCAAGTTCGAATATAAATCAGTAATGCAAGTTCCAAAAGTGGAGAAAATCGTAATCAACATGGGTGTTGGTGACGCTGTTCAAAACTCAAAAGCTCTTGATGTAGCTGTAGAAGAATTAACAATAATTACTGGTCAAAAACCAGTAGTAACTAAAGCGAAAAAATCTATCGCAGGTTTCCGTTTACGTGAAGGTCAAGCGATCGGTGCTAAAGTTACATTACGCGGTGAGCGTATGTATGAATTCCTGGATAAATTAATCTCTATCGCACTTCCACGTGTACGTGACTTCCGTGGTGTTTCTAAAAAAGCATTCGATGGTCGCGGTAACTATACATTAGGTGTTAAAGAGCAATTGATTTTCCCAGAAATCGATTACGATAAAGTTTCAAAAGTACGCGGTATGGACATCGTGATCGTAACTACTGCGAATTCTGACGAAGAAGCTCGCGAGTTATTAACACAGTTCGGTATGCCGTTCCAAAAGTAATAAAATAAGGAGGGCGAAGACGTGGCAAAAAAATCAATGATCGTTAAACAACAACGCACGCAAAAATTTAAAGTTCAAGAATATACACGTTGTGAACGCTGTGGCCGTCCACACTCTGTATACCGCAAATTTAAACTTTGCCGTATTTGTTTCCGTGAACTTGCATATAAGGGACAAATTCCTGGCGTTAAAAAAGCCAGCTGGTAATCCCCTAATTTGGGAAGGAGGTAAATTTTCATGACAATGACTGATCCGATTGCAGATATGCTTACACGCATTCGTAATGCGAACATGGTTCGTCACGAGAAGTTAGAAGTTCCTGCTTCTAACGTTAAGAAAGAGATCGCTGAAATTTTAAAGCGTGAAGGTTTCGTACGTGATGTAGAATATGTAGAAGACAACAAGCAAGGTATCATCCGTATTTTCTTAAAATATGGTAAAGAGAACGAGCGTGTTATCACTGGTCTTAAACGTATTTCTAAACCAGGTTTACGTGTATATGCTAAAACAAACGAAGTACCTAAAGTATTAAACGGTCTTGGTATCGCTTTAGTATCTACTTCAAACGGTTTATTAACTGACAAAGAAGCTCGCGCTAAACAAGTTGGCGGAGAAATCTTAGCATACATTTGGTAATTAGTAAGAAAAGAACGGAGGTGCAATATAAATGTCTCGCGTAGGTAAAAAAGTTATCGAGGTACCTGCTAACGTAACAATCGAAGTCGGTGCCGACAATCTTGTTACTGTTAAAGGTCCTAAAGGCGAATTAACTCGTCAATTCAACCAAGATATGAAAATCGAGCAAGAAGGCAACGCTTTATCAGTTGTTCGTCCTTCTGATTCTAAAGAACACCGTACAAACCACGGTACAACTCGTGCGTTACTAGCTAACATGGTAACAGGTGTTTCTGAAGGCTTCACTCGTACTCTAGAACTTGTCGGTGTAGGTTACCGTGCACAGTTACAAGGTACTAAGCTTGTACTAAACGTTGGTTACTCTCACCCAGTTGAGTTTACACCTGAGCAAGGTTTAGAGGTCGAAGTTCCTTCGAACACGAAGATCATCGTTAAAGGTATTTCTAAAGAGCGTGTTGGTGCATTAGCATCTAACATCCGTGACGTACGTCCACCAGAGCCATACAAAGGTAAAGGGATCCGTTACGAAGGTGAATTCGTTCGCCGTAAAGAAGGTAAAACAGGTAAATAATGCGGCATAAACCGCATTAATTTTTGAAAGGAGTGACCACTGTGATTACGAAACAAGATAAAAATCAAGTTCGTAAAAAACGTCATGGGCGTGTTCGTTCTAAAATTTCGGGTACTGCACAACGTCCACGTTTAAACGTATTCCGTTCTAACAAGAACATCTATGCACAACTAATCGATGACGTAGCTGGCGTAACTTTAGTTTCTGCTAATACTCAAGAAAAAGCTTTCGAAGGTATGGGCGCAAACGTAGAAGCTGCTGCTAAAATCGGTGAAACAATCGCTAAACGCGCTGCTGAAAAAAATATTACTACAGTAGTATTTGACCGTAGCGGTTACTTATATCACGGACGTGTAAAAGCTTTAGCTGAAGCTGCACGTGAAAACGGCTTAGAATTTTAATAAGAAGGAGGGACATACTTCATGAGTCGCATTGACGCAAACAAATTAGAACTTGAAGAACGCGTAGTTACAATTAACCGTGTTGCTAAAGTTGTTAAAGGTGGTCGTCGCTTCCGCTTCTCTGCTCTAGTAGTAGTAGGAGATAAAAATGGTCATGTAGGATTTGGTACTGGTAAAGCCCAAGAGGTTCCAGATGCAATCCGTAAGGCTGTTGAAGACGCGAAGAAAAACTTAATCGAAGTACCACGCGTGGGTGGAACTACTCCACACTTAGTGCAAGGTCGCTTCGGTGCAGGTTCAATCTTAATCAAACCTGCAGCTCCTGGTACAGGAGTTATCGCTGGTGGTCCAGTACGTGCCGTACTTGAACTAGCTGGTATTACTGATATTCTTTCAAAATCTCTTGGTTCAAACACACCAATCAACATGGTGCGTGCAACTGTAGCAGGTTTAACTGAATTAAAACGCGTAGAAGAAGTTGCAAAACTACGTGGTAAATCAGTGGAAGAGTTATTAGGATAAGGGGGGGAATTATAATGGCTAAATTACAAATTACCCTTAATAAATCTGTCATCGGTACTAAACCAAACCAACGTAAAGTTGTTGAGGCTTTAGGATTACGTAAATTAAACCAAACTGTGGAACAAGCTGATAACGCTGCAATCCGCGGGATGATTACAAAAGTAGCTCACTTAGTTACTGTTAAAGAAATTTAATTTCAATTATACGAACAAGGAGGTGCCACCCAAATGAAACTTCATGAGTTAAAACCAGCAGAAGGTTCACGTAAAGTACGTAACCGCGTTGGTCGTGGTATCGGTTCTGGTAACGGTAAAACTTCTGGTAAAGGTCATAAAGGTCAAAACGCTCGTTCTGGCGGCGGCGTTCGCCCAGGATTTGAGGGGGGTCAAAACCCACTTTTCCGTCGTTTACCTAAACGTGGCTTTACGAACATTAACCGTAAAGAATACGCTATCGTTAACCTTGACGCGTTAAACCGTTTTGAAGATGGTGCAGAAGTAACACCTGCATTATTATTAGAAACTGGTATCGTGAGCAACGAAAAAGCTGGAATCAAAATTCTAGGTCATGGTACGTTAAGCGTTAAGCTTAATGTTAAGGCTCACAAATTCTCTGCTTCTGCTAAAGAAGCAATTGAGAACGCTGGCGGAACAACTGAGGTGATCTAATGTTTCAGACAATCTCTAACTTTATGCGCGTTCGAGATATACGAAATAAAATCATCTTCACACTTTTAATGTTAATCATTTTTCGTCTCGGAACATTCATTCCGGTACCAAATGTTAACGCAGATGTATTAAAGGCAACTGATGAGTTCAGCTTAGTAGGTTTCCTTAATACGTTTGGCGGTGGTGCATTGGCAAACTTCTCAATCTTTGCGATGGGGATTATGCCGTACATCACAGCCTCAATTATTGTTCAGTTACTTCAAATGGATGTAGTTCCTAAGTTTGCAGAATGGGCGAAACAAGGTGATGTAGGTCGACGCAAGTTGGCTCAATTCACTCGTTATTTCACGATTGTATTAGCATTCATTCAATCTTTCGCAATGAGCTTTGGGTTTAACCAATTTTATGGCGGATCATTGATTACGGATACTAGTATTCAATCATACTTAACGATTTCAATCGTATTAACTGCAGGTACAGCATTCATATTGTGGTTATCTGAACAAATTACTGCATATGGTGTTGGTAATGGTATTTCTATCATTATCTTCGCTGGTATCGTAGCTGCGATTCCTAACGCAGTAAACCAAATCTATGCACAACAAATTGATGGGGCTGGCGAGCAATTGTTTATCAATATTGCCATTTTAGTTCTATTAGTTCTAGTGCTGCTTGCTGTTGTCGTTGGAGTTATTTATATTCAACAAGCGTTGCGTAAAATTCCAATCCAATATGCAAAACGAGTTGCTGGGAATTCACCTAAAGTTGGTGCACAGCAAACGCATTTACCGTTAAAAGTAAATGCTGCAGGGGTTATTCCGGTAATCTTTGCGGTTGCGTTTATTGTTACACCTCAAACTTTAGCAACATTCTTTGGAGATAATAATGTAACAGCGTTTATTACGAACACGTTTGACTATACTAAACCTGTTGGTATGTTAATCTATGTTGCTTTAATTATCGCCTTCACATACTTCTATGCTTTCATTCAGGTGAATCCGGAAAATGTGGCAGACAACTTGAAAAAGCAAGGTGCCTATATCCCGGGTATTCGCCCAGGTAATGACACTCAAGCTTACTTAACAAAAGTTCTTTATCGTTTAACATTAGTTGGTGCTTTATTCTTAGTAGTTATTTCAGTAATGCCGATTTTATTCATTAACTTCATGAACCTGCCAGCTTCGGCTCAAATCGGGGGAACAAGTATGATTATCGTAGTCGGTGTTGCACTTGAAACAATGAAACAGTTAGAGTCTCAATTAGTGAAGCGTCATTATAAAGGCTTTATGAAATAATGCAGGTTT
The DNA here is from genome assembly GCF_002174535.1 of Solibacillus kalamii. Lineage (NCBI taxonomy): Bacteria > Bacillati > Bacillota > Bacilli > Caryophanales > Caryophanaceae > Solibacillus > Solibacillus kalamii. Next base: position 18,108 of record NZ_NHNT01000009.1, on the reverse strand, counting down.
AGGAAACATTCTCGTTTCCTTACCGGCTTATGCTATAAAGGGGAGTATTACGTATGAATATCGTTTTAATGGGTCTTCCAGGTGCCGGTAAAGGTACTCAGGCTGACAAAATTGTTGAGAAGTACGCAATCCCTCATATTTCTACAGGCGATATGTTCCGTGCCGCTATTAAAGAAGGTACAGAATTAGGTTTACAGGCCAAAGCGTTTATGGATCAAGGTGCATTAGTACCTGATGAAGTAACGATTGGTATTGTTCGTGAACGTCTTTCACAACCAGACTGCGAAAAAGGTTTCTTATTAGACGGATTCCCGCGTACAGTTCCTCAAGCTGAAGCTTTAGACAGCATCCTTGAAGAATTAGGACGCCCAGTTGAGCATACAATTAATGTTCAAGTTGAAAAAGAAGAATTAATCGCACGTTTAAGTGGTCGTCGTATTTGTAAGACTTGTGGTACATCATATCATTTAGTGTTTAATCCTCCAAAAGTGGATGGCATTTGTGATAAAGATGGAGGCGAGTTGTACACGCGTGCAGATGATAATCCTGAAACTGTTACAAACCGTCTGGAAGTAAATATGAACCAAGCACAACCTTTACTTGATTTCTATAAAGCAAAGGGAGTACTTACAAATATTAATGGACAGCAAGAAATTTCAAAAGTATTTGCTGATCTTGATGCTCTATTGCAGAGCAGCCGCAGCTGATATCCGTCCGGGCGCTAGACAGCTTCCGCGGTAGTCATGCGGAGGCAACAACGAAACATAATTTTTTGAGAGTTGCAAAAGCATATTGTGCCCGGTATATACTATAAAGGTTGAGCACTAAATTAGTGTGATGACATCTTTGTAACGTATAATGGGTTTCGTGGAAGCATCTGTGTAACGGGTATGAATCTCTCATCAAGACATTCCGGCTATCGTGTTAACATAAGGATGCGGTTCCTTATAGGATACTGTTTCCATGGATTGTGTGAAGCGAAACCAGACGAGCGTCTTATTCTACATCTCTCATGCAATCCAAACCATATGTTGAAACGAGTTGCTTCTTAATTAGGAGAAACAGTTGCAAGAGCTCGCATGAGTTTTTTGATATAAGCATATAGAAGGGAGTCGAGAAGATGGCGAAAGACGATGTAATTGAAGTCGAAGGGACAGTTCTTGAGACTTTGCCAAACGCGATGTTTAAGGTAGAATTAGAAAATGGGCACACTGTGCTTGCACACGTATCTGGAAAGATCCGTATGCACTTTATCCGTATCCTACCTGGAGATAAGGTTACTATTGAGTTATCTCCTTATGATTTAACTCGCGGTCGTATCACATACCGTTTTAAATAATCTTTTGCACTCCGGACTATTAAGGAGGTTAGGTTAGATGAAAGTGAGACCATCTGTGAAACCGATCTGCGAAAAATGTAAAGTAATTCGCCGACGCGGTAAAGTAATGGTAATCTGTGAAAATCCTAAACACAAACAAAAACAAGGATAATTAATCAAGGAGGTGCACTAACGAATGGCACGTATTGCTGGTGTTGATATTCCTCGCGACAAACGCGTTGTAATTTCATTAACATACATTTACGGTATTGGTAAAACTACTTCTCAAAAAGTATTAGCAGGTGCAGGTATTGACGAAAATACTCGCGTTAAAGACTTAACAGAAGATCAATTAAACCAAATTCGTGAACAATTAGATTCATACAAAACTGAAGGTGACTTACGTCGTGAAGTTTCTTTAAACATCAAACGTTTAATGGAAATTGCTTCAAACCGTGGTATCCGTCACCGTCGTGGTTTACCTGTTCGTGGTCAAAATACGAAAAACAATGCGCGTACGCGTAAAGGTCCACGTAAGACTGTAGCGAACAAGAAAAAATAATTAAGTAAAGGAGGTTCCTTCTTAACATGGCTCGTAAACAACAAACTCGTAAACGTCGTGTGAAAAAGAACATCGAATCTGGTGTTGCTCACATCCGTTCTACATTCAACAATACAATCGTAACGATCACTGATATGCAAGGTAACGCATTATCTTGGTCTTCAGCTGGTGCTTTAGGTTTCCGTGGTTCACGTAAATCAACTCCATTCGCAGCTCAAATGGCTGCTGAAACAGCTGCAAAAACTTCAATGGAACATGGTTTAAAAAACATTGAAGTAACAGTTAAAGGTCCTGGTTCAGGTCGTGAAGCTGCAGTACGTGCACTTCAAGCTGCTGGATTAGAAGTAACTGCTATTAAAGACGTTACTCCAGTTCCTCATAACGGTTGCCGTCCGCCAAAACGTCGTCGTGTGTAATGGGTGCAGCTTAGAAGTATAATTACTTCTACGTACATCATGTTACTTTGTACAAAAGTCTTGTGCATTTTATAGTCTAACTCAGATTAACAACTTGATGATAAGAACCTATACATTAGATGTTTTGAAGGAGGGTAAATTGGAATGATCGAAATTGAAAAACCAAAGATTGAAACAGTGGAGATTAGCGAAGATGCCAAATACGGCAAGTTTGTTGTAGAACCGCTTGAACGCGGTTATGGTAATACTTTGGGGAATTCTCTACGTCGTATCCTTCTGTCTTCATTACCTGGAGCTGCTGTTACGTCAATTCAAATTGACGGCGTATTACACGAATTCTCAACTGTAGAAGGCGTTGTAGAAGATGTCGCTTCGATTATCTTAAACGTGAAAAAGCTAGCTTTAAAAATCTACTCTGACGAAGAAAAAGTTATTGAGATTGATGTAAAAGGTGACGGAACGGTTACTGCAGCTGACATTACACATGACAGTGATGTAGAAATTTTAAACCCAGATCTATATATCGCAACAATCGCTAAGAACGGTCATTTACGTATGCGTATGTACGCACAGCGTGGCCGTGGTTATACTCCTGCTGATCAAAACAAACGTGAGGATCTTCCTATCGGCGTGATCCCGATCGACTCTATTTACACTCCAGTTTCACGCGTCAACTTCCAAGTAGAGAACACTCGTGTTGGACAAAATTCTGACTACGACAAGTTATCACTTGATGTATGGACAGATGGAAGCATCGGTCCTAAAGAGGCGATTTCACTTGGAGCGAAAATTTTAACTGAACACTTAAATATCTTCGTTGGCATGACGAACGAGGCACAAACTGCTGAAATCATGGTCGAAAAAGAAGAAGACCAAAAAGAAAAAGTATTAGAGATGACTATCGAAGAACTTGATCTTTCTGTTCGTTCTTACAACTGCTTGAAGCGTGCTGGTATCAATACGGTACTAGAATTAGCTAACAAGTCAGAAGACGATATGATGAAAGTACGTAATCTTGGTCGTAAGTCTCTTGAAGAAGTTAAGCATAAGTTAGAAGAGCTTGGTTTAGGATTGCGTAAAGAAGACTAAGCGAAAAATTATAAAATTTAGCTAGATCAGATATATTTAAAAGGAGGGAAACGTCCATGGGTTACAGAAAACTTGGTCGTACAAGTTCTCAACGTAAAGCATTATTACGCGACTTAGCTACTGATTTAATCATCAACGAGCGCATCGAAACTACTGAAGCGCGCGCTAAAGAAACTCGTAAAGCTGTTGAGAAAATGATTACTTTAGGTAAACGCGGAGATTTACATGCTCGTCGTCAGGCAGCAGCATTCATCCGTCGTGAGCTAGTAACAGTTGGAGAAGGCGAAGAAGAAAAAACTGTTTTTGCACTTCAAAAATTATTTGACGATATCGCACCTCGTTATGCGGAGCGTCAAGGTGGTTACACTCGTATTCTTAAAGTAGGTCCTCGTCGTGGAGACGGCGCACCAGTAGTAGTTATCGAATTAGTTTAATTCTTAATAACATACAGGTGGAAAAGGGGTGTCCGGTTCACCGGTTGAACCCGCACCCCTTTTTTATATAAACAAAATTGATTTATACGACATAATTAAGCTGAGCGTTATGATGAGCGGGGTAGTAAATACTGGCGTCTCGTTTAGCTCTCCGCACCTCATTCAACGGATTCTCGGGCTTGAGCACCCGCGAATTTTGTAAATGTAACGACAAGCGCATTTCTCTGAATGAGGTGCGCGCTTTTTTATTTATGGAATGAAGGGTTGAGCCCCTAAATTCCCAATACATATGCAAACATAAAGTACGTTTAAAGAGGTGGCCGTTCGCGCAAAACTTGTTTGAAAACGTGCTTTATTTTTATATAGGTATCATTTCCTGGGAAATTTAAACTGACTACTAATATGTCATACAATAGCGAAGCAGAGGGGAGATTAGCTGCGCATGAGTGAAATTTTATCATTTAATCAAGTAACCTACTCCTATACACCGGAAGAGCCTCATACACGCAATGCAGTAGAGGATGTTTCTTTTACGATCAATAAAGGGGAATGGATTACGATTGTCGGCCATAACGGTTCCGGAAAATCGACAATGGCTAAATTGATGAGTGGCTTACTAATGCCACAGCAAGGGGAAATCCGGATTAAACGTGAAATCCTCACAGAAGAAAATATATGGGATATTCGATCACAGATTGGGATAGTCTTTCAAAATCCGGACAATCAGTTTGTAGGGGCTACTGTGCAGGATGATGTAGCTTTCTCGCTGGAAAACAACGGTGTTCCGCATGAAGAGATGGTTAAACGTGTGCAAAATGCACTGAGACAAGTAAAGATGGAAGACTTTATCAACCACGAGCCTCATCATTTATCAGGCGGACAAAAGCAGCGTGTTGCCATTGCAGGGGCATTAGCGATGCATCCGCAAATATTAATATTGGATGAAGCGACATCGATGCTGGATCCTCAAGGCCGTGAAGAAGTGTTAACAATCGTGGAAGCATTGCGTAAAGAAATTGAACTTACGGTACTCGCGATAACTCATGATCTCGAAGAAGCATTATTGGCCGATCGCATTATTTTTATGAATGCAGGAAAAAAATACGCTGAGGGAACGCCGGAAGAGATTTTTGCTTTAGGTGATGATCTCGTACAGTTTGGTTTGGATATGCCGTTTGCGATGAAAATGACGAAGCTGTTGCAAGCACAAGGTGTACAACTTGTAGGACAACATATGACAGAAGAAGAGCTGGTGAATGACTTATGGACATCCAACTTCAACAAGTAAGCTATGCCTATGCAAAAGGCACTCCATTTGAAAAGCAAGCTTTACATGAGGTTGACTTAACAATTAAAAGTGGAACATTTCAGGCGATTATCGGACATACAGGTTCTGGGAAATCAACAATCCTCCTTCACTTTAATGGATTATTAAAACCTTCGAGCGGTACAGTGAAAATCGGGGACCGAATCATTGAAGCCGGAAAAAAGGCAAAAGATTTAAAAACAGTGCGTCAAAAAGTAGGCATCGTGTTCCAGTTTCCTGAGCACCAACTTTTTGAGGAAACCGTATTAAAGGATATTATGTTTGGTCCGATGAATTTTGGGGTGTCTGAAGAAGAAGCGGAAAAACGAGCCCGTGAGCTGATTTCGTTAGTAGGGTTGCCGGAAGAAATATTGGACAAATCCCCATTTGACCTATCAGGTGGACAGATGCGCCGTGTTGCCATTGCGGGTGTACTGGCAATGGATCCTGAAGTAATCGTTTTGGATGAGCCAACAGCGGGTCTTGATCCACGTGGTCAAAAGGAAATTATGGACTTATTTTATACGCTACATAAAGAGCGCGGTTTAACAACGATACTTGTAACACATAGTATGGAAGATGCAGCACGCTATGCGGATTCGGTTGCGATTATGCATGAAGGACGGTGTGTGTTAACTGGAGATCCGCGTACGATTTTCAGCGATCGTCAAACGCTTGCCCAATTCCGTCTGGAGCCGCCACGTATTGTTCGTTTTCAGCATCAGGTGGAGAAGATGATGGGTAAAACGTTAGCAAAAGTATGCTTAACTGAAGAAGAGCTTGCCGTAGAAATAGGACAGGCCATTCCAAAGGGGCGTGAACAGCAATGATGGAAAAAATGATTTTTGGGCGCTATATACCAGGGAATTCATTTGTGCATAAGCTCGATCCGCGCTCAAAGCTGCTTTTTGTTTTTGCATTTATTATCGTAGTCTTTTTTGCCAATAATGTGGTAACCTATGCGATGCTTTTGGCGTTTACATTACTCGTTATTTTACTGTCGAGAATACGCCTTTATTTTTTAATCAACGGCTTAAAACCTGTCATATTCTTAATGCTCTTTACTTTGATTTTGCATTTGTTTATGACGAGGGAAGGACCTGTATTAGTTGATCTTGGCTTTATGAAAATATATGAAGAAGGCTTACGACAAGGGATGTTCATATCAATGCGCTTTTTAATGCTAGTATTTATGACATCGATCTTAACGTTAACGACTTCCCCTATTTCAATTACGGATGGTCTGGAAGTACTGCTCGATCCGTTTAAAAAGGTAAAGCTGCCTGTTCATGAGCTTGCACTAATGATGTCGATTTCTTTACGTTTCATTCCAACATTAATGGATGAGACAGATAAAATTATGAAAGCACAGATGGCTCGCGGTTCAGATTTAAGTGCAGGACCAATTAAAGATCGTCTAAAGGCGGTCGTGCCATTGTTAGTACCGCTCTTTGTCAGTGCATTTAAACGAGCGGAAGATTTAGCCACTGCAATGGAAGTGCGCGGCTACCGTGGAGGCGAAGGGCGTACGAAATACCGTCAGCTAAAGTGGATGGTTAGAGATACAGCTATTTTAGTTGTACTTGTATTATTGGGCGTCCTGTTATGGATGCTGCGCAGTTAGAGGAGTAAAGATATGGTGAGATTAAAAGCAACGATTAGCTATGACGGTACCGGCTTTGCTGGCTATCAGGTGCAGCCGGGTGAACGTACAGTACAGCTTGAAATCGAAAAAGTATTAACAACAATGCAAAAAGGGACACAAGTTAAAATTACAGCAAGTGGCCGTACAGATGCGCGTGTCCATGCAACGGGTCAGGTTATACATTTTGATACAGCTCTAGAGATTCCGCCCGAGAAATTTCAAAAGGCATTAAATGTCCAATTGCCGCGTGATATTCGTGTACTCCACATGGAGCAAGTAAAGGAAGACTTTCATGCCCGCTATGATGTATCAGGCAAGCGTTACCGATATATTTGGGATTGCAGCACTGTTCAAAGCCCATTTAGAAGGCATTATACAGTCGAGACAAGTGGAATTAAGCCGAATGTAGAAGCAATGCGTGAAGCCGCACAAGCAATTGTCGGGACACATGACTTCAGCTGTTTCTGCGCGGCGAATACGAGTGTTGTAGACAAAGTACGTACGGTTGAAACGCTGGAACTTGTCTGGCAAGGGGAAGAGCTGCATATGACAATTAGCGGCAACGGCTTTTTATATAATATGGTGCGGATCATTGCAGGTACATTATGGGAAGTTGGCATTGGACGAAGAGAAGCTTCTTCATTAGAAAAGACGATTGCTTCGATGGACCGTGCACAAGCAGGTAAAACAGCACCAGCACATGGTCTTTATTTAGAACAAGTTTTTTATCAAGATTTGTGATTTTTTTTGAAAAACTTTTCCGTTTCTCTATAAAATCCGAGAGAAATCGGCTTGTGAAAAGGGTTAACAACCTCTCCAGGTGTTCAATTAAATATCTTGACTTTAAACGCGATCCAGTATATGATGATGTATGGTATTTTCATTACCACCACAAAAATAAGCCCCGAAACTTATAAAGTGTATATAATGAAAAATAACGGTAATTCATATCGATTAGGAGGATACAAACATGCGCACAACTTTCATGGCTAAAGGTCAAGAAGTAGAACGTAAATGGTTAGTAGTTGACGCAGAAGGCCAAACGTTAGGTCGTTTAGCTTCTGAAGTAGCTTCTATCTTACGCGGTAAACATAAACCAACTTTCACACCAAACGTTGATACAGGAGATCATGTGATCATCATCAACGCTGATAAAATTGAGTTAACAGGTAACAAATTACAAAAGAAAATTTACTACCGTCACACTCAGTTCGCTGGTGGTTTAAAACAACGTACAGCTGGTGAAATGAAGGAAAAATACCCAACTCAAATGCTTGAATTAGCAATTAAAGGTATGCTTCCAAAGAACTCTTTAGGTCGTCAAATGTTCTCTAAATTGAACGTTTACACTGGTTCTGAACATCCACATGCTGCACAAAAACCAGAAGCTTACGAGTTACGTGGTTAATCAATAAACTATAATAGGAGGAAATAACTTTGGCACAAGTACAATACATCGGCACAGGTCGCCGTAAAAGCTCAACTGCTCGCGTACGTTTAGTACCAGGCGAAGGTAAAGTAGTAATCAACAACCGTGATGTTGCAGATTACCTACCATACGAAACTTTACACTTAATTATCAACCAACCATTAGTAGCTACAGAAACTAAAGGTTCATATGACGTTCACGTTAACGTAAACGGTGGTGGATTCACAGGTCAAGCTGGAGCAATCCGTCACGGTATCGCACGTGCATTATTACAAGTTGATCCAGACTTCCGCCCAGCTTTAAAATCAGCGGGTCTATTAACTCGTGATTCACGTATGAAAGAACGTAAAAAACCAGGTCTACGCGGCGCTCGTCGTGCACCTCAGTTCTCAAAACGTTAATCTTTACGATTACTATTTTGCGAAATTACAAAACCCTTTCTTGGAATTTTTCCGAGAAAGGGTTTTTTTTATTCATTGGCAAAGCCAAATGTTGAATGCAGTTTTCCTTTAATTTTTGTGAGAGGCAAATGATTTCCCCTTAGCCACGATTTAAAGTCAATGACTACAGGCAACGCATCTCCACCTAAAGCAAAAACACATTTACCTTCAGTTGGAACATAGCCAACCGTATGGAGAGTACCATCCCATGCTCCGTATTTTGTAGCAAAGACACCGTTTTCGATACCGTTCATTAATTTAAACGCATTTTCAAAAGCAAGTGGATTTGCCTGGGCATTCGAAATAATATGTTCGCGCGCTAATGAATCCTCTGTTCGGTAACGGTTTTCTTCTATCAGAACTTTAAAGTGATTCGTGCAGGCTGTTGCATCCCGAACGGCAATATTGCGCGGGGATGCTTCTACTGCCACCATCATTTGGTCTGCATCAAGTAATACATAATTAAATGAATGCTTATGGGGAATATTCTTTAGTAATGAAATGCCCTCTTCAACATTCGCGCAACGTTCCAATAATAGACGTCCAATCATATTGCACACAAAGCCATCCGCCCTGTTTTTCGTATTTACAAAGTTATAACCGACAACCAGCCCTTTTTCATTCATTCCATCCATACGTCCTGTAATTTGCATAGAAGGTCCGAGTGTCGCGTAGCCACCATCAGTTGGGGCATATAACACAAAACGCCCATCGTAAGTTTGGGGGTCATTGTCATAGTTGCGGATCATATAAGATAGGTTTGTCGTAATAGAGCAGCCGCTTTTTTTATGTGCTGCATAATAGCCTCCATAATGCAGTAAAGCCTGTTCTTCCTTATAACCAAGTGCATAAGTAAGACCTTCTATTTCCTCTTCAATTCCTGGACCGAACCGGGTTAAAAGTTGCTTAACATATGTTTTATCTATAGAAAACCTATGATCCAATTGTTTATAAAGTCTTTCTCTATTATAAAAAAGAGGCGAATTATTTAAGAGCTCTCCTTGGTAGACACCGAACTCATAATGCGATCCTCTAAATTGGATAATATCGCTCGTCACGTTTTTCATGATGTACTCCTTTAATGAATCTGTTTTTTTCATAGTAACGATTTTTAATGAACAAACAAAATAAAAGGATTTGAATAAAGTACTCTTCCTAAATACTTTAGTGGTAGTATTTTTGTATACATTAGTATACAATGGTATTCAAAAAGGATGGGGTTAAAAATATGAGGTCTGAAACCAGAGGGAGACATCGAGGCGAAGGAGAACATGGTAGTCGCCGTTCAAAGGGTGCACAAACATTCCGGCGCGGGCGTGCATTGGAGTTTTATCGCCAACTCGAAATGAAGCGCTCAACATTGAAACAACAGCTGGAGTCCTCGGAATTGAAATCGATTCATCCTGTCATTGCAGGGGAATTGAAAGCAACTGAAGCAATTATGAATGATTTTGTCGGCTTGTTTCAGCTGAATGAATTGTTGGAAGAAGCACAAGCAACAGAAGAGGAATAATTTTTCACAACATAAGGAAGTGAACTTGTTTAATGCAAGCAGTATGGAAACTCTCAAAATATATTAAGCCATATATATTATTTGCGATCATCGCTCCTGTAATGATGGTTATTGAGGTAAGTATGGATTTACTGCAGCCTACAATATTACAGCATATTATTGATGATGGGATCGCTCAAAATGATACGTCATATATTGTGAAAATGTTTGGCTTAATGATAGCGACATCCTTAATCGGCTTAATTGGCGGGATAGGGTGTTCGATTTATGCATCACGGACGGCCGTAAACTTTTCAACCGATCTACGGCAGGATTTATATGAAACGATTACGTATTTTTCAAATAGCAGTAAAGATAAATTTACGCTCGGAAAGCTTGTTACAAATTTAACGAGTGATATGGAAATGCTTCAGCGGGCATTGACGATGTTATTGAAAGTATTTGTCCGTGGACCAATGATGTTTATCGGGGCCATTGTCATTGTCTTTATTACAGCGCGCGAGCTATTTCCGATTTTATTGGTCGTGGTTCCGATTTTGGCATTTTGCATGTATTATTTTACGGCACTTTCAGGAAAGCTTTTTCATAAAGTGCAGAAGGTTGTCGATATGGTAAACACGAAAGTTCAGGAAAATTTGGCAGGTATTCGAGTCATTAAGGCATACAACAGGAAAAATCACCAAATTGAACAGTTTACCGAAGTGAATACACAGCTGATGAAACGCAGTATGGCAGCCGATCAAATTATAGGTGTACTCGCACCGCTTACGATGTTTGTCGTGAACTTAGGCATTGTAGCAGCACTTTGGATGGGTGCGATCAAAGTGGATAACAACACGTTGCAAGTAGGGGTTATTCTTGCCTTTATCAACTATTTAATGATGGTCATGCAGGGGCTGATGAGTTCATCAATGGTACTTGTACAGCTGGCACGTGCAATACCAAGCGCGGGGAGAATTGTAGAAGTGCTGGAAGAGAAAACAGACTTAACGAGCCCTTTAAAACCAGAGATAAAAGAAATTCAGGGAAGTATTAGTTTCGAAAATGTAAGCTTCTCCTATTTAAAAGAAACAGAATCCGTGTTGAAAAATATTAGCTTCCACGTGAATGCTGGAGAAACAGTCGGCATTATCGGAATGACAGGAAGCGGGAAATCGACATTAGTTAAAATGATTCCACGCCTGTTTGATCCTGACAGTGGCAGCGTAAAAATAGACGGAGTGCCAATTGGCAGCTATTCATTGGAACATTTACGACAGTCAATCGGTTTTTCCCCGCAAAAAGCCACATTGTTTTCGAAAACGATTGCCGACAACTTGCGCTACGGTAAATCCGATGCAACGTCAGAGGAAATTGTACAGGCATTGCAGTCAGCAAACGCAAAGGAATTTGTCGACAAGCTGGATGCAGGGACAGAATATTTGCTCACACAAGGGGCGACAAACTTGTCCGGTGGGCAAAAGCAGCGTTTGGCAATGGCGAGATCCTTTATCCGGAAACCGAGTATTTTAATTTTGGATGATGTGACAAGTGCGGTTGACAGTATTTCTGAAAAAACGATTCAACGGGCGATTGAAGAACAGTTCAGTGATGCTACAAAAGTGATTGTTTCGTCGAAAATCTCTTCTATTCGCCATGCCGATCAAATACTTGTAATGGACGACGGGAAAATTGCTGCACAAGGAACACATGAGCAACTATTGCTGGAAAGTATATTGTATCAAGAAATGGCAAAAACACAGGCAGAAAAAGGGGTGACCTTAAGTGAATAAACAACAAGGGGAACCGCCTGTACCAATGAGGCATCCAGGTGGGCGATTTACTGGTCCAGTTGTGAAGCCAAAAAATCAAAAGGAAACACTGCTTCGGATTTGGAGCTATTTACGTGTTCAAAAGGTAGAGCTGATCAGTGTCGTAATTTTCGTTATTATTAGTACACTATTAAGTTTAGTCGGACCATTTTTAATCGGAAAAACGATCGATGATTATATTGTGAAGCTCGATGTGCCTGGGGCGATTCGCATGGCACTTATTTTGGCAGGGGTCTATATCGCATCGTCCGTACTCACTTGGCTTCAAACATTTGTCATGATTCGTGTTTCACAGAAGACCATTCGCCGGTTGCGTCAACAGCTGTTTGAGCAGTACCAGTCACTGCCGCTCGCCTTTTATGATAAAAAACAGCAGGGCGATTTAATGAGCCGGATGACCAATGATATCGAAAATTTAAATGCGGCATTGTCCCAAAGTGTCATACAAATTGTTTCAAGTTTTTTAACGATTGTGGGGACGGCCTTTGCACTCTTTTATTTAGATTGGCGATTAGCACTAGTAACGCTCATTATTATTCCGCTTATCGTTTATGCGACAAAGCAGATTATTAAACGAAGCAGCGTGAACTATAAGGCACGTCAACGGGATCTGGGCAATTTAAATGGTTATATTGAGGAAACCATTTCGAATGCGGATATTATCACACTTTTCGGGCAGGAAAAATCAACGCTTGCTGAGTTCAAAGAAGCCAATGAGCAATTGCGCGGTTCAGCGATGCGAGCCGATATTATTTCAGGCTTCATGGGTCCGATCAATAACTTTATGAATAACTTTGGATTAAGCCTTGTTATTGGCGCAGGTGCCATTATGGCTGTCACAAGCGGACTGACAATCGGTGTAATTGCTTCATTCGTTACGTATACCCGTCAGTTTTTCCGGCCAATCAATCAGCTATCCAACCTGCTCAATACATTCCAATCCGCTATTGCGGGTTCAGAGCGTGTTTTTGAAGTGTTAGATGAAACAAAAGAAGTAGCGGATATCAAAAATGCAAAAGCGAAAGAACAGTTCAGTGGGGATGTAAAGTTCGAAAATGTTCAGTTTGCATATGAAACAGGCAAGCCTGTATTGCACGGAATTGATTTTGAAGCAAAAGCAGGAGAGACAGTTGCCATTGTTGGTCCGACTGGTTCCGGGAAGACAACAATTATTCAGCTGCTAACACGATTTTATGATGCGACAGGTGGCCGGATTTTATTGGACGGCGAACCAATTCAGCATTACAGAATGACGAACGTGCGCGACCATGTGGGTGTCGTGCTGCAGGATACTTATTTGTTTTCAGGAACCGTGCGTGAAAATATCCGTTTCGGCAAGCTTCATGCAACGGATGATGAAGTTGAACAAGCAGCAAAAATTGCGTATGCACATAATTTTATTAAGTATTTGCCTGAACAGTACGATACCGTGCTGACAAGCGGGGGCTTAAATTTAAGTCAGGGGCAGCGCCAGCTTATAGCGATTGCCCGTGCGATTCTAGAAGATCCGGACATTTTAATTTTAGATGAAGCAACTTCAAGTGTTGATACGATGACAGAAGTGCATATTCAGAAAGGCTTGAACAATTTGATGGAAGGGCGAACAAGCTTTGTCATTGCACACCGTCTTAAAACAATTGAAAATGCAGACAAGATCCTTGTCATTAAAGACGGTCAAATTTTAGAACAAGGAAATCATGATTCTTTAATGAATGAACAAGGTTTTTATGCAACATTACAACGTCAGCTCCAGTCTCAATGATAAGGCGAATATTCCGCCGTCCTTTTGCGTATAGTAGGCAAAAAGGACGGTGTTTTTTTTGAAACGTTGGCTTGCACTAATATTCGTAATTTTTTGTTCGATGCTTGTCGTTGTATATGAGACGAACGCATCCGACCGGCGATTTTTTTTACCCGAGCCATTAGGTGGGGTAAGAATTGTGTTAGATGCTGGTCATGGAGGAATTGATGGTGGTGCTTCAAATGGAGAGGTAATTGAAAAAGACGTGACACTGGCAATTACAAAAAAAGTAGCTCGTCAATTGACACGTTTAGGGGCGGAAGTAGTATTAACACGTTCAACGGATGGAGATGTTTTAAGTGAACATGCACCAAGTGAGACATTTCCAACACTTCGTGAGCGTAAAAAGCAGGACATTTTTCTACGTGAAACATTAGTGGAATCACATGAACCGGATCTGTTTATTACGATTCACGCAAATGCAATCCCAAATAGTAAATGGCGAGGGGCACAAGTGTTTTACCATCATACTGGACATGAGAAAAGTCAGGCGCTCGCACAGGCTGTACAACAATCAATTCGAGAGACAATGGAAAATACGGATCGCGAAGCACTGGCGATAAAAAATGTGTATTTATTAAAGAAGGTTGAAAAACCTGCTGTATTAGTAGAAACAGGATTTTTAAGTAATGAGGAAGAGCGAGATTTACTGGCAAATGACAGCTACCAGGAGAAAATGGCTTTTGCGATTGCGCGGGGCATTGAAAATTATATTCACGTAAAATACGAGTAGGCAACATGTAATAACAATACGAATCGATTATGATATACTAACAATGGAAATTTCATTCAGGGGAGTGTTTGATATGTTAAATGAGGAACAAGTCCGAGAACTGTTAGGAGAACTACAAGATCCGTTTTTACATAAATCACTAGCAGAAACTAAAGGTGTAACAAACGTTTCGATTAAAGCAGAAAAAGAGCATGTTAGTGTTCGTATTGCAATTGCAAAAACTAATACGCCTGAACAAATGACACTTCAAATGAAAATTGTTGAAGTGCTAAAAGAAAATGGCGCGGCTTCCGTTGGGATTCGTTTTGAAGAGTTACCTGCAGAAGTTCTGCAATCATTCCGTGGACAAGCGACGGAAGCAGAAGCTCAGGATATTTTATCACCTTTATCAAGCGTACAGTTTATCTCAATTGCATCAGGTAAAGGCGGAGTAGGGAAATCTACGGTATCTGTTAATATGGCTGTTGCATTAGCACGCCTAGGCAAAAAAGTCGGATTAATCGATGCTGATATTTATGGATTCTCTGTACCGGACATGATGGGTGTAACAGAAATGCCGGTCGTAAAAGAGGACCGTATTTACCCAGTGGAACGTCTTGGTGTAAAGGTCATCTCAATGGGATTCTTCGTTGAAAACAATGCACCTATCGTATGGCGCGGACCAATGCTTGGGAAAGTATTGGATCAGTTCTTCCGTGATGTCGAGTGGGGCGATTTAGACTACCTACTATTGGATTTACCACCAGGAACGGGAGACGTAGCACTGGATATTCACCAAATGCTGCCGTCTTCAAAAGAGATTGTTGTGACAACACCTCACCCGACAGCTGCTTTCGTAGCAGCCCGTGCAGGTGCGATGGCATTACAAACAAATCATGAAATCCTAGGTGTTATTGAGAATATGGCTTGGTATGAAAGCAAATCAGGCGAAAAAGAATTCGTATTTGGTCAAGGCGGCGGTCCGAAGCTAGCTGATGAACTGCGCACAAAATTACTTGGTCAAATTCCGCTAGGACAACCAGATTGGACAGAGGAAGACTTCGCACCTTCTGTATATGCAGAATCGCACCCAACAGGTAAAATCTATTTACAAATTGCTGAAGAAATTATTTCAGAATTAAATAAATAACAAAAAAACAACCAGTTGTCCCAATGAGACGACTGGTTGTTTTTTTATTAGCCTCCACCGCTGTCTTTCCCGCCGCCGCTTTCTTTCTCTGAGCCAGATCCGGATTCAGACCCCGAACCAGAACCCTTTTCGGAAGATGCTTCGCCGCTTTTCTTAATGAGCTCCTGCCATTTTGTCTGCATAAGCGGATTTTCGATTGTTTCCATTACGATTTTCTCCAGCTCTTTTCGCATAACAGCACCTTTCATGATGCTTTCAAGCTGTTTCTGCATATCTGGCTGACCGAAGAAAGACGTTAGAGATTCTTGGTAACTCGCGTCATTCAGTAGATTTTTCATTAAATCTTCCTGCTGATCCTGCATACTTTTTGCAAATGTTTCTTTAAATTTCGGGTCTTCGAATGTTTTAATCCAAAAATCCATTGCATCTTTTGATAACATTGTCTCTTCAGTCGCTTTTTTAACTTCTTCGGTATTTAAAATAAGCAACTCCCGAAAATTCTTATCTTCAAACATTTGGCGAATTGCTTTTTTCCCATCCTCTGTCTGAATGGCATCGACCATAATTTTCTTTACTTCATCATAAGATAATGTCGTCGATTTGGCATCATTACAACCGGCAAGGAGAATGAGGGAAAAGGCTAATATGATTAAACGTTTCACTTTTCTCACGTCCTTTCTTCATTTATGCGCTTTCGCTTATTGTTCACAATTTTACTGATTATATGTAACATCTTTTAAGAGAGGTCGCTTTTTTCAAATCAAATTGATAAAATATACAAGATATATTAAAAAATGGGGGAATTTGTTCGTGACGATACGAAACTGGGTGAAGTTTGCTTTTTGGGCATTAGTAATCGGTGGTTTAGTTAATGCAGTTGCCTCGTTAATTATTCGTTGGGACTTTTACCAGCCATACTTAGCGAATGGAGAAATCTCAGAATTTCTTGCTGCAGTAGTTTGGAATGTCGTATTAGGGATGACGATGAGTGTAATGGCACAAGCAGGCTTTTTCGCTTATTTAACATTACATCAAGTCGGGGTCAATATATTTAGATCATTAACACTTTGGAATTGGATTCAAATTTTATTAATAATAATTGTGCTTGCGGATATTATTGTTTTCCGTTTTGCACCAGGCGCAAATGCAGCAGGTGAATGGTTCATTTATGGCTTCTTACTTGCAGTGCTGGTCGGCGCGGCTATATGGACTGCGATAAAAAAAATCAAAATGACGCAAAAGCCGCATGTATTGATTTCGACATTGTTTTTCATGATTGTTATCACATCTTTGGAATGGATCATCGCATTGATGGGGAGACAGGATAATATTGATGTGTATGTCGCACTCTTATTATTCCCATTAGTAGCCGTTAATGCATACCAAATTTTAATGTTGCCAAAATACAACGCACAATCAGAAGAAGACCGTAAAAGATTGGAAGAGCGTCGTAAAGCGCGAAAAGAAACTACTAAAACGGCAAAAGCATAAAAAAAGGGCGATCACAGAAATGAAAAATTTCGTGGCAGCCCTTTTTTAGTTATATAGTAGATTCCCTTATATCAAGGGAAACGCTTTGTAGAAATTTCATAGCCAAATATATTTTGTTCAATTGATACAAATTTATGCGCTTTTATAAATTCATTAATGCCTTCAAAAGAAACTTCCTTATCTCGATGTAAAGGAATACTTACAAATGAACCTTCAGGAATTTTATTTTCTTCTATAGGAAATGTATAAGTTGGAGCAACGATGTTAATTCCCAGCTCATGCAAAGCTGATTGCATAGAAGTATCGACTTTGTAATCCGCTGTCGCAAACCAAAGCGGCTTTTTGTAAAATGTTTTTTCATAGATTGCGATTTGTTTTTTTAATAGGTTCTTATCTTCATATTGATCACTGCTTGAACCAAGCAATCCGACACGAATATTTTTTTCCCTCAGTATTTTTACTAATTCAGGACTTCGTAATAACCAGTCACTTTCAGCTAATATAAGCGGATATGGTTCACTTAGATTTGCGATCCAGTCCTCAAAACCTTTATGAGAATAACTTAACTCAATGATTAAGCTTTGCCCAAACTGACCTTTTGTAATGACTGCAGGGGCATCTGTTAGTTGAAATACAGGGGAAATACTATTTTTATCATCAAAATAAATAAAAACTAGAAATAAGCATAAAACCAGTGATACCAACGTTTTGTACATACCTTATTACCCACCTTCAATTAGTTTTAAACGCGGTTATATAAAAAACTTATGAAAAAGTGTTGACGGATATAACAAGGGGGTGATACTATAAGTAGGTCGCCAAGAGATGAAGCGGCAAACGAAACACAATGAACCTTGAAAACTGAACAAGCAACGTTAATGAAACAAGCTTCTTAAATGAAGCAAACAATAGATTTCAACTTCTAACGAAGTTGGATCGCTAGCAAAGCAAATGAGCTTTCAAACTACTTTTATGGAGAGTTTGATCCTGG
>NZ_NHNT01000008.1:0-168109 GCF_002174535.1 Solibacillus kalamii | reverse complement strand
TGTTTGTCAAAATGCCTCATAAAGTTCTCTTACAGGGTTTTCATCCCTCCATGCCCAGGTCTGGGCATGGAGGGATGAAAAGCAGAGCAACCGAAGGGCGGTAGCAAAAAAGTCTCTTAACGTTTGTCCGAAATATTGACGGAAGACCACAATGTAGCCCGTTATTAGAAGAAAGCTGGAGGATATTAGAAGAAGTGGGGTGGTTATTAGAACTTCCTTGAATTTGAGGTGTAGGAGAGGTTGAATTGTCGGTGGCAATAGGCGGGGAGAAAGGCGGATTTGATTTTATTAGAACAACCAAGTAGTTTATTAGAAAATGTCGGCGGGATATTAGAAGATGTAGATACTTTATTTGAACATCGGGAACACTTATTAGAACAAACCGCACTTATATTAGAAAACCGGACATTTATTAGAAGAAATAATTTTATATTAGAACTTTTCCGGATATATTAGAAAATCACACAAACAAGCCCCCCACATCCACGCAACGAATGTGGGGGCTGCCTCTCGTAACTCATCGTTCAATATCCGAAAATACATGGATTGCTTTTCTCAAAATCTCATTCTCTTCTTCCAGCGCACGTATTTTCTTTTCATATGCTGCTTTCATCTTTTCTGCTTCGCTCTCGGAAACCAAGCCTGTCAGTGACTCGCGGTGTTCCTTCACCCACCGATGAATCGTGGAAGGGCCTACATCATATCGACCGGCAATATCAGCCACTTTTGCGCCATCTTCTGTAACAGACTTAATAATGACCTCTTTTGTTTGTGCATCTACACGCCTACGATTTTGTTTTTCATTCATATGTGTCACATCCTTTTATAAGTATTTACTCAAACTTTTCCGGAATCAAATAATACGTCCCTTTATTCACTCCGTGCTTTTCCAGGCCGGCTCTCGCCAACAGTTTCGAAGCTATATGGATACACGGAATATTAAAAAACTCCCGGAACTCTTTATTCGTTATGCGGGGGCTGACTAAAATTCGGTATTGCAGAAAAGTTTCGTACAACGCTTCTTTACTTTTCACCTTACAAACCGGACAAATAAAATAGCCTTGCCTATAATGCATTTCATTAACATAATCGCACTCCCTACAAAGAACACCATTTCGTAGCCGGTGCCTTTCAATCGTACGACGAGGAGGAAGTTGTTCGTAAAGTTGTTCTAATTGGTTTTGCAGAAAAGTAATATTCGCACGAGGATTTGGGTGCTGCCTATACAGCTTTTCAATAAATCTCGGGATGCCGCTCATATGCATGATCGGGAAATTGGTAAGGGAATGATCAAGTGTGGCGCGGTGATTTGCGAGAACAACGATGTGGTAAACGGGAATGGAGATTTGCCACGCTTTGAATTGATGTTCCAAAAAAAGCTGGTGGCGATATGCCTGGTCAAACGGGTTGGGGAAGTTTTCGCTGACATTCTCCTGGACACGGGAAAATTCATGGAGGGCGGGTTTGTAGAAAAGCGTGCCGGAGATTTGCTTTACTTCCATGACGACGACAAAATGCGGCGTAATGAGCAAAGCGTCCATTTGATGGGTAAAACCTTTTGAATTGATGCACTCGAAATTATAAAAAATATGGAAAGCGGATTTAAAATAATAGTCCGAGAGCAGCCGTTTCAACTTTTGTTCTCCTGATAAGCCGGCTTCCAATCGGTAAAATTCCTGCTCGATTGCCGGTGCATCCAAATCATCCATTTTCATGCGATTCATCAATGTTTTGACAAATAAATAATGCCTTGATTGCTGCACGATTTTCACCTCCTCATTTCACTATAGCGAATGTCAATCGAGAAGAAAATAAAATGCCTGAAAATATCTTTTTGCGAAGAAAATTACTAAAAATGTTTTTCTTTTATAAATCGGGGAATCATAAAGCATACACCAAAGGAGGCTATTCAATATGAAACTTAAAAAGACACCTACTCTAATGATGACGTTGTTACTATCATTATCACTTGCAGCTTGTAATGATGAAGATGATACGAACATCGATAACAATGTTGACGACGGTACGGATGATGGTCTAATGGAAGACAACAATGACGATACAAATGTCGAGTTAGACGTTGACGGCGACGACAACAACGACAACACGGATGACAACTTAGATGATAATACAGAAGACAACACTGATGGCACTGTTGACGACAATACTGACGACAACAAAGATGACAACAGCAACGATTAATAAATAAAAAAGCATGGCGCACGCATTAAATTGCGGGTGCCATGCTTTTTTCAATTCCTTAAATTTCCCCGAAGGCTAACCACGGGAAGAAGCCGTCCATGAACTTCTCTGTTGCCGGCATGAAGTACGAGCCGAAATGGAAGTCTGGATCAAGTGTCGTCACGATCCACGTACCTTTTGAGCTGACTTTGTCGACATACAGTAATGAACCACCGTCCTTCATATCAATCAGAGACTGCATGCCGTCCTGTAAATGGAAGACGCCGTGCTGATGCCATGTACACGCCGCTTCATCCAGGAAACCGTCACGGAATAACGGGTAATCCGGTGCGACCATGCGTAAGCCGCTGTCCGCATCTTTTTCAAGCCACCACCAGAAGTTCGTCGGGCGTGTTTCCCAGTTTTGGCCCGGAATCCATTGCCACGGCTGAGGTCCGAATGCTACGACAACCCCGCCGTTATCCGCAAAGCGTCGGATTGCCGGTGCTGCTTCCAGCAATAATTTATTGTGCAATTGTGAAGGAACAATTACCACGTCCATACCTTCCAAATCTTCTTCGACAAAGCGCGGTAAATAGCTGATTTTCTCGAAGTACTGTTTGAATTTCGGTGTATTGAATGTCACGTAATGAGGCGCGTGACCACTATATAAAACGGCTATTTTTCTCATCCTTCAAATCCTTCTTTCAAACGTAGTAATTCTTGATCGAGCCAAGCTAAAAACTGCGGTGCAATCAGCTGTGTCGAGTTTTCACCTGTTGCGTATGTCAGGAAATCACGGCAAGATGCTGCGACAACCGTTCCTTTTGTTGCCGTGCGGTCGATGAAGACGATTGGTGTGCCGTCCTTATATTGCAGCACGATTTCCGATTCCTTGTTGACAACCGGATGAGACCCGCGTGCATAGAAGCCGGAAACGCCTTTACGGTATGTAAGCTCCATCATATCAACCCCGTCATAAAATGTACCTGCCGCTGCAGGCTCCATTACATAATCCGCATGTGACTTAATTTCCTTTGGCATAAACAGACCGGCACCTGGCAGCCAAGGACGGAAAATATGTGTGTTGGCAATAATAATTTTCCCTTCATTCAAGAAGTTCTCAATGACTTGTTTGTGCTCATAAAGATGTTCCTGATCGATAAAGTCCGTTACGACCATCACATTGTACTCGGAAAGGTCGGCAGTCGAAATTTCATACTGGTCGAGGAATGTTACATGGTCCATTGGTTCATTGGAGACGTTCATAGCACGTCCCTCTAGGCTGAATGCATGTCCGCCATCTAGTTTTACAATTTTATATTCAGACATAAAAATCTCCTTTAATCCTGTAAATTTAATTAATTGATACAAATTCTCATTTGAGAACCGAATTCTCATTGACATTGAAAATCATTATCAATTATACTCAATCTTGTTGAGAAATCAAATAATATTTTATTAAAATAATAATTTCGTGAAAACGGATGATATCTAAGGAGAGAAAACAATGGCAGGACGTAAGGCAATTTTGACAACGCTGGCACTCGCAGCAATGGCGCTAGCAGCATGTTCAGATAAAGAGGCAACTACTTCTACTTCGGGCGGAGAGGTACAAACGACTGCAGAAGAGAAAATCGTCATCGATCAGGCAGGTACAGAAGTAACGATTCCCGCTGAAGTGAACTCGATCGTATCGGGAGGAATTTTACCGTACTTCCATACATGGTATGTCGCAACAAATTCAGCAAAAGAAATCGTGGGAATGCACCCGAACTCTTACAACGCTGCGGAAAACTCGATTTTATCGAAAATGGCACCGGACATTTTGAAGGCGGATACGTCATTCGTCCAAAATGGGGAAATGAACGTCGAGGAATTAATGAAAATCAACCCGGATGTGTTCTTCGAAATTGCAACGGACGAAAAATCAATCGAGCAGGCACGTAATGCGGGGATCAACACAGTCGCGATTAAAGCTATTGATGCTGCGGCAGCAGAGCCACTTGCGACATTCAACAGCTGGCTTAAGCTGACGGGTGAAATTGCGAGCACAACAGAGCGTGCGGACAAATTCATTGAAATCGGTACAGCTGTGCAAAACGAAATTTATGAAAAAATCGATGGCTTATCGAAAGAACAAAAGCCGAATGCATTAATGATGTATCAATTATCCGAGCAGGCGATTACGGTAGGCGGTAAAAACTTCTTCGGCAATCAATGGCTGAACGCAACGGGAGCCAATGACGTTGCGGAAAACGATGTAACTGGACGCAAAGATGTCAACATGGAGCAAATCTACAACTGGAATCCGGAAATCATCTATTTAACGAACTTCACGGAAATCCAGCCGGAAGATTTATATAACAACACGATTCCAGGTCAGGACTGGAGTGAAGTGGAAGCGGTGAAAAACAAGCAAGTGTACAAAATTCCACTGGGGATTTATCGCTGGTTCCCGCCAAGTGGTGATGCACCGCTAATGCTGAAATGGCTGGCAAGCAACAACCAGCCTGAGCTATTCGACTATGATATGAATGCTGAAATTAAGAGTTACTATAAAGACTTTTACGGATATGACGTAACGGACGAAGAAGTAGAACAGATTCTACACCCATCTTCTGACGCTGCGAAGTATTAGAACGAGGGACACTCATGAAAAAGTGGAAAAGTATTTTACTGTGGGTATTGCCGCTTGTACTTGCGATTGCTTCGCTTGGCATCGGCCGGTTTGAAGTCGATTTTGTAACAGTGGTCAAAATCCTCGGTTCGCATATTTTTCCGATAGAAGAAACGTGGACACAAATGGAATATAACGTAGTCATGACGGTCCGGCTGCCGCGTATTATCCTCGCACTATTGATCGGTGCGGGGCTTTCCATTTCAGGTGCTGCATTCCAGGGGATGTTCGCCAATCCATTAGTGAGCGCGGACATTTTAGGTGTCGCAGCGGGTGCCGGATTTGGTGCTTCTATCGGGATTTTACTGTTTGGCAATGGGTATGTGACACAAGGATTAGCGCTGGTCTTCGGTTTAGCGGCCATCGCATTTACGTATATGATCGGCGGGTCAGGACGCAATATGCCGATCTTTATGCTTGTTCTCGCAGGGGTAGTGACGAGTGCATTGTTTAATGCGCTGATCTCGTTAACGAAATTTGTGGCGGACCCGGAAGAAAAACTGCCTGCCATCACGTATTGGCTAATGGGAAGTTTGGGAACGGCCTCTTACCGCGACTTATGGACAGCGGGACCAATTATTCTAGTCGGAATGCTCATTTTGCTGGCACTGCGCTGGCGCATTAACTTACTGACATTGCCGGATGATGAGGCGAAGTCGTTAGGGATAAATGTCGTGCGCATGAAATGGCTTGTCATTGCAGGGGCGACACTTTGTACAGCGGCGGCCGTTGCCGTTGCCGGGATTGTCGGCTGGGTCGGCTTGATCATTCCGCATATCGCAAGGATGTTTGTCGGCAGCAACAATGAACGCGTACTGCCGATGTCGATTGCACTGGGCGGCGCGTATTTGCTCGTTATCGATACATTGGCCCGTTCGATAACAGCAGCGGAAATCCCGTTGTCGATCTTGACGGCAATTGTCGGAGCACCGTTCTTTGCTTATCTTTTACGTCGTACAGGAGGTAACTGGTCATGAAAATAGAAGTACGTGAAGGCAACTTCTGCTATGCGAAAAAGAAGGAAGTGAAGCCGTTCATTTATGAATCGAATATTAGCTTTACACTGGAACCAGGCCAGATTATGGCGATTCTCGGTCCGAACGGCGCAGGGAAAACGACGCTGTTAAAATGCATTACCGGCTTGCAGGACTGGCGTGTTGGCGAAACATTGATCGATGATGTACCGCTTGCAAAAGTTTCGCAAAAAGAGCTTTGGAAGAAAATCGGCTATGTTCCGCAGGCGCATAAAATGGTATTCGGCTTTTCGATTGAAGACTTGGTTGTGATGGGACGTGCACCGTATATCGGTTCATTGTCAAAGCCGCGCAAGGAAGATTATGAAAAGGCGCACGAAGCATTAAATGAAGTCGGCATTGTGCATTTGGCGAAAAAGTCGTGCAATGAAGTAAGCGGCGGGGAACTGCAGCTGGCGCTAATCGCACGGACGCTTGTGTCGAATCCGGAAATTTTAATATTGGATGAACCGGAATCGCATTTGGATGTGCAAAAGCAGGTTGTCATTTTGGAAACATTAAAACGCCTGGCAAAAGAGCATAACATTTCATGCATTATCAATACCCATTATCCGAACCATGCGTTTTATTTGGCCGATCAAGTACTGATGATCGCGAAGGAGAAAAAGGCGGTCATCGGCGCGGTTCATGAAGTGATGACCGAATCGCGGATGAAGGAATACTTCAATATTGACCTGCGCAAATTGATCTTTGAAGAAGAGGATCTTCTATTTGAAACGATGGTACCACTTGCATTGGCGGCAAAACGAGATATAAGCGAATGCCGTTTTAACAGTTTTGAATAAGAGTGGGGAATGTTGGATAAAATATGATGTTCATTTCCAAGAAATATTGTAATGGCTCCCTCATTTTGATATACTAATTTGTATTGTGACGTCCATACTTAGGAGGTGGAGCAAATGCATACGTTATTTACAGTATTACTTATTATCGTAGCGATAGCCTTAATCGTTGTTGTATTATTACAATCAGGTAAAAGCGCTGGTTTATCAGGTGCCATCTCTGGTGGAGCTGAGCAACTATTCGGTAAGCAGAAAGCTCGCGGAATGGATCTAGTCCTTCACCGCACAACAATCGTTCTTTCTGTTGCATTCTTCGTATTAGCTTTGGCGATTACGAAATTCTAATTGAACGAAAATTAAACGCCTAACCAAGCATTTAATGCTAGGTTGGGCTTTTTCTTTTAGTGTGGGCCCAAACACAGTATAATAGAAGAAAGAAATGAAAAGTTTTCCACGATTCAATGGTGTGATTGAATCGTATCTTTCATATTATGGAACAAGACGGGAGCAATCAGTATGAAATCAGCTTTGTCTTCACCGTTCTTCTTTCAGGCAGGGCCGAGAGCGGTATTATTATTACATGGGTTTACAGGGAGTTCGGCAGATGTGCGGATGCTTGGACGCTTTTTGGAAAAACACGGCTACACATCGCTTGCCCCACATTATAAAGGACATGGTGTTCCGCCAGAAGAACTCATTGTCTCAAATCCCGAAGAATGGTGGCAAGATGTAAAAAACGGGTATACTCAATTAAAAGAGGCAGGCTATGAAGAAATCGCCGTTGCAGGACTATCGCTCGGTGGCGTATTTTCACTCAAGCTTGCGACAAGTCATCCGGTGAAAGGCGTTGTCACAATGTGCTCGCCGATGACGATGCGCACGACAGACATTATGTTTGAAGGCGTACTTGAATATGCAAAACAATATAAAAAACAACAAGGTAAAAATGAACAGGAAATTGAATTAGAGATTGAAGCAATCAAGCAGCAGGGAATGGCATCACTGCCAGAACTGCAGCAATTAATTTACGATGTACGAGAGACAATCGACTTACTATATGCGCCGATTTTGGTAATCCAATCGCGCAACGATAAAGTCATCAACCCCGATTCAGCCAATATTATTTATGATACCGTCGAATCGATCGACAAAAAAATCAGCTGGTATGAGCATTCGGGTCATGTCATCACACTCGACAAAGAAAAAGACCAGCTTCATGAAGAAGTTCTCACGTTTTTAAATTCGTTAGATTGGATAGTCTAATGGTGTGAATAAATTTTTGTTCAGTTTATTTATAGAGGGGTAATTTAAATTTAAACGTTTAGTAGTTGATTGAAGTGGAGGTTCGACTCCAGCGGGATAAGCGTGACGCCTGAGACTACTGGCTCAGGCCACGCCCGCGGAAAGCGTAACCGTAACGGAAATCAACGGCTTGCGAAGCACTTCTTAAATAAACCTGAACTTTATTTTCTGTTCAAAGGAGGGAAATAATACATGACACAACAAAATGAATTACAACAGCGCGTCCTTGATATGATGAAGGACGATGGCTATAAACCGATGACCGTATCGGAAATTGAAGATGCACTAGAATTAGAAGAAGCGGATGATTTCCGTGAGTTAGTCAAAACACTCGTAAAAATGGAAGCACAAGGACAAATCGTGCGCTCCCGTTCAAATCGCTACGGTTTACCGGAACGCATGAACTTACTGCGCGGCCGCTTTATCGGGAACGCGAAAGGATTCGGGTTCGTCGCACCGGAAGAACAAGGCATGGACGATATTTTCATCCCGGCACACGAAGTTAATGGTGCTTTAAATGAAGATACCGTGCTCGTACGTGTATTAAAGGAACAATCAGGTGACCGCCGTGAAGGGACGGTTGTTAAAATCGTCGAACGCAGCAAAACATCATTTGTCGGTACATACCAGGCGAATCGCGGTTTTGGTTTTGTCGTTACAGATGATAAGAAATTGAATATGGACATCTTTATCGCAAAAGAGGATGCACTGGGTGCGGTCGACGGACACAAAGTCGTTGTAGAAGTAACGCACTGGCCGGATGCAACGAAATCTGCGACAGGGATGATCACGAAAATTTTAGGTCATAAAAATGATCCGGGTGTGGACATTTTATCGATCCTGTATAAATACGATATTCCGCCAGAATTTCCGGAAGAGGTTGTCCAAGCGGCAATCGACGTACCGGATGAAATTACCGAACAGGACTTAGTCGGACGTCGTGACCTGCGCAATGAAGTTATCGTGACTATCGATGGTGCCGATGCGAAAGACTTGGATGATGCCGTTACCGTTGTAAAAAATGACAATGGCACATATAAGTTAGGTGTACACATTGCCGATGTCAGCTACTATGTGACGCAAGGCTCTGTACTGGATCAGGAAGCGTATGAACGCGCGACTTCTGTTTACTTGACGGACCGCGTAATTCCGATGATTCCGCACCGTTTATCAAACGGAATCTGTTCATTGAATCCACAAGTGGACCGCTTAACATTGTCATGTGAAATGACGATTGATCAGGCTGGGCAAGTTGTGAAGCATGAAATTTTCCAAAGTGTGATTAAAACGACGGAGCGTATGACGTATTCGGACGTTTATAACATTTTAGAAAATCCGGACGAAAACCCGGAATTAATGGAGCGCTATGAAAACTTAGTGCCGATGTTCAAAGATATGGCCGATTTAGCGCAAATCCTACGCAACAAACGTATGGCGCGCGGTGCGATTGACTTTGATTTCAAGGAATCAAAAGTATTAGTGAATGAAGACGGCTGGCCGACAGACATCGTGTTACGCGAACGTACTGTTGCGGAGCGTCTGATCGAGGAGTTCATGCTTGCAGCGAACGAAACGATTGCCGAGCATTTCCACTGGATGGAGCTGCCGTTCATCTACCGTATCCACGAAGATCCGAAGCCAGAAAAATTACAACGCTTCTTTGAATTTGTTACAAATTTTGGTATTATGATCAAAGGTACTGGAAATTCGGTACATCCGAAAGCATTGCAGGAAGTTATTCGTTCGATTGAAGGCTTGCCGGAAGAGCCGGTTATTTCAACGATGCTGCTGCGTTCGATGCAGCAGGCAAAATATTATGCCGAGTCGTTAGGTCACTTCGGTTTATCGACAGAGTTTTATACGCACTTTACATCACCGATCCGTCGTTATCCGGATTTAATCGTCCATCGTTTAATTCGTACGTATTTAGTGAATGGCGATACATCGAAGGAAACGGTTGTACAGTGGAGCGCGGTAATGGATGAAATTGCGGACCATACATCTGGCCGTGAGCGTCGTGCCGTTGAAGCAGAGCGTGATACAGATGCACTGAAAAAAGCGCAGTTTATGTCCGATAAAATCGGGGAAGAGTTCGAAGGGATCGTGTCATCGATTACGAACTTCGGTATTTTCGTAGAGCTTGAAAATACGGTGGAAGGTCTTGTGCATATTTCGAATATGACCGACGACTACTACCGCTTTGAAGACCGTCATTTGATGATGATCGGTGAGCGTACTGGCCGCCAGTTCCGCATCGGGGATGAAGTGAAAATCCGTGTGGCAAATGTCGTGATCGAGGAATCTTCGGTTGATTTTGAAATCGTCGATATGGTAAGCAGTCCACGTCCGGCTCGTCGTCAAACATCGAAAGTGATTCATGCAGGTCGCCGAGAAGGCCGTAAAAAAGATGATGAGCGTACAGGCGAAAAACGTGACCGCAAATCACGTGGCGGAAGCAAGGAACGCCCGGAGAAAGCAAAACGTTCAGGCTCGTCTGACCGTGATCCACGCGGGCGCCGCAAAGAAGGTAAATCGGGCGATAAGCCAAAGTTTTACGAAGGCATCGCAAAAGGCAAAAAGAAAAAAAGTAAAAAGAAATAGTAAGGTGTGAAGCTATGATGCATATTCGGCATCATAGCTCTTAACCTTTAAAATAGAGGTGTAAAGCGAATGGCAAAAGGCGCAGGTAAAGTTTTAGCTCAAAACAAAAAAGCGAGCCATGACTACTTCATAGAAGAAACAATTGAAGCCGGGTTGGTACTGACAGGAACGGAAATCAAATCCGTACGTGGTGCCCGTGTCCAGCTGAAGGAAGCGTATATTAGTGTGATGGGCGGAGAAGCATGGGTGAAAAATATGCATATTTCGCCATTCGACCAAGGGAACCGCTACAATCATGACCCATTACGCGAACGCAAGCTGCTCTTACATAAAAAGCAAATCAGTGAATTAGTTGGTGCCGTGAAGCGTGACGGCTATACAATTGTTCCGCTGAAAATGTATATTAAGGACGGCTATGCGAAGCTACTAATCGGTCTTGCAAAAGGTAAGAAAGATTACGATAAACGTCATGATATGAAGAAAAAAGAAGCGAAGCGTGACATGGAACGTGCTTTCAAGGACCGCCAGCAATAACCGGAAATCCGTCGTTTTAAGCGGCATTAATAAATTAACCAAAAGAGATGTGTTAAACGAATTTGTTTATTTTTTAACACATCTCTTTTTTTCGGGCAAAAATAATGGTTTTCAATCTAAAAAATGGGGGTACAAATGTAAGATGATGTAGACGTAAGGTTGAAATAACAGAATTTGGGGTGTTTTAGTCAATGGCAATAGCATACGTAGGGGGATTTCCACAAGTGAATGGATTACGCAACGCAGAATTAGTTGATAAAGTTGTTATTTTAGTTGAAAAGTATAGTGTACATGGGCATTGTTTAGCATTAGTCGAAGAAATAATTGCCGACGAGTATCCGAATTATAATATGATTTTCCAGCAGCAAGTCGGGATGCCGGTAAATGAATATATTACGAAAGTTCGTTTACACAAAGCAGAAGGGTTACTGGAAGATACGGAAATGGACTTCAAGGAAATTTCAAAAATGATCGGCATGAACGGTTACTTTGAATTTACCCAACTGTTCAAGCGATTCCACGGTGTCACACCGGTAGACTACCGCAATCAGCTGCATAAACAAGGTTAAGAAAATATTGGCAGTGTACGAGAGAAGCAGATTTACTTGCAAGCTCAGCCGGTTTGTCATATAATTGACTGTACTAGCCAGTGTGTATCTACTCATACGGTACACGTTTTAAAGAGCATTTCGCTCTTTTCCGAACTTAACTCGGGTTTACTACTACTCGGGGACGTTACGGATTCGACAGGGGTGGTTCAAGCTCTGGTCGCGCGTCGGAGGTCTCGTCTTCGTCAACAACGGAAGTTATATAATAACTGGCAAACAACAAAACTTCGCTTTCGCAGCTTAATAGCGCGTAGCACTCAGCCTGTCTATCGCCCATGTAGACTACGCTGGGTTCAACTTAAGTGGGATACGATCGTTGGCACCACCTGAGTCAACGGTAAGAGATTCCCAGGTTAGCGATTCGGACGCCTGTCTGTCGGCATAAGAACTCGCGAATTGCAAGTAGACAAACTACACGCGTAGAAGCCGGCGTATTGGAGCTTCTGGACGTGGGTTCGACTCCCACCGTCTCCATAATACGATTTCATTGAGTTTCAATGAATGTCAAAACCCTTGTAAATCAAGGGTTTTTTATTTTGTTTAATATCATACAGTTTCAACGAATATCAATCAAACGTAGTCAAAAACGTAGTCAAAACGTATTCATTTTAAATTAAGATACATTTGGATTGACTAAAGGTTTAACTAAAGGTATCCTATGGTTAGAATGAGGTGATAATTAATGGCAAAGACGTTTTATCCTAAGATGTTTATTTCAATACCTGCTAGTAATCCCCATCCCGCTAATACTGAATATAAGATCTCTATTGGTGAAGAAATTTGGGGAGATCGAAATAACTTAGTAGTAAAAGTTCAAATGGTTTATGATGGTGAAATAGCTGGACGACGTAGCCCTTCATATCCTGTAGGAACTGATGATTACACTAGAGTTAATGCTGCTATTCAAAAATTATTAGCTAAGTATGATGAAAATGATGAAATTCAGTATGTTTAAGGAGGACAAATTATATGCCAGCTCCACTCACTAAAAAATGATACAGTTGTAATCAGGTAAAGTTATTAGATGATTTTTATCATAATCGTACTAAACCTGATTTTCACAATGGTATTTGTAAAGAGTGCCAAAAGATAGTTAACGACAAGAATAGAAAGTAGTAAAAATGTTAATATAAATAATGTAAGGCATTGTAGTTTTTCGATTAAACTATGATGCTTTTTTATTCTAAATCTCTAAATAACTAGCAAACTTCTGAATAGCCTCTTCCTTAGCCTTTTTTGTAACGTGGGCGTAGATGTTCATTGTTGTTTGAACGTCCCTATGACCTAAACGATCTTGAACTTCCTTTAGGCTAGCTCCAGCTTCGAATAATAATGAGCAATGTGTATGACGTAAACCATGTGTCGTAATTATTCCTAGCTTGTATTTCTTCTGTACATGTAAAATCCACTTACGGGTTTTAGTAGGCTGTAAATATTCATTTACTTCATTACTGAATACTAGCTGCTTTGGTTGCATTGTGTTGTAACCAAGTATTAAATAGTCCTGCTTTTGTTGCTTCTTCCATTCTTTCATAACAGCCATTGTTTTATCATCCATTTTAATTGAGCGTGCTACACCTGTTTTCGTCGTTTTCATATATAGCTGATTATCTTTCCCACGTGATATAGCTTTATTAATACGAAGCTCATTTGAAGTGAAGTTTAAATCATTCCATGTTAAAGCTAATGCTTCACCTTTACGCATGCCACTAAATGCTAATAATCGGAATAATGCATAGGCTTTAAAATTACTTTCTTGCTCTATAGCATACGCAGCTAAGGTATTAGATTTTGCAGTTAAACGTGGATACTTACAAACCAACCCATTTACACATGTTGAAGCACCTGTAAATGTATCTAAAAAGCGAATAGTTCAGGATAATGGAGAAGAAGCGGAAAATTTCTATACACGTGAACAACTTATTCACTTCCTGTCATGCCCCCCACCATTAATTAAAAACTACAGCTAACATTAAGGAATAGCGTACAACACCAGCCGCTTTCGAGAGAATCGCTTCTTATTCCTATATTTATCCCATTTATCTGGATGATACGAAAAAAATTGAGAATGAGAAAGATGTCGAGAAAATTATTTATATGTTATCTGGAGGGAGTGGTAAAGGCAGAGCTACAGCAGATGGCTTACAAGAAACCAGAAATTGGCATAATATTATGCTTTCTACAGGGGAGTTTTCTATTCTAAACTTTGTAAAAGAGTCTGGTGGAGTAGCAGCACGTTGTATTTCTCTTGAATTAAAGTCTAATCGTAATGATCAACATTTTTTTGATGAAGTATACAAAGGGTTGGATGAAAATTATGGTGCAGCTGGATATGCATTTTTAGAACATTGGAAAGAACTAATTAATGAAAAAGGAGAAGAACTTAAAGAACGTTTAAAAAAGATTACTACTGAATTAATTAGTAATACTTTTAATCAAGTAATTATAAGGCTAGCTAGGAATTTTGCAATTATTGTTTTAGCAGCAGAGATATTAAATGAAACATTTGATTTTGATATTGATATTTCAAGCTTTTATAAGCTATTTGAAGCATTTAAAGGAGAGAATCGACAAACTGATCTAGCATCAGCTCGATTAACAGCATTACTAGATAGAATTGATTCTGAACGAGCATTTGGTAGGAAATACTATTTATCAAAAACGGGAGATTTATTATTACCAGTACAATATTTAAATGATTTTTTAGGTAATAATAGCTCGATTATTAGACAAATTTGGGTAGAAAGAGGAACTACTGAAAAAACTGTTGATAAGGTGACGGGAAAAGTTACTGATTATAAAAAGCGTCATACAGTAGATGTAGTAAATAAGACATCTCATAAACGAAATACAGTCGCTATAAAAAAAGAAGTTATTATTGAATTAGGCTATGACTATCAAATTTAATATGAAACTTTGGAACTTATTGCACTAATCCATTGGTATATATGAGTTAAATGAGTTCCAAGGAGACAGAACTTTTAGGAACTCACTACGGAACCTTTAACAAAAGTTCTTAAGAAATTCTTTGAAAGTTCTCTAAAAGTTCTAGATAGATATCCTTAGAATGCGCTATTTAATAATGTTTTCATAAAAAAGTTCCAAAGTTCCACAGATAATGAGACCTTGTAAAAGTTATTATTACAGGGTCTTATTTCTTTAAATATTTCTTTGTAATAAGTCTTCAATGCATACATAATAGAAGTTAGAAAGATTTTAATGGAGGATTATTATGACACAACTAACATTACAAGAGTTAGAACAGCATCTGTGGAAGTCAGCCGACATTCTGCGCGGATCGGTTAACTCGAATTCATATAAAAATTACATCTTTGGTCTGCTATTTTTAAAGCGTACAAGCGATGTTTTTAACGAACAACGTGCAGAGATTATTGTACAATACGGCGAAGAAGCTGGTGCTCAATTAGCAGAGCTTCCAATGAACTATCAATTCTATGTACCTGAAGCCGCGCGTTGGGAAACCGTTCGTAAGCAAGCAACGAATATCGGTGCAACGATTAATGTCGCATTTGAAGCATTAGAAAATGAAAATGCAACGTTAACAAACGTCTTAACACCAATCGACTTTAACAATAAAGAAGTTCTAACAGACGATATTTTACAGCGTTTATTACAGCATTTCTCGCAATTAGATTTAAGTAATAAGAACTTATCAGAGCCAGATATGTTAGGCCGCGCTTACGAGTATTTAATTAAAATGTTTGCGGATGATGCAGGGCAAAAAGGTGGCGAATTCTATACACCATCTAAAGTCGTTGAACTAATCGTTAAGCTTATTAAACCAGAAGAAGGAATGCGTGTATACGATCCAACGTGTGGCTCGGGCGGTATGCTAATTCAAGCTGTAGACTATATAAAATCAATTGGCGGCAATCCACAATCATTATCGCTATTCGGCCAAGAGCGCAACTTAGATACGTGGGCGATTGCAAAAATGAACTTATTACTGCATAACCTACCAGACCACCGTATTGAAAAAGGGGACACGCTACGTAATCCTAAGCTAGTAGAGGATGGCGAGTTAATGCTATTTGACCGCGTAATTGCCAACCCACCGTTTTCATTAAAAGAGTGGGGCATTGACGAAGCAAAGGCTGACTCATACGGCCGCTACCAATTCGGGATTCCGCCAAAATCATACGGCGATTTCGCGTTTGTACAGCATATGATCGCATCATTAAATAGCAACGGGATCGCGGGTATTGTGATGCCACACGGGATTTTATTCCGCGGTGGTGCAGAGGGTAAAATTCGTAAAGCGATTGTGGAGCAAGACTTACTTGAAGCAGTAATTGGCTTACCGCAAAACCTTTTCTACGGCACAGGTATTCCAGCGAGCATTTTAATTTTCAACCGCAACAAGCCAGAGGAACGTAAAGGCAAAGTATTCATTATCGCAGCAGAGGCGGATTTCCAACCAGGCAAAAACCAAAACGCCCTACGCGACGAAGATATTACTAAAATCGCCACAGCATTTGCCGCGTATAAAGACGTTGAAAAATACGCACGCGTCGTATCGTTAGAGGAAATTCAAAATAACGAATACAACTTAAACATTACACGCTACATTGATAAATCGGAGGAAGAAACGCTAGTGGATATCACAGCTGTTTTAACAGATATTCAAGCGTTAAAAGCACAGCAGCAGCAAACAACCGCAAAGCTGAATGCATACTTAAATGAATTAGGGTTAGGTGAGCTTTAATGGAACTGTGGAAATATAAAAAACTTGGAGAGGTTTTTGAAATTAATACAAAATCAATTAATCCTCAAATAATTGATGAAGAACTAGTTCACTATAGTTTGCCTGCATTTGATAGTACAAAGTTGCCTATTATTCAGTCATCAAAGGATATATTAAGTAATAAAACAGTAATTGATAGAGAGACTTTACTGGTATCAAAACTGAATCCTAGAATATCTCGTATTTGGTTGGTTAAAGAAATTGATGAGCATTTAAAATCTGTATCTTCAACAGAATTTATAAATTATATTTCAAAAGAAAACGTGAATTTAGATTTTTATTATCAATATTTTAAGTCGGAAATTTTCCAAGAGGAGTTACTCGCCTTAGAAAGTGGTACAACAGGAAGTAGAAAAAGGGTAACGCCAAAAGATACATTTAAATTGAAATTACCTATGCCCTCGATTCAAGAACAACAAAAAATCGCCTCAATCCTTTCAACAGTAGACAAGCAAATGGATCAAACCGAGCAGTTAATTGTAAAAACAAAGGAACTGAAAAAAGGATTAATGCAGCAATTGTTAACCAAAGGCATTGGGCATACGGAGTATAAGCAGAGTGAGCTTGGGGAGATACCTATTGAATGGGAAGTCGCGAAATTAGATTCATTAGGGAAATGGTTTAGTGGAGGGACACCTTCTAAAGCTAATAAAGATTACTGGTCTCAAGAAAAAGCAATTTTATGGGTAACGTCTACAGATATGCATCAAGATAGAATATCTGATACAGAGTTATATATTTCTGAAAAAGGCCTAAAAGCTAAAAAATTAAAACTTTTGCCTAAAGAAACATTAATATTTGTAACTAGAAGTGGAATTTTAAAAAGAAGATTACCTATTGCTGTTGCTCAAACAGAATTAACTATTAATCAGGATCAAAAAGCATTTGTTTGTAATGATAATATAAAGCCAATGTATATTTTTTATATAATTCAAGCATTTAATAAACAAATGAGAGAAAATTATGTGAAAACAGGAACTACAGTGGAGTCAGTAGATTTTGATGCATTTAAAAAACAGTTAATATCATTACCTCCCTTGGAAGAACAACAAAAAATTGCCTCAATCCTTTCAACATTAGATGAGCAAATCGAAAGCTATGAAAAGGAAAAAGTGAAATATGAGGAATTGAAAAAAGGGCTAATGCAGCAGCTATTAACAGGTAAAATACGTGTAAACGTAGAGAAGTAGTAAGGGGAGGAAGGGCCGCGCTTGTGGCTCTTTTTCTATATCCATTTTCTTGAAGAAAAACATTTAGTATAATGAACGCATACATAAAAAAGTATTCGAAATGAGATGATGACAATGTCACAATATGAATATGAAAAAGTAGAAAAGCCGTTTATCGACGAGCTTGTTCGTTATGGCTATACGCATTATACGGGGGCGCAGCTAGAGAGTGAGCGTAAGGCGACGCACATTATTTTAGAATCTCGCTTCCGTGCTGCGATTCAACGATTAAATCCGTGGATCTCAGATGGCAATGTCGATAAAATCGTTCATAAATTTACGGCGGTGACGACGACGGATTTATGGGAGGCGAATCGTCAAATATTTGATTGGCTGTTTGGTGAAGGGATTACAATCGAACAAGATTTAGGGGGCGGTAAAAAGGGGCAAACGGTTCGTCTCTTTAATTTTGGTGAGCCGACAAGCGCGGATAATGAATATTTAGTCGTCAACCAAATGACGATTACAAATGCGAACGGCTCGCTTCGTCCTGACATTTTGCTTTATATTAATGGGCTGCCGCTAGTGATTGTGGAATGTAAAAGCCCTAAGTTACAACCTGAAAAGCAGTTACCTGAGTGCGTGAAGCAGTTTGAGCGTTATGTTGAAACGAACGAACGAGCTTTTTTATATAATCAGTTAATGATTGCCACAAGTTCTGACCGCGCTAAAGTAGGGACTTTATTTGCGAAAGCACAGCATTACGGGCTATGGTCAGATCCTTATCCAATCCATAAAGATGCCATAGGAACGGATAACCCACAAAGTATATTGATAGCTGGGATATTAAGAAGAGAGGTTTTGTTGCCTCTTTTAAATAACTACATCGTGTATGACGGTAAGGTGAAGAAGTTTGCTCGTTACCAGCAATTCCGCGCTGTAGAAAAGGCTGTTGACCGTATATTGTATGGTAAAAAGCCAGAATTGCGCGGTGGTGTAGTTTGGCATACTCAGGGGTCAGGAAAGTCTTTAACGATGGTTTATTTAGCAAAACGTTTAAGACGTGAGCCAAGTCTAAAAAATCCGATGTTGGTCATTGTAACGGACCGTGAAGATTTAGATAATCAAATTACTGAAACGTTTTTATCTTGTGGATTCCCTAATCCTAATCAAGCGGCCTCTGTAAAAGACTTAAAAGAGCAGCTAGGTAAAGGGCAAGGTACTACGGTAATGACACTTATTCATAAGTTTCAGGCACGTGAGGATGAAGTGTTTCCTGTTATTTCAACTGAAGAAAACATAATCGTAATGACGGATGAATCACATCGCTCACAATACAAGGGACTAGCGATGAATATGCGTAAAGCTTTACCGAATGCTACTTTCATCGGTTTCACAGGTACGCCTATTAATAAAAAAGATAAGTCTACAACGGGAAAGTTCGGTTCTTATATTGATGAATATACAATCGACCGCGCTGTCAAAGATGGAGCTACAGTTCCTATATTCTATGAGTCACGTCTACCTGAACTACAAATGCAGGGTGAAACATTGGATGAGCTATTCAATCGTAGCTTTGCCGAATATGACGATGATGCCAAAGAGCGTATTAAAGAGAAGTACGTGAACAAAGAATTAATTTTAACTTCTCCAAAGCGAATGCGCGATATTGCATTAGATATTGTGAAACATTATGAAGAAAAGATTCTAGTAAATGGCTATAAAGCACAGGTAGTAGCAGTATCAAGACGCGCTGCTGCGTTATATAAAGAGCTGATTGACCAGTTTGCAAACGGCTCATTTGAAACAGCTGTTATTTTTTCAGAGGACCAAAATGATACAGATGAGTTATTAAAGAAATATAAAACTTCTAAAGAGGAAGAAAAAGCTCTTATTAAGCGATTTAAAAAGCCTTTCTCAGAGGATAAGCTGGCTATGCTGATTGTATGTGATAAATTGCTAACAGGATTTGACGCGCCAATCGAACAAGTTATGTATTTAGATAAGCCTTTGAAGGAACATAACTTATTACAGGCTATAGCACGTACAAATCGCCGCTACGATGAGCATAAAACATATGGGCTTATTGTAGATTACTTTGGTGTGTCTCGCTTCTTAGATGAGGCGCTAGAGGTGTTTAGTGAGAGTGATGTAAAAGGTGCACTTATTTCGATTGATAATGAATTGCCGCGCTTAGAAAGTCGACATAGAGCTGTAATGCGTTTCTTTGATAAATTGTCAAAGGACCAGCACGAGCAAGCGGTTCTTCGATTGAAAGAAGAAGATGTGCGCGCTCAGTTTGATATTGCATATAAAAAGTTTGCTCAAAGTATGGATCGAGTATTGCCAGATCCGAAAGCGGAACGATTTGTAGCGGACTTCAAATGGGTCAGTGTTATTAGACAGCTTGCACGATCACGCTACGCAATTGTCGATGGGATGGACATTTCTGATTGTGGGGAAAAGGTACGTCAAATAGTTCACGATTATATTCTTTCGACGGGTATTGAAGTGCGTAATCCAATTTCGATATTAGATGGCAACTTTAAGAAAGAAATTGAAAAACATACTTTACCTGAATCTAAGGCCGCAGAGATGGAGCACGCAATTAAACGTGAAATTACCGTCAAAATGGGCGAAGATCCGGTATTCTATAAGTCATTAAAGGAAAAAGTAGCAGAGTTGCTTGAAAGGCTAAAATCGGAGCAATTAACGATACAAGAGTACTTGGATGAATTAGAGCAAGTGAGTGAGCAGCTAGTTCAGAAAGCGAGCGGCAAAACAGAGTCAGGGCTTTCAGTATATGAAGAGCCTTACTTAAATATTTTGAGTGAAATATGTGAGAGCCGCGCGGATTATGAACTAAAGGAAATAGCGAAGGACGTTCATCAAATGATTGTTGATGAAATAACACCTATTACTGATTGGACGAAAAAGACCGATTTCAAGCGTTCTCTAGATTCGAAAGTGCTAATGTGGCTAGTGGGTAAAGGAATGACTGTACAGGAAGCGGGAATGCTTACAGGGCATTTTAGGTCTTTAGCTGAGAGACAATACGGAAATAAATAATAGTAAAGCGCGGAGTTCAAATTTTATGAACTGCCGCGCTTTTAAATATATAATTTTCGTCCATTTAATCGAAGCCACTCTTTTTTATCTATATAATCAGGATCAAGCATCTCAAGAGTATCCCAAAACTTAGGAGAATGATTCATTACCTTTAAATGAGCCATTTCGTGAGCAATTATGTAATCTAGAATAGGCATAGGTGCTAAAAACACTTTCCAATTCAAAATTATATTGCCGGATGCAGTGCAGCTACCCCAGCGTAGTTGTTGATCTTTAATTTTAATTTCACTAGGAATTAAATTAGAGGTTAATTGGTAACGTTTAACACGTTCTGCCGCCACTCTTTTTGCACGAGCCATAACCCACTTTTTGAATTCTGGATAAAGTATTTCTCTTAACTGATCATCGCTTACAGTTGAAGGCACTATTGCAATGAACTTGCCCTGTTTAAAGGAAAAAGATGGCTTTTCAACAGCCTCTTTAAAGACTTTTAACCGATAATTTCTGCCTAGATAGGGTAACTTCTCCCCCGATAAAAATCTAATTTTCTCCTCATATGATTGAATTTCTTCAAAGTCATCTAGCTGCTGTAAAATCCAAGTCGCTTTTTTGCACAAAACAGCCTCAATTTCGGCTTTGCCCGTTTTCGCAGGTGCGATTACCTTTACACCTGTTTCTGAGACTTGAATCGCTAAGGTTTTGCGTCTGCTACTAAAATCTAATGTATAAGAAATGACAGTATTTCCGAATTGAATATGATGCATTGTCATTCCTCCTCTTATTATTATTAAATCTAAGTCCTTTATATTATACAAAGTAATTTATTAGCCGCCATAAATAAATTATAAGAAAGTCAGGGGATAAAATCTCATATTTGAAATTGACTATTCTTTTTTTGAATAAATCAGGTGATATTAAAGTTTTTATAGTTGTTTGTTTTTGTTATATTTTTGATTAATTGCTATTTCGAAAAACAGCTTATTTTTTTTGTTCCTTTTTTTGAAATAGTTGATATATAAGAGGTTGTTTCGTTTTTGTAAATAAAATTTAATCGTTTATTTTAAAAAAAGAATTATCAAAAAAATACTTAATTTTGTGACATTTTTACTTAATAATGTAAAATAGGTAAATTTGTTACTTAAATGTTAACTTCTTTTTCGAAGAGTTTGGGTAATTGCTATGAGGAATATGCTAGGTTAAAGTTGGAGGAGTTAGAGGAGAGATTATATTGATTAAAACCGAATTTGAGGAATTCATAGATTCAGATTTGTTTTCGAAAGAAGAATTATATATTAAATTTCCTAATCTAACTTTTCTTTTTAAATTTAATAATTGGGGGGTTTTATAAGGAATTTTCAGTTAGGTTTAAAAGATAATCAAAGAAATCCTTATTGTATGTTGCTTCATATTGATTATAAAAAAAATGGGCATAAAATAATTAAAAAACGTATTCAGCAGTTAACAGAAAAAATAGTTGATAGCATTGAAAGAAACGAACAAGTATTTTTTGGATTATTAAATCGTTGTTACGCTAATTTATATAAATCAAAAATTAAATCTTCTAAGTTTCCTAGTCGAGAAGAAGTGATTAGAAACCTTTATATTGCTCTAAAAGACGAAGTGAAAACGCTTGTGATAAATTCTGACCAAGAGAAATCAATAAAGTATGATGAAACTGGAGAAATGGTATTAGATACACCTTATACAGTATTTATAGGTGCATATGCTGTAACTAGAGGTGTTACATTTAAAAATCTTATTAGTTTCGTTTTTGGACGTAATTCTAAGGAAAAATGTATGGATACTTCTATTCAACAATTACGAGTATTAGGTTACCGTACTCTTGATGACTTGAGTGTAACTAGAATGTACGCAACTTATAATATGGTCCAGACTTGGTTTAAAATGTATGAATTAGAACAGGAGTTTAAAAAATGCTGGGCTAACTATGAAAAAACAAGGAAAGATATTCATTATAATGAGCTATTAGATTTAGTGAAAATGGGTGTATCAATAGATAAAACCTTTAAAGTAACAAATTCATCAAAAATACCTAAAGATAAGGTTAAAGTTAAACCAAATTCATTTATTGTAATTAAGGATTTTGATGTCCATAAGAATAAAAAAAGAGCTTCTAAATATTTAAGTAGGAATAGAGCGTTTATTAAAAAGTTATCTAAACAATATGGAATTAAGCAAATAGAGAATTCAAAAGCTACGTATATTACAGCAGAAGTAAATGCTGCAAAAGAAATATTAAAGAATGTACACGCCTCTATAGAAGGGATTAATGGAAATAAAATTGGTGGATTTACAGAAGTAATTTCTGTTTTGGAAAAGTATAATTATATTCATATTTATACAAAGGATAATAGGGGACGAAGTCATATTCGACAAGATGATAATCAAAAGGGGCGATATGATCTACAACCACATTCAGGACAAGATAAGATTAACGCTAAAAAAATTTCTAATGGCTTGCCAGTATTAATGGTTTTAATTCAGAATCCTGAAAATGGAAGTAGTTTTTCTGTACCTGTAATTTGGCTTGTTTTATATGTTCCAAGCAGTTTTGATAAGATATTTTTGATTAGTAGATAAAATTTGCAGCTAGATGGTTCTAACGATATTTTTAGGCGTACTTTAGATTCCTAAGGTTTAATGTGGCTTGTGGCAAAAGGGATTACTGCTCAAGAAGCAGATATTCTTACAGGGCATTTTAACTCATTAGCTGAGAGAAGATACGGAAATGAATTATGGTAAAGCGCGGTGTTCAATATTATGAACTACCGCGCTTTTTAAATATATAATTCCCGTCCGTTTAATCGGAGCCACTCTTTTTTATCTTTATAATCAGGATCAAGCATCTCAAGAGTATTCCAAAACTGAGGAGAATGATTCATTACCTTTAAATGAGCCATTTCGTGAGCAATTAGGTAACAAGAGGCATAGGTACTGAAATACTTTCCAATTAAGACTATCGAGGAATCTATTGATTTGTTAGTGAATATAAAGGTAATATCTAATTACATATTATGGAATGTAGGTGATTTGATGACGAAAGTTAATGTGTATAAAATTGACCCGAAAAATCATAGAGCATTTGAAGAGAGTTTAGAGGGGAAATTAGATTTAATTACTCAAAATAGTGATATAGATGGGTTTTACTTTAAATATTACGAGTTTGTACCTAACGGTGAGAATACCAAATCTGTAGGGTGGAAATGGATATTAAGAGAATTTAATAGAGAAGAAATTAGAATTAATAATCAACCTAGAGCGATATTAATTATACAGTTTGATGATGAAATGTTTGCTATATCTTTTGGCAGTTCTTATTTTTATATAGATAGATATGCAGATAAGGATTTTCCTTTTGACATTGCTAAGCGTGTTAAGTGTACTGAAATTAAAACAACTACTGTAGTTTCACCAAATGTTAGGAGAAATAAAAGCATTAATTCATTTGTAAATTATTCGGATCTTGAATTTGATAGTGGTGAGTCTTTTGCAAAGTTAAAGGCTAA
The DNA here is from genome assembly GCF_002174535.1 of Solibacillus kalamii. Taxonomy (NCBI): domain Bacteria; kingdom Bacillati; phylum Bacillota; class Bacilli; order Caryophanales; family Caryophanaceae; genus Solibacillus; species Solibacillus kalamii. The sequence goes on along the minus strand of NZ_NHNT01000008.1, from coordinate 143,857 downwards.
AGTAGAGATTGGAGAATTAAAAGGGGATATTAGTATTGGAGAAATTTTTGAATTTGGTAACTCAATCAAAGTAGATATCAAGAAGCCTGATTTAGAAATCGTTAGTAAGCTGATAGGGCTTTTTAAAGAAATTTTGAAATTAGAAGCTATTTATCCAATACCATTATTTAATAAAGTAACAGATGTTCAATTAATTGACGAGCTTGAGAAAAAACTAAAAGAGAATTGTGAAAATAATAAAGAAAGAATAGGGATATCAGAAGTAGATATTATTGGTGTAAATGAAATCTTTAATAATCAAGATGCTACATATCTGTTAATGTTAGATAATGGGAATGAACAGCTAGAAGAAATAACTTATTTAGAATTAGAAAAAATAGCTGAACAAAAAAGGTTCAAGTTAAGTGATAAATTACTTGATTTGAAAATTCAGGTTATTAAAGAAGACGGTACAACTTATACTGAAAGAGTAAAGAAGTTGATTGATTATGTCGATGATGAAAAAAGATGTGTTTTAAACAAAGGGGTTTGGTATCATTTCAACGATGATTATCAAAATTATTTATCAGCTTCATTATCTGAAATAGATGTTTTTTATGATAAAAAGTATGATTTTTCTGAAGAAGTTCATAATGAATATTTGGAAGGAAAATATAATGAAATTAATAAAAATGGAGAATATAAGAATCTATCAAAGGAAGAAGTAATTAAAAAAATAAAGAAAAAATTTTATGCTGAATATACTTTTAATTCTTTAAGAAAAGAAGATGGATTTGAGCTTTATGATCGACAGAATGTAAAAGTAATTAATTCTAATGTGGAGTTAATGGATTTATATAAAGATGAGACTATGTTTGCAGTAAAAATAGGTAGTGCATCTTCAGATTTATGTTATGCAATTGATCAATCATTGGCTTCTTTAAAAGTATATAAGCATAGACTAGCTAAAGATAAGGATTTAATACCAATAAAAAATATAGCAATTTGGTTGATTTTAGAAAGAAAAACAGAATTAGAATTGATTGATTGTATTAAACCAGATATTAATCAGTTAGATATGCTAATGTTAAAAAATAGATTAGACCACTGGAAAAAAGAAGTTAGGTTAAATGGATATAATCCTATAATTAATATCAACTATAGGAAGTAATTTTTTTGAAAAATAAAATAATCTATGATTTTCAAAAAAAAAAGATTCGATGTGATTAAAGTGTATAGGAATTTTGTATATCCTGAAGAAGAGCGATTAATTGAATTTGCAAAAGATATAGAGCAACAATTTTTTACTGTTGCTCCATACCATTTTAAATATCCAGATGATATAAAAAATGATATTATTTGGGATAAGGAATTGATTAGTGAAATAAAAGAATTAAATAAACCATTTTTGTCTGGCCTAACTCAAAATGCAAACCTTTATATGATTTATACAAGGGTATCGGAAAGTAGTGAATGGAAACCAAAATATTTTGGTCAACGTAAATCACAAGGAATATACGGAAGAATTATAGCGCATTTAGTAACTAAGAATGAGGCTACTGGAGCTAAGTTAGGTAAGGTCAAAGAGGCTTTAAGGAAAGGTGAAGAAATAGGTATTAATTTAGTGAAAATAACACCAGAGGAATTAAGACTATATATAGAAGGATATATTATAAAACAAAATTCGAACCTCCTTGATTGGAATAATCATAGTAAGAATAGATAAAAATGTTATAGAAAGGAAGATTATTATGAGAACGGAAATAAATGTTTCAAATGCTCGAATGGTAATAACTAGAGACGAATTAGGATTTCAAGAAGTAATTGATGATTTTAGAAATGCTGAATACATATATATTATTACTTATAATATATCTAATAGTAATGATGAATTACTAGATAGCTTGAGAGATATTGATGAAAATACAGAGATAAAATTATTTACGAACATACCAAATCGGTTTGAAAGCTATTTTTCAAATAGAAGTAGAGAAACTGCTAGAGCTAGAATTAATACTTATATAACTAGATTAGATCCTGAAACATTTCCAGAGAGATTTGCTAGTTTTTTTATGTTTAACAATCATATGAAATTAGTAATGACAAATAATATTGCATATTTAGGATCAGCAAACTATTCTGATGAATCTGCTAATAGTTTTGAAGCGGGATTTATTTTTGAAGATAATGAAGCGATAAGTGAATTAAAGGGGTTTATCGATGATGACTTTGAATTAAGTGCGCAACCGTATTATATGGCTAATTATGCACCTTTATTATATTTTATTAGAGAATTAGAAGTTTTTAGAGTTAAATTTAGTGAAGAAATTTGGGGAGTTTGGGATGTTCACGGTAAAGAATTTGAATATTTCAAAGGAAAAGAAATTAATTTAAATACACAAATTGTTGATGAATATGAATATATTGTTGATGAATTAAAAACATCTATACGGGAACTGACGGACGTTTTAGCTAGTTATGAAATTGATTTAACACCACTTGAAGCATTAGATACACAGCTTAATGACTTTACGGTGGATCAATATGTAATTGACTATCTGGAATTTGATGATAGGGACTATATTGATGACCTTATGCAAGAAAATGTTTTATTAATGACGGAAGATGTTTTAGATGACTATGTACAAGATTTTACGCAACAAGCATTTGAAATAAAAGATGATCTGGCTACACAAGCAGTAGACGGTTTTAAAGAATGGGAGAAATTTTTAATTAATGTTATTCAAGAACTATCTGCATATGTAAGCGAGATTCAAAATATAATTAATCCAAGAATCGATAATACGAATTGATTTAAAATTGCCCCAACAGCATTTTTAATTACTGAGTCAAAAACTGAGTCAAAGAAGTTTTTGCTATTTTAGAGAGGCCTTGAAACCAATAATATCAAGAGTTCTTGTGATTTTGCTTCAAAGCCCACCGTCTCCATACATAAAGTGGCTACAAACGTAGTCATATCAACGATTTAACAGACTAGGGATATTGAACGAGAGTTGAACTCTTGGACAATATCCCTTTTCTTATCCCTATGGAAATGTACTATATTTGAACACGCTCAAAGACCTTCTAAATTATCTTTAGGAGGTTTTTTCTATGTCTAATAGAAAACGTAAGCATGGCATTTTCGCAGTTTCTCATGAAGCAGTATAGATGATTCAAAAGGAGGAAACACAACAACAGAAGCTAAAAGGTAAACCAATAGCGGAAGCACTTGATACAATTATTGGTCCCAAAAATTACCTTATATAAAAGAGAAAATACAAGCGTTACCGAGTAGTGCTGAGTAGAAACTTTTAGGAGGCAAAAAAGATGGAGAGTAAAAAGTGTAGCAATAAGAACTGCCAGAGATCTCTGCCAGTTGGATATAAACATAAGCAATGTGAAAATTGTAGAAATAAACGTGTAAAACATGTTGGTGATGTTGGAAAAGGGGTATTAGGCGTAGGGATTTTAATTGGAAGTACTGCACTCACAATAGTGACAAAAGGAAAATTTAATCTTAAAAAGTAATAGTAATCTTAATGGGTAGGGAGATATTAAGTCTGCCACAGATGCAGTGAATACAGCAACTACAAGCGCTGCCAAACATTTTTCATAGTTTGTCAAAGTACTGCTAATTTCTGATACATTCACGATGAATAAAACAACTAAGAGCCCAGCAGCTAGTGGAAATGCTTTGATTGCATCGGTTATTCCTGCAAATTGTTGAAAGATTCGATTAAACCTCATCAAAGATACCCCCCTTTATGTATTCATTATATGCTTTTATTTTATATGCTCAAGTTAATAATTTTCTCTTATTCTATGAACAAATCCCTGTTGGTACCCATACCTAATACAAACAACTCCTTAAGCATGAATGTTTGTGCTTAAGGAAATCTATGGAGTACTTTATTAGAAAATTCACACAATAAGAAGGTGACTGGGATCGTCCGGATATAGAAAAAATCGAGAAGGATACAGAAGACTTAATGCTTATCGAGTTTTCTCGTCATAAGGGTATAGATTATTAAATAAATGTGAGTATATCTTGATTTTATCAGGATGTACTTTTTTGCTTTAATTAACACACTGGTTATGGCAATCTAATACTGAGACTATAAATGAAAGAATTAGGTGAATACAGCATGATAAGACGACCGTTAATTATTGACACAGATCCAGGTATTGATGATGCAATGATGCTAACCGTAGCATTTGCCAATAAGGATATTTTTGATATTCGTTTAGTAACGACTGCATCGGGAAATATTTCGCAAAGTAAGGCGAATTACAATGCACATGCATTTTTAAATTATATTGGAGAAGACGTTCCAATTGCACGAGGGCTTGAGCAACCGATGTTCCGCAAGCTTGAAGTAGCAGAGGAGATTCATGGTGCATTTGGGTTTGGAAAAGTAGAGTTTCCGAAAGTGGAAGTACCGGCAAATGTCCGTCCAGCAGTTGCAGCTATGCGTGAAACGATTTTAGCGAGTGAGGAGAAGGTAACGATTGTTGCGACAGGTCCTTTAACAAATATCGGTGCATTATTACTCGCTCACCCAGAAGTAAAGGATAACATTGAAACGATTTCATGGATGGGTGGCGCAGCACAAGGTGGCAATAAAACAGCCGTTGCCGAATTTAACGCCTATGTAGATCCGCATGCCGCTCAAATTGTGATGCAATCAGGTGTACCGATGAGCATGTGCGGTTTGGATGTTACGCACAAAGCATTCGTCACACAAACTGAAGCGAAAAAAATTCTAGACATCGGTACAGAATTTTCGCAAAAGGCTTATGATCTTGTGACATACTATTTGGACGTAGCCAAACCAACACCGTTCAGTGAGCCGCATTACGCAGATGTGCTCCGTTTCCATGATGTTTCTGCCATCATGTATTTACTGCATCCTGAGTTTTTCAAAGGAACAGACTACTATGTAGAAATGTCGACAGAGGGTATTACAGCAGGTGCGACAGTCGTAGATCTACACAATTCAACAGGCAATAAACCAAACGTGCATGTATTGCATGATGTGAATCGCGAAGCATTTGTTAACGTATTTATGGATGCCGTCCGGACAATTTCAGATCGACTATCATAAGAGCCACTAATCTTTTCAACGGTATCTGATAAATTATATGCGAAAACGAAAAACGTTGTTAAAAGCAGTATTTTCATCTTAGGTCCAGTATTAGCGCTAAGTGGTATTTTCTATTTTATTGGAACATTGATGTCATCAGATGTACTTGCTATTGCGTTTCTATCGCTAGCATTTAGTTTAGGATGTCTGACACTTGTTTTGCGTCCTGCCATTTTAGTAGATTTGGTAGACAAAAAAGACATCGGTAAAGTACAAGGATGGTTTCTAATCTTCAAAGATCATTATTCATTTTAGAGGCGGTATGAAGCATAAATCTATATACAAATATCATTCCCAAGTTAAGTTGTGGACGCAGAAAATCAATCTTCAACAATCAGGCGCGATCCTTCAATAAGAAGATCGCGTTTTTCCGTTATAGGGCCAGATGTAGAGAAAAGTTATCACATATTTATCCATAACTTAATCGTTATAGTGATGAATTAGACTTAAACTAAAGAGGAAGGATAATTGGATAAGGTTTGGATAGAATACCTCTAAAAAGAGGGTTAGAAAAATGAAAAAAGTAGTTTTTGTTGTCTTAATATTATTAGTTTCAGTAGGTACTATTGAGAAATTATCTGCTCGTTCATTACAATCAGCTGAAAAAACATTAGAAGTCAGTAAACACCAAGAATTATCAATAAAACAAGCTATTGAATTAGCATATCCATCAGCATTGAAATGGAATGAAAATGCTCAATTATTAGTTGCAATCAATATAGATATAGATAAGCCTGGGAAGGGAATTGGAGCAAACGGTAAAAGGGAAAATTGGAATATTTCGTTTGGAGTGCCAGACACTAATAAGTATTTTTTAGTAACCATCCATGATGGGGAAATTGATGGACTAAATGATTTGACAACAGAAGGTACATCTCCCTATCCCCAAAAGGAGTTTGTAGGAGCTGCTGATATTAAATACGATTCACCTGAATTACTAAAAAAAGCATTAGAAATGGGCAGTATTTATCCAGGTAAAGACTGGGCAAAAGGTTACAATTTTATGCTGCGAAAAGACACAGTGACAAATATCTCCCTAATGTTAGTAATAGGTTGGAATAGCAATCAGACAGAAATGAAAGCAGTTGGCTTTAATGTAACAACAGGAGAATATATTCCGCCAAAAAATTTGTTAGGGATTTTGATGTATTCTCAAATAGCATTTGCTGAAACAGATGAGGGAGTACCATTTTTGATTAGCAATGGGAAATGTCCTGACTCGCAAAATTTGGAGCCTGTGAGTTCAGATAAAGGTCTTCTAAATGCATTGAACACAATCATACCCGAGGTTTATAAAAATCAAAATTACAAAGGATGGAAAGTAGAAACCATAGCACATCTTTCAGAGTCACCACATCCAGATGCTTATTATGCAATGGCTAAAAATTATTGCGGAGAAGAAATAGCTAATAATTCTTGGTTTGTAGAAGTTTTATTTCCACAATACTTACCAGCATACGATGCTTCACATAGGCAAATTTTTGTTACTAAAAACAAACAGGGGCAATGGTTTGCTTGGTTTAGATTTTATTAATGCCTATTAAACAATCGGGCCAGATTGTTGAATAAGAATCTTTTATACAATGTTAAGTTTAATAAGAATTAAAGGATTATCGTTCAATATTGTTGAATAAGTGTTCTATATCCGGATGCTTGGAGGTACATAATGGATTTTTATAAAATTAGTAAAGAAAGTGGTAAGAAGATTTCTCATTTTAATTCAAATTTTATAATGTCCCGAGTTATTCAAACAGATGAAAAAACCAATATTGGATGGATGCACTTAGAGGAAGGTGGCGTTATAGGATATCATCAAGCAGTAGTACCCCAACTTTTATTAGTAATAGCAGGAGAAGGGTACGTACGTAACGATAAAGAAGAGTATTTTATGGTCCAATCTGGAGATGCGGTGTTTTGGAGAAAAGATGAATGGCATGAAACTAAATCAGATAAAGGCTTAACTGCTATTGTAATTGAAAGTGTTGAGCTAAATCCTTCCTTATTTATGCCCTTAAAGAAATAAGATGTAGTGAAATCGCTTTGAAATTCCTGCAATCCAAAAAACCTAGTCAGAGGCTTCCAGCTCCATTAACAATCGGCGCTTTTCTTGAGTAAGAAAAGTGCTTTATTCAATTAAAGGGCCATTTAATTGAATAACTTCTACGAAGAATCTTGATGAAATTATGTTAAAATTTAGGTTAGAGTGAGAAGAAATATATTAAAATTTAACGGGACATTTTAGTAGGAAAAGAAATAGAACTTCAATTAGGGATGGGGAACAATTGATAATTACAAAGAATAATGGTTTTCAATTTCTTGAATTTCTTTTTGTAAAAGAAACTGAAATATATAATTATCACCGATTGGCTGGATCTTATGCGGTAATAAAATGTGATGACAAATATCTTTTATGTTATAACACTTTAAGAAATCAATGGGAATTACCAGCTGGACAAAGGGAAACTAATGAAACACCAAAAGACTGTGCAATTAGAGAACTTTATGAAGAAACTGGGCAAAGAGTTTTAAATATAGAATTTAAAGGTTTGTTAAAAGTTAAAAACGTAATAAAGGATGAAATTAAGTATAATCCTGTCTATTTTGCTACTCTTGAAAAACTCCAACCATTTCAAAAAAATAACGAGACATCTGAAATTCAATTATGGGACTTAGAGCAAAAGATTGGTCACATCGATGAAGTAGATTTAAAGATATTCGATTTTATAAAATAAGACAGTGTTCTTATTTTATTAGGGGAGCTTTAGTTAATTACGATATTCCACAATCTGGGCGCTATTCTTCAATAAGAAGAACGCGTTTTTCTTTTATAGGACCAGAGTGTGGAATACATATTTACATGTATAGCATTACGTAGGGTGAACCATATCATAAGTAAATGCGGTTTCAAGCAGTTTCAATTATTATATTTAAGCTGCTCTTTAAGAATATTGACTAGAGGTTTAAACATGGAGAAATTGAACTTTGAATAAGTATATGAAGCATTAAATAACTCAAGCTTTAATAATCTAAACCTTATCATTATCTTACGAGATGTAGATTATTGAAGCTTTTTATGAAACGACATTAGGGATTTTACACGTAATTGTAAATGTTTGCTTCTCTGCTATAAATTCTAAATATCCGTTATGCTGCTCTATAATTTGCTGAATAATTGAAGTGCCTAAACCATTATGATTTGGTTTTGTTGTAACACCAGTCTTGGCAAACAATTGGTCAGCAATTTCCTTCTGCAAGGGGACCGTATTGTTTGAACAAGTTAATAGATATAGACCGCTTTTTTTGCGAAGGCTTAATTCAATAAAAGCTTGTTTGTTATACTTCGTTTGCCATTCAATACTTGCATCAATTGCATTTTCTAATATATTCCCTATTAGCTGAACGATTTCATCAGATGAAAGGGATAAATTTGATACAGGTGTTTCAAACGAATAATTAATTGCAATGTCGTGGCTTCGTGCCTTTTCGTAGTTCGTATATAATACGGCTGCTACAGCCCCCTGCTCTCCCTTTATCGACAAGTTCGTCTGTTCATATCGCTTTATTAACCCTTGCATATAGGTTTTCGCTTCATCTACCTTATCTTTTTCCAGTAAATAAGCAATTGCTGATACATGCTTTAAGTAATCGTGACGTTCTTTACGTACCTCTTGAAATGTACGATTAAATTCTACTAGCTTTTCATTTACTTCTAACTGTACTGTTGAAGTCCTAAATAGCGCTTTCTGCTTTTGTGAACTATACATAACCACAAGCAATGCGCCAAAAAGTAATAGTAGATTTTGTACACTCTTACCATTTAATACATAGACCCCATACATACATAAATGAATTATTACACTCCAATCAATCTTTAACGTAAATCTTTTCATAGCTACTAATGTTAAAATGATGCTTATTGGAATGCTTATGTATAAGGAAAGATAGCCTACTGTTGCGAGGGCAAAATGGGTACAACAAATGATGAAAAAAAATAGTTTATGTTTCATATAGCCACCTCAAAAGTAGTTTTTTTGTATAATATCTAAGTTTTCCTTTGTAATAACTGCTTTTTCTTCAATTCCTTCAAAGGACACCAAATAGGAATTCTTCGCGTATAACGAAAAATTTAATATGTATTGGATATTGATAATAAATGAACGATGAGCTCTTATAAACAAACGGTCCCTTAGCTCTCCTTCTAATTCATTTAAGGTTTGATAGGTTTTTACAGGACCATTTTTTGTATAGATCGTTGTAGCACGACCTGAACGTTCAATAAATATAATGTCTTTTTTTTGTACGATATGAATATCAGATTTTTGCTTAATAAAAATCCGGCCTGATAACTCGGCTTTCTGTTGCTTCGCTAATAATCTTTCAACAGAAGATACAAGTCTTTCTTTCGTATAGGGCTTCATTATGTAATCATGTACGTTCAATTCAAAAGCATGAACAGCGTACCCACTATTGCCTGTTACAAAGATAACCATAATTTGTAAGGCGTGTGTATAAATAATATCAGCTAATTCGTAACCCGATAATTCTGGCATTTCTATATCCGCAATAAGTAAATCAATCGATTGCTTTTTTATTTCCTCATATGCTTGGTGAGCACTTGTAGTAGCAAATACAATATTTGTTTCTTCGATTGGCTCTATAATTGCCTTTAGTTTATCTAAATCAATCGCTCGGTCATCTACTAATCCTACTCTCATGTTATACACCTCGTAATAAATATACACTATACGTAAAATTTTGACAGTTCTACAATCCATTCTCCCTTTTCACGACATAATAAGGCATTTTTGCGACAACATTGCAGACACCTCTTGTATTTATTTGTACGATGAAGACATCAAATAAACGAGGTGACGGAAATGATTGAAATTACAGAAGTAACAAAACAATTTCAAAATAAAAAACAATATATAACTGCCTTAAAGCAAGTTTCCTTAGAAGTTCATGAGGGTGAAGTACTTGGGCTCCTAGGTGAAAACGGTGCCGGGAAAACAACCTTACTACGAGCAATCGCTACTCTAATTGAACCGTCTTCAGGTAGCGTTGAAGTAGCAGGTTTTCATACCGTAAAGCAATCTGATGAAGTGAAAAAACGTATCGGAGTGCTGTTTGGTAGCGAAACAGGACTTTATGAGCGACTAACAACACGTGAAAACTTAGAGTATTTTGGTTCACTCCATGGTTTAGGTAAGCATGAAACAAAAGTACGTATTGAAAAATTAGCGAAAATGTTTGGCATGCGCGACTATTTAGATCGCAAAATTGGAGGCTTTTCAAAAGGTATGCGTCAAAAAGTGGCCATTGCAAGAACATTATTACATGATCCAGATATTGTACTCTTTGATGAACCAACGACAGGACTAGATATTACATCATCCAATACTTTCCGTCAGCTTGTGCACCAACTGAAACGTGAAGGGAAAACCATTATTTTCTCTAGTCATATTGTAGAGGAAGTAACGATGCTATGTGACCGAGTAGCAATGATTCATAAAGGTGAGCTTGTCTATGATGGCACTCTTGAACAACTTTATGCTGAAGAAGGCTCAAGCGATTTAAACTATATTTTCATGAGTAAATTAGTACGTGGAGGAAATGAAGATGCTTAATATATTCAAAAAAGAGTTAAAGGATACATTTCGAGATCAACGCACATTAATTTTAACTGTATTTTTACCATTAGTTTTAATGTCAGCATTAGTATTTTTCTATGAAAAAATGATGGCGCCTGAAGAGGATATTCAGCTTCATGTCGTGACAGAAAAAGAGCAGCTAGAGTTTGTAAAAGGTTTACTAGATGGAAAAGAAAATTTACAACTTCGCGCTGTTGATGATGTAGAAGCTACCATTAAAGAAGGTGAAGCAGTAGCTGGGCTTGTTCTTACTGGAGACTTTGAAAAGCAAATCGCTGCTGGAAATGCGGCAACAGTTCAAATTTTAGGCGATGAATATAGTGAAAATAGCTATATTGCCATGTCAGCAATCGAAATGGCATTAACACAGTATAGTCAGGCAATTGTTTCAGAACGTTTAGGACAACAAAATGTAGAAACGTCAATTTTAACACCTTTTACAGTTAATAAGGTACAAGTAATCGAAGGTGATCAATCTGTACAAATGATGAGCTTCCTTATCCCAATGATGCTAGTTATTGCAGTAGGTGTAGGTATTTCATCTTCAGCAGCAGATTTTATTGCAGGGGAAAAGGAACGCCGTACGATGGAAGCTTTATTAATGACTCCTGTAAATCGCAGTTCATTTTTATTAGGCAAATGGTTAACACTTGTAATACTTGCTACTGTTACAGGTATATTAACGTTAGGAATTGTGTTTATTGAAATCTATTTCTTTACAGAACAGTTAAAATCCGGCTTAACAATGGAAGGAAATGTTTGGTTAATTGGTACGGTCGCTCTTTTAATTATCATTAGTTTCGCTGCATTGATGGCTTCAGCGCTATTGCTGACAAGTATTTTTGGGAAGACGGTAAAGGAAGCACAAAGCTACGGAACACCCATAATTATGGTTGGAATTTTACCAGCATTATTCATCACAAGTGTCGGGCTAAATGAATTAACTACTACACATTTTTTAGTACCAATCTTAAATGTCTTTGCTACTTTTAAAGAATTATTTGTTGGAATCATTGATATCGAGCATGTATTTCTAACACTTGGAGTTAACATAGCGTTAGCGTTAGTAATTCTAACAGTAGGCCGTATATTATTTGCGAAAGATAAATGGGTGTTGTAATAATATAAATAATAGCAGATCCCTTGTGGCTACATGCAAGGGATTTACTTTTATTAACTTAATTTTTTCTATTGTAATTACAGCTATTCTACTTTTGTTTTAGGTGATTTAATTGAAGATTAAACCACTTAGTCACATTACGCAGAACCATATCAAAAGTAATTGCGTTTTATCGACTAATAGCATTCGTTATTCCACAATCGGCGCTTTAGTTGAATAATGATTAGATGGTCTACTTTATTTACACATTGTAACGGTGATCAATTAGTTTCTTTGATAAGAAACGTTTAGCAAATTACTAAAAAAATATAGAGGAATTTTAGTGACCAGAAGCTAACTCTTATAGTTAAAACAATTATATTGGAGTGATCACATTGTTAAATTTTTTTGAATATAACTGGCAGGTAAGAGACGAATGGTTTGATTGGTGTTACCAGCTATCGATTGAGGAATTGAAAAAGGAAAGAACTGGTGGAGTAGGGAGTATATTATATACTCTTTTTCACATTATTGATGTTGAATACAGTTGGTTTCGTGGTATTCAAGGCAAAGAAGACATAGTAGTTGAATTTGCTGATTATGATACGCCTGAAAAGGTTAAAGCTCTTTCTGATAGATTGCGAAATGAAATAGCAGAATTTCTAAGTAAAGATATAGATGAATTTAAAAATAAAGTTGTATATGTACCTTGGGATGAAAATAAATATACCGTTGAGGAAATATTACACCATATAATTGCCCATGAAATTCATCACATTGGTCAACTCTCTATTTGGTCAAGAGAATTAGAACTCACCCCCGTACCTGCTAACTTTATTGGAAGAAGGTTTAATTCTATTAATTCTTAATGACTAAAGGAGTCTTTTGTTGAAAAACGATATTCCACAATCGGTCGCAATTCTTGAAATAGGAATTGTGCGTTCTTTATGCTTTCTTTTTTTCACCTCTTACCAAAAACAACCCCCGACAATTCACATGTCAAGGGCTGTTCCATTCATTCCTTATTCCTTCACCTGCACAAAAACATATAACTCCGCATAGCGTTGATTGCGATGGGATTGAGCATATTGTACGATGATTTGCAGCTTCGCGCGGTCGTTTTCTGCGGTTAAAGTAGATTCCTCTACAGATAATTCGCTGTAATTACTTGTAAAGAGGGTGTCTAGTTCCTCCAACGACCATGCTAAAAGCTCTTGCTCGTCTTTCATTAACACGAGCTGATCCTTCTGTAAACGGAGCTGCATATTGTTTGTTAACTCAAAGCGTCTGTGCGGTGGATTTTGTGAAGCGGATACTTGAACAAAATAATCGTAATGATCAATTGAAGTGATAATCGGTTCATCTCCATTTAAGTTAACAGTATAATAGACTTCATTCATATAATCTTTATACTGTGGCGAGAAACCAAAGATTTTTTCAAAACGTTGATCCGGCAGCCACGCAATGTCATAATCCATACGCTGTAAATAATCAAATTTCTCCGTAATGAATTGTTTATCCTCATTAGAAATTTCCGGATTCGGCTGAACTTCTCCATCGTACATATTGAGCGATTGTAAACGCTCCTGTAGTAGATTTTCCTGATTGTTTTTACTAATCGTAAAAGCATCAACAGGCGGGATGACAGAAAGTAAACTAAACCCGATAAAAATCGGTGCAACAAGCCATTGCTTTTTTGGAATAAATGTCAGGATCAGTGCGATGATGATGGCAAATAGACCGAATAAAATAACAAAATATCGGCCATGTGTAATGCCAGTCTCTCCGATTTTCATGATGGAGACAACGAGCTGATAAAGCACAATGATAAGTAATACTTTCGGGAAAATAAGTCGGAACCATTTCGTTAACCCATTATTAAGTCGGTAGCTTAAAAAGTAGACGACGAGTACAGTTGACGCGAAATACACTAATAATGGTTCGAGTAAATTTTCTGACCAATCGGTGAAATGCAGTGCGATATAAATTACTAAAATCACAGCATACACCATTGTCAGTGGTACAATTACGTACGAAAGCAACACCTCAAGAATATGGGCAGGTTCCTCTTTCTTCATTGTCAGGGACAGGAAGAATAATGGCGTAAACAAACCAAATATAATAGCCGCGATATACTCAATGATATTTGAATTAATCGAAAACAGTAAATAATTGATCGCTGCATAGATGAGCATTAATCCAACAAAGATGATAATGGAGAAGAAGGCTGTGATGAGTATGCTTTTGAAAATATGGAAAAAACGAGCACTGAAGTTTTCCTTTCCGCACCATATAAAGCCCATCATGAGCGCACTGATAACAACGCCTGTTTGGATCGCTAATACAAGATCATTGGAGCTGCTAATCCAGAAGAAAAGCCCTGTAAAAAAAATTGCGATGCTATACGTTATGACATGTTTGGCAAATAAGTCAGCTACAGAAGCAGCAAATACAGCAACAACAAGCGTTGCCAGCCATTTTTCGTAATTTGCCACAGTACCGCTAATTTCTGCTACATTCACGAAGAATAAGACGACTAAGAGCACAGTAGCTAGTGGAAATGCTTTGATTGCCTCGGTTATTGCTGCAAATTGTTGAAAGATTAGATTAAACCTCATCAAAGATACCCCCCTTTATGTCTTCATTATATGCTTTTATTTTAGATGCTCAAGCTAATCATTTTCATTGAATCGACAAAGAAGTAGATTTATTAGTTAGAACTTTCAGAAAACTTATTGCGTTTTACCAATGAGTATGTTAAATTACTATTCAACGTTTGAAGTATAAACTTCAAAAAAAGAATCGTGAAGGAGTGACTTCTTTTTGGGTATTAAAGCAACCACGATTACCGAGCGGATTGAAGCGCATTTTGATCAGCTTTCGAAAGCGCAGAAAAAGGTAGCTCAATTTGTCCTGAAAAATCCCACTTATGTTGGGGTGCATTCAGCTAGTGAAGTAGGTATTGGTGCAGGCACAAGTGAAACAACGGTAATCCGGTTTTGCTACGCGATTGGCTTGGCGGGCTATGCACAGCTCCAAAAGGAAGTCACGATGTTCGTTTTTGGAAAGAATACGAATAGTACGCTAGGCAATTATGTGGCATCAAAGGAAGCATTATTTCATGAGCCACAGCTTGCAGAAAAGGTCATGGGACAGGTAAGTCATCAAATTATCAATATTGCCCAGCAAATCGACCCTGACCAATTCCAAGATGTTACAAGACGCATGCATCAAGCATCGACGATCTATTTAATCGGTGCGGGTGCTTCACAATTTGCAGGACAGTGGCTGAAGTTCACATTAAATATTTTACGTCCGAATGTACAAGTCGTTGAGTCACATACAGGTGCGCTGATCCGCACATTGCAGGAGATGGATGAGGATGCATTGGTCATCGTCGTATCGTTGCATCGTTATTATAAGGAATCGATTGCCTTAGCGAAAATGTTTCATGAGCAGGGGGCCTATACGGTGGCGATGACGGATTCAAATGTGGCACCGATTATCCCTTATGCAGATACTACCTTTGTGTTACAGCAAACGGAACTTTCGACGATTGATATGATGCCGGCACTGATTGCTTTTATGAATACACTCGTCGTGGGCATGGTGTCGCATGATCAGGCGTATTATGAGCAACAACGCGAAAAGTTTGATGATTTTCAAAATAGTTTTTTAGCAGATCGATGGAGTTGAGTTGTATGGAGAAAAGTTTAAACGAAATATTTGAGCATTTACATCATCATCCTGAAGTAAGCTGGCAGGAGGTCGAAACGACGCAATTTATTGCAGAGCAGCTCACACAAGCAAGACTGACACCGGTATTATTCGAAGGAATGACGGGCTTGTATGTAGATATTGGTCCAGGTATTCCGAAAGTCGGCTTCCGCACAGATATCGACGCCTTATGGCAGGAAGTGGATGGAGTCTTTAAGGCCAATCACTCCTGTGGGCATGATGGACATATGACGATTGCTCTCGGTGTAGCATTTGCCCTTCAAAAAATGAATCTATCGAGTGCGGTACGGATTATATTCCAACCAGCAGAGGAAAAGGCAGCTGGTGCGAAGGCGATTGCGGAGCGCGGCATAGTCGATCCGTTGCAGTTTTTATTTGGCACCCATGTACGTCCGCTTGTGGAACTGGCAGAAGGTTATCATGCACCAGCGCTCTATCATGGGGCAGCCAAACTCATTAACGGCACCATTACTGGGATCGAAGCACATGGCGCAAGACCAGAGCAGGGAATAAACGTAATTGAAGTAGCAGCCGCACTAGTAGATGCGCTAAAACGAATATGGATCAAACCTGAGGAAAGCGCCTCGATAAAAATGACACAAATTCAAGCAGGCGGTGTATCGACAAATATCATTCCAGGCACCGCGACATTTAGTTTAGATGTGCGTGCACAGACGAATGACACAATGGATGCACTCACAAGGGGCTTACAAAAGGCCATTGATGCTGTCAGTGCATTGTACGGAGCAGCCATTACGACAACGATTGGTGCTCATATTGCGGCAGCACAGGTCGATGATGAAGCAAAAGCCATTATGCGACAGGCGATTATTGAAACAGTAGGAACCGCGTATTGCGCACAGGATATCGTGACACCGGGAGGCGAGGATTTTCATTTTTATGCGTATACGAAGCCGCATTTAAAAACGACGATGCTCGGCTTAGGCTGTGGCGTCACACCGGGTTTACATCATCCGCAAATGACCTTTAATCAAAATCAGCTTGAGACAGGAGTAGAAATAATTAAACGGGCATTACTTGGCGCGTTACAGTATTTAGAAAGAAGCGATCAGATATGATTTTAATAAAAGAACTAACGACACTAGGAGAAATGCAGCAGGTGCAAGTGCTGGAGCAGCAAATATGGAAAACATCCCCTCTGCCGACACATCAAACATTAACAGCGGTCAAGCATGGTGGCATTATGGTAGGGGCCTATGAAGGCGAAAAACTAATCGGCTTTAGCTACGGCTTTGCGGCACTCAACAATGGCAAAAC
This sequence comes from Solibacillus kalamii, assembly GCF_002174535.1. Lineage (NCBI taxonomy): Bacteria > Bacillati > Bacillota > Bacilli > Caryophanales > Caryophanaceae > Solibacillus > Solibacillus kalamii. The sequence continues at coordinate 126,965 of NZ_NHNT01000008.1, read as the reverse complement.
CTATTTATGCTCGCATATGCTTGGCATTGATGAAGCCTATCGTTCTCAAAAAGTTGGCGAAAAGTTGAAAGAAGCGCAGCGAGAAATCGCCATTCAAAAAGGCTATGACCTGATGGTATGGACATTTGATCCACTGGAAACACGCAATGGGTACTTAAATTTAACGAAGCTGAACGGCATTTGTGATACGTACCTGGAAAACTGCTACGGCGAAATGCAGGATGGCTTTAATAAAGGGTTACCATCAGATCGTTTTGAGGTGCATTGGCATTTAACGTCTGATTATGTAGCGCAGTCTATCCAACCTGATATCGAAAATCCGGAACCGCTTGGCGAAATGGTTTGGGAGCAGGACAATTTATGCAGGATCAAGTTTCATAAAGTAGATTTCACGAAGCCTGTTTATACATTACCTGTTCCAAAAGAGTTCCAACAATTAAAGGCGTCAAGTCAGCTGCATGCGATGCACTGGCGATTAGCTGTGCGAGAAACTTGCCAGGCATTATTTGCTGCCGGCTACGTAGCTGTTCGCCTGCAGCAGCAGGAAGCGTGGAATGAATATATTTTTGTACGAAAAGACACATTAGCACTTGGAGGCAGCACTCATGAAAATTACCGAAATTACAATTAGGCATTTACAAATGAAGCTAAAGGCACCTTTCACAACAAGTTTTGGTACCTTCACAAATAGAGATTTTTTATTACTTGAAGCAAAAGATGAACAAGGTACAATTGGCTGGGGTGAATCTGTAGCTTTCCACTCACCATGGTATAACGAAGAAACGTTAAAAACGAACTGGCATATGCTGGAAGATTATTTGATTCCGTTAATCTTAAATAAAGAGATCAGCCATCCAGATGAAGTAAGTGCTATTTTTGAGCCAATCCGTAAAAATAATATGGCGAAATCAACAATTGAAGGCGCAATTTGGGATATTTATGCCCAGCAAACGAATCAAACACTAGCAGCTGCCCTTGGCGGTACAAAGAATCAAATCGAGGTAGGAATTAGTATTGGGATCCAAAATTCGATCGATGATTTAGTCGCTTTAGTAGATGAATATGTGCGTGACGGTTACAAGCGCATCAAAGTAAAAATCAAGCCAGGCTGGGATGTAGAAGTGATGCGTACACTACGTGAAAAATTCCCGGATGTGGCGATTATGGCAGATGCCAACTCTGCTTACCGTCTAGAAGATGCGCCACTATTAAAGCAGCTCGATGAATTTAACTTAACAATGGTGGAACAGCCGTTAGCTTCGGATGATATTATCGATCATGCAACACTGCAAAAACAAATGACAACCCCGATTTGTTTGGATGAGAGCATTCATTCATTAGAGGACGCACGTAAAGCAATCGAAATCGGTGCGACAAAAATTATTAATATTAAAATCGGTCGTGTCGGTGGTTTAACAGAAGCCAAGAAAATTCATGACTATTGCGAATCAAAGGGCATTCCGGTATGGTGTGGCGGCATGCTGGAGTCGGGTATAGGGCGTGCACATAATGTAGCACTGACAACTTTATCGAACTTTATTCTTCCAGGTGATACAGCGAGCTCGAATCGCTACTGGGAAAAGGATATTATCGAGCCTGAGGTAGTAGCAGAAAATGGCTATATCCAGGTGCCGCAAACTGCTGGCATCGGCTATGCGATTAATCGTGAAACAGTGGAATCTTATACGGTCGAAAAGAAAACATATAACTAATAAAAACAACTCCTTAAGCATGAATGTTTGTGCTTAAGGAAATTTATGGACTATTTTATCAGAAAATTCAAACAATAAGAAGGTGCATTATGAAAAGAAGTTTACAAATAGGAGGTGCTTTCGTCGGTTTAATAATCGGCGCGGGCTTTGCCTCTGGTCAGGAAATTATGCAGTATTTTACAAGTTTCGGTACGCTGGGGCTAGTTGGGGGAATACTCGCTTCATTAGCCTTTGCCTTTTTAGGGATGACGTTAGCACAGCTAGGCTCGGAAATGCAGGTTAATTCCCATAAAGGGGTTATTTATCAAATTAGTGGTCGTTATTTAGGCTTCATTTTAGACTTCCTGATTACGTTCTTCTTATTTGGAGTAGCGGTCGTGATGTTTGCAGGTTCTGGCTCTACATTCAATCAAATGTTTGGCATTGATCCAATGGTTGGCAGCATTATCATGGTTGGTTTAACGATTGCGACATTATTATTAAATGTTAAAAACATTATTAATATAATTGCGAGTGTAACTCCGTATTTAATGGGGGTTATCTTTGTTATATTAATCTATTCAATCTTTACGATGGATCTTTCATGGTCACAAGCAGATAACTTAGCGAAGGAGCAGCCGGCAGCGGCAGGAAATTGGTTTATTGGCGCATTATTGTATGTTTCTTATAATATCGCGGCTGGTGCTGCGCTGTTAATCGTCATGGGTGGTACAGAAAAAGATAGTAAAGTAGCAGGGCGCGGCGGTATTTTTGGCGGGATTATGCTAGGTCTATTAATTATTCTGATTAATGTCGCGATGTTCGTAAAAATCGACGTGGTGGCAGGGGTAGATATGCCAACATTAGAGCTGGCCAATCAAATTCATCCAGCGGTAGGTGTTCTCATGTCAATCGCACTGTTAGGGATGATGTACAATACGGCAGTCGGTATGTTCTATGCCTTTACCGTACGCTTCTTTGCACCGGAATCAAAGTCATTCAAGCCGGCTGTTATCGTCGTTGGCTTGGCAGGATTTGCTGCAAGCCTAGTTGGCTTCACAAGTTTAGTAGGGAAAGTTTACTCAACGATGGGCTATTTAGGGTTTGCTTTAATTCTTGTCGTGATTGTTGCATGGATTCGACGAAAAAAGTTGAAACAATCGGAATCTATGTATTTTAAACATCTTTCGAATAGGGAAGTGTCCTAGACTTTAGTTAGTTATAACGAAATGCCTTAGATTAATATATACACATTACAAAAAGCTCTAATTGCTGTGATATCAGCGTTTAGAGCTTTTTCTGATTGAATAATATTTATGCAGTAATTTATACAGAGAAGTTACACCAGTGATGCAACAGTATTTTAGCTTATAGAGGCAGTTTCCCATATTGTAACAAATCGTGTATATTTCTTATAATGACATGCAAAATGGAGTTATCAATGAAAAAATACAACTTTATTAAAAAACAATTATCCAAAACAAATAAGAAGAATGACGAAAACTATGTAGTATCACGGATATGGCATTTGCTGAATAACCCGGATGTGAAAATGATTACTCAGCAATATATCGTCCGCGATGTAGAAACAAAAACATACGCGCTGGCAGATATCTATTTTCCACAAATCAATATGATTATTGAAATTGATGAGCCCTATCATTTATCAGAAGAAATGGTACTGAGTGATTCTATGCGTCAACATGATATCGTACAAGCGATTGAATGTGAGATCATTCGTATAAAAGTGATCAATGATTTGCAGGAAATGAATGAAAGAATCGACTCAGTAGTTTTACATATTCGTCAACGGTTTGAAACAACGGATTATAAGGTGTGGGATGTTGAACAGGAGTACAATCCAATGACTTATGTTCAAAGAGGTTATCTAGATGCAACGGAGCACATTGCCTTCAAAACTGTAAAAGATTGCTGTAACTGTTTTGGGGCGGGGTATAAAGGATTGCAAGGAAGTGGGGCCAAACATAAGTTTCAAGAGGCCATCGATATCAAAGCGTTAAAATTTTATCCGAATGCCAGTTGGGATAATGAACTAAACGCGGACGAGCAATTCTTCACAGAGTATCATACCGACTCAGAATTTAATACGGCCTATATGAAGAAACGACTGTATGAGCTAAGACAAGAAATTGCGTTATTTGCTCATGTCCGAAGTGAATTTGGTGGGTTTGAATATGTATTTAAAGGATGGTACAAAGTGAATCAGAAACGAACGCTGGAGTTAGGGAAGGTTTGCTATGAGCGTATATCAACAATAATGCCGACGTATTTTGAAGGGAAACAAGAGCCGTTTGAGAAAGTGGCAAAAGCCATCTACAATCACCGTGAAGTTGCATTTTTCTATGACAAGGATGAGTCTCACCGCTTTCAGGAGAAGTACAAGAAGGCGGAAATTACATACGAATTCATATAAAATCATCTAAAGCGCCCTCTGAAATTTTTAAGTCTACTAGCCCTTATAGTATGTATCCAAATTAGTGTAGCAAATTGGGCGGAATCGGGCTTATTTGTATAAAATTTAATCTAAAAACAAACAAAAAATCCAAACAAAAAAGGAGTAGCAACTACTCCTTTTCTTAAACTATTTTTCAGGAATATTAGTTTCTAGGATCTACATAATCCGGATAATCAGAAATGATTGCGTCAACGCCCATTTCGAATAGGAAGTCTGCTGCTTCTTGACTACGAACCGTCCACGAACCAATTTGCATTCCAAGAGAGTGAACTTGATTCACTAATTCTTCCGTCACAATTCCATAACTTGGGTTAAACCAATCCGCATAAGTTGAAAATTCCTGTAAAGCTTCTAAGGTTGTATCTGCTCGGTTAGAAGTTAATACACCGATTGGAACTTTAGGAAGAAGCTGATCCATTTTTTTTATTGATTCAAAGTTAAAAGATTGAATAATGATTTTTTCATTTTGTGGTTTATGGAGATTTCGTTCTATTAATGCTGCTGCTACTTGTTCTTCAATACCAGGGTAAAGCTCTGGAGCCTTTAATTCTATTAAAATTCCAATTTTCCCATGGTAATGATCTAGAATTTCTTCAAATGTTGGGATTGGTTCTCCTGCAAATTGTTCTCCTTTCCAACTACCTGCATCAAGACTTCTAAGCTGTTCCAATGTTAAATCTCCAACTTTTCCCGTTCCATCTGTTGTACGATCTACCGTGGTATCATGAATCAATACTAATTCACCATCTTTACTTCTTTGAACATCGATTTCAATATAATCGGCTTTCATATCAACTGCTAGATCAAAAGCGGCAATCGTATTTTCAGGTGTATAAGCTGTTGCGCCACGGTGTGCTACATTACTCACTTGTTTTCTTTCACCTACTGTTGGTTGTTCTGCAAATGATTGACTGAACGGGCTTAATAATAACGATAAGGCCATACCTGTTCCCACTAATATTTTTTTGCTCAATTCTCCATCTCCTATCTAAAATATGATTCAAATTTATTTTAGAAAAGGAATGTTAATAGAATATATAGATCTATGTATAGCTTAATAAAGATTATATAAACGAAATTCGCTCTTTTTCCTTACGATTTTTTACAAAACTAGTAATAGAATAGTAATGGAATTGTATTCTCTACTGCTTTATTTTACCTACTACACGTACCTGTTTTATTTAAATGTATGGAGATCCAGCAAATAGTCGCAGAGAACCGTTCCCATAAGTAAATGAGGTTTTTATTAAATGTGCACCTACTATAGTTTCCGTTTTATCTTCTAATCTGGGTATAATACTTATATGAAGTCAGGAAGTGTATTCAATGGATTTTAATGAAGTAATCCATACGGGAGAGTCTAAGTATGTTAAATTTAAAAGTTGGATGGAAGCTAAAAAGAAGGAACTTATGAATACCTTAACGAGTGGAGCAGTAGGGTTCGCAAATACAAACGGTAGGAATATCTAAATGTAAAGTGGTGAATGGGAAGGAGCAGACTGTAATTAATGAACAACAAAAATAAAACGGTTGTCCGTTCGATGGATATATTAAATTTATTTATAGAGAATACGGAATTAACCTTTCAAGAAATTATTGATCTATCGGGGATTCCGAAATCTTCGGTCTATCGAATGCTCAGGTCATTAGAGGAAATGGAGTTCTTGGAAAAAGGAAGCGATTCGAAATACCGACTTGGACTTTTGTTTCTCAAATTCGGTCAGCTGGTTTTAGGCAGGATAGATTTACGTAAGGTTGCTTATCCATTTATGCATGAATTACATAATGATGTGAAGGAAGCCATTAACTTAATTGTTAAAGATGGAGATGAAGCCATCTATATTGAGAAAATAGACACAAAACAAAAGGTGCGTTTGTATACGTCAATCGGAAGGAAAAGTCCGCTTTATGCCGGTGCCTGTTCACGTGCAATCTTGTCCTTTTTACCGGATTCAGAAGTGGAGACATATCTCGAATCGATCAATCCAAAATCGTTTGCAAACGGTACAATTACTGAAAAAGATAAAATTTATGAAACGATTAAACAAGCGAGAATCGATGGATATACAATCAGTCATTCTGAATTGGAAAACCATACAGCTGCCATTGCTGCTCCGATTTTTAATCACAACGGAGAAGTTATTGCGGGAATAAGTATCGCAGGGATCGAAGCGAATTATCAGGATGAGAACATTGAGATTTATGCAAAGAAGGTAAAAAAAGTTGCTGAGGATATTTCAATGCAATTAGGCTATAGCAAATAACATAAACGAGGCGGTCTCTGTATCAATTGGATGTAAGATCGCCTCGTTTTGCTTCTAAATACGGTTATGTATCAATTTTCAATCATTTCCGTAACTGCTATTAATTTTCCATTTTCATGTGCTCTTATTCATGAAGTGCTTTAAACTGAATACCCATTGCTAATTTACGCAGCAGCTGCTCTTGTTTGATTAATTCTACTTCTGCTTGTTCAAGGGAAAACTTCTTGAACTGAATGTTCGTGTTTGGCTGCATCTGTGCTAAACAAGGGAGATCAACAGAAATGACTTGACCGATTTTTGGATATCCACCTGTCGTTTGACGATCAACCATCAGAATAATTGGCTGGCCGTTTGAAGGCACTTGAATCGTACCGTACGTAACGCCTTCCGATAACAATTCAAATTTCTTGGAAAGGCTGAGTGGTTCGCCATCCAACCGATAGCCCATTCGATCAGCTTGCGTCGTTAATTTATAGGGCTTTGAGTAGAACGCTTGTTTACTTTCAAGATCGAAACGCTCGAACTCAGCACCATGTAAAACCCTGATCGTTTGTGTTTTATCAAATGTTATAAACTCTGTATAGTCGACAGACCAATTAAAGTGAGTCGTCATTTTTTCAAGCTGATGAACAAATGCCCAACTGAGTGGATTGAAGTCTCCGCTGTCCAATACATCTCCTTTTTGTAATGCTCTGCCTTGAAGTCCTCCAATAGCTGCGCGCAAATAAGTGCTTTTACTCCCCATAACTTCCGGGACCACGATTCCGCCAGCAAATGCCACGTATGCTCTGCACCCATTAATTGCTGACTTGAATTTTAAAACAGATCCTTTACGAATCAGCACAGGCCTCCACATTGGAGCTTTTTCTCCGTCAATTGTAGGCTGCAGGTCTCCACCTGTAATGGCAACCAACTCATCCGTGTCAAATTGGAGCGCTGTCCCTAAAAGTGTAATTTCAAGTGCACCTTCGCCTTCGTCATTTCCGACAAGTAAATTTGCAATCCTGAGAGAAATCGGATCCATTGCACCACTTACGATGACTCCAAATTTTTGTGAACCGAATCTCCCTAAATCTTGAATCGTAGTCAATAATCCAGGATGAAGTACTTTAATGCTCATTGTTTCATCTCCTTATAGACAGCATACTCTTCAAGCGTTATCGGTACATAGCGGATTCTATCTCCGGCCTGTAACAGAGTTGGCGGTGAAAGTTCCGGAAGAAACAAATCAAGCGGAGTCCTGCCGATAATTTGCCATCCTCCGGGAGTTTCCAACGGGTATATGCCTGTTTGTTTACCAGCAATTCCTACAGATCCCGGTACTATTGCTAGACGTGGGGAATCCTTACGTGGTGTTGCAATTCTTTCATCCATCCCGCCCATAAACGGAAACCCAGGGGCAAAGCCAATCATATAAACTAAGTACTCATTTGACGAATGAATTTGAATCACATCTTCAACAGAAAGTCCGTGATAATTTGCGACATATTCCAAATCCGGACCAAACTCTCCTCCATACACGACTGGTATTGTTATTAGCCGTTGTTCCGATGTTTCACTTGTTCCTAATTTATCCAGTAGCGATAAAATAATTGCACTTACTTTGTTATAGGGACTTGATGAGTCTTTATCCGTGTTGGATAAAAAGACGGCAACAGGATTGTAATAAATGGTCAAGCTATTATAAGACGGCACAGATTCAATCAATCCTGTAAACGGTTCTTTTTCTAAGAGATTGCAAAGGTTTTTCACTTTTTCATGGACGGCAAGGCTGATTCCGTCACCTAACTGAATGACGAGCGCAGAATCCCCTAAGGGCCTTATGTGTGCATTAATTTTCTGATAGGCCATTCTAAACAGCTCCTCAAGGTTTCGAATTTCGGTATTTATGTTTTTTAATTCGGATATTGCTAACATTATAATTTGTTTTCAAATTTAAAATCAAGTGTGTATGTTAAGAATATTGCGTTATTTACAATTTTCGAATAATTTTGCAAATAATATATTCAAGCGAAAATATTTATGCTAGAATTTGTTTTAGTTTTAAAACTACTGTTCCGAAATTCGGGAACTTCGAAAATACTTAATAATTATTAAACGATTATCAATGGAGGGGAGAAATATGTTTCAAGTAGATTTGAATTGTGATTTAGGGGAGAGTTTTGGTCGCTATAAACTTGGGGAGCAGGAAGAAATTTTGAAATACGTTACATCTGCAAATATTGCCTGCGGTTTTCATGGCGGAGATCCGAGTGTGATGAGAGAAACAGTGAAGATGGCCATTTCCAATGGTGTCAAAATTGGTGCGCATCCTGGTTTGCCGGATTTGAACGGATTCGGGCGAAGAGAAATGGCGATTACTCCTCAAGAAGGATATGACATGGTCGTCTATCAAATTGGTGCATTGCAAGGATTTTTAATGACATTTAATGAAAAAATGCAGCATGTAAAACCCCATGGTGCTCTGTACAATATGGCGGCAAAGGATCCAAAACTTGCCGAAGCGATTGCACAAGCAGTATATGATGTATCCCCATCATTGATATTATTTGGACTTTCCGGCAGTGAATTGACGAAGGCCGGAGAGAAGATTGGTTTACGAACGGCACACGAAGTATTTGCAGATCGGACGTATCAAGCAGACGGGTCTTTGACTTCTCGATCACAAAAGAATGCGATGATTACAGATCAAGAGCAATCTGTTGCGCAAATAGTGAAAATGGTGACAAAAGGAATCGTAGTTTCTGAGCAAAAAACAGAAGTTCCGCTGCGTGCAGATACGATTTGTATTCACGGTGATGGTGCACATGCACTAGCCTTTGCAAAATATATAAACGAAACACTGATTAAGAACAATATTACTGTAGATGCAATCTGTAAGTTGGAGGTTCAAAATGAAAAATCCTAAAACTGATGCAACACAAAAAGATGTCAACGTTACGGGGAAAAAGAAGGTAAGTAGAAGTGTTTTACTTGGAGCTGCCTTTTTAATGGCCACATCATCGATTGGACCGGGCTTTTTGACACAAACTACTGTATTTACACAGCAATTAGCTGCAAGCTTTGCCTTTGTTATTTTAATTTCATTATTACTAGACATCTTTTCACAAATGAATATTTGGAGAATCATTGCCGTTTCCGGATTGCGTGGACAAGAAATTGCCAACAAGGTGTTACCTGGACTGGGCGTTGTTTTGGCAATACTTATCGTAATTGGCGGTTTGGCATTTAATATCGGGAACGTAGCTGGTGCAGGCTTGGGTCTGAATGCCATGCTTGGCTGGGATCCGATTACAGGTGCTGTTGTTAGTGCGATTTTAGCAATCTTTATATTTGTTGTGAAAGAAGCAGGGAAAGCGATGGATAAATTCGCACAAATTGCAGGGATTGTAATGATTCTCCTCATGCTGTACGTGGCATTTACTACATCACCGCCGGTTGGAGAGGCGATTGTGAATACGTTTAAACCGGAGCAGATCAGTATATTCGCTATTGTAACGCTTGTTGGTGGAACGGTAGGGGGATATATTACGTTTGCAGGCGGACACCGTCTATTAGACGCAGGTATTAAAGGTGTTGAATCCTTGCCGGAAGTTACGAAAAGCTCTGTTACAGGGATTCTTGTTACAGGTGTTATGCGTGTGGCATTATTCTTGGCCGTACTTGGAGTAGTATCAAAAGGACTAGCGATCGATCCAGCGAATCCACCAGCTTCTGTATTCCAGCTAGCTGCAGGTGACATTGGTTATCGTATGTTTGGTGTCATTATGTGGGCTGCGGCGGTAACATCTGTTGTAGGAGCTGCATATACGTCGGTTTCATTTATCCGAACGTTTCACCCTCTCATTGAGAAATTCCAAAATTGGGTTATCATTGCGTTTATCGTTATTTCAACAGTAACATTTGCTTTTGTAGGAAAGCCGGTAACAATCTTGCTTATTGTAGGAGCGTTGAATGCCTTTATTTTACCAATTGGTTTAGGTACATTATTAATTGCTGCGCATAAGAAAAATATTGTTGGTACGTATAAACATCCGATATGGTTGACGGTTACGGGCGCTTTTGTCGTGGTAATCATGGGTATTTTAAGTGTAGTGACTTTGATTGAACAAGTACCATTGGTTTTTAAATAAGGTAATAAGAAGACAAATTCGGGAGGGGCTTTATGGTGAACTATGAAAAGTTAGAGCCGGAAGAAATAAGAGAGTTGATAAGAAAACAAGAGATTACTGGACCGACTGCAGGAATGTCAAAAGGTAATACACAAGCGAACTTGGTTATTTTAAAAAAGGAACATGCCTTTGACTTTTTGCTTTTCTGTCATCGGAATCCGAAGTCCTGCCCTTTACTGGACGTGACGGAGCCTGGTTCATATATTCCTGCTATGATTGCCGAAAATGCAGATATCCGTAAAGACATCCCGAAATATCGTATTTACCGAGATGGTGTGTTTACAGAAGAAGTGGCAGACATAACGGAGTATTGGGAAGACGATATGGTTGGCTTCTTGATAGGTTGTAGCTTTACATTTGAAACCCCACTTCTTGCGAGCGGTATTCCGATTAGACATATCGAGGAAAACTGTAATGTTCCGATGTACAAAACGAACATTTTGTGTAATAAAGCAGGCATGTTCGAGGGGCCGACAGTCGTTAGTATGCGGCCAATGACGCCAGAGGATGCAATCCGTGCTGTCCAGATTACGTCACGTTTCCCGGCAGTTCACGGTGCGCCAATACATATTGGGGATCCTGGTCAAATTGGCATCAAGGATATTTCAAAACCTGATTTTGGAGATGCTGTCCCATTCAAACCAGGGGAGGTTCCGGTATTTTGGGCTTGTGGTGTGACTCCACAAGCTGTTGCGATGGAAAGTAAGCCTTCGATTATGATTACTCATTCACCAGGACATATGTTCATCAGTGATATAAAGGATGAAGCATTCAGTGTGTTATAGACGTATTTGGAATCATACTTTCATAGTAAGATAGATTGTAAAGGTAGGGTGTGGAAATACTCTTACTAATGTGAGGCGATGCAACCGTGCATCGTCTCTTTGAACTTTGCAGTGATTCTAGGGACATGCTTTTTGCCGATGAAAGGGGATTTAGATCGTGTTTAAAAAATCAACTGCTGCACTTATTGCCCTCATCTTAATTTGGGGCGCGAGCTGGCCAATCAATAAATTAGCGGTACCCTACTCACCGCCATTGCTTTATGCTGGGCAACGTGCGCTTTTAGGAGGCATCCTGCTGACAGTTATTATTTGGAAGACTAGGAAAAGAGTCAATTGGCGGGAAAACTGGAAAAAGTATTGTATTGGGGCTTTTTTTAATACCATTCTGTTTTTCGGACTTCAGACGGCAGGATTGCTCTATTTACCGAGTGGCTTGTTTTCCGTTCTTGTCTATTTTCAACCGATTTTACTTGGTCTTTTCGCTTGGCTATTACTCGGTGAATCTTTATCACCAGTCAAAATCCTCGGATTGTTTCTAGGATTTGTGGGGGTAGCGGTCGTTAGTGTGGATGGTCTGACAGTCCATGTTTCAGCAATCGGCGTTACGCTCGGGTTACTAACTGCTGTAAGCTGGGCGTTCGGAGTAATTTACGTAAAGAAAATAAGCAAAGAAGTAGATGCGTATTGGATGGTAGCGCTTCAATGTATCATTGGCGGGGTTTTTCTTTTAGGTACCGGATCGGTGTTTGAAAGCTGGTCTGCCATCGAATGGAATCGGAATTATCTATCAGGGCTCAGCTTTGGTGCGACCATTGGCATACCGTTAGCCTACATTCTTTACTACAATCTAGTTAACGCTGGTGAGGCAAGCAAAGTGGGTTCCTATACGTTTCTCATTCCGATTGTCGCTGTTCTTCTCGGAGTGCTATTCTTAGGAGAAACGGTGACATATTCACTGGTTATCGGGATGCTGCTAGTTGCCATAAGCATTTATTTTGTGAATTTCCAGCATAAAACGAAAAACAAAAGTATCAGTAAGGATTAAAGATTTGTGCACTGATACCGTCTGGATCCTCATGATTCAAAGAGAGAGTATGGTTTAGCGTTTACAGCTAATCAAGTTTTCTCAACATAAGGATATCGATAATTAAATCTGAGTATATCTTGATTTTATCAGGATGTACTTTTTTGCTTTAATTACAGTAGCTATGGCAATCTAAAGGAGAACGGTGAAAAACCACCATTATACATACTATACATCTTAAAATAGAAATCAAGAGAGGGGTGCCAACATTTTTTAAAATGAAGGGGGACACTACGTTGACCCGGATTCTAAGGCTAAAACTCTATAATTTATTCATCATTCATTTCAATAGGGAATGTTGCTAAAACTGAGTTGGCATAAGGGACCTTTTTTATGCTTTGATCCTTTATTGAAAATCGTTTATGAATCCTCGATTAGTAAGAGGCAAAGGTCGAGAATTTTTTATACCTAAGTTTTTAATAACGATAGACTTTACAAACAATTTTTATCTATTCAAAAAGCTTGAGAACAAGGAAAACAAGTCTCAAGCTTCTTTATTTTTTACATATCCCAAATCAGAATCAATAATGAACCGAATATAGTTATAGCTGCGAGAATGACACCGTACAGGATATTTGTATAAATGGCTGAGCCATCTTTTGATTCACCAGCATGCATGAAGACAACGAGCTGTAAAAATGCCTGAATGAAGGCAGTTATTAAAAGAATTGTCATGCCACCTGCGAATGTCATATCTGTAAAGTAAACTATCATTGCGACTACGGTTAGTACCAAAGAAAAGACGAAGCCCATCACCTGTTTTACAGGAAATAATTCTTTCATATTACATCATTCCTTTCAGATAGATGAAGCTGAAGATAAAGATCCAAACAACATCTAAGAAATGCCAGTAAAGGGAGAAGATAAATGATTTATTTGCTGTTTCAGGTGTTAACCCACGTTTTTTTACCTGTAGAATAATGAATAATCCCCAGAATAAACCTAACGTTACGTGAGCACCATGTGTACCTAATGTTGTTAACAGTGCAGCTGTAAAGGCACTAGTTTGATATGTTGCTTCAACATGGTAATAATGAATAAATTCATAAATCTCCACGCCCAGAAACACTAACCCAAGTAGTAGGGTAATTCCAAAGAAAGTTAGCATCGCATTTTTACGACCAAGTCTCATCGCATGAACACCGAGACCTATTGTGAAACTACTTGTTAGCAAAACAAATGTCTCAATTAATACGGGTGTAATTTCAAAAATTTCAGCAGGTGTTGGACCGCTACCAGTTCTACCTTCTAGTACGAAGTAAGCCGTGAATAGGGTAGCGAACAGCATAATTTCGGCACCAAGGAAAATCCAGAAGCCTAGAATATTTAACTGATTTTGATCAGTACTATACTCGAGCGGTTGTGCGTGATTAAGCTTCATTACCTTGCACCTCCTCATATTGTGCTTCTATCTCTTTAATTTCTTTTACATGAATATGGCGTCCATGATCTTTTTCGAATGAACGAAGAGCCATACAAACAAAAATTCCGATTAATGCAATCACAGCAGGGGCCCATAATGAAAAGATGAATGAGAATCCGGCAACGAAGAAAATGATTCCCATAATAAATGGAACGCCGCTGTTATTTGGCATATGAATATCTTTTACTACACCTTTAAATAATTGATGCTCTTTTTTCTTTGCATCCCAGAATGCTTCACTTGATGTAACATAAGGTAATCTTGCAAAATTATATTCTGGAATCGGCGTATGAGTAGCCCATTCTAATGAGCGAGCATCCCATGGGTCACTACCGATGTTTCGCGGTGAGTTTTTGTAACTATAGTAAATTGTATAAACGAGTGTTACGAACCCAATTGCCATCAATGCAGCACCAACGAAAGAAACCATGTTTAATGGTCCAAAGCCAGTTGCTTCTGAGTAAGTGTACATACGACGTGCTTGACCGTCTAACCCAGTGATATACATTGGGAAGAAAGAAAGTACAAAACCTACTGTAAGTAACCAGAAAGTCAACTTACCAATTTTTTCATTTAACATGTAACCGAAGAATTTCGGCCAATAATAAGTTAATCCGGCCAGCATAGCAAATACGACACCAGGAATAATAGTGTTGTGGAAGTGTGCTACCAAGAACATTGTATTATGATATTGATAGTCCGCGGCTGACATGGCAAGCATAACACCTGTAACTCCACCAACTGTAAATAATGGGATAAATCCTATAGAGTACAGCATTGGTACAGTAAAACGAATTTTCCCTTTCCACATCGTAAATAACCAGTTAAAGATTTTAACACCAGTTGGAACAGCAATCGCCATTGTTGTAATAGAGAAGATACTGTTAGTGAAAGCACCTTGACCCATTGTAAAGAAGTGGTGAGTCCATACTAAGAATGATAGTAAGGAGATCAACACCATTGAACCAACCATCGATTTATAACCATACAGGTTTCTGCTCGAGAACGTTGAAATAATTTCACTGTAAAGACCGAAAGCAGGCAAGATTAAAATGTAAACCTCTGGGTGTCCCCAAACCCAGAAGAAGTTTGCCCAAAGCATATCCATACCACCATTTGTAGAGGTAAAGAAGTTTGTGTCGAATAAACGATCGGTTGTACCCATTAACAAAGCAATTGTTAATACTGGGAATGCGAACACGATGATTACATTGGCAATAAAAACAGACCAAGTAAACATTGGCATTTTCATTAATGTCATACCGGGTGCTCTCATTTTTAAAATTGTCGTCATCATATTGATCCCTGTCATTAGGGAACCAATCCCGGAAATTTGAAGAGCTAACATGTAATAGTTAGTTCCCACTGATGTACTGAACTCATTTCCGGCAAGAGGGAAATATGATGTCCAACCTGAATCTGGAGAACCACCGATAACGAATGAAATGTTAAATAACATTGCGCCTGCAAAGAATAACCAGAAGCTGAGTGCGTTTAAACGAGGGAATGCGACGTCGCGTGCACCAATTTGTAATGGTACGACTAAGTTCATAAAGGCAAAGATAAATGGCATTGCCATGAACATGATCATTACAATCCCGTGTGTTGAAAAGATTTCATTGTAATGTTGTGCATCCAAAATTTTCATCTCGGGTGAAGAGAGCTGGGCACGCATTAGAACCGCATCAGCTCCACCACGGAAAAGCATAATCAGGGCAGAAAAAAGGTACAAAAGCCCGATCTTTTTATGGTCAACCGTTGTCAACCATTCACGCCATAAATAACCCCATTTTTTAAAATATGTGATTCCAATAACAATCCCAATCGATACTAAAGCAATTGCAACCATTGATGCATAAATCATTGGACTAGGATGAGGTATGGCGAAACGTTCAAAGAATTCCATCTTTATTCTCCTCTCTAGATTAAAAGAGTAATCTTTGAATCTAGTTTTTCTATTTTAACTAATGACCACTGTGGTCAGATTCTTCATTTGATTCATTGTGTGACTGTTCATCATGTTCAGCTTCATCTGTAACTGAATCGTGATTATGTTCAGGTGCAGGACTGAATTCTAGATGTGTACCTGTAAAGGTCATTTGTCCTAAATGACCAGGCTCTAATAATTTATTGAAAGTGCTTTCTGTTAAAGGTTTAGCAGTTTCATAAACTTCTTTAACCCATTCATCGAATTCCTGCTGAGACATTGCTGTGACATTGAATATATTTTCTGCGAAACCTTTACCACTAAAGTTAGCATTTCGTCCAACATATTCTCCCGGAACGTCAGCTGCTAAGTGTAAAGTTGTGACCATGTCGGCCATCGCATATTTTTGTCCGCCAAGCTGTGGAATCCAGAAACTTGTAATCGGACCATAAGAGTAAAGTCTAAACTCAAGAGGTCGATCCGTTGGAATATATAAGTAGTTTACTGTTTCAATTCCTTGCTCCGGATAGCTAAAGTGCCATTTCCAGTCTGAAGTAGAAGCATATACAACTAATGGTTCCTTATCTTCATAACCTGTTGGTGCAGATTCTACAATATAGTTACTTTGAACAGAAACAAATGATAGATAGGCTACAATTAGTATTGGAATCCCTATGCAAATCACTTCTACCCAAATATTTGCCTCGACATGAGGTGGTTCATAATCATATGGTTGTTTTGATGCGCGATACTTGACCAAGATATACACTAAAATAACAAGAACAACTATGACAACAACTGCCATGATTCCAATAGATAACATGATATCACTTGCTTGTCTTGCAGCCATTGGTCCTTTCGGATCCAGAACCGTTAATGGTTCACAACCAACAAGAAAAACAGTAAGCAAGATCATTGATACTAAAAATGGCCATTTAATTTTCATACAGAAAATCCTTCCCTTACTGTTAAGTAAAATTAATTGAAACGTTACAAATAAAAATTGAATAAGTGAGAATGAAATTCCCCAACCTTTTCCATAGGCAATATCCTTTCACGTAATCTTGGTATTTCATAGGCTAATAATTGGTTTATGCGTTACAAGATACACAACTCGTAATCATATTAGTTGCGCTAAATTTGAAAGGCAAGAAAATACAAAATCTATCACAAAATGTTCTAAAACGAGGAAATAAATTTTTTACTCATTTTTTAAATTCCATTGCATAATAATCAGCGCCACTAATGGTTTTGTTCGAGAATTGAGCTGTTGAAAGCAGCTTTAAAAAGAATGTGGTTGGCTAAAAACACAATGGAATGGATGGTTATTTTTGAGTCCAAATGAAATAGAATATAGTAATTTTATATGAATCACTAATTAGGGAAATACGGAAATAAGGAGTGTTACAGATGGATTGGAGACCGGACAGAACAGCGAAAAAAGCAATATATAAACAACTTGCAGAATATATTGAAAGTGGAATAGCAGATGGTACATTTCCACCCGATAAACCGTTGCCATCTGAAAGATATTTAGCAAAGGAACTGAATGTTAACAGGAGTACGGTAGTTGCCGCTTATGATGAATTGGAAGCAAATGGACTCATTGAAAGAAATAGAGGAAGCGGAACTACGATTAGTAAAGATATTTGGGGTCTAGCCAAGAAACGTATTCCTAGCTGGAATAGATATATCGAGGCAGGGTCTTTTTTGCCCAATCTACCTGTTACGCAACGAATAAGAAATGAAACGGTAGATCATAAATTAATTAATTTAGCTAGCGGAGAACTGTCACAGGACCTTTTTCCAATGAATTTTTTAAGAGAAATTACTTCAACAAGATCCTTCATTGGTAGCTTGGGATATGATCATCCTCAAGGGAGCGCTATTTTAAGGAATACTCTTACAGAACATGTAAATAAGTATCGGGGAATTGAAACAAATCCTTCTTCGATTCTGATTACATCCGGGGCACAACAAGCGTTACATTTAGTCGTACAGTGTTTGTTAAAGCCCGGAGACGCAGTTGCAATAGAAGATCCTTCTTATACGTATAATCTCCCAATTTTTAAATCTGCAGGTTTAAAAGTATATTATTTGCCTGTAGATCAGGACGGCATAAATCCCGAATATTTACTGTCGTTGTATAAAAAGCATCGCATTAGAATGATTTTTTTAAATCCTGATTATCATAATCCTACAGGATCTCAGCTAAATGAAACACAACGTAAAGCGATTTTGGAAATATCCTCTGAACATGGAATCCCTGTAGTAGAAGATGATCCTTATAGTTTAACATCATTTACTGGAAATAAGATTCCTACACTAAAGTCAATGGATGTTCACGGGAATGTCTTATATATTAGCTCTTTGTCAAAAATTGTTGCTTCGGGGTTAAGGATTGGCTGGATTATAGGGCCAAAATCAGTAATTGAGAGATTATCTGATGCAAAACAACAAATAGACTTTGGCCATTCTAGCTTTACACAATGGATTGCAAACGATTTTATGGAATCCTCGAATTTTCAGTCTCATATTGAAAAATTGAGGAAAGAATTAGAAAAACGGAGAAATCAAATAGTTACAAGTCTTAATTTTTATTTAAAGGATCAGGTAGAATTCTCTATTCCAGAGGGCGGTATTCACATATGGGTTAAACTCAAAAAAGACTACAATGAAATGCAATTACTAGAGGAATCCATTAAAAGAGGTGTAATCTATGTTCCCGGCTCAACAATGGGTTCTAAAAAAGGATATGTACGATTTACATTCGCTAGGGAAGATGAAAAATCAATTGCCGAGGGAATTAAACGGTTTGCTGAAGCATGTCAATTTCTTTAAACAACTATAATCATAATACTTCAAAAGAATCATGAATTGTTCATGATTCTTTTGTTATTAAATGGTAAATGGATGGCTGAAAAAACATCGGATTGGATGGTCATTAAAGGATGGGAACTCTTTAAGATGGTGGTAGGCTAATTTTATGGTTTTAAAAATGTATTACTTTTTCACAACTTTTAAGAGAAACAAATTTAGAAAAAGGGTTATAGGAAGACGGATATACTCCTGTATAAGGAAAAGAAGGCATTAAGTTTAAAAAATCCGTGTAATTAAAGAAAGTTAGCAAAAAACTAAAATTGAAAAGGCTGATAAATAGATGGACTTTGCAAAATTAATCGATCATACGTTACTTTCACCTACTACTACAGAAGTAGAAATAGTGAATTTATGTAAAGAAGCCAAACAATATGGCTTTGCATCTGTATGTGTAAATCCTGTATGGGTAAGATTATCTTCAGAACTTTTACATGATTCAGATGTGAATGTTTGTACGGTTATAGGATTTCCCTTAGGCGGAAACACCCCGGAAACAAAGGCATTTGAGACTGTAAATGCAATTGAAAATGGGGCAACTGAAATAGATACAGTTATTAATATCGGTGCACTAAAAAATAAAAACGATTCACTAGTTGAAAATGATATTCGCGCAGTTGTTAATGCAGCAAGTGGAAAAGCCTTAGTAAAAGTTATTATTGAGGCTTGTTTATTAACAAATGATGAAAAAGAAAGAGCATGTAGATTGGCTGTAAGAGCTGGTGCAGACTATGTCAAAACTTCAACGGGATTTTCCTTGCATGGTGCTACTGTTAAAGATGTTGCGATAATGAGAAAAGCGGTTGGACCAAATGTTGGCATTAAAGCATCAGGAGGAGTAGGTAATAAAGAGGATATAAAATTAATGGTTGAAGCAGGTGCTTCTAGAATAGGGACGAGTTCTGCTGTGAAGATATTTGGAAGACAGATGTGTACTTTTTAAAATACAAAATTATATATCGAGAAATATTCCAAGGAGTGAATAGATATGACATGGACGGCTGTTTTGATTCTAATTGTAGGAATACTTATTAAAATGTTAACAAGTCCACCAAGTGCGGTTGTAGCATGGGTTGTGAGTAAATATGCACTGCATCCAAAACTAGATTCAAAGGATATTATTGTAACCTTTAACGGAAAGAGCGTTGGAGAAGAAGAAAAAATAAGATTTACTAATTATTTTAATGAAGCAAATTTTTTAGAGAGACATCATATCTTCCCGGGAAGTGAAGATTTATTTCTAAATCCTGATAGTAATGTTGTTCCCTTTGTCATCAACGCAAAGAGTAAAAACAAAGAAATAAATTTCTTTGTTTACACATACGATGAGCACATTGATGTAGTCAAGCAGTGGAAGAAGAAAATAGCTTCTTACAGTCTTAGCTCTGAGAATCTGCAAGAGTTTACTGTTTCAAGTAGTAAAAGCTAAGGATAATTTCAAATGACATTGCCTACTACTGATGGTTTTTTCAATAAAATTGTAGTGTCGGTACTCTTAATGTATTAAATGTCTGCGACTATGACCATTGTTTGGAACGGGTGTATTGGTACCAAAGAGGGTTGCCGGCAACCTACTTTTTTATTGTACCAATGAGGCAAGATCATTAGGGGGAAAATACAAAGAATAGAATTAAGGGAGGTTTTCTTATGCCAAATTGGTTGCATAATACGCTATTTGTTCTTTTATTAATAGTAAGTTTTGGATGTGTTTCTAGTGGAATTGAATGGAAAACTCACAAGAAGACTGTCGAGAAATAATTAGAGTTCTTTTATAAAAATGTTTGATTTAATTCACCCCCCGAAGGTTTTACCAACATTTGAAGATATTATTTCTAAATATTTCCTTGGAACGGTATTCTGGTTTTTTATTATTACATTAATACAGTGCTGGAAAATATAAGAACACGCAAAATCCTCATCATTAACAAAAGATGGGGATTTTTCTTTATATCATGTTTCGTTGTTTTGGACAGTTACTAAGCTAAGGCGGTGGCTGAGACAAAAGAGTAATAGCGCCCCCTGATAAATCAGGCGGGAGGGGTTGTAATCTGTTTATAGAAAAAATCTGTCTAAAATAATTATAATTAATAAAGGGGGAGGGGGAGTAAGGTAAAGTTGTTCTCAATTTGCATACAATAATTTGCCTCTTAAATCATGAAGCTGTATATTTAATTTGTTAGTAACAAAAATTTATTAAAGATACTGGGAACAATCACGTTAGGTTTGTGATTTTTCTGAGAAGGAGAAATTGTATTGAAATTAAAAGACAAGGTAGTGATCATTACAGGTGGTGCAGGCGGTATTGGCGCTGGTATAGGTCGTGCAATGGTGAAAGAGGGAGCAATTGTTGTGGCAGTTGATCTCAATCCGGAAGCCGGCGCAAACGTATTAGCGGAATTACAGCAACACTCACCACAATCTAGCTTTATTGAATTTGATTTAACAAAGCATGATCAACTAAAAAATGTCGTGGAACAAGTTGTCGAGAAATATGGTCGTTTAGATGTGTTAGTGAATAATGCACATGCTTCTAAACAAGTACCATTCCTTGAAACAACTCCAGAACATTTAGCATTGTCAATGGATACAGGCTTCTATCCTACATGGTATTTAATGCAGGCTGCTATTCCACATTTAAAGAAAACTCGTGGTAATATTATTAACTTTGCTTCAGGTGCCGGGTTAAAAGGGCATAAAACACAAGCTGCCTATGCCGCAGCGAAAGAAGCGATTCGCGGGATTACGCGTGTCGTAGCAAATGAATTTGGTGCAGATGGTATTACAGCGAACCTGATTTCACCAATCGCCAATTCGGAAGGTGTACAAGCATGGGCCAAAGCACAGCCGGAATATTATCAAGGGGTACTTGCAGGTATTCCGATGGGGAAATTCGGTGATCCGGAACAAGATATCGGACGTGCTGCTGTCTTTTTAGCTTCAGAAGACTCTAAATATATAACAGGTCAAACATTGATGGTTGATGGCGGCTCTATTATGCTCCATTAACATCGTACATTAAATAAATACAACGAAACGGGTATAGGGGTGAGCCCCCTGATATCTCTATAAAACATGCAAAAGGCGCTTTCTTATTAAGAAGGCGTCTTTTTTTGCTCGATATAGTAATACAGGTAAATGCAGTTTTATTTCTCAAATGGAATACTCAACAAATCTGGAACTGTGACAAATTCATAGCCTTGCTCTTGCAGTTTTGGAATAATTTGTTGAAGTGATAAGATTGTATTCGTTCGATCCCCAGTCGATTCTGCACCATCATGCATGAGAATAATCGCGCCTGGATGAATGTTGTCTACTACTCGCGAAGCAATAACTTCTGGCGGATCTTCCTGCCAATCCAACGAATCAATATCCCAGGCAATTACGTTATAGTTCATTTTCCCAAGCTTCTCGACTAATTCATTGTATAGGAAGCCATAAGGTGGTCTAAATAATTTTGTCCGGTAACCAATAATTTCGTTAAGAGCATCTTCCGTTCTCGTTACTTCCCTCTCAAGCGTTCCGAGGTCAGCTTCTTCGACAAGGTTAGGGTGGGCGTAGGTATGATTTCCGATTACATGCCCCTCGTTTTGCATTCGCTTGACAATTTCAGGGTTAGCACCGGCTTTTGAACCTAATACGAAGAATGTTGCTGGGACATTGTACTGTTTTAATACATCTAATACATCATTTGAAAATCGAGGATCAGGACCATCATCAAAAGTTAAAGCAATTCGTTTTTGATCTGTAGGACCTTGTAAGAAAAATATTTCTGGATACCGTTGTTGTAGAATTCTTAGGTCAACAGGCTGCTCAGGATTCCGCACGGAAATCTTAGTTACTCCTATAGTGTCAGATAAATCTTGTTCCGCATTAACCTGTAAGTCAGCTTTCAACCATTGCCTTGCGCCATCTGCCAAGTGTCCCTCGTTCGCATAAACGCTCATGATAACTGTTATAGGCAAACAAAATACAAACCCCGTAACCAACAACCACTTGACTATTCGATCTTTCATCCATTCACCTCCTTTTTATATTGATGCCCCTTTTAGAGAGGGCTATCCTAACTTAAATGTGTTTATATTTAAATGATTGCAATCGTCAAATAGCCCCAACTAATGGAGGTGGGGGCTTGTTGTATATTTCCTTCAACATTTCAGCTTTTTTCTGTGAGCAGTTTCAGTTATTGTCACTTTAAATAAAAAGATGAACCGTCAATGATTTCAACATCTTCACGAAGTTTTATTTCCTCCATCAAATGAAATAACGCGTCATCTTTCTTTTTTGCCTCAATCATACAATGTATTTCCGGTACTGTTCCTTTGATTTCATTTAAAAATCTGAAAAACATGTCTACGTCCACATAATCAGAATGATGGCGGAATTCTTTCTCGTTTTTAGGACTTGAAATATGCATTTTTATTGGCAACGGGGAATCCTTCCAAGTAGCTACAATTCGGTTCCACTTATCATCCCATTTTTCATTATAATGATGAGCAAGATGGTGATGGTAATCAAATACAAGAGGTATTTCTAATTTTTCACACAAATATAGCGTATCATCAACTGTAAAAGAAGTATCGTCATTTTCAAGGATAATCATTTTTTGAATTGCTCTTGGAACATCCATCCAATTATCAACGAATTGCTCCAGGGAATTTTCGGTTTCTTTATAGTTGCCACCAACATGAAGAACACACCGGTGTGTCGGATCGATTTTCATTCCCTTTAACAATAAATAATGCATCTTTAACGTTTTTAAAGAGTTTTTGACTACTTCTATTTTAGGTGAATTCACAACGACAAAATGATCAGGATGAAAATCAATTCGTATATTATGTTTTGTTGCGTACTCACCAATTTCAGTTAACTTCTCTAATAAGGGTTTTATATAATTCCAATCAGGCAGTTCTTCATGGTTCGCTAGAGGAATCAATCGAGAGGTTAACCGATAAAAATGAATTTCCTTGAAGACATTATGTTTTAATAGCCTAAATGTATTTTCTAAATTTTTCAGTGCAATCCGCTCTAATTTTCGTATGGCCGCTTCACGGTCCTTAATTTTTTGAAATTGAGTAAATGTCATCGTTTGAGACGGAGAAGCATTTTTTAGCTCCATACTCATCGCAACATATCCTAATCGTACAATCGTCATTAATCCACCTCAACTGTAGTATGTATGGTAGTAGACAAATTTATTATCCAATACTGCATTCCGATTAAAATCAATCGAATTTTTTCCTTTTTTTCTTTATAATCAGATGAAGAGTGCCTTTTAATAAATTTAATAACTATTTTGGAGAATAAAAAGAAATAATTCAATTTCTAATGATAAAACCGCCTTTCAGATATATGAAGGCGGTTTTTTCCTTTATGAGCAGTTCTAATATAAAGTTGGAGTTGGGGGAGAACAATGGTAGGAAACAATATCACTTAAAGCAATCGAATATTGATTCCATCTTCCACCGAAAAATCTAAAACCATAAACCCTTGATTCTCCGACAGCTGTTAAGTAAAACCAAAAGTTGTCATTGTTCCTAAGCCACATATACGTGAAGCGGTATAAACAATTTTGAATCCCTCTAGTATTTTGGCCATAATGCATTTGTTCCATATTTCGCATCAGTTAAGATACACTCCTTTGAAATTTAGACATATAACCAATTTATGCTTAGGGAAAAAGCTATGGGGGATACTTGCCCTGATTAGTTATGTAAGATGTTAAGCAACACTGCTGAAGCAAGAAGTACATCTAATCAGGAAGTACATTTATTCATTACTACGATTCAACTTACAGGCTCTTTAATTGAGTGTTGATCTTTAACGCCATATTCGTTAAAAGTAGATGTTGCAGATTAAACGTTAGTGGGGGAGAATAAAAAAATCCAAAATTGGAATCCGCATAAAAGACCAAATCATATGTGATTTGGTCTTTTTTAAAACGATAAAAAACGGCCTCTTACTAAAAAGACTGTCAGCAGGTATTTTAATTATTAGATGCCTCAACAAAATGGTTGTTGTCAAGATTATAATGATCCATTAGCATCCGGGTTTATGCCACTTGCAATGGTGCCACGCTTTCTTGAATAGGCATATTCCAAACCAAATAAAAGTTAGGAAGCCAATTAAAGCAATTAGAATGTTTAAAATATTTCCAAGAGCTCCACCTAGACCGATTAATACCAAAAAATCAGTAATGAACCCTAATAAGGATAGTAGCAGCCATATTACACCTGTGAGAAATCCAAGGAAAATTCCAACAATACTATTTTGATTATTCATAGAAACACCTCCTTCCAAAGTTATTCATTATTACAGTATGTGAATGGAGGTAATATAGTTAGGTTATCTAGATTAAGACTTAAGGCTTATTACTGTCATATTTTGCATTTTATAGCCATATTGTTGGGCAAAGTAACTAGGTCTTACAGGGTTCCTAATACAAAAAACATTTTAAAAAGAAAAGAATGGATTTTTTAGATTTAGATATTAATAATTGAAACTGAAGAATTATACTTAAAGAGGACAGTTACTATAGCTATGTAAACCAGGTAGTAAATTATAGTTTTTCAAGGGGTGCAACAACCAAAAAAATAAGTCCGGGGGATAAAAATATGAAACAATTAGGAACACTCTATTTCTTCTGTGGAAAAATGGGTGCAGGAAAATCTACTAAATCTAAACAACTGGCTATAGAAAAACAGGCGGTACTGTTATCTGAGGATGAATGGCTTTCATCTCTTTATCCCAATCAGATATCAACATTTGAGGACTATCTAAAATTCTCAGCTCAGTTCAAGCCAATGGTAAAAAAACTTGTCCAAAATATATTAAGTGTTGGGACTAATGTAGTGATGGATTTTCCGGGTAACACTCAAAAACAGCGAAAGTGGTTTATGGATATAGTATTAGAAATCAATGCAAACCACCAACTAATTTTCCTGAATTTAAATAACGAGCAATGCTTACGGCAAATTGCACAACGACGTAATGAACAACCCGAAAGAGCAGCTTTTGATACAGAAGAGACGTTTATGTATGTTACTAAATTTTTTGAAGCACCAAAAGCTTCCGAAGGGTTAAATATTATAGAGTTGGAAAGGTAAGTCAATTATTCAGGGGGCTTTAGTTAAATAACAATCTTCAACAATCGGCGCAATTTTTGAAAAAGGAATTGCGCTTTCTTTATTAGGAGCCCCTTCAATATCTCTCATAAATTGATTTCAAGCTGAATAAATTGAATACCAGTGTAAAAAAGGGGATGTAAATAGCGTGGAAAATTATATGAAGAGTGCTGTTTTTGAACATCAGTTTTGGCTTCAGGTGCTGGGAGATCATTCACGATTTATCTATGATTCACTTTATCCTTCTGAAATAGAGGATATTTCTAGAGCTGCATCCTTTATACAGGAATTCGATCAACTTCTTTCTCAAGTAGTATCACTTAACGAATCCAATGTGCTTCTTTTCGCTAATAATGTTGAAGAAGCGGTAATTCAATTAAGGACCTTCAAACTATCGATAATTGAACGGCACATAACGAGCGAAATGAAAATCCATTTAACACCTACTTTCTTAAATCATATGGTGAACGAATTAGAAGAATATTTACGTATATTAAACTATCTCAAGCAGGGAGGAATACCGCCAATATTCCACGAATTACATCATCATCTCATCTGGCTCGTAGATGCATCCGGTCATGCAGGGGCCATTAATGACCGATTGGATGGTGTAGAGAAAAGACTAAAGGAAAAAAGCAGTACCTTTACAAAACACTTTGATCAGTTTTATTTGAAAGCAGTGGAACTAACAGGCTATTTACGTACGAATATACAGAAGTTCCCGGCGTTAACCCGATTTAACTCTGAGGTTGAAGTGGAAATGGGTTTATTTAAAACTTTTTTAAATGAACTTGAAGAAATGGAGTTAACCGCAGAAGTGTTAGGATCATTTTCTGCGTCCATGGCTGACCACATGGCTAGGGAAGAACAGTACTATTTAATGAAATTAGCCGAGTCGACGGAGATAACTCAGTAAGCCGGTTGTTGTGTTGATACGTATATCGGCAATCATACGCTTCCCTTGAAAAAGGGGAGCGCTTTTTCCATTAAAAAGAGCAAGTAGAAAAGAGTCAACAAAAGATTTGGAAAAGCAGTTCTTTCATTTATAAAAGAAATGGAAATCGATCTATAGAGTTTAAGTTCGTCTGTACTTTACAATCCAAGTTCCTCTTCACATTTATTCGAATTTTCTTAATAACTATTTACCGTACATTAACCCCTCATCAATATTTTTCTATTAAGCTTAGTTTTGAAGACAAGAGGAGGAGAGATAAAATGTATAAAAAACTAAGTGTTGTCGCTCTAACTGGAGCTCTAGCTTTTTCCGGGTTAAACCTTGGAACAACAGAGGCTGCTAAACCGGAAAATGCCGGTAATGGGAATGGTAATAATGGAAAAGTGGAAAATGTTATCTATATGATTCCGGACGGATTTAGTGCGGACTACGCTGCGAATTATCGTACATATAAAGGTGAGAAAGCGATTTGGGAGGAACATTTGAAAGGAATGTTTACGACGTATTCGGCAAACTCCGATACTACCGATTCTGCAGCTGCCGGTACAGCGATGGCAACTGGCATTAAAACAAATAATGGTGTCATTGGACTTGATGCAGAAGGAAACAAGATTGAAACGATTCTAGAAGCAGCTGAAAAAAATGACAAATCGACAGGATTAGTCGCTACTTCAACGATTAGCCATGCTACCCCTGCTGCTTTCGCTGCCCATGTTGATAGCCGAAACAAAGAAGCAGAAATTTCGAGACAGCTTGTTGATAGTGATGTAGATGTTATGCTTGGTGGAGGTAAAAGCAACTTCCTGCCAAAATCTGAAGGTGGACATCAAGAGGAGCGTCATCTTATTAAAGAAGCCGAAGAAAAAGGTTTTGAATTTGTAGAGACAAGAGACGAATTAGCAAATGTAAGTGATTTAAATGTGGAAGATGGCGATAAACTACTTGGTCTATTCGCTGGTGGTTCACTGGCTCCTGAATTACAGCGCGGCGATACAGAAGAACCTAGCCTTGCTGATATGACAGAAGCAGCAATTGATGTTTTAGAAGAAGATAAGGATGGATTCTTCCTAGTAGTGGAAGGAAGCCAGATTGACTGGGCAGGACATGACAATGATGCGGCTTGGGCAATGTCGGATGTAGCAGCTTTTGAAAAAGCAGTTGAAAAAGCTATGGATTTTGCCAAAAAAGACGGAAAAACTTTAGTTGTAGTTGCGGGTGATCATGACACAGGTGGTATGACAACTGGAGGATCGAAAGTAAGTGTTTTACAAAATGTCACAGCAACTGGGGACACTATGGCAAGCAAGTTAAACAGCGATCGTTCAAACGTTCGTGAAGTAGTGAAAAGTCATACTGGACTTACATTAAGTGAGAGTGATGTTAACTATATCAAGGAAGCGAAAGATGCATCCTATGCCATTAACACAATAGTAAGTAATCATGCATCTATCGGCTGGACAAGCACAAATCATACGGCTGCAGATATTCCGCTTTATGTTTATGGACCTCAATCGCAGAAATTTGTAGGATTCCACGACAATACGGATTTACCGAAACTAATTGCAGAAACTATGAAGCTTAAATAAGAAGAAGCCAACTAACATTGGTGAAATGAGTCCGGTATTGTACCGGGCTCCTTCATCCATTTGAACCCCTTAAATAACAAAAAACCCCTGACAAAATGAGGGGCGGTTGTGAAATCAGGAACATCATTGTTACCTGTCCTTCTTATCCTTGTACATGTACGCATCCGCTTCCTGGATAAGTTTTTGAAAGGTTTTTCCGTGCTGAGGATAGATGGCATATCCGACGGAAGCCTCAACATTCGAAAAGCTCTCGGCATTTTGCAGCGTAATCGCTCGTTGGAGTTCTTTTACGTAATCGTCGGCCGAGTTTTCCTTCATATTATCTACGAGAACGATGAATTCATCGCCACCCCATCTTGCAACTAAATCATGTTTCCCGATAAATTTATTTAATGCTGCGGCAACTTGTACGAGCAGTTCATCGCCTTTATGGTGACCGTATTCATCGTTTATTTCCTTGAATTTATTGAGGTCCAGCATGATGACACCTAATGATTGTTTCTTTATATCGCATATCTTTACAGCCCTGTAAAAGTATTGCTCTACCATCCGCCGGTTATATGTACCGGTTAACGGATCTCTTTCTGATAAGTATTTGACCTTATCAAATTGCTTTCCGGCCCACCAGGCGATACTCACAAAAATAGCCGTTAAAATAAAAAATGTCCAGTTAAAAGGCAAGGCTAAATACTGATGATAATAGAAATAACGGATTACGTTAAATAAGAGCACTATTCCAACTGCCAATAATCTTCCCCTGTAGGGCATTTTATCACCTTGCTTATCTCTTTAATTTAAAAAGTCATTTTATAACATTTCCCGAATTCTGCCAAGTAACACGGTAGAATGCCAACCTCATCTGATTTTATTTAAAATCCTCACCCGATACGTCTTAAACATGATATATACCATGATGTAAATGAAAATCGAGGAGATTAGTATATTGCACATGGCCCCTGTTAGAAAGGTGAATCCACTCGAATGGGAATTTACAATGCCGGTATACGTATGTTCAATCGCATCTATGTATTCTACTTCATCGAGTTCATCGACTTTTGTATTTCGATCGAGTAGTAAACTCCCGACCTTATAATTTAAAAAGAAAAGCAGAGGCCAAATAAAAGTACCCAGGACACCGCCGACAAGGGCAGAAATGGTATTCGCCTTTAGGAACCGTGCCATACCGACGGAAAGAACGGGGCCGAGTCCGAATGTAGGTAGCCAGCTAGGAATAAACCCAATCGTTACCCCTGACGCAACTTGATGGGGACCCGATTTAAGTCGAAACAGCCGGATTAAATTATATTTAATGATTCGCGTTATTTTCATAGATGTCTATCCTCTCCAAGTACTTCATCACAACCGCAACAATTAAATATCGATGTGCCTTTTATAGACTGATTATAACGAACTTAAGGAAATCCTTTTGTTATTGTATTAAATGGACAAAATGTTTCAGGAAAAATATACTGTAAATTATACACTATATGTCTAAATGTAAAAATGAGCAATACGAGAAAAAGCGCCCCTTGAAATATCAAGAGGCACTATTGGCTAACATAACTTTTATGAAACAGCGCAGAAGCATAAGTTCAATGCTTTCTTTTTTAAGTGTCGCTTCCGTCACAGTAAGAAGCGACGACAGCAGCCATTGCTTTGGCACTTATAACGAGGCTTTCTTCATTAATATCAAATTTAGGATGATGATGCGGATATGCTTCACCTGACGCTGGCATCGCACCGACATAGAAGAAACAGCCCGGTACTTTTTCAAGATAATAGGCAAAATCCTCTGAAGGCGGCAGTGGCGGTGTTTCTAAAACGGCCTCCACTTCAGGAATGGCTGCCAGCTCCAAAGCCTGACGTACAAGTTCCGTTACTACAGGATGATTATTCAGAACAGGGTAGTCGTTGAGGTAATCTAGATGACATGTGACGCCAAATGATTTTTCCAGTCCTTCGGTAAAAGCACGAACTTCAGATTCTACTATTTCCCGGGTTTCAGGGGTCATTGTACGAACATCACCTTCGATTGTCACGGAATCCTTTATCACGTTAAAAGTACCTTTCCCGTCCAGATTCCCGATCGTAACGGAGGCTGTATCAAATGGGTTAATGCGGCGGCTGACGATTGTTTGCAGATTCATGACAAATGAACTTGCGGCAATAATTGCATCATTTGCAAGATGCGGGGATGATCCATGTCCGCCTTTACCTTGAACGACGAGTTTAAAATAGGATCTGCCTGTTTGCGTGTTCCCGCTTCTGTAATAAATATGACCTGTCTTCATGTTGCTCATAACATGGATGCCGATGATGGCATCAACGCCATCAAGAACACCAGCATTAATCATACCGATTGCGCCACCTGGGGGAGCTTCTTCTGCGGGTTGATGAATTACTTTAATCGTACCTTTTAATTCATTTTTAAACTCCGCTAACGTTTGCGCCAATACTAGCATATAGGCTGTATGACCGTCATGGCCACATGCATGCATGACTCCCTCATTTTTTGAAGCGAAAGGAAGACCGGTTTCTTCCTGGATCGGCAACGCATCGAAATCAGCGCGAATGGCAATTGTTTTTCCCGGTTTTGCCCCTTGAATCGTTACAACGACACCACGTTCGCCCCCAAAGTTTGTTTCAACTGAATCGACTGGAACGTCTTCATAAAAATCCTGAATATACTTGGCTGTCTGCTCTTCTTGAAAGGAAAGCTCCGGATGTTCATGGAGATAGCGGCGGATTTCAATAATGCGCTCCTTTTTTTCATCTAATCTTTTCATTAAATTGTCTAATAACATTTGATAATCTCCCTATTTATAAAATGGACATGGCTGATCAATGCATGTCCATTCGGTATTTAAATCGTTTCTAAGTTTTGAGCTTCCTGCTTTCTTCCGCCCGAAGCAGGTCGATTCGGTTTTAGACCAGCTGCAGCGATAATTCCTAAAACGGCACAGGCAATGATGTACAGAAATGCAGAGGCATAGATTCCATCAAATACTTCAATTAAATAGCCCATAACCATTGGTGCGAGGAATGCTCCGATCATTCCGCCAAGATTAATCATTCCAAAAGTAGACCCAATCACGTTTTTTGAGAATAATTTATGCGGAAGGCTGAAGATGATTGCTACAATTGGTCCGTGGAAAAGCATACAGATAGATTGGTAAATAATAACGAGAGTGACTGACGGCGCATTGAATAATAAATAAAGAGATCCGATCATGATGATAAAGCTTATAATCGCAAGGTATTTCTCTTTTCCCATTAATAAAGATTTAATCAGCTGCCCGCCGACGATAACTCCTACAGCCCCAGCAAGAGCCGGAATGGATGTCAGCATCCCCATCGACATCAAATCAAGGCCTCTAACATCTACAAGATATGGCGGCATCCATGAGATAAGCCCCCAAATGACCGTACTTACGCCAAACCACATAATGGCCAACTGCCAACTTGTAGGAATTTTTAACACATCTTTAAAGGATGCTTTTTGGACTGTTTCTTCCTCCACTAGTTCTACCTGCATATTTTGCGGACTTAAATAATACCAGAGTAGGGCTGCAACAAAGAGACCTAAAATTCCAATCGCAAAAAAGAGGTTTTGCCAGCCGATCCATACAAGTAACGGGGTGGCGATTAAAGGAGCAATCACACCTCCAAGTGAATTCGATGACATCATGATCGTTTGAGCACTTGTCCGTTCTTTCTTTGGAAAGACATCCGCTATCGCTTTTGAACTTGCAGCAGGATATCCGCCTTCACCAAGACCGAACATGAAACGAATAATGATCATCGACATTAAAGACCAGGCCATGCCGGTAAAAACGGTAAATAAAGACCATAAAACAATGGAGATTACAATGACCTTTCTGGAACCGAATTTATCGGCAAGCCACCCCCCAGGTAATTGCATTAATGCATAACCGGCAAAAAAACTACTCAGTACAACACCCATTACAGACGGACTAAGATTAAAGTCTTTTGCAATTTCCACAATTCCAACATTCATTGCCATTCTGTCAAGATAGGATAAACACCACCCTAAAAAAAGCAAAGAAAGAATGATATGCCTCTTTTTATTAGGAACTTGTTTATTTTTCATAAATAACCTCCCCCTGAAATTTACTCATCCAATGTGAATGTAGCTATATGAATATAAGAAAATGATTGGAATAAACAATTTTTCGAGTATGATAATTGTTTAATCAAGAAAAAGTAAGCGTTTTCTATACTCAATATTTATTGAATATTATATAATTTCAGAAATGTCATGCACATGTGCAGACAAACAAAGTTATGGAGAGAAAGTTGTTGAATTCAACAAGGGGGAGAATGAATGGAACAAAATGAGGCGTTGCTCAAACAATTAAGTAGGGAAAATCAAAAAGCCCAAAACCATGTGGTGAATCTAATGGAAAGCTTTCGCGCAATTAATTCGACGCTTGAATTGGATGAAGTACTTAAAAAAATTATGCACTCTGCATTGAAGATTGTCGAAACAGCAGAGGCTGGATATATACAAATGTATGATGCGATCTCGGATAAGCTGATCGTAAAGACATATGTAGGTTTTAATGAAAACATTAAATTTTTTAAAGTTAACATAGGTGAGTCCATTACAGGAAAGGTGTTCAGGGATGGCGATATAAGGTTAATTACCTCAACGGAAGAAATTTATAATAGCATGGCAAATTTAAGTGAGGAGAATCTTGAATTCATTACGAAGGCTCACCAAAATAGCCCTACTATTAAATCCATTTTGTCTGTTCCTGTAGCACTTGGAACAAAAACGATGGGGGTTATGACATTTCACTGTTTTGATGTAGAAGATGGCCTAAGTGAAACGGATTTGCTTCTTTTGCAAAGTTTCGCTTCCCAAGCAGCAACTGCGCTATATAATGCACAGCTTCACACAGAAGTTCAAAATAGCCTGGATGAAGTTACCCATTTATCAAAAAAGCTGAAAGAAACGAATGCGATGTTAGAGAAACGTACAGAAATTCATACGCACCTCACGAAGTTATCCGTTCAGAATAAAGGACTGGAAGCTATTATTCTGGAAATGAATAAGTTAATGGAGAGAAAGCTTGTCTATGCGGATTACCTTGAAGGAAATTACGTCCCGCAGCATATTCAACATATCGCTACCATTCTGGACGATATATTCTTGCTCTTTGCGAATAAAACTGAGGCTAGTTATGTATCAACGTATGATTCAGTTCAAATTGATTGCTATATTTATCCAATTCGGTCAGGCTCTGTTTTTTTAGGGTGTCTGATAGTAGAAGGGAACACCCCTCTATCACAACCCGATCAGTTGATCATTGAACAAGGAGCCCTGACTCTCTCGCTTGAAATTATGAAGCTTAGATCCCAGACTGAAATTTTGTATAAGAAAACCTATGAAACCTACCACCGTTTTTTGGAAATTAGAAATTTCCAGCAGGCTGAGCTTGTTGCGCAGGAGTTAGGAATTCATCATGATCATTTTCTCCAAATTGCTTTAATTGAGCTAGATGGAAATGCGGATTTGCTTTCACTTGAAAATGATGCACTGCTTCTTCTAGCACATCTAAAAGAGAAGTTACGTTTAGAGAACAGTCTTCTGTTTAGCTACAATAATAAAATTACCGTTCTATCCTTTACCCGAGATACAGCTGGAGAAGGCATGATTACCAACATATTAAAAAACGGTATGAATTGGTGGAATGAGCGGTTTACAGTAGTAGCCCGGGGAGGAATAAGCACGGGACAATATTCTCCCGGCCAAGCTAAAGATTATCATATGAAAGCGGAAAAGGCTCTTCTCCATTTGAAAAAACAAAAGAAAAAAGGCCTTCTGCATTACGGGGATATTGGCATTAGTACGCTTTTTTTACACCATCCTGCTGAAGAAATTAACTCATTTCTAAGTGAAACGTTTTCTATATTGTGGAATAACAATGAAACAAACGATGAACTTCTCCATACACTTTTCACGTATATACAGAATAACCGTTCCATGGCAACGACTGCAAAGGAACTCCATATTCATACAAATACGCTCTATCATCGTATAAAAAAAGTTGAAGACCTATTAAAAATTGACTTCAACCATTACGAAGATCATCTAAAAGTCCTGCTGGCTGTGTATCTTTATAATACCTTTATGGCGGATTGACCACCATTCGAAAGAGGCTTAAAACTTATTTTTTTTATAATTCAGATAAAAATTGGCGATTCATTTTGTGAAAAAAAGGGTAATGGTAAGAAACCGATTAATTAAAAAGCTTATCAAAGGGTGACATCACGATACTATACAGAAAAGGGGATAAGGACTATGTTACAATTATTTTTCAACGACGATCATTTAATATCGATTACAGGGGATCAGGAAATTTTATCGAGAGTACCAGAAAACTACAAGCATTTTGATTTAATTAAAATTAGAAGTGAATTGGTCACTACAGAGCATCTAGTAGAGGCGTTCGAGTTTGCTTTACGTAAAACGGATGCAGGGGCAGTACATGCAGCCGCCTATTACGCTAAATTAAAAAATATGTACGTTCAGAAAAAGCGTGCTCTCACTAATAATTAACATGAAGATGTGAGCTTGTTAAAAGAATATTCGCTTCTACATATGAGCATCACCATAAAATACGAAATGGAAAGCATGGGAAACATGGCACAACTGACGTGCCATGCTATCGCCAGGCTTTTTTTGTGTGCAAATTTGTTTTGGGGGAAATACAATCCCCTAGGAAAAAGCTTATCACCCAAAATCCCCCTTAAATATACAAAATTACTATATAAATATAAAGAAAAATCTAAAAATTTGCATAACTCATTGCTATCTCCTTTATATTTTGCTATTCTTTTAAACATTAAACTTCTAGGGGGACGCATATGGAAAGTAAAGTTGGTAAGAAAAAATTGGTTGATAGGTTTCTAGATGGCATCGAACGTGCAGGAAATAAGCTTCCCGATCCGGTTACGTTGTTCGTCATTTTAGCGTTCTTTGTACTTGCGCTATCACTTGTTCTATCAAAACTTGGGGTTTCAGCTGTTAAGCCAGGAACTGACGAAACGATTGAAGTGATCAATCTATTGAATCGTGAAGGACTTATTCAAATTGTTACAAACATGGTCAGTAACTTTACTGGATTCGCGCCACTTGGCATCGTAGTTGTGACAATGATCGGTATTGGGGTAGCTGAAAACAGTGGCTTAATATCGGCATTAATGAAAAAGACCGTTTTAAGTGCTCCTAAAAAAATCATCCTGCCTGTTATTTTATTTACAGGTCTTGTCGGGAATGTTGCCGCAGACGCAGCCTTCATTATTTTACCCCCAATTGCCGCAATGATTTTCATGAGTGTCGGACGAAATCCGCTTGTTGGGTTAATCGCTACCTATGCAGCCATTGCCGGAGGATTCAGTGCAAATATCATTATTTCGTCTTTAGACGTATTATTATTGGGCATTACCCAAACATCGGCCCAATTGGTTGATCCTACATATACCGGACTTGCAACGATGAACTACTACTTCCTGATCGTTTCGACATTTGTATTAGTCGTTGTCGCAACTTGGGTAACAGGTAAATTCGTAGAACCTCGCTTTGGTAAGTACGGAGGGAAAATAGAAGTGGCTGAACCATTGACAGCTTTAGAAAACAAAGGGCTTCGCTGGGCAGGGATTGTCACATTAGCATACGTCATTTTGATGGCGATTTTAGTTGTACCGGAATCAGGGTTACTACGAAATCCGGAAGATAACGGCTTTTTAAATTCTCCGTTTATGACGGGCATTGTGCCGATTATGCTGTTCTTCTTCTTATTACCGGGCTTAGCATATGGCATCGTAACGAAAAAGGTGAAATCGGACCGTGATGTAGCGGAACAAATGTTTAAATCAATCGGTGACCTTTCTTCATTCATCGTATTGGCATTCGTTGCAGCTCAAATGATTGCCTACTTTGGCTGGAGTAACATTGGACCGATCTTGGCAATAAAAGGCGCGGAGTTTTTACAAAATATGAACTTTACCGGCGCACCGATGTTTATCGGCTTCATTATTATTTGTGCTCTCATCAACTTACTAATCGCAAGTGCCTCGGCAAAATGGGCTTTACTGGCGCCAATCTTCGTACCGATGTTCATGTACTTAAACTACTCACCAGCTGTTACACAAATGGCATACCGTGTAGGGGATTCCATTACGAACCCGATTACACCGATGCTTGCATACTTTGCGATTTTACTGGCATTTGCTAGACGCTACGACAAAAATATCGGAATTGGTACGTTAATCTCAGCGTTATTGCCTTACTCAGTATTCTTCGCGATTATGTGGATTATTTTATTTGCAATCTGGTTCTTGCTTGGCCTGCCATTAGGACCTGGCGATGGCATTTACTTAAAATAATAGTCAGGATACACGAATATCATT
Source organism: Solibacillus kalamii (assembly GCF_002174535.1). Classification (NCBI taxonomy): domain Bacteria; kingdom Bacillati; phylum Bacillota; class Bacilli; order Caryophanales; family Caryophanaceae; genus Solibacillus; species Solibacillus kalamii. Next base: position 90,165 of record NZ_NHNT01000008.1, on the reverse strand, counting down.
TGAAAAACAGACAACTTAGAAAATGGGGATGGAAAACATGACGAATATTTTTGACATACTGGAACAGCATTTTGATGAAATGGTAGCGATCCGTCGTTACTTACATGAAAACCCGGAGCTTTCACATGAAGAGGTGGAGACGCCAAAATATATTGCGGCATACCATCGAGCGCTTGGACATGAAGTACGTGAAGGGGTAGGCGGTCGTGGCGTAGTGGCTACATTACGCGGTGGTCAACCTGGTAAGACGGTGGCATTACGTGCAGATTTTGACGCATTGGCAATTCAGGAGCAAAATGATGTCCCTTATAAATCGAAGGTAGATGGCCGAATGCATGCATGCGGTCATGACGGGCATACAGCGTCACTCCTTGTATTGGCAAAGGCACTGAACAAAATCCAGGACGAGATTCAGGGGAATGTCGTGTTCATCCACCAATTCGGTGAAGAAATTGCGCCGGGTGGAGCGATTGCGATGATTGAAGACGGCTGCCTGGACGGAGTAGATGTCATTTTCGGTCAGCATTTATGGGCACCGGTAGAGCATGGGAAAATTGCTGTATGTGAAGGTCCGTTAATGGCTGCAGCAGATGGATTTTATATTACGATTAAAGGAAAGGGCGGACACGGGGCAAAACCACAGGAAACGAAAGACTCGATTTACATCGGCTCACAATTTGTCGTGAACGCCCAACAGCTTTTAGGGAGACGTATTAGTCCTGTGAAACCGGCAGTTATTTCGGTTTGTCACTTTGAAGCATTAAATCCCTTTAACGTCATTGCCGATTCCGTAAAAATCAAAGGGACGGCACGTGTATTTGACGAAGAAACGCGTGATCTTATTGAACGGGAACTGGAAGATGTGCTGAAGGCAGCATGCTTGGTGATGAAGGCCGATTACGAATACGATTATGTGCGCGGATATTCAGCTGTCATTAATGATCGGGAAACAACAAGATTCTTTATCGAGCAGGCAAGACAAACGCCGGGTGTTGAGGAAGTCGTCATTTGCGAACCGGAAATGGGCGGAGAGGACTTTGCCTACTATTTAGAAAAGGTACCGGGAACATTTTATTTCACAGGTGCCCGCGACCCAGAAAAAGAAGAAGCGTACCCGCATCACCATCCGAAGTTCGATATCGACGAGCGCGCACTTCTTGTTGCTGCAAACACACTTGCAAAGGCAACGTTGGAGTATTTGAAGCAGCATGCTGTGAGTAGTGTTATATAAGGATAGTTAAGGACATAACATATTTCTGTTGTTATGTCTTTTCTTTGGGTTTTAAAGAGGAAAAGAGGGATAACAAGATATTGTTAATATCAAATTCTAAAGTTTAACCAAGCACGGATAGGCGTTACACGTCATGAACGCAGTATATATTTTGCATCCATCTGAAACCTTTAGATTGCCAGGAGAATCGGATAAAGGGAAACATAAGTAAAGCCTCTTCATATAATGAAATCATGTGTAACTATTTACAGAATTGCGTGGCTAAATCAACGTTTCGGATTTTTACTTTTAAATAGGGAATTACATTTTTTTATAAAAATGTAAAAAGATGTTTACAAATAATCGGGGGATGGGTATACTTACACAATAATCTAAAAATTCTAAGGAGGTCGAAGAAAATGATCGTTATCAATAAATTAATGTCACTAGTGGTTACAATTTCAGCGAAAACGAAAATCACACATTCGACCAGATTGGAATGGATTGCTTAAATTTTTTTATTAATTAAGTATGCCCATACCGCAGGGAGAAGTGTGCCCCTGCGGTATTTTTATGCCTTTTTTTACCGCAGGGGGAGTCTCTCTGTGGTTTTTTCCGTTTCCAGGGCATTTTAAGGAGGTGATAATTCATGATATTAAACTTTTTTACCCTATCGATAGCTATTACAAAACGTGAGCGTGAGATCTCTCGTGAGAAAGCACTTCATGAAGAAAAAGTGAAAAAAATCTTTGAAGAGAACCGAAGAAAAGTAGAAGATTACGTTCGTCAACGTCATTATTAATTTTGTTACTTTAAAACAATGAAAGGTGGGAATTGAAATGAATTATATGATTAAAAGAAGGTGTGCAGTTTTATGGTGGGAGAATGACTCCACTTAGCTAAAAAAGGACGTAATATAAAGTGTTGGTTTTAATAACTACGTCTAGTGATGGGGCTGTGCGAAAAGTAAAATCATTTCATTCAGCCCATATCAAGGTGTTATTTAGCCGCGTTTATCGCGGGGCGGCCGGAGTATAGAAACGAATGCTAAAATCCATTTGGGACCAGTATCGTGCCGGCCTCCAGCATCCTTGATTTAGGAGATAATTTGATTGTTGCATCAACAGTGTGAAGGCATAAAATCGTACATATTCTTAATATGGTAAATCCTTCTGAAGATTCCCTTAAAAGAGTTTTATAAAAAATTCCGAACATGCTATTTGTATGCGAAAAGTTATAAAAACCTATCTCTTAAGTAACAATTAAAAAGCTTCCCAAACACAGCTTTTGATGCAATTTTTCCATTACTGTTATATATGGTAAGATATCATAGTTTATTGCGATAAAATAATTGTATTATATTAAAGAATAGTAGGATGGCTAAAGTCTATTAAGAGAGCTGGCAGAATACACGAGTGGAGGGGAAAAATGAAATTCTTCAAAAGGATGTCTAAATTTGAGCAAAGTAATTGGAAAAGTGGGGCAATCCTTGGTTTTTATACTTATACGTTGCTGTTACTTTTCAATTATATTTACGGTCTAATATCGGGGAGTGAGCCCCTTACTTCAGGTGTAATTTTTTGGACTGGAATTTTAGTAGCCTTTGGATACGAGTTAGTACTAAATTTAATGGCTAAGAAAAAAGTAAATTATTGAACTGATAAAAGTCATAGCTTTATTATTCCGATTAAAAGTAATCCTTACTGCATCAACCGCTACTCTAAAATCCCTGAAATTTTAGCATAGGAACGAAAAAGCTACAGGTTTAACGCATTAATCAATCCCCCTATATTCAGCTTCTTTTCAGATACCCTTAGCATAGCGTTTTCCACAAAATCTATGATATACATAAAAAACTATATAAATAGAATCCCAATAAAGATGCGTAATTGTTAATTTGACAATGTTTACGCATTTTTAATTTGCTTGCAAACTATTATTTGGAAAAATTTTTTTCTAATTTATGGTTGGATAGGTTTAATAGTTAATTTTATTGTGTATTTACATAATATATGTATTTTGTAAATTATTGTATCTACTTTATATATAACAAATTATAAAAATGAGGAGTGCTTTCCAATGAAAAATATTTTTGAAAAAGTAAATATCCGCAAAAATGTCGAAACACTTAGAACTGCAATGATAAAGTCTGGTATGGAAAATGGGCTAAATCATCCTATTACAATAAAATTAAGTCAAAACTTAGATAAGTTACTGAATGAATATAGTTTAACTTTCAGCAATTAAATTAATGCCTAGCAATCGCTAGCGTACTTAATACCAGATGTTCACAAATAAGTTAAACAGACACGAATGCTGTGAAACCTACAACGTTCGTGTCTTTTTAGTGATGGAATAACTTAATTATCATAATTAAGTTCCTAACCTTCTTTATATAGATAGAAAGTTCATCAATAAAGAATCGCGCCCTTGAAGGTGCATTATGATTAACAATAATAAGAGGGGGTTGCTACACTCCCCCCAAGAAAAATGTTGCTCCACAATATGGCCCTAAAATGCAAAAAGGACCAATCCTTTTATTCCAGGAAAGCACCCGATTGTTGAAGATGATTCATAAAAGTATAACTAAAATTTTTATAAGTCCCTTTTATGCTTTAATCATATAGTTATTTTATGATGGATTAGCTTTTTATTTACTCTTTAAATGTTTTTTACTCCAATCGCCCATACTATTAAGTATAGGAATAAAACTCTGCCCCAAAGGTGTTAACGAGTATTCTACTTTAGGAGGAACTTCTTTATATACTTCTCTGTGAACCATTTGGTCATCTTCCAATTCTCTAAGCTGACGCGTCAGTATTCCTTTTGAAATATTAGGTAACAACCTTTGAAGTTCATTAAATCTTCTTGTCTTTATGCTTAAATGCCACAGAATAATTATTTTCCATTTTCCCGCAATGATGTTTTGAGTTTGTGTAACCGGACAAATCTCTATTTGTTCCTCAGGCGGTTCACCGTCGAACCAACTTCGTGCCATGACAAATACCTCTCTTTCTTGATAGTACTATTTTTGTGACTATGTAATAAAAAAGTGACTACTTTTAAAAAAGTACCTCTTTCTATAATATTAGATTGTGCTTAAAAATTAAACAAAAAGATTGGGGAGATAAATCATGAAATTATTAGTAACAGGAGCAACAGGAAAATTTGGCACAAAAGTTGTAGAGACATTATTGAAAACTGTACCAGCTAACCAGCTGGCTGTTAGTGTACGAAATCCAGAAAAAGCAGAACAATTACGTACTCGTGGCATAGAAGTTCGTCAAGGAGATTTTGATCATCCAGAAACATTAGATACTGCTTTTGCAGGTATCGATCGTTTATTAATTATTTCTGCAGATGGAGATAATGAAACAAGAATCCGTCAGCATGCCAATGCAGTAGCTGCTGCAGAGCGTGCTGGAGTTAATTTCATTGCGTATACCAGCGTAACAAATGCACAGGAAAGTAAAAATTTATTCGCTCCAACTCATAAGGCAACTGAACAAGCAATTTTGAAAACAGGCATTTCTTACTCCTTCTTACGCAATAACTGGTACTTGGAGAATGAAATCCCTAGCATTCAAGGTGTCTTAGCAGGAGCTCCTTGGGTAACATCAGCAGGAAACGGCAAGGTAGGCTGGGCAATACAACAAGATTATGCAGAAGCTGCGGCAACGGTACTTTCTGGTAAAGGACATGAAAATACAATTTACGAGCTTTCCGGTAAATCATTAACTCAGGAGGAATTTGTATCTGTTCTTGGCAGCGTACTAGACAAAGAAGTATCTGTGCAACATGTTGATGACGCAACTTATGCTAGTATTATGAAAAATGCAGACATACCAGATTTTGTAATTTCTATACTTGTTGATATTCAAAAAAGCATACGAGAAAGTACTCTGGACTTTGAGAGTAATGATTTCGAGAAACTTCTTGGTCGTCCAGCTAAGCCACTCAAAGAGGCACTTTTTCAAATTGTGAATGGAATTACCCAAAAGAAATAATTAATCTGAACCGATCTTGTTTATTATAAATAGGGTCGGTCTTTTTTATTACATTTAACAAAAAAGCGGGATAGATATAATACCCTAGTAATTCTTATCTGTATCCACCTTACTGTTTCTTAAACAAACCAGCCTATTAGATTAAGTACAAATATTCACAAGCTCCATAATGTTGTTCCACAATCTGGCACGATTGTGGAAGAACTTAATTAGTATGTCTTGTTAAACTAAAGCAATGGGCTTCAAAATAAACAGTAATTATTCTTCATGTAATAGATCACTTTGTGATCTAGATGAATACCACCCTTGTTGGATAACATCACCATTATTACGAGCGAAATATTTATATTCCACGTGTGGTTCAGTATCAAATATTACACCTATATAATATGGATTCGAAGATTCATAGCCATCCTCACGATGAGGTGCTATCTGATATTTCCACTTTTCCCCAGGGTACTGTTCTTCCAAATGTATCTGTATATAACCTACTTTTTTTTCGATTTGCATATCAATCCAATATGGACGTACGTAATAAAAGATGCCGAAAGACACCAAAAATAAAATAGCCAATCCCTGAATAATTTTTCTCCATTTCCCTTTTAAAATAAAAGAAACTAATAGGATAACAAGTAAAATTCCACCGACTATCATTAATTCAATTATTTCTATTGGATGCAATGAATTTCCCCCATTTTTTGTTTCAGTTAGTTCGTTAATTGAAGTATAACCTTCCCAAACCGTCTTTTGGTAACCTTTCATAAAAGATTGTTATTCCACAATCTGGCCCTATTATGGAAAAAGCACTTTCCTTATTAAAGGAAAGCATAGACACTAGCGTCCCTAACATTTTTGTGGAAATTCCAGCCCCCATGCAAGCAACCGCTGTTTAACTTTGCTTGTTCACGGGAACTAAAAGCACAAGAGTATTGGGGGAATTACAATGAAAAAAGTTCCGAAGAAATGGAACAGCTGGATTCGCAGAAAAAAAGTCATAAGCGTTCTTATACTTCTTTTGATTTTGCTATATATAGGGGTAATGTTATGGCATACATATAAACCGTTGCCGGAAGGTATTTCCTATGAAGGAGACTTGCATAGAACAGACAATATTGAAATGCTGACAGATTTAACTTATGCGCAAGACCAGGAAGGGACCAATCGGAAACATGAGAATCAGATATTTGATGAAGTTTATACATTGATTGATGAAGCCGAGCAGTTTGTGGTGGTGGATTTCTTTTTGATGGATGGGTATTTTGATGAAAAAGAAGATTTCCCGCCAATCGCGAATATGCTCTCTGACAAGCTTGCCGAGAAAAAGAAAAACAATCCCGATATGCCGGTTGTTTTCATTACCGATCCGCTGAATAAGGGCTATGGCTCCTATGAAACTAAGTGGTTCAAGAAGATGCGTGAAGCCGGGGTAGAAATTATTTACACCGACTTAGAACCGTTGCGGGATTCCACGCCAATTTATTCAGGCTTATACCGATTATTTTTTCAATGGTTCGACAACAAAGGTAAGGGATGGATTGCCAACGCCATGTCAAGCAAAGCGCCAAAAATGACCGTATCTTCCTATTTGGAACTGCTCAACGTGAAAGCCAACCACCGTAAAGCGGCCGTTTCGGAAAAGGAAGCGATTATCACATCTTCAAACCCGCATGATGCAAGTGGCTTCCACGGAAATCTTGCTTTGAAAGTAACGGGGCCCATCATAAACGATATTCTGAAGGCAGAAGAAGCGGTGTCGCTCATGTCGGATGGTCCAAAATTGCCGAGGGCTGATATTCCCGAGCAAGGTGACGGTCAGTATGGTGTACAATATTTGACCGAGAAGAAAATATTGGACGCCTTGCTTGAAGATCTAGAAGCAACAAAAGAAGGAGATAAAATTTGGATTGGCATGTTCTTTATTGCCCAGCGCGACATTGTCAACTCCTTAACAGATGCAGTAAACCGGGGCGTGGAGGTGAATATGATTCTAGACCCAAATGAAAATTCATTCGGCCAGGAAAAGTCAGGTCTGCCTAATCGACCGGTTGTAAACGAACTGCTTGAGGATACAGATGAAAAAATCAACATTCGCTGGTATAACACCGTAGTCGGCCAATACCATACAAAAGTCATCTGGATTCAAACAGCGGAACAAACAATCATTTCAAGCGGTTCTTCCAACTATACGGAACGAACATTGGAGAATTACAACCTGGAAAATAACGTCCGCATCCTCGCTCCAAATGATAGCGCGCTCGTCTTGGATATGGAACGATATTTTGAACGGCTTTGGAACAATGAAGATGCCCTCTACACTCTGGATGTAGAAGAATTTCAGGATAACCTCTCCTGGTGGCAGCGCTGGATTTACACGGCTCAAAAAGTAGCCAAAGTAACCACTTATTAACCGATGATATGTTAAGCAAAAAGATGTTACCAAGCATCGCTTTGGGAATGCTATACTTAAACCCTAAAAGTAAAGTAATGTTATAAGATCTAAAATTTGGGGGTATTTAAGTGAGTTCTTGTTCATTTTTCGCAACAAATTTTGAAATGCCTGAAGTGGAATCCAAAGCAAAATATATGACGGTCAAAGAAGCTATTGAATTGAAAATAAAACCGCATGAATTGGTGCCCTGGGAGAAGATGGACCCGTATAGTCAAATATTATTTGTTGAAAATGAAGAGGATTTAAATGAGTTAGTCATTAACAGTGGCAGTTATTATGATGTAAGTGAATATACGGACTATCCATTCATATATGAAGTGAATTTTAGCTATTCAGAATTAAGAGTAAAGCAATTATTGGATTACTTAAAAGACAATATTAGAGAAGGACAGGTCATAGAACTATGGCGAGTATGGATTGGTCATGAAGATGATGCACTGAATATACCGTATAGTAGACTAAATTATAACGAATTATCTCTCGATCATCTGTTACAAATGTACAATTGGAACCATGCAAACTATAAAGAGCAATATTGTATAGTATTAGAAAAATAAAAACTATTTATTCTATGTCTATACAATCCTATCCAAATAACTGTTCCCGAATGAAAGTTAGGGGACCAACACCTCCCATATAATTGAGTGGGGGGTTTTTTTATTTTTATGCTGCTTATAAAAAGGAAGAAAGTCCGCAAACGAAAATTTGGTACCTTGTTTTTAAGGTGAATGTAAAGTATGCTTTACTTAAAGTAAAACTAACTTTACAAAAAAGGGATGATTTACATCAAAAATAATATTAAGGTTTTACGGGCTCAATACAGTATGACGCAGGACCAGTTGGCAGAAAAGCTTTCCGTTTCAAGACAAACCATTATTTCACTTGAAAAGGAAAAATATAATCCATCTATTATTTTAGCTTTTAAACTGGCGGAAATTTTTAATTGCAAGATTGAAGATGTATTTATTTATGAGGGGGATTTTGAGTGAAAAAAGCACGTGAAAATCAGCTATCATACTTATTTTTAGCTATTATAATGATTCCATTAAGTATTTATATTAATTACCCATATGTTGCAAATGGTGACTTTCCAGAAGGAATTATGGCTTTTTTCTTGGGAACAAGTGCATTAATGATGTCTTATTTGTCACCACATTTATATCCGAAAGATGAGCGTACTAAAGAAATTATAGGCAAGAGTATGACAGCAAATTATTTTACGTTATTTGCGACAATTACAGTTCTATTTCTAATAATTGGAGCACTAGAACCTAACACTTTAAGTGCCACACATGTTTTAACTATTTTATTTTGTATAATGACTACATCCATCCCACTAACAATGGTTATTTATTCGAAAACTGATTTAATGATTAATCTATATAAAACAATACAATTGGGATTGGGGTTTGTAATGACAGTTAGAAGTAAGTTACCCAATAAAGGTTTTGGGTATAAAGAAGTAAAAGCCGGGGGAATTTCCCCGGCTTTTTTATTATCAAAGTAAAAAGATTTATTAGCAGCAGCAATCGCATTTACTTGAATAATTTTAGTTGTTTTTATACACCCATTGTTTTAATGAGGGTTGAAGTTTGTGAAGCAAAACACCGACTATTTTTCCAATACCATAGGCAGCGATGAACGTACCTATACCAATTGCGCCAAAGGATTGAATAAATAATAAACAAATCACAAGTGAAAGAACGACATTTAGCATGTCACTAGTAATTTTTGCTTTGCTAAATGGCATTTTCCATGTGTTCGCAATGACATATGTAAGTGAGTCATATGGCATCGTCGGTAAATTTGCTGTGAAATATAACAGTAAAGCTAAGGCAATAATTATTAAGCTTATTGCTAAATACACAATAATAAGAACAATTGAAGTTGCTTCAGGTAAGCCTTTTGTTAACCAAATCGTAAAATCCATAAAAAAACCGAATAAAAAGGAAATAATTAATTGTATGAAAAAGTTCTTCCACCGTATTTCTTTTAAAATGATTGCTTGTAAAATTATAAAAGCAAAATTAGCGAATACGGTTGTAATACCAACTGACAAAGGTGTAGTTAAAGCAAGTGCATAAGGTAAAGAGGTTACAGGAGAAACACCGATACCTGCCAAAATTGAAAAGGTAGCACCAAGTGAAAGTAGAAATAAACCAATTATGTAAATGCTAATTCTTTTTGTAATTGTGATTGTATGATTCATATTTCCCCTCCTATAAATAGTATACTCTTTGAAATTTGGAATAAAAAATATATAATTAATAATAAAGATATATATTTTATATATGAGGTGGTTAAATGGATTTACGTCAATTACGCTATTTTAAAGAAATAGTTGATCAGGGAAGCATTTCAAAGGCTGCCGAAGTATTACATATGGCCCAGCCACCATTAAGTATGTTATTAAAACAAATTGAAACACGCTACGGTACACCATTAATTAAGCGATATCGACAAAAATGGGAGATTACTGAAGCTGGACAAATGCTATATAATCATGCAACTCATATGCTTCAGCAAAAGGCAATGTTTGACGTGAAAATGGATTATATGATGCAAGGGGAAGTGGGTCAATTACGTGTAGGGGTTTCTTCAAGCTGTATACATTTAGTAGGGGATGTCATACGGCAATTTTCTCAAAGCTACCCTAAAGTAGAATTGCAAATTTTCAAAGGGGATTCCGAGAAATTAGAACAAATGTTATTTAACAATGAAGTAGATATAGCTGTTATTTTAGCACCTGAAAATAGTGAACAGTATGAAGGGTTTCCCTTAACGCCTAGTCCTTTTGCATTGGCTGTACCAAAGAATTGGTCCAATGAGATTGATCTAGATGTAGAATCGATACAAAACTTAATGAAGTTCCCGTTTATTTCGTTAGAAGCTATGGAAGGGTATTCGATGTTAGAAAATATTATATATTATCTTAAAGAAAAGAACATTTCCTTAAATATTGTAGCTAAGTGTAAAGATATTACAATTGCCCAGTATTTAGTTGCTAAAGAAGTAGGAATCAGTATATTACCTAAAATTCAGCTAGGGTACGTGGATGGAATTCATTTTGTTGATTTACCTGAACTAGAAATTGCGATTCAGCCGAAATTATTTTACAAGCAAGAAGCGACATTCTCTCCTATTTGCAGGAACTTTATTGCTTTATTTAAATCAAGTACATGAGATTAACTACCATCTCAAAGTAGTTCAGTTATTGTTTATTTATATTGAAATAAAAAAAGGTATAGAAAAACTCGTTTTCTATACCTTTTTTATTTTGTTCTTATGATCGGTCGTTTAACAATATACAATTTAATAAATGATAATTGCTGCAACAATTACCGCTATTAGAGCAAATATGTTAGCAAATGTCATACTGATGAATTGGTACTTAAAACTGTTTTTATGTGTTAATCCTGTAAGTGCTAACAGTGATAAAACTACACCAGTGTGCGGCATAATCGTTAATGCAGAAGATGCAATTGCTCCAACACGGTGCATTGCTTCCGGACTCACACCCATAGCTAAATAAGTTTCCGCAAATACTTCCATTACAATACCTAATGCTCCGGATGATGATCCTGTTATTCCTGATAGTGCACCGGCTGCAACCGATAAGCTAACAAGCGGGTCACCAGGTATACCTAATATTAAATCGGAAATAAATTTGAAGCCTGGTGCTGTAGTTACAACAATCCCAAATGCTACTGCCGATGAAGTAAGGAAAATTGGATTAATTGAACTTTGTCCCCCCTCATTCAATACTGCCTTTTGAGAAGGAATATACTTGTGGTAAAAAATAACACATGAAATTACTGCTACTCCTAAGCCGATTAAAATTGTGTTTGGAATTTCCAATGCACTCCCTGTTAAATTCACTACCATAAGGAGCAAAATCGGGATAATACTCATAATAAATGAAGGAGTCTTCTCTTTTAGCTCATGTTTGGATTGATCATCAGCATTAAATTGGGCATATGTTTCCCCATTCGCAAGACTCTTATTTAATGTATAGTTCATATACCATAATCCGAACGTTACGGATACTACTGAACCGATAATCCCTAAAAGAGGTGCTGCAGTTAAAGTTGTCCCTAAATACGGGATGGGTACAACATTTTGAATCGAAGGCGTTCCCGGTAACATTGTCATTGTGAATGTACCAATTCCAATGTAAACAGGGATGACAATTAAATTCCAAGCAATATTTAATTGTTTAAATAAAGGTCTTGCTAGTGGAATAATAACGAATAACACTACAAATAAACTTATTCCACCGAATGTGAGAATCGAACTAATTAAGAAAATTGCAACTAATACAGAAAACGGCTTTTCTGTTCCCGTAATCGATAATACTTTTTGTGCAATGGATTGAGCAGCTCCACTCTGTTCCATATACTTAGCCAAAATGGAACCAAGTAAAAACACTGCAAAAAAATTCACAACAAATCCGGTCAAACCTGTCATATATGAATTTTCTTTACCAATTAGAGAAGAGAAGAAGTCCATTTGGTTTGTTAAAATTACGATAATCGATGCTAGTGGTGCAATATAAATAATGTTATATCCTTTCATTGCCATCAATATGATAAAGATAATCGCTATGACTATGCCTAAAGGTCCGATCATTTCCATAATATTTACTCCTTTTATTAGAAAACATTTCACTTAAAAATACTAAAATGTATCGTATTAATTAAATAATTTCCTAAGAGATTATGTCATAATTAGGACTCTTTTACTCATACTAATTCCATTATTCGCTCTATAACTAATTGGTTATCGTCCAATGTCAAAAAAAAAAGAGAACGGTTCCCACATGGGAAATTCGTTCTCTTTTTGCTGGCTCTAACTAAAATTACTTCATAATATTTTAAAATTGAAGATATCTTTTCTTGGCAAATTTTAAAAAAGCAGATGCTGCGGGAGACAAAACACCATCTTTTTTATAACTAATGACAACGCTATTTTTATAAACTGGATTGCCTAACGTATATAAGTTGGATTCAATCTTTAGTTGATCTCTTGTAATAATACATTCGGGAATAATTGTCATTCCTATTCCTTTATTTGCAAGACGAAATGCATTCTCAATATTATTCGTTTCTAGAGTTATTGTTGGGCTTATGGCATAGTGATCAAAAATATTATCCGTTAAACGACGTAATCCTAACCCTGGTTTTAATAAGATAAACTTTTGATGATTTAGTTTTGAAGGAGGAAATGGTATATGTTTTATTTCTTTATTATTTTCTTCATAGAATATATGCCCCTTTGGAATGACTAGGTAAATGTTTTCTTCATATAACTTCTCGTAAACAAGCCCCGTATTTTTAATTGGCAACATACTAATACAAATATCAATTTTATTTTGTAAGGTTAGCGCTTCCATTTCATTGGCAGTACCTTCCTCTAATTGAATTTCTATTCCTGGATATTTGTCCATAAACTCTGGGAGAAAATCATAAAGCATATGTGAAGCCAATATCGGATTAATACCAAGAACTACTCTACCTTTTTTTAATTCATTTAAGGCTTCGATATCACGCATCATCACTTCATGCATTTCATGAATCTCCTGCATATACGAAATATAAAGCTCTCCTGCATACGTAAGAACAAGCGGTGTTACTTGCCGATTTAAAAGTTCTACACCTAGTTTACTTTCTAAATTTTTTATATAAGTACTTAAATAAGGCTGAGATACAAACAAAGCATTCGCCGCATGCGATATATTGCCATATTCTTGGATTGCCAGTAAATACTCTAAAGATAAATCTTCCTTCATACGTTATCCCCTCCCGAAAGGTTGAAGAGTAATTATAGCACGATTTTTTTAGTTGAACAGGAATCGTCCGTTTGTAATATGCTCAGTATTTTCCTATAACTGTTTAGTTATAGGGGAAATAGCCTTAATAGTATTTTAAAAACGGACATATTTCATACATAATTTAAGTTGTGTTAAATACTTGACATACAGAAAATCAAATAGGAGGCAAACAACATGGGTACCTTAGGTATTATTGTTGCAATCATATTCATTATCTTTTTAGCTATGAAAGGTTACAGCATTGTATTTATTGCACCAATAGCGTCAATTATCGTCATTGTTACAAATGGCATGGATTTCTTTCCGTCGCTTATTGGTTCTGAAGCTTCATTTATGACAGGGCTTACAGGATTTATCGTTAATTTCTTTGCTATCTTTTTACTTGGGTCAATTTTAGCCCAATATATTGAAAAGAGTGGGGCAGCCCAAGCCATTGCACAAAAAGTATTATCTATTACGGGGACAGATAAACCATTCCCTGTATTAATCGCTATTTTCTTAATCAGCTCTATTTTAACTTTTGGAGGCATTAGTTTATTCGTTGTATTATTCGTTGTCATTCCATTAGCAAAACCTCTATTTAAACAATTAAATATCGCATGGAACTTAATTGTTATTCCTGTATTCTTAGGGATTGGTACATTTACAATGACAATGTTGCCGGGAACACCTTCGATTCAAAACGTTGTACCAACAAATTATTTAGGAACAACTGTTACAGCGGCACCTTTAATGGGAATCGTCGCTACTCTAATCGCAATCACTGCAGGTATCTTCTATATGCGTTATGCATTGAATAAAAGTTTAGCTAAGAATGAAAAGTTTGAAGCAGAAGAAGATGCTCAAGAACTGGCACTTAAGGAAAACGTCCCTTCTTTCTTCTTAAGTATCTTACCGATTTTAATTTTAATCATAATTATTTTTGTAGGTAGTGCAATGAAAGTACAAAATATCGTACTAATCGGTTTAGGGGCTGGCGTAATTGTGTCAGCAATCGTTTTCCACCGATTTATGCCATCACATAAACAAGCAGTGAGCCTAGGAGCAAATGGTGCGATTACGCCAATCTTCTTTACTGCTGCCTCAGTTGGTTTTGGTGTTGTAATAACGTTAGCACCAGGTTTCGGAGCAATTTCAGATTTCATCTTAAATATTCCCGGAAATCCTTTAATTAGTTTAACAATTGCATCATCTGCGTTAGGTGCAATCACTGGTTCAGCAAGCGGTGGTTTAGGGATTACAATGGAAGCGTTTGCAAATCCTTATTTAGAAATGAGTGTAAATCCGGATGCAATGCACCGTATGTCTGCAATCAGTTCAGCTGTATTTACTGGTTTACCACATGCTGGAGCAATTTTATCAACATTTGCTTTAACAAAATTAACACATGAAAAAGCATTCAAATACTCATTCATTACAATGACAGTACCAAACCTTTTAGCATTAATTGCCGCATTACTAATTGGTATTTTCTTGTACTAATCAAACTATTGGAGAAGGTGAGAGTACTTCTCCAATACTACTTAAACTACAATTATCACTTTTGGAGGTATATAGATCATGAAAACAACAAATCGTACAGTACTTGTTACAGGTGCCGCTCAAGGGATCGGATATGCAATTGCACAAGAATTTATCGCAAACGGTGACTATGTAGCAATTTTCGACTTAAATGAAGAAGCTGCAGTTGCTGCTGCTGAAAAATTAGGAAACGCAAAAGGTTACAAAGTGAACGTTGCTGATGAAACTTCAGTTAAAACTGCTATTGACGCTGTAATCGCTGAGCGCGGATCAGTAGACGTAGTGGTAAACAACGCTGGTTTACAATTTATCAGTAAAACAGAAGATTTCCCGGTAGAAAAATGGGATCTATTAAACGATGTTATCTTAAAAGGTACATTCTTAATGACAAAACACTCTTTAAAATCAATGCAAGCTCAAAACTACGGTCGTATCATCAACATCGTATCTGCTCACGGTCGTATTCCGGATGCTTATAAATCAGCTTACTGTGCTGCTAAAGCAGGACAAACTGGTTTCTCTAAAGTAGTCGCATTAGAAAACGCTACAAACGGAATTACTGTTAACTGTATCGAGCCAGGTCCAGTACGTACTGAATTAATCGAAAGACAATTACCTGTTTTAGCAGAAAAGGATGGAACTTCTGTAGAAGAAGCATTAGCTCATCACATCTTGGGTAAACAATGGATCAAGCGTTTACTTGAACCATCTGAAATCGGAAAAACTGCTGTATTCCTAGCTTCTGAAGGCGCTGGAGCCATTACAGGTGAATCAATTCCTGTCACTGGTGGTATGTAATTCCTTTTAGTTGATCATTTAAATATCATATAGGTATTAAAAACAGACGATGTAGAAAATTCTATATCGTCTGTTTTGATGTATACACTTAAAATTAAATTAAGCACAACAGCTTCACAGTGTGCATGAACTTTATTCTCTGCCCCTATAACTTTTTGTACTTATTTATTTGGAATATGCATTTTTGTAGGCTTCTTTTAGTAACGGTAAAACAGTTCTGAAATTAAGGATTAAGTCATCCATTGTTTTTATCGGTTTGATAAAGACTATTTCGTAAACGCCCCACCTATCTACTTCTGGCTCTATACAAACGGATATCGAAGGTTCTTTTGCTAATCCCCATATTATGCCTGCTCTACTGCCATCTGGAGCTTGAACAAATCCATCTCCAGAAATGCAAGCATCTCCATTTTCAAAATAAAAATGGTTTGTTATTTCACCATAAATAAAACCATCTGTTTCGGTTTCTTTAACAAGTTTAAAATCATTATAACAACGTTGCCTCATATAACTTCACCCCTCTAGAAGAAAGCTTATCTCATCTGGTGTTTGGAATCAAAATATGTAATACTTTCACAGCGTCGTTTGAAACCTTCAAAAAAAATATATTCAACAATCTGGACTGTTTTTCTGTGTTCCAAAACTTTCAAATGGGAACGCTAATTTTAATAAGACCACATCTCATCTTCTATAATCCATTTGTTGTTCATTAAATCATATGATTTATATTCATCATGAAAAGATAAATAAGAGGGTAATTTAACTTCTTTACCATTCACTTTTTTCCAACACTCTACAAACCAGTTTTTTATTACTTCTTGTTCTGCGATTATAATTTCATCTTCATTTTGTTCATAAAATTCAAGGAACATATCGCTTTGGTCAGTTAATTCTTGGTAATATACTATATCCTCAAGTACATTAATACTGTCTGCAAACACCTTTGAATCATCACCTTCATAAAAGACTTCATTAGCCTCTTTATCCATTGAATACATGATGATTGATAATTCATATCTTGTTGGTTCCAGAGATGCTGAAAAGTCTAACAACTTCACTTCTGAATAAAAATTCAAACTATGTATTTCAGTTAATTTTTCAATCAGCTTATAAGAATTCAATTCAAGATTGTTTTTTATAGTGTTGGTATAATTATCTATAGTAAGCATTGATTCGCCTCCATAATCTTTGTTTTCTTTTTCTATTAAATTCTCTGTTTTATCAAAACTGTCCGTCTGTTGACACCCACTTAACAAGAACAAAATCACAAAAACACTTTAAAATCTCTTCATACACATAACTCCATTACATTAATTTCATATCTTTTTGAATATTAACATTTTCATCAGTGGATTTGTAAAGTGTTTTTCTATTAACCTGCTACATTAAATGATATAAACTTCTAACCTTTAATGAAATAGGACCTTATTAAAGAAAAGCGCCAGATTGTTGCATAAGGGTGGCATCAGATTATACATATACAATGTTAAGCAAAGAGAGGTTCCCAAATACGATTTGGTATCAGGGGTATTAATGTAAACAAACGACGGTTTGGGGCAATTTTATCTTTGTATAGTAATGTGACCTCAAAATAGCTACGAATCGGTTGTATATTAAAAAACTGAACTCACTAATCCTCCTAAAATAAGAAACTCATTACAATTAATTCACCCTTAGGCCCTTGACGGCGCACACCATAATCCTTAAATCCACACTTCTTATAAAGATTTTGTGCAGCAGTGTTTGCAACATTCACAGCAAGTACAATTTCATTAATATGAGGGTAATTCTTTTGTACATATGCGGGTAGTAACTGCAATGCCTGCTTTGCATAGCCTTTCCCTTGTTCATTAACCTCTGTTGAAAAAGCACGTACTAAAATCGCATTAGAATTATTCGAATATGGTGCTACTCCTTCCTGCTGATGTAAATCAAAATATGTTACAAGTTTTCCTTCAACTATTGCTAGTATAGGTGTTCTGGTATAACTGGCTAATTTTACACAATCACGTGGGTGTCCTGTAAATTTCAGCTGATTTTCAACTAATTGATATTCATTAATTAAATATTGATATGATTGATTGAATGATTGTAATTCCATGACCAACGCCTCCAATTAAGAACCTATGTTCCTATCTTAACTTTGTATTTTGAATATTGCAATAATTTTTAGAATTAAGTGTTCAAACAAAGCTTTGAGTACATTTTACTTCAACTTCGCAAGATGCTAATTAAAGAAGAGAGATAGAGGAACTTAATTAAATAATATTAGAACAGTGATTAAAGTGAACATCCCCATAAAGTGGTAATATGAATACAATATTTAAAAATAGGGGTGTTACTATGATAAAAGGTTTATATGAAGCACATTTACCAGTAAGTAACTTAGAAAACTCAATTTTATTTTACAAAAATTTAGGGTTAGAGTTAGCTTACATACAAGATAATCTAGCTTTTTTTTGGATTGCAAAAGGTGAGAGTTGGCTCGGTTTATGGGAAAGCGATAAAGTTGAGCTACCTTATCATCCTTCTATACGTCATATCGCATTTCGAGTAGAGAAAGAGGATATAATCTTTTCTAAGAAATGGCTGAATGAGAAAGGAATAGCTATTCGTACTTCCTTTGGCTTTAATGAACATCGTCAACCACTTGTATTACCTAATAATCCACACGCACATGCTGCAATATACTTTGATGATCCAGATGGTAATTCAATTGAATTAATTACTCCCATTCGAATAGATTTCCAAGAAGATTTTAAGATGATGACATTAGAAGATTGGTTGAAAAGAGAAGAGTAACAACAGATAATTTCTTTTAACTCAGGAGTTCCTTATTATGGAACTTATCAGAACTTCCACCTGACTGGTGAGAAAGTAGAAGAAGCCATACTACACGAAAAATATGAAGAGGGTTATGTAAAGGGAACACTCAAATACATAGGTTGAATTGAAGTGAGCCATAAAGAAAATCCGTCCTTTGATTCAAGTGGAAAATATCCATTGATTGCTTATCAAGCTTTTTTTAGAATGGATGTTACCGAATGTTTACCTTTTCTCCGAGAACATGAATCGTCTGCTCGAATTTGGGTTGAGCCCTCTGAAGTACCATTTGTAATTAATGATCATGAACTTTCAAAATTAATCTTAGATGATGCGTTAACCTTATGATCTAGGGTTAATTGAAGAAGGAGTTCGGAAGAATAGCGGGGAAATAAACAAGAACGATTTTGCGAATGGAATTGGACTATAATTGGGTTGGATAGAAATTACCGAATTGGTTTACTTTATTCAACAGTTGAACATTGATAATTAAAGTGAAAAATTGAGGGGGAGTTTTGTGAAATTATTTTTAGCAATTCTATTCGCTGGATTTTTAGGTATATTAGCTTTTCTAGGTCCATTAGGAATTTACATCTTATGTGCAATTATTATCGGTGTAATTTTTAGGTCATTTATTTTGATTAATGAAATTCATAAACAAGTAGTTCCAGCCAATAACAATGACAAAGTAAAACAAGCGGTCGAGAGGTATATAAAAGAAAGAGACCAATTGGATTAGAATTAATATTTCTGAACACTACATTAGTAACTTTATTTAAGCAAGTTCAGTTATACTTTTCTAAACAGAGGTGGTTAAGTTGAAAAAATGGAAGTTTGTGATTATAGGGGTTATCGGAATTAGCATAATTGTATTTATGTACAAGCAACATCAAACAATTCTTGAATATCGACAGATTCCTTACTATTCTTTAGAATTATTGGCTTCTCCAATTGGAAAAGTAATCGAACTTCATGAGAACGCTGACAATTATGAAGATGACGAACGAAAGGAAATGCTCGAGGATTTAAATGTTATGTTTTCTACGATTTTTAATCGAGCAGGTGTTGGACTCACAACGGAACAAAAGATATATGATAAGTATTACGATGAATACATTGAGGCAAGAGCAGATTTTGCTGTTATTTTAGATAAATATATGGCAGCAGAAACACCTGAACAGCATGAACAAGCATATAAAGCGCTAAAAGAAGTGTATGATGAATATCAACTATTTCTAGAGCAAGCAGAAGAGGATTTAATGCTACCTGACCCTACACTTCAGTAAATGTGATGATTTCTTTATGCACCTTTCATTGTTTCTGAGTACATTAAAAAGCTACAAACGTTGGTATATTTATCAAAACCTAAATTTAAAAAGATAGAGAAATTAGAGGGCTCTACATATTAGATATATTTCATATGTAGAACCCTTTCTTCTACTAAAGCACCAGTTAGTATAATAAGAATAGAGACGTTTATGCAACAATCGGCACGATTGCTGAATATTAGTAGCTTAAGCTTATTATTAGAAATAAAACACTCGCTATCATTGAGATAATAAAAGCTATTGTCTTATATTTTAATTCCTTAAATGCTGGATCTATATAAAAATAAAAAATAATCCCTAAGCCAAATAGTATCACCATAAAAAACACTCTACTTAGTGTAGTGGGTTGTATTGTAATTGCTTCAGGAATTGAGGCTAATGTGAATATTAAAATTAACGGAGTAGTAAGAAAAAAGTACGCCGCTAACATTTTGATATAAGACCATTTCTTGTTCACTAAATTCTTTCTCCTTTTAAATATTTCTTCATACGAATTCCATTAATATTCTACATTAATAAGTTCTAATGTTCTTTAACAATATAAATCAATAAAGGACAACGTGAAAGTATCCAGAGAGGTATTTGGTAACATGGCATAAAAGACATTTATTCCACAATCTGGACCTTTAATTAAAAGTGACGCGATCCTTATTAAAGAATCGCGCCGATATTGGAAATTCGTTTTAAGTAAGTCCCCTAAAGGAAAATCCAGACTTTTATTTTGTTTAAAAACTTATTATGCAATGAATTTTGCAAACCAAGCAACATAATGTGCTCCTGGAATAAATAGTATTTGAGCAAATAATGTCCCCAAAAGCCTTGAACTCATCATCATAACAGAGGCTCTTTTCAATTCAGAATAATTTCCTTTTTTATTTATTACATCATCAGCTAATATAGAGATTTTAGGATCAATAAATATAATTAATAGCATTGTAGCTATACCATTTATTAAACCGGATGCCATGATTGCAGTTGTTTTGTATTCAGGTACTAACAAACTCGCATACAAAGCTGACAAAACTCCAATTGTATAAACAGCAGTAATGATAATATTAATTATAAATAATTTTAGAGGAATATCTCTTATACCTATTCCTCGTAAATAGGAAAGGCTTGGTTTGCGTATATGCTTGGATCCACGACGTACATACTCAATTGTAAAACCTCTTTTCAATAAGGCGGGGATTGAACCTCTTTCATTAGCTAAATGAATAATGGCTCTAGAAAAAATGGCTACAAAAGTTGGCAAACATATAATGCCTAGTAATGTACCTAGTGAAGCTGAACCTATAAGGAATCGGAATTGATTCTCGACAAATTGTAAAGCATTAGCGGCAGGAGCCTTATCTATCAGGCTCCCTGTAAATGGTTGCTGCATCATATTAGAGAGTCTTGAAACCATAACCATTACATTAAAAAGTGACAATGCTGACGCTAATAAACGAACACGAGCTCCAGAAAGTCGCACTGCATACGCTAATGTTTCAATTGAGTGAATGATTAATATAAATAAGGCAATCATTATGAGTTTACCTGTTATAAGTTCTATTGCTCACACCTACCAAATGCTTATTTTTACATTTCGACGTTTAAATTGTAAACTAGTTTCATCGAATTCATACAAATCTATACAAAATAACATTCCCAAACAACGCTTTTGGGGACATTTTTAACTAAATTTATGGTAAAATAATACAAATTAATAATGAGGTATTAACGTTTAAAGAAGGGGGAGGAGTAGATTATAAAGAAAAAGGAAAAATTAAAAATATGGTCAATAATTTTAGTGATATTACTACTAATTGCTGGATTAATTTTATTTTTTTTAGGACATTATAGTATAGCTTTTATTTTACTTGGGATTTTTGCATTAATTATAACTGCTATTAGTAATTGGTTACAGACGGAAAATGAAGTTTACGCTCATGAAAAAAACTATAAGAATCATAATAAGTAAAGCTGATGATTATATTCAGCAATGAATTATAATTATACAAAATAAAATTAAATAATGTTTCCAAATAAAAGTATAGGGACACATTAAAAAGGCACGAACATAGTTAAAACAACGTTTCGCGCCTTTTTTTATGAACATTAGGTAAGGTTATGCAATATTTTATACAGATGATGCAAACCCTGGATGGAAGGGTGTTTATACTTGCTGGGCTTGTCTTTAATTTTCATAAAAACTTGTAGAGTATATTTCTTATCGTTTTAAATCTTCATCTTTTCTGACGCTACCCCATGGAAATGTTATTCAATAATATGGCCCTTTAATGGAAAAACGCGATCTTCTTATTAAAGAATCGCGCACGATTGTTGAATAGAGTAAAGAATCAAATTTAAGTACTTCTTTGTCTTTACAGAAGGTGAATCCGCATCTGCTACTGGATTTTCCCGAAAAAACACTTTGTAGAATAAAAAAGGGGCCAACATTTAATCTTTAGTAGAATATTATTTAAACCAGCCTCTTCTCATAAACCAGATAAACATTGATACGCCCATTATCCCCATAAGTCCAAGTGTAAGAAAATAACCATATTTCCATGTTAATTCGGGCATATTTTCAAAGTTCATTCCATAAATCCCAGCAATAAATGTTAAAGGAGCAAAAATGGAAGTGATAATTGTTAGAACTTTCATTACGTTATTTGTTTGATACGAATTCAAGGAAAGATAGCTGTCTCTTATATCAGCTGTTAACTCTCTGTCAGACATAATTGCGTCCGACAGTTTTAAAAGATGATCATAAATATCAGAAAAATATTCTCTTCTTTCTGTTATTTTACTTAAACGATGAGAATTTAATATACGATAGAGTACATCACGCATCGGATTCACTGTATGCATTAGATTTAATAACATTTGTCTTATGTCGAATAGTTCATTCATTAGGAAGTTCATCGATTTACGATGTATGTTATCTTCAATTTTATTTAAATCATCTTCAATTTTATAGATGATTGGAAAGTAATTATCTACAATTTTGTCTAACGTTCGATAAAAAACATAAAAGGGATCCCAGTTTTCAATGTTCTTTTGCAACACCCTTTCCCATACCTGATAAACTTCCTGTGAGGGAGTATGATGGTATGTAACTATAAAATTCTCTCCAACAAAAAAATTTAATTCTTCTTTAATAATTTCTTTATCTTTTTCTCGAACTAAATGTGTGACAAAAAAAGTATAACCATCGTAATAATCTAACTTGGGACGCTGAAGTCTATGTATACAGTCTTCAATAGCTAGGGGGTGAAATTTAAAGGTATCTGCTAAATGTCTTATTTCTTCATCAGTTGGTTGATTAAAATCTACCCAAACCCATGTATAATTAGAAAAATTGATATTGCTTATAGAAATTTCCGTTTCCAAATGATTGGAATCCGTTATTCCAATGAAGTTTATCACTGTATTATCACCTTCTTAATGCTTTCAAGCTCCTCATATTTAAACTTTATTGTGTTCACGGAATGACTTTTCCATACGAGGATATTCAGGAATCCTAATAAATAGCAAATTACCTCCGAAATCAAAAAAAGGACAATTTCATTTACAGTAAAGCGCCCGATTGTTGAAGATTACATTTATTTATTTATTTTCTCTTAATACCTTCAATGACAGAGAATATCATGAATAACGAAATGAATAAATAGATGATACCCCACAATAAACTTTTAGTTCTTTTATATTCTCGTAATCCTATTATAAGAAACATTATACTTAGAAGTATTAACATCAATGGTAGTAAGTTGTAGTTTTCCGTAACCTTACCGTAAATCCCAATAGACATAGCAAGGACTGCAAAAAATAGTTGAAATAACATTAAAATATCAAAATTTTTTTCTTTCACTTTTTATACCTCCTTCTCAACTTTAACATAAATATCTAAATGCTTCTTATTGAGAGATATTCCACAATATGGCCCTTTAATGGAATAACTTTATTATCACTTAACAAGTTCTTAATCCATAGAAAAACCGAAATCCCTTCTTCATAGAGATAGGAAATTCCGGTTCATCTTTTTTATAAACGGTTAAATTTTTTCAAAAACGGTTCGCCTTTTTTATAAACAGTTCAACTTTATCAAAGCCACAGGTAGATATGCAATTGCAACTATGAAATATAGTTTGAGGATAAACACCTTGTAAACCCTAGTTTGATCATATTCTAAATGTGATACTTCACAAATGCCCCCTTGAGGAAGAAATGATTAATATAACTCTTACCAGGAACGCAACGCATAAGGAATCCAAATGTCTCAATAAAACCGACCCATCTAATTATGAATGTAAGGATAATAAGGTTATTGACATCTAGAAAAATCTAGTATAAGATTCTAATAATTTGATACGCAAACTCACACGCATTAGTGAGTGGCGGAATTTTGTAGAGTTTTTTCTCTGTTTCATTCGCCCGTCGTCTATTTATAGACGACGGGCTTTTATATTTTTAGGAGGGATTTTTATGATTAAATTGAAGTTTTCTTTAGTGATTTTATTAGGTGCCTGTAGCTATGGGGTCCTATCTTCCATTCTTAAAATCGGATTTTTAAATGGATTTTCTTTTCCTGAACTTTTAGGGGGACAATTTGTATTTGGTTGGTTTGGTCTATTATTACTCGTCCTTACCTTTTCTCGTTATAAAGTATCCTTAAAAAATATATTATCCTTGTTAGCAGTTGGGACAACAATGAGTTTAACAAGTATTTTTTATGGGCTTTCTGTAAAAGAATTACCTGCATCCATTGCTATTGTATTGTTGTTTCAATTCACTTGGATGGGAGTACTAATTGAAGCAATTGCTAATAAAGCTTTTCCAAGTCGCGAAAAGTTATTGTCCATTCTCATCTTATTATTAGGAACAGTGTTTGCAGGTGGATTATTTGATGGATCTATACAGCAATTATCTATCAAAGGAATAATCTTTGGGTTATTAGCAGCTATAACTTTTTCCTTTTATTTCTTTGTAAGTGGACGTGTATCTACCGAAGTTCCAGTCGTTTCGAAAAGCTTTTTTATGGCAACAGGTGCAACACTCTTAGTTTGTTTAGTGTATCCTCCTACATACTTGATTGATGGTACATTGCAGACTGGATTATGGAAGTATGCTCTAATTTTAGGATTCTTTGGTGTTATTATACCCATCATGTGTTTTTCCATCGGTGTACCAAAAGTAGGGACAGGCCTTGCTACAATTTTAGGAGCTATCGAACTCCCAACAGCAGTTATCGCTTCTATCACACTTCTAAATGAATTCGTATCGCCTTTAAAATGGATTGGCATTATTTTCATTTTATTCGGAATATTAATACCTCAAATGTTAAAAGTAAGAAAAGAGAAGAGGCAAAATTTTTTTCGTGAAGACACCATAGAAAATTAATTTATAATACAGTTAATTGAAGTATTTACGGAATTAAACCACGTGTTAAATTCCTTAATGGAGCGATAAATTTTATAAAAAGCCAGTGGTGTTATAAACCTGGCCTAAATGGCTGCAGAAGGAGGACATCAATGAGAAGACATATAAGGGATGCTGCGGTCATAGCTTTGGCCATTGTTATAATTAAGTTAGCATTCAGAATGATTCCACCAGCAAAAGGGTTCTATAGCCTCTTTGAAATGGGAATCTGGGTTGGTATGGGAATTATACTAACTACTTACATAATTATATTCGTTATCATTTTCTTAATACTTGTAGTAACTAAAGAGAAAAAAATTAAAGAACGTTAAATTAGGCTTATTTAGCATAATCTTTTCAAGCTTCCCAAACGTCGCTTTGGGAATGTTTGTTTTTGTATATATTTGTATATTATTTTTGGGAGGAGTGCTAAACTTTGATATTCTTAGCATTAATAAGTTTATGCGTTATATTTTGTACTAATCTTGTGAAAATAATAAAAAAAGTAAAAGAAGAACAACCCACTTCTATTAATACATTTTGGCTAACGGCATCTTTTACTTTAATTGTCTGTGGTATTGCTATAATTTCTCTAATCGAATAATAAATTTAATAACCGTTCCCAAATGAAAGCTTGGTAACTATATTTAAAAGGCTATGTGAGAAATAAATTTTAAAGAGAGGTGGATATTTTGAAACCCTTAGGTATAGGTATTGGTACATTGCTAATAGGACTTATTTTATGTACATTTCTCTCAAATATTTTTAGTTCTGGTGCACCTGAAATCGGAAGTTCTTATTTAGGCTTTATAGGATTTTCATTCTTGTATTTAGCAAGTGTAATGGCAGTATGTACATATTCGATTATCAAAAATATAAATAAATAGAAAAATTCTACTATATAACTCTATACAAAATAACGTACGCAAATAAAAATTTGGGAATACAGCAGAAAGGTACGATTGTTGTTAAATCAACGTTTCGTGCCTTTACTTTTGAAAATTATAAATGGAGCATTTTATATAGAAGATGACGCAAACCGTTGATAGAACAGTGTTTGTACTTGCTGGGCTTGTTCTTTAATTTGCAAAAAAACTTATATAGCAAATTTCTTTTCTTTATAAATCTGTATATTGCCTAACATTCTCTAGAAAAGATGTTGCTCCACAATATGGCCCTATTGCGGAACCGAAGCTACGGTTTACCTATATATATCGGAAATGGTAAAATAATGGTAGAAAATAGTTACTTATTAAAAAACGCAGTAATTTAATTGTAAAAAATTTCAGGTTAATATTTAAGGAAAGGAGGTACTCATTTGTTTTTGTATCATGTGATTATTCGAAATGATGATCTCGGTGTATATATAAGCCCCGAAATTGTTTTAAAAGAAGGATTAAATCATAAGTCGGCTACAAAATGGTATGGCAATAGCGGTAATTTATTTCCAGATTTAACTATCCGTTTTCGACCCATAAATTTACCGAAATGGGTTGATTTCAAAGTTGCTTTTGGTGCTGGTTTGGAAGAGTATGATATTCCTCACTACCGATTCCCAGTTTTTAGTGATAAAATTTTAGTATTTAACAGAGATATATCAAGTGATTTATTTGCTTATATTGAAGATATTTATGATGGTGACAATGGGCGTATTGTTGAAGGATTACCTTCAAAGGAAGATTTAATGAAAAATTGGTGGGCAAGTATGAACACTCTTGAAGAATTTTTGAAGAATAAGCCTTATAATAACCTAGAAATTTATATTTTTGAACAAGTTCCTGCAAAATTAATTAACTATATAGAGTAAATTCTTATTCTGTTTCTTCCACCTTTCAATAGAGGTGGTTTTTTTTAATCCCCTAAAGTGTCTAAATTTTGAGATTAATAACCACCATTAAAAATATATATAAATATTTATTCCCTTACTCAACAATCTGGTCCTATAACGGAAAAACGCAATTTTCTTATTGAAGAATCGCGCCCAATTGTTCAATATTGTCTATCCAAAATTTCTATGTAGAAAAGCATATAACTACACCATTAATAAACTTGCATTTATATACATATTTGACCTATCAAAATAAATTTAAAAAATGTTGAAACTATTTCTCGTTTTTTCCGTCCGTACAGGGCATTACAAAATAAAGGGGATTTAACGATGAAGAAAATACTAATGTTCATTAGTGGGCTTACACTGGCATGTAGCTTGCCTTTAGGTGTTGCAGCAAACACAAAGCAATGATAGTGAAGCAGATGAATAAATTCGCAGGAAATAAACCGCCCATCTGGATGAATTGATCGGTTTGTTTTTCATTGTATTTTATTTATTATCCCGTGTGAAAAACGGTCTGTTCACTCATTAAAATACGTTACTTAATTAAATGTTTGGTACGTAAAGATTTTAAGCCCGTTCCTTTATCAGGAATTAAGTATTTGTCGATCGGAACGAATGCGACATATGAAAATAAGATTCAAGAGGAATAAGTTATGAATAAGATAAGAAAAGCAAATGTCGAGGACGCAGCGACACTGACAGATATAGCTTTTAAAGCAAAAGGCTATTGGGGTTATTCAGATGATTTTATGAATGCATGGAAAGATGCTTTAATAATTACAGTAGAAGATATTCAGTCAAAAGTTATATATCTGCTTGAAGAAGATAAGGCTATTAAAGGGTTCTATTGTTTGTGCATAGAAACGCAAGAGTTAGAAAGCTTATTTGTAGCCCCTACATACATTGGACAAGGCTTAGGGAAAGTTTTATGGGGAAATATTTTATTGAAGGCAACAGAAAATGGATTAAGTAGCTTCCATTTTAATAGTGATCCAAACGCGTATGAATTTTATTTGAAAATGGGTGCAAAAAGAATAATTTATGTTGAATCAACAGTTATTCCTGGGAGAATATATCCTCTTATGGAATATACGCTTACACATCTTCAAACAAAATAATGTTTCCAAATTAAAGTATGGGGACACATTAAAAAGGCACGAACGTTGTTAAAACAACGTTTCGCGCCTTTTTGTATGAACATTGGTTATGCAGCATTTTTTATAGATGACGAAAACCGTTGATGGAACGGCAATTTATACTTGCTGGGCTAGTTCTTTAATTTGAATAAAAATTTGTATAGTATATTTCTTATCGTTTTAAATCTGCATCTTTTCTGACGCTACCCCATGGAAAATGGTATTCAATAATAGCGCTCGATGGTTGAAGAAGAAAGAAAAACTTATTCTGTTGTTTTTTTCAAATCATCAGCAAATTTAGAGGATAGATAATTTAATACTTCCTTAATTTCACGATTTTTCTCTATTATTTCCTTGTTTTTAGCTATCGTTTCCTTTATTTTTAGATGGATTTCATTATCGTAAAGTTCAGGATGGTTTTTTAGTCTTGTATCTAAGTGAGGTACTGATGTCTTACTCTTATCCATATCAAATTAATCCTCCTTTATCCTCTATTATACTGAGGGATATAAATCTTTTCTTTCCCTAAGAAGACTGTTAATTTTAGATTTGAAGTATTGGGTATTTGACTAAAATAACAGTAGTTCGCGTACTAGCAGTTAGAGTTTCTCTGCCCTCGGACCATCGAAACACTCCACTTGGTAATTCCTTGCCCCACTTAATTCATCACTACGTTAACTCCTTGAGACGTTTCTAAAGAAATGACTACATGCAATTGTTAGATCATAATTTACTTTGCAAATCCTCTGAAAGCTTAAAGATCATAATGCGTTCCCCAGTTATGGTACTCAAATCACTATAAAAGCTCACCACTTCTATACCTGTTATGGTTAGTATTGCTTCTTTTATTCCTTCTACACCCGATTCCACCAAGCTATTTCGCATTTTTTTGACAGATAATAGGCCCTCTTTATCTTGGCATACTGCATATTCAGCAGGTGTTAAGACACCTCCTAACACAACAACCACCATATCTCGCAAGATATCTGACTTAACCGATACTGAACCGCGCCCAAGGTAACTTTTCTCCCAATGAGTTAACACTTTACTGATTTCGGCTTCAAGAGCACCTTTTGTTTTATCCATAATGACTTCTATCCCTTCCATTCCACAATTAATCGTTATACATTTATTTTATAGTCTTTGTTACCTCTAGTTTAACTATAAGCCAAAATCATATTTCCTCCTAAATGGCACATATAAGTTTCCTATACCATTTCTAACAAGTCCATAGCTTTCATTACTAAAAAATAAAAAAACCGACAATCAAAAAATAATGGTCTCAAATATCAAACCATTTACTTTTAAAATTGTCGGTTTACTTTTAACTAACCTGATTTAGGTTTTTTAAAATGTCTACCTATTATTTACAATTGTTGTTCTTTTTTCCCTTTTGGATTAATAATCAATGTCCAAAATATTGACTATCAAACTAAGGTAATGAACGGATAAAACTCTATTTATAATATATAATATATAGTTAACTCTCTGTCAAGGTTAAGATAATTAAATTTATATTCATAAACAAGAATAAGCGCTCAAGTGAAGACCATTTATTTTATTTAATTAAGATATAAAGAAAGTTAGAAGATAATATCTTAAGAGAAAATTAGCGTGCTTAGATAAGTACTATTATCAATTTATTTCCATCACTTTAATTAAATTGTCTATATTTTACAGATGTAAGATGTTCCCACTCTTTATAAAGTTCCTCTTGCGAAAGTATCTTCCAAGGATTAAACATTGTTTGCCCATGTTTATTGAAATATAAGCCTTCCCCAATATAATAAGCAGCATGTTGAATGATTTCATTTTCATCTTTCCAAACTACAATATCCCCTTGATGTAGTAATTCACCTAGGAACTCCTCATAGTGATACTGTTTTAACTTTTCAAGAAATGTTTTTTGATGTATCCACTCATAAATAAACCATTCTTGTTTCCCTTTTGAAACAGCAAATAAAACTGTTGCTAAACAATTTGCACCTTGGTGATGACCAAATGTATTGGCAAAAGGTTTTAGAAAACTAGGTAAGGACATAGGTGATTCCTCACATTCTCCCTTATCCCACCATTCATAAACCATTGTTGTAAGTAACTGTTCTTTAGACGACTCACCAAGCTTCTCCCACATGGAACGCTGAATGACCACGTGTCCATTCACCACATAATCTGAAGGGATTTTTTCAATCTCTTGTATAAATGAGACAGGTAGTACTAGCCCTCTTTCACTTTGCACTTGTGAATTTAAAATAAATTGTTTAATCTCTACAGATATGCTTTCAATCCAATCTTTTTCAGCAATGATTACGTAATGAGCATTCTTTATATTCCAGTATTCATAACTATTTACAAAATTTAATTGTCCATATGTACTGTGATTATAAAACTCGTCTATTGGCATTAATAACACATCTTTAAAGTCAATTTCATTATTAAGATGTTCTTTCGATAGGAAAAACAAGTCTTTTTCTGGTGCATAACTATCCATCCAAGATAATAACACTTTTTTTGTCGGTTTTATTTTCATATGCATTCTCCAAGTTATATTTGACTGTAGTATAATACTTTACAAATTTTAACATAGTACTTATTTTTTTAATATTTTTATTCAACAATATGGCCCGTCTGTTGTATACGGGTGGGGTCAGGTTTATAAATTTATAATGTTAAGCAAATAGATGCTCCTAAATACGATTTTGGAATCAGGTTTGAAAGGTTACAAAAAGACGGAATATAATTTGTTATAATTTATAATAAATACAAAATAAGGGGGTAGTAGCTATGGAGACATTAGTTCCTTTATCATTAATAGGTATTCCACTTTTCTCGATAATCCTTTGCATCAGCATTATTAACTTGCTAAAAATTATAATCCATACTCCAGAACAATCTGTGAAAAAACATACTTTTTTAATTAGTATCAGCGTTGCGTACATATTATTTTCATTTTTGTGTATATTAATCGCCATTGCCGATTCAATTTTGTGGGCATCTCTATAAACGTCCCTAAATGCCGCTTTGGGAACTATCTGTACATAAGCATCAGTTTATTAAAAAAAGGAAATGTACATTTTGAATAGAATAGATAGGAAAGTAGTTATTTCTATTAGCATTATCAATCAATAATTCAACGTTGAATGGAGGAATAATAATGGAATCTAGTATAATTCAAAGAATTGGACAAATAGCAGTCCCAATAAAAAATGTGGAAAGAGCAATTGAATTTTATAAAGAAGTACTTGAGTTGCCACTTCTTTTCAATACAGAAAATATGGCATTTTTTGATTGTAACGGGCAACGACTTCTTCTTTCACTACCTGAAAAGGATGAATTTGCAAATTCAAGTTCAGTTATCTATTTTCAGGTAGAAGATATAAAAAAGTCAGTTGAAAAATTGATTGAAAAGGGGGTTTCCTTTATCGACCAACCTCATGTCGTTGCAAAAATGGGAAATACAGAAACATGGATGACATTCTTTAAAGATACTGAGGGAAATACACATGCTTTAATGTGTGAAGTACAAATTTAATTCGTAATAAATTCAGAGCCAATTTGCAGGATTAGATGTTAACCTGTTTTCTAAATGATATTTGTAAATTATAACATTTCAACCTTTTCAAAAATCTCTTTATAAAGAACATCTAACTCTTTTTTATCGTTTAAATAGAAATACCAAGCATCCTCTCTGTTAGCATTTATATCGGAAAGATATATTGTCGTATGAGAACCGTTTTTTAAAGCTTCCCATCGAGCTGATTCGTATGTAAGCCCACTATTTGTAAATGGAAGATTCCTCTTTTCAGAATCAAAAAAGATAAAGGGGATTTTCGTGCTAGTATACACTTCGACAAAGCGATCATTTGAAGCTTCTTCAAACATCAATGGTGTAATCATAATTGCATCATAATTTGTTGAAATCTGTACCGTATCTTCGCTAAGTTCATTTAACGAAATTGATTCAAAATGAATTTTTTCATTATTTAGTTCTGGCAGATCCCCAATTACAGCGATTTTTAAAGGTTCTCCATCATATTTAACTTCCTCTTTTGAACATGCGCTTAGATTTAGTAAGAATAGAATAGACATAATACTTAAAATCATATGTAATTTCATCATAACGCCCCCAATAATTTATGTAATAATATTACCATTTAAGGGTGATTTTATGTAGCTGCTATTTGAATCGAGTTTGTGAAGGTGATTATTATTTAATAATGAAAGATAAACGCCTTAGATATATTACAGAATGAGGCTTTGCGGAGAGGTTACTTCAACTAACGGACAGTTTACCAAATGAGTGGAGGGAGATGACAAATGAAAAAGGGGATTATTGTATTCATTTTACTATTTATTATTGGGATCCCTATTTATATCATCTATGATTTTATCGAGGTGGAGTTAGATGAATTACCGAAAGGAGAACTTTTATCTGAGCATTCATCTCCAAATCATGATTACATAGCTAAAGCGTATTTGATTGATGAGGGGGGAGCAACGGTAAGAGCTGCGATAAGAGTAGAAATTGATTTTGGAAATGACTTAAAAACGATTTATTGGAATTATGATGAAAGTACAGTAAATATTAAATGGTTGGATCACGAAACAATCGAAATAAATAACCATAAATTAAACATCTTTAACGATAATTATCATTGGAAAAAAGACCCTGACTGGGAAGAAAACAGGGGTAAGCATTAGAAATTTGTTTAAGTAAAGGGGTATTATTGTTGAGATGTTCAGATCATGACGATTCCTCATTAAATGCGGAAAAAGAAGATTTTGAAAATGTATATTACGAATCAGGGCGATATAAAATTTCACTTCAAGATAATATATTAATGATAATAGGTACGTATGACCCGTTAGATAAAAATTATGTTTTTGACAATATCCTATTCTCTGAAGGAGCCAAATCTGGTGACCATATCGAAAAGGAATATAAAAATGTCATAGTAAAAACTAAAGGGGATACTTACTACATTACAGCAGACGATTTAGAATTAACGTTTGAAAAATTCGCTGCACATATTATTACAGATGAAGATGGAAATGAATTTATTAAAAAGGAAATTGTACATTAATTAGGTTAAATAATAGTTCAATATTATACAAAACGAATTTAAGTAATGTAGGGAAGAAGGGGGTGTTTAACTTGAATATAGAAGAAATAAATAAGGAAAATAAAGGGGAAGTGATTTCGTTTTTTAAGGAACATTGGGGAAGTTCTGAGATGGTTATTTCATCAGGTATCTATCAGTGTGAAAACCTAGATGGTTTTATTTACGAAGAAAATAATCAGATTATTGGTTTGGTTACATATGTTATCAAAAGAGATGAGATTGAAATCATTTCGCTGGATAGTATTCAAGAGGGGAAAGGGATTGGAACAGCCCTAATTGAAAAAATTGAAAATTTAGCAAAGCAAAAACAAATAAAAATAGTACGTTTAGTTACTACAAATGATAATTTAAATGCTTTAAGATTTTATCAAAAAAGAGGGTACAGAATTACCTCTATTATCCCTAATGCTGTAAATGAAGCTCGAAAAATAAAACCATCAATCCCTTTAATAGGTACTGATGGAATCCCTCTTAATGATGAATTAGAATTGATTAAAATAATATCGGTAATTTAACTCCGTATAACTCATTTTTTAGCAAAGGAAGATACAACTCAAATCAAATAACATTCCTAAAAAAGTTACAGGCATAAGAAAAATCGATAAACGTTGTTGCAGCAACGTTTATCGATTTTTTATTGGAAGCTGTTTATACAGCATTTTTATGCAAGTTGCTGAATCCATTTATGGTCGGGTTCATGAAGTTCAAGTGCAGATTTGAGCCATTGTCTCTTCATATTATCAAGATGGTCTTTTACTGTAATAAAATCTTGATGGTCTTTTTCTCTTGTATTCTTCGCCTTATATAAAAGGACTATTTCTGGATTTAGATAGGGAATCCCCGTTTCAGAATAACTCCACACTGAATTTAATGGTGATGAAATCCTCAAATCTCTTCTGAATGTCCAAACATTATCTTTCACTTCATTTAGAAGAACTTCAATTTTATCTCCATTTAACTTATTGGAAGCATGTATTTCGTGAATAGGTAGCTCTAAAAATTCATTTTCCCACTTAAGGAATTCACTTTTAATTACTTTCTTAAAATCCCATTCTTTTAGGTACGCTTTTAAATCTATTTGATCTTTTCGAAATATAGCAATCTCTATATCTTTGTGTTCTCTTGTTTCTTTCCCCATAAAAAGATCAATCGCCCACCCACCAGCAATGAACCATGTTTTATTAAATTTTCCCATTAGAGAAGTAACATTTTGGCATTGTTCAAATGACATATAAATCCCCCAAATTTAAAATTACTCACGTTTAATAAGAGCCCTATATGCAGCTCAATAATATTTAATCAGCTTTGCCTATTCAAGGAAAGCGCCAGATTGTTGAATATCATTCATATAATCTATCGGTTAGTAGCTCTTTAAAAAGCTTCCGTTCGTTTTTATCCCTTAGCAATTTCCTAACCATTTTTCTCGATGAAAAATATTGCCTGATTTCTTTATCTTCTTTTATTAAATTGAGTATAGATGGATTATTAATTATAAATTCTTGGAACCAATATTTTTCTGAACTAAATTTATATTACCTTCAATTTTTCTCTCCTTGGAAAGAGTGAGGTACTTTATATAAGCAAAAGTATCTTTTATTGTTTCCCAAATTGTTTCTTTATTTGTCTTCACCTATTTCTCTCCTCTATATTTAATATAAGTTGCAGATCTGATAATGAATAACCACATACTTTATTCGTAAAAGGTGATAATACAATATATAGGTAAAGTCTAAAGAGGTGAATTGAAAGAATGAAAAAGCTATTTTTAGTTTTTATACTATTTCTAACTCTTATTACTTCTCAATCAGCAACAGTTTCATCAGATGATCCAACAGAAGACTCTAATGAACTTCAATTACAGGATATGCTAATGCTAATGCTTACTCCCTATATTGAAAAAGATTTGACTGACTATTATTATCCGAAGATTTTAACGGATGTTTCACCTCATGTTACACCTTGGAAAATTGAAGTGGTAGAAACAAAAAGAGTTAATGACTTTCGTGGCTTCCAATTGCAAATTACGTTTGAAATAGAACCTACCGATGGAGGGCAATGGATTCCAGTAGGGAAGGACCGAATGACATATGAAATTTCTTCTGGGCCTGAAGTTAGATTGATAAATCACACACACTTAAAAACTTATAAATATCCTCCAAAATGAAACCCTTATCAAGGCGTCGTTTGTAACCTTCATAAAAGCATGTTCTTCAACAATCTGGTCCTACAACCGTACAATATTACTTTATGTATCCAATCTTTTCTAAAATCTTTTGGGTAGTATAATTTAATTCTGGTAAAGAATCTAATGGGAAGTAAGCCAGTTCCAAACTTTCTTCGTCTTTTTTTATATTTCCGGTTATCTTGCTAGCCTTAAAGATTACAGTGGCATTGTAGATCTCATCCCCATGAGGAAATTTATAATAAAACTCCTTACCAGAAGCTACTCCTAAAATTTCTAAATGATTTGTAATAAGCCCCGTTTCTTCATACAATTCTTTTTTAGCTGTCTCTTCAAAACTATCGCCCAACTCCATCCCGCCCCCTGGAATTCCCCAATTTTTTGTGTCTGAACGTAATTGTAGTAATAATTCATTCTCCTTACTCATCACAATTATTGCTGAACCAGGAGCGATAATTGGCCTTGTTCCGATAATACTTCTAAGTGATTTAATATAGTTCATCATTTTCTCCTTTTGATTAGAATCTACTCTTCCTTCTACAATTCTTAATAAAGAAAAGAGCTCAATTGATGAAGATTTTTTAAGATGATAATAGTTGTTCAATAACTTCTTGATCTTCAGGGTATGTATAAATTAATTTTGAAATTTCATTACGATTCATCCATGAAATTTCTTCAATTTCTTCGTCTGGGTCTTTATATTGAATATCACCACCAGTTATTTCACATAAAAAATATTGTGTTGTTACTTTATATTCTTTAACAATTGTCTTTTTTGTATGTAACTCTTTAACTATCTTAACTTCATAACCAGTTTCTTCTGCAACTTCACGTATGCAAGCTTCCTCTACGGTTTCGCCATCTTCTACTCCCCCTGAAGGTATGCTCCAACTATTAGAATCTATTGTACGTATCATTAATACACGGTTGTCTTTAATTATAATAGCTGAGGCACCATTCCAAAGCTTGTATTTCATAATCTCAACCTCCTATATTCTGTTATTTATTATTGATTATAACACTATTTTTTTAACAAACATCGTCAAACGATAAACCAGAAAAGTACTCAATAATATGATACTAAAACTGAAAAAAACGCAATTCTTTTTCAAGAGTCACGCCCGATTGGCTGCACAAGGGTAGCATTAGATTTATACACTGACCATGTTAAGAAAAAATAGAAGTAACCCCAAAAAAGATTTTGGAATCAGATGTATTATGAAATGGTACCAAACGATTCTTTGGTAATGAATTTAATGTTATAATATTTACCTTAAATTCCAAATTGGAGGGTATCTATGAAAAGTTTTGGGAAGCGTAATTATGATTTGAATTATTCGAAAAGAACTGGAGCATATGCAGTTATTCAAAATGATCTTCGACAATTTTTATGTGTAGAAGATATTGACGGAAATTTATTTTTGGTTGGGGGAGGCGTAGAAGAAAAAGAATCTCCTGAAATTGCATTATTAAGAGAAAGTATTGAAGAAACAGGTCATGCAATCCAAATCGTTGAAGTTATAGGTAAAGCTGAAAGACATTGGGTTTCTGAAAAATATCCTAAAGATTCTCAACATAATATTGGAATACTTTACGTTTGTGAGCTGCTAGAAAAGGTAGCTGAACCGATTGAAAAAGAAACAATGCGTTGGGTCGAGTTCAATTATTTAGAAAAGCATCTTTTCCATGAACATCATTTATACTTAATAATACAGTATTTAAATATTGCCTAATTCATATAAAACTTTCGTAAAACGTTCCCCAATGCCCTTGAATCACATTGTACTTCTAAGCTTTTATTACTTGTTTTCGAATACCGTTATTTCTTTAGCTTTGAATGTTAGCCTTTCAGAAACAGCGCTTAATGTTATGGGCTCTTCCATATATACTGAAACCTCATTATTTTCAGCTAATTCCTCAAATGTTAATGCATCGCCAGCTTGAGTTTTAATCATCGTTTCGTCGGTTATTTTAATAGCACAAGAATAACCGATATCATCTTTGCTCTTATCCAATTTTCTAACTAAATCTGAACATCCAATATTGATGTGATCTGCTTCAATAGATTTTATTTCACCGTAAATAGAATGTGTTTCATTTGAACAAGCAGTTAACAAAATGACACTTAATATTAAAATGAATTGCTTCATACCTAAGCACCTCCATATGTTTAATATTTCGGATACGTATTGTTATTATCCTTCATTTTGATTGCTGTTTTGGTAAATGCTACATGATGTATTTAGAACGGGGAACGATAGGGGAGATAATTGCAGCTAGTTGGAAAATGAAAAAACAGTGGAAGCCTCTCCCACTGTTTTTTCAATCATAACCCAACCAATATAAAACATTGGTCATCGTTATTGTAATTACTATATATATTTTCCTTGTTTTCGAGTGCACTCTGTATGATCTCTTTTGACTGTGCTAATGGACTGGAGATGGATTCGTTCAATAAATGATTTAAAGTGTTTAACTCAAAAGCTTCTGAAACGCCGTCTGTATACAAAAGAATTCTGGCCCCGCGTTCATAGTTTAACTTTCTCGATTTAAAAAGTATATTTTCAAATGTTCCTAATGGTGGATTGGTTGCACCTAGCTCATGCTGTGCACCATTGTCTTCCTGTAGGATGGCAGGAGGGTGGCCTGCATTAATATATTCAATCGTCTGTGTGCTAATATCGATATTTAAATAGATTGCTGTACAGTAATGCCATGCATCCTGGTTGTTTTGAAATAAATCGTGCAAGTACTGGTCCAGCTCCTGCAATACGCTTTCAGGCGCTGCTTCCCGTGATATTAACTTCTGGAACATCGATTGAAGCGACATCGTAATTAATGCCGATGAAACCCCATGCCCCATAACATCCAATAAAATAATCGCGTATTTTTGTGGCGTTACTTGATAAAATCCAAAAATATCGCCTGATAATGATTTGGAAGCACGGTAATAAGACAGAATCTCAATATTGTCATTAGTAATATCTTTCGTTAATGCGGTTTCCTGAATTTTTTTGGCAATCTGTAAATCACGTTCAGTTTCCCACATGATTTTCGTGTTGATTTGATTGGCCTGCAGTAGATCCTTTTGCTTTCTTTCCAGTTCTAAAAGAGCCTGTTCTTTTTCTAAGTAAGCATCTTCGGTCAATTTTCTGGCATTGATGAGTGCGTCTTCCAATGCACTGCGATTACGGACCGGAAAGATGACACAGGTTAACTGATGATTATCGTGGAAAGATGCATTTAATAATATAGGAATTTCTTCTTTCATTAGGGTTAGTAATGTCAGGAACATTTCCTCTACAGCCTGCTTCACTTTAATCAGTGGCACTAAATAAAGCTGACAAAAAATCTGAGAGGAAGGAGATAACAGCACATTAAAATGTTTTCCTATAAGATGCTCAGATGATTGATAGTGCAGCAAATTTAGCAATGTCTTATTTATATTAAGAATTTCACCTTCTGAAGATAAAGTGATAAATCCGCACGGAGCGTTTTCTATGAGTTCATCCATTTATATATTCCACGCCCTCACCGATAAGGGGCACAGATTGCTCCAATAAGTAATTTTTAATCAAATGAATTGTTTCCTCTGGATCGCTCATATGTGGACAGTGACCGATTGCATTCATATAGGCAATCGTACTGTTTGGCATATTCGCATGTAAGTACTCGCCAACTACCCTTGGCGCAATGACGTCTTCCGAGCATTGTAAAATAAGGGAAGGTACAGTAGCTTTCGTAATATCTTTACGATTATCAGTAAAGAAACAAGCCTTTGCAAAAGTATTGGCAAATAAAGGGTCGGTTGAACAGAA
Source organism: Solibacillus kalamii (assembly GCF_002174535.1). NCBI lineage: Bacteria > Bacillati > Bacillota > Bacilli > Caryophanales > Caryophanaceae > Solibacillus > Solibacillus kalamii. Next base: position 50,706 of record NZ_NHNT01000008.1, on the reverse strand, counting down.
ACGATCTTCCAAATCTTTTGCCACACCTGTTTTTGCTGTGTTGTTTAATAATGTAATCGAGAAAGCATTTGCCCAACCGATATAATTTTTTTCCATCAGATCCATTAAATTGAGTAAGTCTTTCTTTTCAAAACCCCCGTAGTATGCAGGAGGCTCATTTATATAACTTGGCGATGGAGCGATCATGATCAGTTGTGAGAAATACTCCGGTTTCGATAACGAAGCCAATAAACCAATCATACTGCTTACTGAGTGACCGACAAAAATAGCTTCTTTTAAATCGAGCGTCTCACAAACATCTAAAAGATCCTGCACATAACCGGACAGTTCACCATATTTAATAAGGTCAAAAGCGGTAATATCTGAATTTCCAAACCCGACATAATCAAATAAAATCACCTGATAATCCTCTTCAAAAGCAGGAAAAACATCATTCCATACCGTTTGGTCGCAACCAAATCCAGCAGCGAATATTATAGGCTTTTTACCTTTACCTCGAATATGTACGTTATTACGTTTAAACGTATTTTGAATCATGAAATAGCACTCCCTTCAAATGGTCACTTATTACATATTGATTTGTATAGGTTTAAACATTTTTATCTAATATTAACTTCCTATTTAACAATCATTCTGTATGAAATTAGGATATAAGTAAAGGAATATGACTATTTTATAGTGTTAATCTAGCAATTTATTTTTTGGAATTTTCTATTAATAATGGAAACAGTGAAAGGGGTAAAATGAAAAATCAACAGATTGTTGAATATTGTGCATTGCTACATCTTTGCTTCCGTCTTACAATTAAAGCACGGAAATGAACAGTATGTTCAATTTTGAGGAGGAAGCAAACAATGAGTAAATTATCAAAACTATTAATGGCAATTGCTAGTATTATATTAATCGGATTTGTGGGGAAAGCATTTATTTTAGATGAAGCGGTGAAAGGATATTTAGTGACATTCTATTTTGTTGGATCGGGATTGGCGTTATTACGTTTATTTATTAATGCGATGATTGGTAAAATGAAAGGGAAGCATATTTTGGTGAAAATCGGATTCTTCGCTGTACTTTTAGGTCTTGGTATACCGTTCCAAAGCTGGTTCCGTACAGAAGTCATTTTCTCCATGAGTAAAGCGTTTATTGTCCCTAGTATTTCAGTGATGGTCGCTAGTGTTGTGTTGATGACAATTGTATATGGCATCATTGGCAAACGTATTCAAGCAGCGCGTATTGAAAAAATGCAATTAAATTAACGCCCATAAAGCTGGGTGCAAATTCAAGTCGTTAAAATACAGGAAAAAATTCCCGTATCTTGGTACGATAGCCCCTAATTCTACACTTATTATATCAATAAAATATCCATTTATTTTTTATAATGTGCTACATTATAAGAGAAAAGTGTTAATTAAGAGAGGGTAAACCAATAATGGGTTCGCAATTGACCATGTATATTACGCTTGTTTGTACGTCAGGCGTATTGAATTTGTACTTATGTCTCTATGCCTTTAGCAAACGTCATAAATATACGAATATCGCAAATTATTTTATTTTCTATACAGCTGCCATTAGCATTTACTGTTTTGCTTCGGCTATGACTTTAATATCAACGACGCTTGAACAAATCAGTTTCTGGAACACCATTCTCTACATCGGGATGCCCACGTCAGCAACATTAGGTTTATTGTATGTTATGAGCTATTTAGGATTTAAGCTGTCGTTTAGAAGAAGCATGCTCATACTTCTTATTCCGTTTATTACAATTATTATGGTAGCGACAAATCACTGGCATCATCTTCATTATCGCGTATTTGAGCTGGACCCGAATTTAGGAGCACCTTTCGTTTACCAGGAAATCGGCATGTGGTATATGGTGCACGGTGTCTACACATTTGCCAGCATGTTTGTCGCCTTTTTACTGTTGCTCTCTCATTGGAAGGAAACGGCGAAGGCATACCGTCCACAATTGATCGCGTTAATGTTTGGTCAGCTAGTTCCAATTTTGACAGCATTTCTTTATTTGAACGGACTCACACCGGCAGGAGTAGATCCTGTACCGATGATTTTATGGCTTTCTTCATTATTATATTTATGGGCGATTAACTCATCTCGGCTGTTTCGGATTATGCCGATTGCGAAAGATACGATCTATAATAGTATCAATGATGGAGCCATCGTACTGGATGAATCATACCGTCTTATCGAGTTCAATCAAGCATCAAAAGCGATGATGCCGAATTTGAACAAATCGATGTTCGGCAATAACTTTGTGAAGTTTTGGAAGGAACAGACTGGGGAGGCCCTGCCATTCAAATTAGTTGCCGATGGAGTCGCCACCCAAGAAATAAAGTTATGTTCTGAAGGGATGGAACGGATTTATCAAGTCCGGATTACTTCATTAGATCAAGCAAGAAATAGAAAAGGGTTGTTGTTAGTTTTTACGGATATTACGGAGGTTAAAAGGCTGCAGGAAAAATTGGAGCAGCAGGCATATAATGATGAGCTGACTAAGATTTATAACCGGCGCGCATTTATACAGCAAAGCGAGCAGGATTTTGAGGCAGCTAGAGAAACAGGTTTGCCATTTACGGTCCTCTTGATGGATATCGATTATTTTAAACGAGTGAATGATACGTATGGGCATCATGTTGGGGACCAACTGCTCGTACATGTCGTGAAGGTTTGCCAAACACAATTGCAGGAAGGGCATTTCTTTGCTCGTTATGGCGGGGAAGAATTCGTCATTGCACTGAAGGGATATAAAGAAGCTGAGGGTATAACATTAGCCGACCGACTTCGGGGTGCCGTTGAGAAGGCACCACTCATGACGGAAGCGGGTAATCTTTCGGCTACGTTAAGTATTGGTGTTGCGGAAGTGAAAGACTGGACAGAAGAGACACTATATCAGCTATTGCATAAAGCAGATACCGCTTTATATGCGGCGAAGGAAGAAGGACGCAACCTCGTGAAAGTGTATGGAACGAGTAAGGAAATACTTAATTGATTTGAGTGAAACCGGCATAGAGAAATTCATGCCGGTTTTTTTATTTGTTGAAGGGCGCGGCGAATTTTATGAGCTGGTTTCCATACTACCTAGTGTTAGGAGAATATGTTAGCATAGTAAAATAATAACTAAATAAGGGAGCGGTTATGGCACAAAAGAATTCAAAGGCGATTTCTATATGTATTAGCTTAATCATAGCTCAAATTATGTGTGCAGGTTTTTTGTTAAAAAATATCCAGCTTATTATTAATCCAACGTCAATCGTTGCTAAGTGGTTAGCGGGGATTTCTTTTATCCTGTTTTCGTTTTTGTTTATCGTCTCGTTATGGGCGACAATCAAACATTTTAAAAGTAAAGACGCGTTGGATCATCATACATAAACAATTTAAAGCAGGGGGATTGTGATGATTGGATATATTCTAACAGGGTTTTTGTTAATCTTTGCGATTAGGAGATTTTATAAATATAGGGCGATTTTTAAACAGCTGTCGAAAAAAGAATGGCTACAATTTGGCGCCGGTTTTTTATTGGCATGGGCTGGAGCTGTTTTCATCATTATAGGTGGTTCCAGCATAACAGATATGGTTGAAATCACATGGTTAAATAACCTTTTGGGAATTGTATTGATATTGATTGGCTTGGCTTTGGCAGTAATCATTATGAGTAAAATCTTGCCGAATAAAATAAAGGAATTTTATTCGGGAGATCAGTGAAACGGGGATAATTAAAATGGATGAAATGATCGGATTTGCAGTAGTTGGAATCATTATTGCATGTTTAATTTATGCTTTAATTAAACAAATTAAAGAGACAAAGCATAGTGGAAACGGCGTTGGCAGTGCGCTGTTCCGTAAACAAATGGCAAGAAAAAATAAAGTGATGACAGCTTCGTTATTTGGAATTCTAGTATTTTACACATTAAATATTGTGAGCATTTTAAATATCGCTTCAACGATTCCAGTTTCAAACAACTTTACTGGCCTCGGGACTTGGGTGAGTTTTTTGGTTTACCTTTATGCAAGGATATTAATGAAACCAAAGCAGGTTGATCATAGTAGAAATTTATATAATTAAGCTTTTAAGAAGTAGGAGAGTGCTGCGATGAGGAAACGCTTTTCCAATTTAGATCAAAATGATCGGCTCGGGACATTTAAAGATGTGCTGAAGTGGCAGCGGTCAAAGCAAAAGAAAGTCGTCGATTATGAAGTACCGCGGTGTGAAGAAAAGCAGATTGCGTTTCTAAAAAATAACCGTACGGAGCAGTCTATTACGTGGATTGGCCACTCAACCTTTTTAGTCCAAAAAGAAGGGCTCAATATTTTAACAGACCCGGTTTGGGCATATTGGATGGGTGTGGCGAAACGGTTAACCGAGCCGGGATTACGGTTAGATGAGCTGCCAGAAATTGATATCGTACTTTTATCGCACGCACATTATGATCACCTGAACATACCGACGCTAAAAAAGCTGAAAAAACGAAATCCCAATCTCCTATTTATCATTCCAGAAGGGCTCGGTTATTTAATGAAGCGTCACAAGCTGCACCATTTTATCGAACTTTCATGGTACGAAAAGCATGAGGCAGGACCGCTTGAAATTCATTTCGTTCCCGCTCAGCATTGGACAAGACGCATGCTTTGGGATACGAATACATCGCATTGGGGCGGATTTGTACTGCAAACGGCGTCAGATGCGCAAAGCATTTATTACGCCGGAGACAGCGGGTATTTTCGGGGATTCAAAGATATTGGCGAACGCTTCAACATACATACAGCGCTAATGCCAATCGGTGCATATGATCCGGAATGGTTTATGCATGCATCCCACGTGACACCGGAAGAAGCAATCCAGGCGTTTTGTGATGTCGGAGCAAAAGTATTCATCCCGATGCATTACGGTGCGTATATGCTGGCAGATGATACACCGAAGGAAGCGATAGACCGGCTGCATTTTCATTGGCAGCATGCGAATTTAGAAAATGAACAATTAAAATCGTTAGCGATCGGGGAGACCTTTCGAATGTAATTGGTGGTTTGTTAAATGCTTTGAAAGATTATCATCAGCGCAGAACAGCAGAATTCAAATTTGTGATTTTCATATTCGGAAAAAGGATTATTGCCATGTTTTGTATGTTGAGGCAGGCAAAACGAAATTGAAAAGGAAGAAATGGCCCTCAATGAAAAGATTGATCCAGTATTTCCAGAAGGAGATGGCACTCCAAAATTCACCCTCTAAACTATCTTTACTTGTTAAAGTTAAAAAACCTTGCCTTAACAAAATAATTAAGGCAAGGTTTTTATGGAATCTCTTATTTCTTATGACACTTTTTATTTACTAATAATATAAAACATTTACTTTATTACACTTGATACATTTTTCATGATATTGATTTCCTTTAAAATGATGATCACAATTTTGCTGGATCTCTTTTAAACTTTTCTCCAAAACAGCAAGGTGAGTTTTGAGCTGATTAATTTCCTCTTCAATTTTTCCGACCTTCATCCTAATGCCCCCCTAAGAAAGTTACTGATATATGTTACCACCAGATTGCTTAAACTGTTCAGCTTTTTCCTTCATACCTATTTCAATAGCTTCCTTCGTATCAAGTTCTTTTTCTTTTGCAAAATTACGAATATCTTGAGAGATTCTCATACTGCAAAATTTAGGTCCACACATAGAACAGAAATGTGCTGTTTTTGCACCTTCAGCAGGTAAAGTTTCATCATGATATTCGATTGCACGTTCAGGATCTAAAGATAAATTAAACTGATCTCTCCAACGGAATTCAAAACGAGCTTTTGATAAGGCATCATCTCTTTTATGTGCTCCTGGATGCCCTTTTGCCAAATCAGCAGCATGTGCAGCAATTTTATAAGTGACAACCCCTACACGAACATCATCTCTATTCGGTAAACCTAAATGTTCTTTTGGCGTTACATAACAAAGCATCGCTGTCCCATACCAACCAATCATTGCAGCTCCAATAGCAGATGTAATGTGATCATAGCCAGGAGCTATATCAGTTGTAAGAGGGCCTAAAGTATAGAAAGGAGCTTCCTTACAAACTTCCAGTTGTTTGTCCATGTTTTCTTTTATAAGGTGCATTGGCACGTGTCCCGGTCCTTCAACCATAACCTGTACATCATGCTCCCAAGCAATTTTTGTTAGTTCTCCAAGAGTTTCTAATTCCGCAAATTGAGCTTCATCATTGGCATCTGCAATGGAACCAGGACGTAAGCCATCCCCTAAAGAGAAGGAAACATCATAAGTTTTCATGATTTCACAGATTTCTTCAAAGTGAGTATATAAAAAATTTTCTTTATGATGGTGAAGACACCATTGTGCCATAATAGATCCACCTCGGGATACAATACCTGTTAAACGTTTTGCTGTTAACGGAACATACCGTAAAAGAACCCCTGCATGAATGGTGAAGTAATCCACCCCTTGTTCGGCTTGTTCAATCAATGTATCACGGTAAACCTCCCATGTTAGGTCTTCAGCAACACCATTTACTTTTTCTAGTGCTTGATAAATAGGTACGGTACCGACAGGAACAGCCGAATTTCGAATAATCCATTCCCGTGTTGTGTGAATGTTTTTACCTGTTGATAGGTCCATAATATTATCAGCACCCCAACGTGTTGCCCATGTCATTTTTTCAACCTCTTCTTCGATGGAAGATGAAACAGCAGAATTGCCAATATTCGCGTTAATTTTTACATGAAAGTTACGACCTATTATCATGGGCTCTGATTCTGGATGGTTGATATTAGAAGGAATAATCGCTCGACCCTTTGCAACTTCATCCCGTACGAATTCAGGTTTCATATTTTCTCTAATTGCGATAAATTCCATTTCAGGCGTGATAATTCCTTTTCGTGCATAATGAAGTTGTGTAATATTTTTCCCTTTTTTAGCCCGTAACGGTTTCCGCTTTAAACCAGGAAACACGTTATGATTAGTACGAGGATCGTTTTTATCTTTATAACCATTATCCTCAGGCTTGATTTCACGACCATCATATTCCTCCACATCGCCACGTTCTTGAATCCATGTACTGCGAAGGGCAGGGAGACCTTTTGTAATATCGACAGAATAATCAGGGTCTGTATAAGGTCCGCTGGTGTCATACACACGTACTGGAGGATTTTCCTCTTCTCCAAACGTACCAGTTGTCGGGCTTAACTCGATTTCACGCATTGGAACCTTAATGTCAGGTCTAGAGCCTGTTACATATACTTTATTGCTACCCGAAAAGTTAGACATAATGGAAATACTTTGTTCGTTTAATGAAGATGGTGACATTGACATAATAAATCTCTCCTTTTTTGAATATAAGGACAAGAGATAGAGCACAACAGTGAGGAGCTTAAAAAAGCTTATGAAGTACATAAAAAAGCCGGTGTCCAATAAATGGTCGGACCCGGCTAATATGTATACAGAAGTAGTATTACTATAATACGATGCTAACTTCCCCACGCTGGTATGATCCAGATCAGGTCCCAAGAGTCAAGAAACTTCAACGTGTTTCATTCTCAGCCCAACTTATTGGACTCCCCTAGTTATTTCTATTCAATTTTATATTAGTATACATGAAACTACCTTGAGATAAAAGGGAAAATTCAGAAAAGTATTTGTTAGATGAATTACCTTACCGGATATTGATATCGTACTCATTTCGCATGCACATTACAAACCTCTGCATGTCTCGATGTTAAGAACAATAAAGAAACAAAACCCGAACGTATTATTATTTCTGATGAGTCAACATTCTCAGGAGGTGGACTTTTTTTAGATTTAAGGAATTCTGAATCAGAAAACGTTTTAATTCCTGCTTATTGAAAATCATCCTTGACGAAAAAAGTCGTTCGTCGTAAAGTAATGGTAAATTCATCAAGCATTAGGTGCCCGTTAAGGGAGAATAGGGAATAAAGTGAAAAGCTTTAGCGTAATCCCAACACTGTATAGAGGAGTTTCATAGCAAAACCCACTGGATTTACATCTGGGAAGGGGCTATGAAATTGTGAATCTGAGCCAGGAGACCTGCCTAAGTATGCTTACTGTTTATAGACACTGGATATGTCTGTAGTTTATTTGTTATCGAATAAACTGCAGGCTATTTTTATTGTCAAAAATACATTTAGATGGGGGAAACGAAACATGCAATTATTACAGCAAACAATTGATCAAATTCAAGAAATCGACCGACAAATGGAAGAAAAAGCACGTACGTACATAGACTCTTTAGCCAAACCGCCGCAAAGCCTAGGGAAGCTCGAATCACTAGCTCTGCAAATCGCCACAATTACGGGTGACCTTGCGCCTAAAATCGATAATAAAGCGGTGATCGTCATGGCTGCGGATCACGGGGTGTATGAGGAAGGCGTAACGCCAAATCCGCAAAGTACAACGGTTTTCCAAACATTATCATTTCCGAAAGGGACGACAGGGATGTGTACGATTGCGAAAATTTCGAATGCACAAGTCATCCCGGTAGATATCGGTGTCAAAGAAGATTTACCTCAAGATGCTGGGGTAATCATTAAAAAGGTCAAATACGGGACAGACAATATGGCGAAAGGTCCAGCAATGACACGAGAAGAAGCGATTCAAGCGATTGAAGTAGGAATTGAAGTCGCAACAGAAGCGATCCAAAACGGTATCAATCTCATTGGTACCGGGGAAATGGGTATCGGGAATACGACACCGAGTGCTGCAGTGCTTTCAGTGCTTCACGGCTGTGATCCGCTGGCAGTAACAGGCTTTGGAGCTGGTGTCGGAGCTGGCGGAATCGAATATAAAGCCGAAGTCATTCGAAAAGCGATTGCCTTGAATGAGCCGAACGCCGAAGATCCGATTGATGTTGTGGCAAAAGTAGGCGGTCTGGAAATTTGCGGGATGGCCGGAATCTTCCTTGCAGGCGCAGCAAATCGTGTACCGGTCGTTGTTGACGGGTACATTTCTACGGTTTCCGCATTAATCGCCTATAAGTTAAATCCGAATGTGAAAGCGTATTTGATTCCGTCACATTTATCGGAAGAGCCCGGTGCAAAAATTGCAGCTGAGCTTCTAGGATTAGAGCCAATGCTGCATATGAATATGAGACTTGGAGAAGGATCGGGTGCTGCACTAGCATTCCCGATTCTAGATGCAGCATGCTCGATGATTACGAATATGGTGACGTTGGAGGAAGCGGCAGCGCTTTTAGTAGCCAAGTAGAAAAATCATCAAGACATGAAATTCGTAAAATAAAATTACGTAAACGGGCTACATTAAAAGTGACAGTAACTTTTAATGTAGCCTTTTTAATGAATTCGGTATTCCCGGAAAATGAATGGCGTTTTCAGTCTATTCTATTTATTTTACCAGTAAAATACCAAATAGGCGAAACAATTCCGTTTATTTATCCAGTGAGGAAATCATAAAGAAAAGCCCTATCCAATCCGCTGAAAATGTTATGTGCGACCAAAACATTCGGGGAATGAATAGAACTTGATTTAATTTTACAGAAAATTCAGTGAAATGCAAGCAATTGTCCTGTCATTTGCATTCCTTCCGTAATATCCTATATTAACCAAATGTAAAAACATATTCGAAATGTTAATAATAGCTAAAAAAGTGCTTTTTGGATGGAACTTGGAATAAAGTAACCGGTAAATAGGGTAAGGAAAAGTAAGACCAATAAAAAGGAGAGGCGGGAGGGGCATTAAGAGAAACGGGGTGATCACTATTTCTCCGTATGTGAAAGGTCGTTTTTGAATATATTCGAGAAAAGGATGAGGATAATATGAATCAAATTTTCAAAAAAGATGAGTTTATTATTATTCCTTTTTATAAAGGGCGCAAGCAGGAATTTATGGTCGTCAATACGAAGAAGGAATTTAAAAATGGACATACGCACTTAAAGTCATTTAAGATGGCCAAGTATTTGATCAATCTTGCGCGTTGCCAAAAAATCAATTCCGGATTAAGACCATATTTATTAACAAGCCTTACAAGAATATCAGCAGACCGTGAATATATTCAAAAATTAGAAGAGCTTCTAGCCGTGAAAAGAAGTAAAGGGTCAAAAGCTTCCTATTATAATAAAGCAATCTAATTGTACGTAATAACGTCAATAAAAATAGATAGACCGCTTTTTCAAGAAATTGAAAGAGCGGTTTTTAGCATGTTTGGGGTGGAGCTCATCACCTGAGAACTTACAATTTAACTAAATCATTTTTAATAACGCTTCTTCGCCAATCATACCTTCTTCAATGCCGTACGCTCTCGCTTCGTATGTGACGGATTCCAGTGGCGCTTTAAGTAAGTCATCAATCGTTCGAACACCTACTGCACGACCCGCAATGATTTTACGATCGGCCAACTTTTCATTTAACAGACCAACATCGAGTGCACCACACATAATGTACCCATGCTCATTCGAAATCGTCAGCAATGTTGTTTTAGGTAATTGAACCGTTACCGCAGTAAATAAATGACCTTGAAGATCAATCGTTTCCGTATAGACGATAACCTTCTCCCCCTTTCATATAAATCATATGAAACAATTAGAAATTGGTACTTGTTTTTGGGGAAATTGTGCAGGTTACTTCAAAAGAGCGGCTTTGTTCCGCTTTTCTCAATATACTTTCTACAATAAGGTACTAAGTTCTACTTTCGGACCGGACTGTTCAACTTTCAAGCTAGAATCTTCTACTTATCCCGAAGCCTTCTACTTTTGAGCCGCTTTGTTCCACTTTCGCCAGTCCTCGTTCTATATTCATGACGCAGAGTTCTACTTTTGCCCCGGTCCTTTCTACTTTTGAGCCAGAACTTTCTACTTTCCAGGCCTTTAATTACATGCGGTGTAGAATAATACTTACAATCTCTTACAATTAATTCATATGAACTTAATATTCCACCCTTACACTAAGAAAAAATGTAAAGGTGGAATATTGTCTATGTCAAAGAAATTACTAGCTGCGGCTCTTATTGGAGCGGCGGTCACTACGCCTGCCATTGTCGCAGAAGCAGCGTTAAGTTTGGATGCTCGTTATGATTCCGGTGTACAAAATGAAGACGGCGGTACAACGGAAATTGTTGCGTACAATCCGCACACCCATTCAACGTATACCGTAAATGGCGAAACGAAAAAAATTGAAGCAATCGCCCTTGACTATATAAAAGATGAGGCCATGACGTTAAAGCCGTTCCTTTCGATCGATATCGCCAAAACAATTGCCACATTCGACCAAACATTTGAATACGGTGATTTAACAAGCATTACGGTACACCCGAAAGAAAATGTAATTGCGGTGTCGGTACAGGCAGAAGGCTACAATACTGCCGGTTATGCCGTTGTACTAACGGGGGATGGCAAGCTTCTATGCGCAACAAAAGTAGGCATCCAACCGGACAATATTACATTCACAACGGACGGGACGAAGCTTCTAACAGCAAATGAAGGGGAGCCGCGTGAAGGCTATGGCGCGGATATAGTTGACCCGATAGGCAGCGTTTCTGTCATTGATACAGCAAACGGCTTTGACGCATTAACAGCAGAAACGCTTTTCTTTGAAGCATTCGATACAGCAGAAAAACGTGCTGAGCTCGTTGCGGACAACGTCATTTTAAAGAAAAATACAAATCCTTCTGATGACCTGGAACCGGAATACATAGCAGTTAATGAAGCGAGCACAATGGCGTATGTCGCGTTACAGGAAAACAATGCCGTTGCCACAATTGATTTAACGTCAAATGAAGTAGTGTCTGTGAAAGGGCTTGGCTTCAAAGACCACAGCAAGCCCGGCAATGAAATCGACTTATTGAAAGACGGTAAAATCGAGATTAAAAATGAAAACTATTTCGGCATCTATATGCCCGATGGAATGGCAACAGTGACGATTAACGGCAAAGATTATCTCGTTACGGCCAATGAAGGCGATGGACGTGAATGGGGCGAAGAACAGAGCGAAAACTTCCATTTGAATGAAATCGAAACAGACGAAGAAATTGTGACATATGATACGTCCGGCTACGACGGTTTTGCAGAAGGGCAGGACTATATTTTCGGTGCACGTTCATTTGCTATCTTTGATGCTGAGACAATGGATGCCGTATTCGAAAGCGGCAGCGATTTTGAAAAGATTACCGCACAGCAGCATCCTGAATTTTTTAACGCAAGCAATACGAATGTGAAACTGGACAGCCGAAGTGGCAAAAAAGGTCCTGAGCCGGAAGATGTAAAGATCGGCAAAATAGGTGATGAAATCTTTGCCTACATTGGGCTGGAGCGTATCGGTGGTGTCATGATGTACAACATCACAAATCCAGCAAGCGCAAAATTTGTAGACTATTTGAACTTACGGGACTTCTCGGATGATATTAAAGGTGATGTTTCACCAGAAGGAATGGCCGTCATTACGAAGGAAGACAAGCCGCAGCTAATTGTTGGCCATGAAGTGAGCGGTACGGTGACGGTGTTAAATGTAAAAGAAGAGCTGCCCGCATTTAAGGATATTGAAAACCACCCTGATAAAGAAGCGATCGCGAATGTGACAAAGCGCGGGTTATTCAACGGGGTAAATGATAAAACATTTGCACCGAACAAGCCGTTTAGCCGTTCACATGCCGCATTGGTGCTGCACCGTTTGGCGGGTACACCGGCAAAAAACACTACGAATTTCAATGATGTAAAAGCATCTGCAACAGAAGATGCTGTTTCATGGGCAGTGGCAAATCAGTTCATCAGTCCATTAAACAACAAAGTATTCGGCGCCGCAAAACCAATTACGCGTGAAGAATTCGCCGTAGCGGTCTACAATGTGTTGAAGGCGGTTGGACAGATCACTGCAGCTGAAGCGCCTGTCTATAAGGACGATGAAAAAATTGCCGCCCATGCCAAGGAAGCCGTTGCCTCACTGAAAGCAGCCGGCATTATGACAGGAACGAACAATGAGTTTCATCCGAAGCAATCGTTGACACGTGCGCAGGCGGCTGTTGTTTTGGATAAATTGCTGAAATAAGGTTAAGTTTCATTCGATCTATCAAGCTCGCTGCGACGAAAACGCAACGAGCTTACTTTTTTAACGTTGCATGAGATCCGGAGTTCACAGAATTCTTAAAATATACTTTCTCCTAACGAGTGTAATGATTTATACTAAAAATAACAACTACGAATGAACATGGGGAATGTAAATGAAAAAACTATTCGCTGCTTTTATGATGTTAGGAGTCATTTTTATAATGAATGATGCACAGGCACAGCAAAATAATACAAAATCAACTTGGCTTTGGCATACCCATACGATTACAGATGAGCAAACGATCCAGTTTCTATTAGATAAAGAAGTAACGACAGTCTATTTGCAGATTGACCCGGCAATACCGAATGATGTGTACGCAGCCTTTATTAACAGGATGCGCGAAGCAAATATTGAAGTGCAGGCACTGGATGGAGGACCTTATTGGAATACAGCAAATTTTGATGCGTTATGGGCATGGATCAGCCAATACCACCAGGAATATCCCGCAGCGAATTTCACAGCAGTCCATTTAGATGTGGAGCCTTATTTATCTGCATTATGGGAACAGAATCGAAACCTGGCAGTCAGTCAGTACCAAGAATTAATACAGCACGCCCTCTATAAAGTACGCTGTACAGAACTAAGATTAGAGGCGGATATCCCATTCTGGTATGATGAAGTGCTATATTATAACCAATTTGGTGAAGGCAACTTGGCAGAGTGGATGATTGCGAACACAGACGGCGTCTCCATCATGGCCTATCGCAATACAGTTGCTGCGTTAAAGAGCATTACAAAAAATGAAATGAATTATGCAAAGAAGTATCAAACTCCGGTTGTTATGGGTGTTGAAACAATGCCTTTCCCATATGAGCCATATATAACATTTGCCGATGAAGGTGAAATCAAGATGAACCAAGTACTCGATCAAGTGGCGAGCCATTATGCTAAAAACCGTTATTATAGCGGGGTAGGAATACACTATGTGCAAAGCTGGCAAGGGTTGAAAGAGTAGTATTTGAGATAGAGTGCCATACAACAAAGAAACAAAGGACAATCCAAGGAGTTTGGGTTGTCCTTTGTTTCTTTTTAAATCTTTACGAAAAGCCATTTAAATAATGCTGTAATGCACTCGCACCACTTTCTTGGAGAGACTGATCTTCTGGGAATGTACACCAATGATAAATGACACCCATTGCGAGCTGGGTAAAGGCGAGTTTTAATTGTTTAAGTGATAACGCAGGTTTTGTTGGGCTTGCTTCAATAACCTCGGTAATTAATGCTTCAAATAACATAAATAATTTACGGTTAGGATTCCTGAAATATAAATGAGCTTCAGATTCTAAAGAAGTAGAGTAAACTACGGATAAAAACTCGCGCCCAAACGTTTCTTCTAAATAAATAAACACGTTCTCTAAAAAGAGCTGTAATCGCCTTTTTGGTGATAATTGTATTGGTAGATCATTATACAATTGTTCATAATACTTATCTGCCAAGGCAAAGTGCTCATTTAAAATTTCAGCCTTTGACTTAAAGTGATGGTAAAACGAACCTTTGGATGAATTGCAGGCTTGTACAATTTCATCGACACTGACATTTTTATATCCTTTTTCTTTAAACAATTGCATGGCAATCCTTATGATGAATCCCCTTTTATTTTCTGTTTCATGTATTTTATTTTCTCTTTTAATCAATTAAATCATCCTTTATGCATTTACTTCCCTTTTATTCTATTGTAAAATTAGACTGCAGTCTAGTTAATAAGATGAGGGGGGTCAAAATTGAAGAACAAAGTCATCCAAAATCTTTCAGAACTAAGTGGGTTATTCAAGGACAATCAGGTTATTTTAGCAGGGGGATTCGGATTGTCAGGCGCACCATTAACAATTATTGATCAAATGGCTGAAACCGATGTGAAGGGATTGCATGTAGTTAGCAATAATTTAGGGGATCATGGGATCGGTTTACACAAACTGTTTTTACAAGGGAAGATTGAAAAGGCAATTGGTTCATTTTTTACAATGAACAGAGAGGCAGTTATTGCTTGGTCGGAGGGTAAGCTAGATATTGAACTTTTACCACAGGGTACATTAGCGGAGGCCATTCGTTGTGGAGGCGCGGGAATTGGTGGCTTCTATACGAAAACGGCTGTAGGCACTGAGTTGGCAATCAATAAAGAAGAGCGAGTTATAGATGGAGAAACGTATATTTTTGAAAAAGCAATCAAGGGCGATGTGGCAATAATTCGTGCAAAAGCAGCCGATCGATTAGGAAATCTAATTTATCATACGACTGCCAGAAACTTTAATCCTATGATGGCAACTGCAGCGGAAACGGTCATCGTGGAGGTTGATGAAATTTTAGAGGTAGGCGAATTAGATCCTGAAGCAATTGTTACACCACATGTTTATGTAGATTATATTGTGCAGTCTAACTATGTGAAAGAGGGGGATCGCTATGTCAGCGTTTGATCCACGTACAGTTATCGCTAAACGTATTGCGCAGGAGTTGCAAGATGGTCAAATCGTGAATTTGGGCATCGGAATTCCTACGTTAGTGACTTCTTACATTGAAGGAAAAGATGTCTATCTCCAATCAGAGAATGGTTTATTAGGAATGGGACCACCACCATCAGAAAATCAGATTGATGCAGATTTAATATCTGCAGGAAAAGAACCGGTTACGATTACAAAAGATGCATCGTTTTTCAGTAGTGCCGATTCTTTTGCGATGATCCGAGGGGGCCATATCGATGTAGCTGTATTAGGAATTTTACAGGTGAATCGTTTTGGTGAAATTGCCAATTGGTCTGTACCGGGGCAACCGATTTTAGGTGTAGGTGGAGCAATGGATTTAGTAGTAGGGGCCAAAAAGGTAATTGCAGCCGCAACTTTGTTTACAAAAGATGGCGATCCAAAAATTGTAGAAAGCTTAACTTATCCGAGAAGCGGTATACGCAGGATAGAGATGCTTGTAACTGAATACGCGGTATTTGAATTTGAGGACAAAAAAGTAATTGTAAAGGAATTGTTAGGTGACCTTACGATTGAACAATTGCAAGACCGATTAAAAATTCAATTAGATATGGGGGTAAAGCTATGAATGAAAGCGCTTTAGCGAAACAGACGACGAAGAAAACGATGACTCGTATTTTACCGTTTATTTTAATCCTGTATATCATTGCATACTTAGATCGTGTAAATTTAGGATTTGCTGCGTTAGAAATGAACGCTGATTTAGCATTAACTGCTGAAGTCTTCGGGTTATTATCGGGTATCTTCTTTATCGGTTACTTCTTCTTTGAAGTCCCTAGTAACATGATTATGCATAAAGTGGGGGCAAGAATTTGGATTGCGCGTATAATGCTTTCTTGGGGAATCATTGTTATTCTGACTGGATTTGCGCAATCAGCTACACATCTTTACATTTTACGCTTTTTACTAGGTGTTGCGGAAGCCGGATTCTTTCCTGGTATTATTTTATATTTAACCTATTGGTTCCGTGAACGCGAGCGTGGTAAAGCAACAGCAGTTTTATTATTAGCCTTGCCGATTGGAGGATTAATCGGTGCCCCATTATCAGCCTGGATTATTGACAACGTTGCTTGGGCAAGTTTAGAAGGCTGGCGCTGGATGTTTATTTTGGAAGGGATTCCAGCATTAATTTTAGGTGTGATTACATTAGTTTATTTAACAGATCGTCCAAGTAAAGCGAAATGGCTGACACAGGAAGAAATAAATTGGTTGGAAGGCGAATTAAATGTAGAGCGACAAAAGGCATTAAAGCTTAATAAGCCGTCTAAACTAGCAATGTTAAAGGATGCAACGGTTTGGAAATTAGCACTTTTCTATTTTGCCGGCTATACAGGTGTATACGGTCTATCGTTCTGGGTACCAACTATCATTAAATCACTCTCTGCAGTCACTACAACGAATATGGAAATTGGTTGGATGGCTATGTTACCATCGTTAGTCGGTATTCCTGCCATTATCTTTACCGGGCTTAACGCTGACCGGACAGGAAAGCATAAACAGCATCTAGTAGTATGTTTGCTTATTGCTACAGTTGGTTTCGTAGGTTGTGCACTCGCTACGACTCTATGGCCAATGGTTGCCATGTTGTCACTTGCTTCAGCAGGACTATACGGCTTCACGGGCAGTTTCTTTGCTTATTTAACATTCTTCTTCACCGAGTCAACAGCACCAGTAGGAATTGCACTTGTTAACTCATTTGCAGCACTTGGTGGATTCGTAGGACCAACAATTTTAGGTATGTTTGTTTTAGAAACAGGTATGTTTGCATTAGCTGTTATTTTAGTAGTAGGGATTTTAATATTATTAACTATGCCAAAAGCGAATATTGAGATTGAAGCGGAAGGCAATAAAGAAGTACGTGTAACAACATCGGGGAAACGATTAACTTAGTATGATTTATAAAGACTGATTATTCTGTCTTCAAAGCGCGAAATGCTGCTCAGTAAATTATTACTGGGCAGCATTTCTTTTTGTTAAGAAGCACATGTTAAATTTCCTCAAAATAATCCAACTGTCATCTATAATTGTCGGGAGTGATACAGGAAGGCACCTGCCTTTTCTTGAAATACGTTCAATAAGTCTTCATAAGCATTCCATCAATTTTGCGGTTTAATTTATCCTCTATCCATTGTGCCACTTTCACGTATTCGTCCACATCAATGGATGATTTATAGCCCATCTGATGCAGCATATACACAAAATCTTCTGTACAAATATTTCCCACAGCCTTTGGGGCAAATGGGCATCCGCCAATTCCGCCGACTGAACTGTCAAAGCGGGTAATCCCGTGCTGAATGCCGACAAGTGCATTGGCGATTCCTAAGCCGCGTGTGTTATGTAAATGCAGGCCAAGCGGAAAGTCACCGAATTGCTCCCTGAAAAGGTGGATGGACTGTTCAATTGTATTAGGTGTTGCCAAACCGACTGTATCTGCGAATGTAATTTCATCGACACCGAGCTCGATAAACTGTCTGGCGATGGTGATGACATCATGTAGATCGATATCCCCTGAATAAGGACAGCCATAAGTTGTCCCGAAAATTACATTTACATATTTGTCCGCGGACTTTAGCTCGTTTACAATATCACTCATTTCCACAATCGATTGTGCTGTTGAACGGCGTGCATTTTTTAAATTGAAAGCATCGCTCACAGCAAACGCCAACTGTGCATGTGAAATAGAGGAATGAAGAAAGCGCTCCTTCCCGGATTTACTAAGTATAAGTGCGCTGTAGATTACATCCTCAATGTTTGGCAGATGCTCGATTAACGCTTCTGCCTGAGCCATTTGCGGCACTACCTTTTCGTTCACAAACGAAGTTACTTCAATCTTTCTTGCTCCTGCATCTATCAGTTTGTTAATCAAAGTCAGTTTTTCTTCTAAAGTTAATAAAACCTTTTCATTCTGGATACCGTCTCGTGGTCCAACTTCACAAATCTCAATCATATTTTTTACTCCTCCCCAATATGCTCTAAAATGTGATCCAGTGCATTATAAATATGTTCTTGAACGGCACTTTTTGCGCGTTCGGGTCTTCGGGCTTCGATTGCTTTCAGGATTGCTTCATGGGCTTCAAATGATCGCTTTAGTTCGTATTGGTCATACCAATAGAAAGATCGGTAGACGAGCGGCAAAATAACGACTTGCTCAATATGTTTTTTTAAGTAGGAGTTACCTGAAGCGTCATTGACGCAGTCATGGAACTGTTTGTTGAAATAAACGATCTTCTCCATATTCGCTTCATCAGGTTGCGCAATCGTGTGTTTCACATATTGCATAAACTGTTCATTTGCCGATTTGAGGACCTCAATATGTTGTTCGGTGCGATTGAGGGCAGCTTCAAATGCTGCATGCCCTTCAAGCAAAGCACGGATTTGATAAATTTCCTGAATGTCTTCTTTTGAAAAGGAGGAGACCACATAGCCTTTTGCTAACGGAGTGACTAAGCCATCAAATTCCAATTGCTGCAAGGCTGATCTCACAGGTGTCCGACTCACTTCTAATTCATTGGCAAGCATTACTTCTGTTAAACGTTCGCCAGATTGATAGTGGCCTGAGATAATCCTTTCTTTTACGTACTGATAAGCATCCACCAGCTACACATCCTTTCATATTGTATACAATGAGTGGATTTTTAACTTTAAAACTTCTCTCACTAAACAGTATAACCCTTTCAAATCAATGAATCTACATAAGATTTGTAATATTCAGAAAAAAATATTGTTTTCATTGTATACAATGTGCTATGATGCAAACAGCTAGTCATACAGAAGGAAAGAGGGTTGGAATGCAAAAAAACTATGATGGATTTGCAGAAGTCGTCGGATTTGGTGAACGTCCAGCTATTATTGTTGTCGATTTTATCAATGGCTTTACAGATTCGGCCTGTAAACTAGGTTCAAATTATGATGAGGAAATAGCGCAGACGAGCAGCTTGCTGGAAAAGGCAAGAGAACACAATATCCCAATCATTTTTACAACCGTTGAGTACGGGGATGCATTCGAGGAAGCGAAATATTTCCTTCAAAAAATCCCGGCATTGCAGGTATTGACAGAGAACAGCCATTGGGTCCAGGTGGACAAGCGTCTTCAAAGACGGCAGCATGAGTTGGTCATTAAGAAAAAATTTGCAAGCGCCTTTTTTGGTACAAACTTAAATTCAATATTAACTACGAAAAAAGTAGACACGTTAATCATTGTAGGCTGTACGACTTCGGGTTGCATAAGGGCAACTGTAGTCGATGCACTGCAGTACGGCTATCGTGCTGTTGTGCCTGAACAATGTGTTGGTGACCGCTCCTTAGAACAGCATCAGGCAAATCTTTTTGATATTCAAAATAAGTACGGTGATATTGTTTCAAA
Source organism: Solibacillus kalamii (assembly GCF_002174535.1). NCBI lineage: Bacteria > Bacillati > Bacillota > Bacilli > Caryophanales > Caryophanaceae > Solibacillus > Solibacillus kalamii. The sequence continues at coordinate 30,795 of NZ_NHNT01000008.1, read as the reverse complement.
AGATACAGTTTTGCATTATTTCAATCAAATAAAGGGGGTCCAATTAGATGTATAGAGTAGCTGTTGATGTTGGAGGAACGTTTACAGATATTGTTTTGCAAAATGAAGTGACCGGAGAAATTTATGGAACGAAAACACCATCGACACCAGAAGATCAGTCGATCGGATTGATGGAGGGAATCAAAAAGGCCTGTGAGGAGCTCGGCGTCAGCATCAATGAAATCCAGTCGATTTTACATGGAACAACGGTTGCCACAAATGCCGTACTGGAAGAAAAGGGTGCAAAAGTTGGTTTAATCACGACTGCAGGGTTTGAACAAATATTGCATGTCGCACGCTCTTGGACGCCACCGCCAATTAGTGCCTGGATCGGTTTTATGAAGCCTGCTCCACTAGCGGATCTGATCTATACAAAAGGTGCGGTTGAACGGATGACCGCGAAAGGCGATGTTTATTTGCCGTTAGATGAAGCTGATATAATTCAAAAAATAGAAGAAATCTATGCAGACGGAGTAGAGAGTTTAACGATCAGTCTGCTTAATTCCTATGCAAATCCTTCTCATGAAATTCGTATTCGTGAGCTTGCATTATCCATCAACCCAGATATACCTGTTACCATTTCTTATGATATCCTTCCAGAATTTCGTGAATATGAACGAACATTAACGACAGTTATGAACTCCTATGTTAGACCTCCTATGCAGAAATACTTGAAAAATATACAGACAAAATTAGATGAAGATTCGATTACGAGCAGAATAAGCATTGTCCGTTCGGATGGTGGACTAATGAGTATCCCGGCAGCTTCTGAACGGCCGGTGCACACAATGCTTTCAGGTCCTTCAGGCGGTGTAACGGCATCTGCCTCAATCGGCGTGCAAACTGGCCTCCGCAATGTCATTTCATTTGATATGGGTGGTACGTCTACCGATGTAGCGTTGACGTATGACGGCGAACCGCGGATGTCCCGTGAAACAAAAGTAGGCATTTTCCCGGTAAAAGCACCTTCACTTGAAGTGGTTAGTATCGGTGCCGGCGGTGGATCGATTGCGCATGTTCCGATTACAGGTGCGTTGCGTGTAGGACCGCAAAGTGCAGGATCACAACCTGGGCCAGCGTGCTATGGTAATGGGGGTGTAGAACCGACCGTAACAGATGCGAATGTCGTATTAGGTTATTTGCCTCCAAGTCTGGTAGGCGGTGAAATGAAGCTAATTGTTGAAAAATCACGTGAGGCTGTTCAAACAGTTGCAGATAAGCTGGGCTTCGATATATATAAAACGGCAAAAGGAATTTACGATATTGTCAATGAAAATATGTATGGTGCGATTCGACTTGTTTCAGTGGAAAAGGGCTATGATTCTCGAGATTTTTCATTGCTGGCATTAGGCGGTGCAGGCCCATTACATGCAAACGCACTTGGAAAACTGTCCGGTAGCTTCCCGATCATCATCCCGCCGACACCGGGCGTGCTTTCGGCATTGGGCTTTTTGCAATCTTCCATTCGCAACGAGTTTTCAAAAACGTATATCCATTCTATTTCAACGCTTTCAAAAGTAGAGGTCATCGATGAGTTGCAGCGATTAAGTGAAGAGTGCCTCGGCTGGCTGAAACAAGAAGGCGTAACAAAGGAACAATCAACGATCAAATGCGAAGTTGACGTAAGGTATTATCGTCAAGGTCATGAAATACCGATTGAAGTAAACATTAATGATTTAAATGAAAAGGGACTCTCTATTTTAGTTGAAAAATTCGATGCCATTCATGAAAAGACATATGGCTTCAAAATTGATTCTGATGTAGAAATAGTTAATATCCGTGCAGTTGCAATTGGTAAGGTGAATGCGCCACGTCTGCCAAAAAGCGAGGCAGGGAGTGCGGATGCTTCACAGGCGATTATCGTGGCGGATCATCAAGCATATTTTGATGGGGAAATGCAGACGACACCAATTTATGACCGTAGTTTATTGCAGCCGAACAATGAGATTAAAGGGCCGGCTATCATTACGCAAAAGGACAGCACGACGCTTATTATTCCTGGCCATATTGCGACGGTAGATGAACATATGAATATTCTGATCAAAGGGGTTGAAGCATAATGTCGGCAATCGATTCAATTACAGTTGATATTATTGAAAATGCTTTGCGAAATGCGAAAGAGGAAATGGATGCAACCTTATTCCGTTCGGCCATGTCACCTGTTATTCGTGAACAGCATGACTGCTTCCCGATGATTACAGACAGCAAAGGACGAATGGTTGTGGGGAACTTTGGTTCTCATGTACCTGAAGTGGTAAATCAATTTAAAGAAGGTATTTTCGAAGGCGACGTTATTTTCGTAAGTGACCCATACAGCTGCGGTGGTTCAATTTCGCATATTAATGATTGGATGATTATTTTACCGATTTTCTATCAAGATAAAATCATCGGCTACTCATCAATGTTTGGACACGTAATGGATGTCGGCGGCCCTGTCTCATCCAGTATGCCCGTACAAGCACGTACAATTTACGGTGAAGGCGTTCGCTTCCCGCCAGTAAAGTTGTATGAAAAAGGGGTCTTGAACGAAGCAATAGTAAAAATTATGCAGGCAAATACAAGAACGCCGATCGAAAATTATTCCGATTTAATGGCACTTGTCGCTTCATGCCGTACAGCTGAAAAACGGGTAATTGAAATCGTCAGCCGTTTCGGTGAAGAAGTGTACAATAACGCTTTGCAAGCATTGCTAGATCGAACAAATATAATGATGCGCCAGCTTATTCAAAACTTCCTCCCTACCGAAAAAGTATCATTCGAGGATTATATTGATGACGACGGTTTAGGAAATGGCCCGTTCAAAATGAAGTTGACGATGTGGCGTGAAGGGGACCAGGCATTCTTTGACTGGGAAGGAACAGATCCGCAAGCACCCGGCCCAATCAATTATTATTTGAGTGAACCGATGTTTAAAATGTTTATCGGCTCGTATTTAATCGCTGTTTATGACCCAGCGATCAACTTTAATGATGGCTTTTATGATGTGCTTCACATTAATACGCCGGAAGGTTGCTTGATGCGTCCAATCGCACCTGCTGCATTAGGCTGTCGTACCCACGCGCTGAGCAGACTATTTGACGTATTGGGCGGAGTATTGTCATTGAAAACACCTGAAAACAGTACAGCAGCAGGCTATGGAACAAGTCCATACTTTATCTTTTCCGGGAAGGACCAAAACGACAAGAGTTTCCACTTGATGGAGGTTATGTATGGCGGTTTGCCGGGAAGACCTCATGCAGATGGAATTGACGGTCATTCCTGGTGGCCGGCATTCGTGAATATTCCGACAGAGTATTTAGAAACGTATTACCCGCTATTGGTAAATGAATACCGTACCGGCATGGATTCAGGCGGTGCTGGAAAACATCGCGGCGGAAACTGCAATGAAAAAGTGTATACGTTTTTAGCGGATGGTATAGTATCCATCCATGACGACCGCGCAAAAATACAGCCTTGGGGGATTAATGGCGGTGATCCGGGCGTGTCTTCCTCTAAGCAACTCGTGAAGAAGGATGGAACTGTAATTGATCTACCGTCGAAAATTGACCATATCGAAGTAGAGATTGGAGATGTCCTTTACTTTAATACAGCAGGAAGCGGTGGTTGGGGTGATCCGTTAGAGCGTGATGCGGATTATGTGAGTCTGGAAGTGAAACGAGGACTTGTATCCAGATTAAAAGCCTATGAAGCTTATGGGGTTGAGTTGAATGATGATTTGACAGTCAATCTCGAAGAAACGAATGCGCGCCGAGATGAAATCCGTAAGACAAGAGATGAACTGCATTCCTTTAATTTTGGACAACGCCAATTTGCATAGAGAGAGGAGTTGGATTTGCAGCTACTTTAGCTGTATACCACTATGAAAGAACATTATTTCCCGCTCGATAATATACGTGTACTAGAACTAGGAACATTAATTGCTGGTCCCTTTGCTGGAAGACTACTCGGGGACTTTGGAGCAGAAGTCATCAAAATCGAACCGCCCGATAAACAAGATCCGATGCGCTTATGGGGGCAGCAAAAAGATGGGCAAGGACTGCAATGGCCGATTCAATCACGCAATAAGAAGTCGATTACGTTAAATTTACGTGAATCCGAAGGTCAGGGAATCTTCAAACAGCTTGTTGAAAAAGCAGATGTCATTATTGAAAACTTCCGCCCAGGCACGATGGAAAAGTGGGGGTTATCCTACGAAGTACTAAGTGCCATCAATCCAGGAATTATTATGGTGCGCACTTCCGGATTTGGTCAAACAGGACCGTATAAAGAGCGTGCAGGATTCGGTAGTGTTGGTGAAGCGATGGGCGGCTTGCGTTATGTGACAGGCTTTGCAGATCGCCCTCCTTCTCGAATCGGCATTTCCATCGGCGATTCTTTAGCTGCTATTTTTGCGACATTGGGCTGTTTAACGGCAATCTACGAGCGCACTCGTTCAGGCAAAGGGCAGGTAGTTGATACCGCCATTTATGAATCCGTATTTTCCGTCATGGAAAGTATTATTCCGGATTATTTGCTGGTCGATTATGTACGTGAACGCATGGGGAATGTATTGCCTGGCATTGCACCATCCAATATATATTTGACGAAAGATGGTACGTACATCGTCATCGGTGCCAATGCGGACGGGGTATTTAAACGATTATGCGAAGCGATGAATCGTCCGGAGCTTGCTGAAGATGAGCGCTATAAATCCCATCAAACCCGAGGTGTAAACCTGGAGGAGCTCGACAAGATTATCGAGCAATGGACAAAAACATTATCTGCTGAGGAAAGCCTGGCAATTTTGGCTGAAAAAGGGGTGCCATCGGGGCTCATCTATTCAGCTAAGGAAATGATTCAGGATCCCCAATTCCAAGCTCGTGAAATGATTGTCAATGTGGAGCACGATACGTTCGGTGAATTCCCGATGCCAGGAGTTGTTCCGAAACTTAGTCGTACTCCCGGGGGAATCCGCTTCCCAGGCTCGACAAAAGTGGGTCAGCACAATGAAGAAGTCTACGGAAGTTTGCTCAATCTGACGAAAGCTCAGCTGGACCAATTAAATAGTAAAGGAATTGTCTAGTTAGGTGTCTAGTTAGGAATAGGATGGGACAAAACTTACCTCAAAATCAAAAGCAGTCCAAATTTTACTTATTGTAAAATTTGGACTGCTTTATTTGTTAATATGTTTTATTTTCTATCGTTACATTTCCTCAAAATAATCTAAATCAATTCGTTTAATGGTAAATGTTTGTTCATTTGAGACACCAACGTTAAATTCAAATAATAAATCTGTTAATCGCTGGCCATCAATTAGGATTAGCGATTTGTCGATACCTTCTGCGTAATCAAAGGCTTCTTTTGTAAAGCGAGAAGTTGTAATAAAAATTCCTTTATTCGCTTTAAACCCAACAAGACTGCCAACAAATGCTTGGATGTCAGGGCGTGATACCGGGTTGCTCCAGCGTTTGCCTTGTAAATAAATTTTGTCCAAACCGAGAATGTCTTCTTTAATAACCCCATCAATTCCACCATCACCGGATTTTCCTACTGCTTTACCCGCATCTGCAACGGAACCGCCATAACCCATTGCAACTACTAAATCGACTATTAACTGCTCAAAAAATTGAGGGGAGTTGTTCATAATTTTTTCGAGTATCTCCTCTTGGACGGCCTGTTTAATGAGGGAGTAATTTTCAGTTAGAAGTTCTAGAGGTGTTTTTGATGTATCAGTATTTGCTGATTCAATTTGATTATCAGCACTCGAAGAAGAACCTTTTTTAAAAGCTAGATATTCAGGAAACTGCTTTAATACTGAATCATTAATATATGTAATAGTAGGATCGTTAATAATAGATAAGCCTCTATCCGTTATTCTAAACACTGTTCTTCGTGGACTTTCTATTAGTCCGGCATTCTTCAAGTAAGTTCTAGCCCATCCGAAACGGTTGCCAAATAAACTTTTCTTACCACTAGGAATCATTTCTTCCAAATCTTCTTTTGTTAAATTGAAATGTTGAATAAGTGATTCATTTAGTTCGCTTAATGTATGTTCTTGTCTGTCTTTTAAACAGCCAAGAAGAGGATACATAAATTTTTCATATGTAGGGATGGGCATTGTTACACTCCTTAATATTAGTTGATAAGGTTTTTGACTTTCATGAGCTAATGATTCACCGCTCGTTGGTCCGAACATAGCTTCCTGTTCTTCTGATTCGCTCCATTTCTTACTCAAAGGAATAGTCTGATATTCATGCTCATAGGTAGCCCTATAAGTTCGAAGTGTTTCTTTATTCAAGGGAATGGTAAATTGGATTGGGATAGTTTTATAAATTCATCAAGGTTAGATGTAATGAATCTTAAATTACTCATCCTCAACCTCTATCAAATAAATCCCTTGCCCAAATACACCACGCTTTTCTTTCTTCGCAACCCGAATTTTTTCTAGATCTTCAAAAGTGGCTTCATGAATAGGGAGGGCAGCATGGATTAGTTCCAAAATGTCAGCTAGTTCCTCTAAGGCTTCTTGATTATTAGTAGTCTCTTGATATTCATGCACCTCCTCTTCAAGTTTCTTCTTAATTTCTGTCAAATGTTCAGAAGAGTGTAGGATACGTGTAGTGAATTTACTACCAGACTTTTCAATGATTTGTGGTATTAAGTCGCGTACTAGTTTGTTGTAAACAGGCATTGGAGATCCCCCTTTTTATTTTTGGCATTGTCCTAGCCATTCTATTTATTATAATGTCCCTTTAAAAAATCCAAAAATAATTTAACATGTCTTAATTTCTCTACATACGGGTTATAAAATAAACTCGTCTCTCTATAATAAATATCTTCTCCAAAATCGTTCAATGAAATTTTAAAGAATTCTTCTCCTTCTATACTGATTTCGGGCAATACGGCAATTCCGAGATTATATTTCACCATCTCTTTACATGTCGCAGCCTGGTCGGTTTCAATACTGGGACGGATAGGCTGCTGAAAATAAGTACGCCACCATTTATCAATCATAAGACTTAATGAAATATCGGTTTTATAAGTGATAAACGGTAAGTTCGGGATATCCTCTTTATTAAACTGAGTTTTCGATACGACAAATAATTCTTCTGTAAAAAGTGTATGCTTTTTGGCATTCAATGCATAATCACCGCGAATAATTGCTAAATGTATTTCCTCCGCATTAAGTGACTCTTTGATTTCACTGCTCCATCCGGTTTTTAGTTGAATATAGATATTCGGATAAAGTTGTTTAAATTCATCCAATATTTTGGGGAGGTGATATAAGGAGAATAAACCGGAAGCACCAATAGAAATTGTACCCCTTGTATCTACAGTTAGGTTGGCTAACTGATCTACCAATAATCTTTCATTATGTATGACCTGTTTCGCATAATCATATAAAATTTGACCTTCTTCTGTAAAATCGATTCCTTTTGAGCCGCGTACAATTAGCTCTATTTTATATTTCTTCTCCAATTGTTTAATCCGGTAAGTTAGTGCGGGCTGAGATGTATAAAGGTTGCTAGCGGTATGTGTAATGTTTTTTGTTTTGTATAAATCTATTAATAATTGGGCGTCATTTATATTCACAGGCAACCCCTCCTTCTTCGATGAAATAAAAAAATTTTATCGGTATCGCTTAAAACTATCTATTTTATTTATTTGAATATATCATATATTCTGAAAATGGGGATAGTAAAACGCTTTCAAACTAATAAGAACGGGGGAGGTATATGATAGCTAGCTTAGGCTTTATAATGATAATCCTATTTACGTATCTCATTATGAGCAATCGTTTATCACCAATCGTAGCATTAATAACAGTTCCGATTCTATTTGCCATATTTGCGGGATTTGCTTCAACACTTGGCGACATGATGCTAGATGGGATGAAACAAGTATCGTCAACGGCTGCGTTATTATTATTCGCTATTTTGTATTTTGGGGTAATGATTGATGCTGGATTATTTGATCCTTTTATTCATCGTCTTTTAACGGTTGTCAAAGGGGATCCGGTAAAAATTGCAATGGGAACGGCTGTATTGGCACTGGCTGTTGCATTGGATGGAGATGGTACTACAACGTACATGATTACCGTTTCAGCATTACTGTCTCTCTACTTAAAGATAGGAATGAATCCTTTAATATTGGCAACTATCGCAATGCTTTCTTTGAGTGTGATGAGTGGGATGACGCCGTGGGGAGGACCGGCAACGAGGGCAATTGTTGCAACTGGTGTAGATCCGTCTGAATTTTTTGTGCCTTTAATTCCTTTAATGGTAATAGGGGCAATATGGGTACTGCTCGTAGCTTATTTGTTAGGGAAAAAGGAACGCAAACGTGTGGGAGTTCATGAGCTTTCAATCGACCATGTTATGCAAACAGGTGTAGAAAGTGCAAGCAAGCCTTCACCGATTCGCTGGTGGACAAACCTGTTACTAACGGTTGCTGTGATGGTCATTCTCGTAAAAGGGATTTGGCCGCCATCTGCTATTTTTATCCTTGGCTTTGCCATTGCATTGATGATTAACTTCCCTAAAAATACCGTTCAAAAAGAGATTATTATGAAGCATGCAGGAAATGCATTAATCGTAACAGCACTTGTATTTGCAGCAGGAATTTTTACGGGTATCTTATCAGGAACAGGCATGGTTACAGCCATGTCTAATGCGCTAATCTCCTTGATTCCGGATTCTTTAGGCTCACAATTACCATTGATTGTCGGGATTACGAGCATGGCCTTCACGTTTGTCATGTCAAATGATGCTTATTATTTTGGTGTTCTACCGGTCTTAGCAGAAACAGCTACATCATTCGGGGTTGATCCAATTGAAATAGCACGTGCCTCTGTACTCGGTCAACCAGTGCATCTATTAAGTCCATTAGTGGCTTCGACCTTTTTGTTAGTTGGGATGATTTCAAAAGAGTTAGGGGAATATCAAAAATATGCGTTTCTATGGTGCTTTTTAACATCGATTGTCCTTATTATTGCTGCGGTCATTACAGGAGCAATTAGTGTTTAAGCTGAAAAAGAAGAATTTAATACACACAATTTCCCCTATTGTAACAGTGATAATGGTCGCAATTGTTGGTGTCACCATTTTTCAATTAATCAACTTCCCGATGCCTTGGATGTTAGGCTCTTTATTTGGTGTATTGTTCACACAACTGCTTTGGAAACTTCCGATGAAGTGGCCGGTCGTCATGCGAAATATCGGATTACTTATAGTAGGAACTGCGATTGGCCAACTTTTCACTTTTGATATTTTAGTGGCTATGCAAGATACACTGCTTTTTATGTTGCTCCTTAACATCATGTTAAGTGCATTTTGCCTTGCATTAGCATATGCATTGCAAAAGTGGGCGTATATACCACTTGCAACAGCTTTGACAGCTAGTATTCCAGGTGGTTTGTCTCAATTAGTTGTATTTGCAGAAGAGCAGGAAGATATTGACGTGGCAGTTGTAACGTTCTTTCATGTCATTCGCGTACTTTTCGTAGTCGGGTTCATACCGATTATAGTTTCCTTAACAGGAAAAGTTCCGGAGACAATCGAAACAGGCTCAACTAATTTATTGCATAACGGCCTCTTAATTTTACTAGGCTTTATATTGTTACCGGTTGGGAAGAAATTAAAATTGCCTGTACCGCATTTTTTAACACCTGTCATTATTGGATTACTATTAAGTCTATTGAAGGTAGAAATAACGCCGATAGACAGTAATTTATTGCATATCGCACAGCTGTGTATCGGTGCGTATATCGGGTTACTGTTACATCCAAAATCTTTACGTTTACCAAAACGTGTATTAATCGGTGGAATCAGCAGTGCAGTCTTACTATTAATCATTACTTTTTTTATTGCGAAAGGAATGGTGCTGCTTTTTGAAATGGATTTTGCGACAAGCTACTTAAGTACTGCTCCGGGTGGTATGGATCAAATGGGACTAATCGCAACTGCTTTACAGGCCGATGCAACCCAGGTGACCATATTTCAGTTATTTCGAATGTTGTTTATTTATATATTCATTTTACCGCTATTAAAATGGAGATTACTAAAGAGATAAAAAAATTTTATGGTTATTTCTAAAAAATGAATATTTCATTTATTCCAAGATATTTTTTATAGTAAGACTAACAAATAGAAAAGGGGATATGTCAGATGTCACAATATGATGTAGTAATTGTAGGTGCGGGGAATGCAGCGTTATGTGCAGCGATTTCTGCAAAAGAACAAGGAAGTTCAGTACTTGTACTGGAAAAAGGACCGTTCGAGAAACGCGGAGGGAATTCATTCTTTACAGACGGTGCCATTCGCGTAGCCTATCAAAATTTAGAAGCTGTTACAAAAGTAGTTGATTTAGATCAGGAAACGATTAATAAAATCGATATGCCCGTTTATTCGGCGCAAGACTTTTATGATGACATTATGCGTGTTTCAAAAAATCAAAGTAAACCGGAACTGATTCGTCAGCTAGTGGATCAGTCATTACCAACGATTGAATGGATGAAAAAGCAAGGCGTAGAATTTGAATTGAACTATGCGAATCAGTCCTTTGAAAAAGAAGGAAAAATTCATTTCTGGGGCGGTCTGCCAGTTAAAACGGTGGAAAAAGGGATCGGCTTAATGAGAAGTTTATTCAATCGCTGTGAAGAATTAGGGATTGATGTATGGTATGAAAGTGCAGCGACGAAGATTGTAACGGAGAACAGTACAGTTGCGGGAATCGAAGTGCAAACAAAAGATGGACTTAAAACGGTTAAATGTGAAAGCGTTGTTCTGGCATGCGGCAGTATTGAAGCGAACAAGAAGAAACGTGCGGAAGCATTAGGGGAAGAGTGGAACGAGGCGTTAGTTCGAGGTACTGAATTTAACACTGGCGATGGAATCGATATGGCGGTATCAATCGGTGCGCAAACATTCGGTCAAGTAAATGGCTGTCATGCGATTGGGACAGATGCCAATGCACCACGAGTTGGAGATTTCCAAAAACCAGGTGATATCTTCAAGAAACACTCCTATCCGTATAGTGTAATGGTGAACGTGGAAGGGAACCGCTTTGTAGATGAAGGGGCCGACTTCCGTAACTACACATATGCAAAATACGGCAAAGAAATATTGAAACAACCAAATAATATTGCTTATCAAATTTATGATGCAAAAGTTCGACCAATATTACGCGCGGAGTACAATTTAGAAGAGGCGACAGTCATTGAGGCTTCTTCACTTGAAGCACTTGCAGACCAGCTGGATATCAAGAAGGAGCAATTCTTACAAACAATTAATGTGTATAATGCAGCTGTTCAAGAAGGGGAATTTAATCCTTCTGACAAAGACGGAAAATGTACAAAAGGGATTACGCCTCCGAAGTCTAACTGGGCACAAACAATAAGTGAAGGGCCTTTCTATGCTTATCCAGTTACTTGTGGTATTACATTCTCATTCTGGGGATTAGCGACAACTCCAGAAGGTGAAGTATTAAATACGAAAAATGAACCAATTGAAGGCTTATATGCTGCCGGTGAAATGATTGGTGGAATTTTCTATGAAAATTACCCGGGTGGATCCGGGTTAATGTCTGGTTCAGTATTTGGTAAACTGGCTGGTGCAGCAGCTTCACACCATGCCCAAAAAGTTAAATAAAATATAAGCGTATTTTTAACACAAGGTAATCGCTACCTTGTGTTTTTTTTCAAAAGGGCTCCCACCTCTAAAAGTGGGAGCATAACAGAAGCTTCGTTAGAAAAATATTGTTTATGGGTAGAGCAAAGTTTTTACAGCAGAGTTAGCAACGTTATTGTGAGAAGATTGTTCTAGTTTTTCCAATACATAAAATGTAGAAGGCATGTACTGTTCGGCTTGTTGTTTTAGTAAGATCGATTTCATGGATAAAATAAAACTGATTTTTTCTTGTTCAGTAAGCTGATTCCATAGCTCTGTGTTCATCTGTTGATGGTCATTATAGGGCATTGAATACAGATTCCAACCACTATATTGGCTTTGCGCATTGTCGGTTTCATATAGTGTCGATAAATAAGCATCTACGTAAAAATCGGCATTTTCTAGTTCGTTTTTATAAATTGCGCTACTTAATTGTACAAGCATGGTTTGAGCTTGTTGATGCAGTTTGCTATCCAAATCTGCATATGCTAAATCACTTTGTAACTGTTGAACCTTTAACAATTCATTTTCAAGATTATATTCACTGTCATTATCATACATGGATACATATTTAGTTTGTAAGTATTGATTTATGGATTGAATGACATCATTGTCTTCCTTTTCATAACTTGCTTGTGGCGTAGTTATAAAACCGAATAAAATTATTGCTAATCCAAAGAAACTGAAGAGACCGTACTTTGAAATTTGAGCAATCTTCACCACTTTCAACTCCTTGTTTTATTGTAGGGCAATCTAAACATCCTTTAAAATACTTGTTGGTATTATTTTATTCTTTTAGTTGGGCAAATACAAATTTTATTAGTTCCTTTACTTATTATAAGCAAGTTAATTATTTGGATAAGCTAAAAGTTCTCTCACGTTTATTATTATGCTGTTTGCAAATGCATACTTTTACATAAATTATTTCATGGACTCATACCATTTAATGTTGAGGAGGGATATTAAATGGGTGAGCATAATGACCGAAAGAACAGTAAAGACGAACAATTAGACATTTTTCGAACAGATGATAAAGGAAAAGAACTTACAACGAATCAGGGGTTGAAAGTGTCGGAAGATGAATTCTCGTTAAAAGCGGGCGTGAGAGGGCCAACTTTACTCGAGGATTTTCATTTTCGTGAAAAACTAACCCATTTTGACCATGAGCGAATCCCAGAACGTGTTGTCCATGCACGCGGTTTCGGTGTTCACGGTGAATTTCAGTTATACAAAAGCATGGAAAAGTATACGCGGGCGAAATTCCTTCAGGATACTTCTAGAAAGACGCCTGTATTTGTTCGATTTTCTACTGTCAATGGATCACGTGGTTCTGCCGATACCGTACGTGATGCGAGAGGATTTGCAACGAAATTCTATACCGAAGAAGGGAACTATGATCTGGTCGGCAACAATATTCCGGTCTTTTTCATCCAAGATGCCATCAAATTCCCGGATCTTGTACATGCATTTAAGCCGGAGCCTGATAATGACATACCGCAAGCCTCGACTGCCCATGATACGTTTTGGGATTTTGTCGCGAATAACCAGGAATCTGCCCATATGATAATGTGGATCATGTCAGACCGCGCCATCCCACGCAGTTTCCGAATGATGGAAGGATTTGGTGTGCATACGTTTCGTCTCGTCAATGAGGAAGGAAAAGCACATTTCGTAAAATTCCATTGGAAGCCTATATTGGGAACGCATTCTTTAGTATGGGACGAGGCCCGTAAACTGGCGGGCATTGATCCGGATTTTCACCGGAATGACTTATGGGGAGCAATTGAAAACGGCTTTTTCCCTGAATTCGAACTAGGTGTTCAGATTCTTGCTGAAGAGGACGAATTCAGTCTCGGCTTCGACATCCTTGACGCGACAAAGATTTGGCCGGAAGAAGACATTCCTGTAAATATTATCGGAAAGATGACGTTAAATCGGAACGTAGATAATTTCTTTTCGGAAACAGAACAGGTTGCTTTCCATATGGGGAATGTCGTACCAGGGATCGATTTTACAAATGATCCATTACTACAGGGACGGCTATTTTCATATTTAGATACACAATTACTCCGTCTGGGCGGACCTAACTTCCATGAGATCCCGATTAACAGACCGGTTGTACCATTTCATAACAATCAGCGGGAAGGCTTCCACCGCCAGACGATTAATATTGGGAAAGTAAGTTATCACCGAAACTCCTTAGCCGGGAACACTCCGTCACCTGTAAGTCCGGACAAAGGCGGATATGCCACTTATCAGGAAAGAGTGGACGGTGTAAAAATCCGGGCTCGAAGCGAAAGCTTTGCCGATCATTTTTCACAAGCGACACTTTTCTGGAACAGTATGAGCCCACCTGAAAAAATGCATATTATTGAAGCGTTCAGTTTTGAACTAAGTAAAGTGAAAAGTGAGTCAGTGAAACAGCAGGTAGTGGATATGTTCGCCAATGTAGATATGGATTTGGCAACCGCCTTTGCAATAAATATCGGAGCACATCCTCCGGCACGGGGCGGTTCGGCTGTAACAAAGTCCTCCCCGGCACTCAGCCAGGAAAATACAATAAAATCAGTACAAACAAGGAAAGTCGCAATCATCTTGACAGAGGGATTCAATGGTCCGGAAGTTAATTACGTGCTCTACCGATTGATAAACCAAGGCATTATCCCGGAAATTATTAGCGAACATATTGGGATGGTACACGGAACAGAAGGAGTGGTCGTAAAAGCTGAACACACCTTCCTAACTGCAAAATCCGTGCTGTTTGATGCTGTTTATATGGTTAGAGGAAGTAACACAAACGTCATGTTTAACAAGGATGCAGCCTACTTCATTGATGAAGCCTATTCACATTACAAGCCAATTGGTGCGACGGGCGGGGGGATTGAATGGCTGCGCGTCAATCAGATTTTAGGGCAGCCGGGTGTAATAACAGGAACAGATATGCAAGATTTCGTAACTCAATTCATTGAAGCGGTAGCAGCCCAACGGTTCTGGTATCGGGAATTAGCATAAGTATTAAATACACGTAAAACCTTACAGACAAAAGGTTTTACGTGTTTTTTTGAGGTAATCTCATCCTGATAATTGTTAAACGAGATCATTCTACATGGTAAACTAGTAAAAATGATGACCTGAAAGGGGGGACTTTCATGATCAATCGCTTAAAACAATCACTAACAGCCCATCTTATCATGACAATCAGCGGAATCATTTTTACGATTTGTGTGCTGTTTTTACTGCTGATCAATCATTACTTGGATGAATCGATACTGGATGAGATGGGGGAAAAGGCGTTGACGAGTGCGTACTTGATTGCTGATCGGCCGGATATCGTCGCCGCATTTTCTACGGAAAATCCGTCTTCCATACTTCAGCCGATTGCAGAGGATATACGAAAGCAGACCGGAGCGAATTTCGTCGTGATAGGGAATAAGCAGGGCATTCGCTATACGCATCCTAACACCGGAAAGATTGGGAAGTCGATGGTCGGCGGGGATAATGATTCGGCGCTGATTAACAAAGAGTCCGTTGTTTCCGTAACGACGGGTTCAATGGGGGAATCGGTTCGCGGGAAAGTACCGGTTCTGGTTGACGGCAATGTTGTCGGGGTTGTTTCGGTTGGATTTTTGACAAAAGATCTTCAGGGAACAATCGATACTGCCTTTTTCGGATGGCTTCAGATCACGCTCCTTCTGGCGGTTTTCGGGATTGTCTGTGCGGTGCTGATCTCGCTTTATGTAAAGGAACAGCTGCTCGGTATGCAGCCGGCGCAAATTGCGAAGCTGTATTCGTCCTATCATACAATACTAGAGGAAACAACGGATGGCGTGATCTTAACGACACTGAATAATGAAGTGGTGATTGCCAATTCACGGGCGAAGGAACTCATCTCATCCCTGACAGAAGGGATATCATTACATACGCTGCTTCCGGAACGGCTATTTAAAGAAGAAGTCATCCAGGCGCTGGAAATTCCGTTGCAGCAGCAGGAAATGATTTTTTCGAAAACGCCATTGAAACATGAAAAGCAGCTCGGCTATTTATATATTTTGCGTGCCAAGCTTGAGTATGAAACAGTGATTAATGAGCTGACATTGGTGAAGCAGCAGGCGCGTATGCAGCGGGCAAAAACACATGAATTTGCGAATAAGCTGCACGTTATCCTTGGCTTGTTGAAGCAATCCCATATTGAAGATGCGATTGGATTTATCAGGCAGGAGCAGCAGGATTCTACGAAACAGCAACAGGCACTTGCAACACAGCCCTCAATATTGCTGCAGGCATTACTTGAAGGGAAAATATCAGAAGCGAAAGAGCGCGGCATTACGATTACGATCGAAACAGAGGACGTATTAGTCGATTATAATGATGAAGAAGTGGATGCATTATTGACCGCATTAGGGAATGTTCTGCAAAATGCGATGGATGCTTTGGATCAAACTAATATAGCGGATAAGCAGATTAAGCTGTTTATACAGCAGTATCGTCATGAGCTCATAATAGAGGTGCATGATAATGGCCCGGGCATCGATGCAGAAACGGCAAATAAGATTTTCACTCTCGGATTTACGACAAAGGATGGCTATGATCGCGGTTATGGACTGGCAATCAGTGAACAGGCACTTGAAAAAGTGGGCGGCTCACTGCTGATCGAAGAAAGTGACTTAGGCGGGGCCTGCTTTTTAATCATTTTACAAAGGAAGTGATTCAATGGATATTTGGTTACTGGAAGACGATTTTCGGATTGCGGCGATTCATGCCGATTATATAAGAACAATTCAGCGGGATGCACAAGTACAGCAATTTTTAACGGGGGCCTCATTAAAAGAAGCACTCTTACATAATACACCGCCAGCTGTTCTGTTGATGGATTTATATATTCCGGATGTCACAGGCTATGAACTTGTTGCGTATGTACGCGCGCATTTTCCGGAAATCCGCATCATCATGGTAACGGCTGCAGCCGAGCGTGCGCATGTGGAAGCTTTATATGCATACGGAGTATTCGATTATATTGTGAAGCCGTTTGATGAAGAGCGATTGCAAAAAGCATTTCAGCAGCTTCATCTGACACAGTCGGCATTACAAAAGAAAACGCATTTTACACAGCAAGACCTGGATACGCTGTTTTACCGGCAAAATCATTCGACGACTGAAAAGGCACTGCCGAAAGGAATCGATACCTTTACACTCGAACAGGTCATTCACTTATTTAAGGAGCAAAAGTACACAACATTAACGGCGACACAGTTAAGTGAAGTAATCGGCACGAGCCGCTCCACAGCACGCCGCTATTTGGAATATTTAGTGGAAATGAACATTCTCGAGACGAAGCTGCTTTACGGAACAGTCGGGCGTCCGGAACGTAATTATGTCCTTCGTGAAACTTATGAACAAAATTAGCTTTATTGTATTTATTAAATAAATGAGCACATTCTTCCTCCTAACATAGAATTGTCATAAAATTATAAGAATTCTAAGCAATGGGGGTTGTTGAATGTTAAGTATCATTGGTATTATTACAATTTTAGTTATCGTCGCGCTGTTAATTAGCGGACGTGTCTCACCAATTGTCGCGATGGTTATTCCGCCAATAGTGGCGATGTTTGTTGCGGGCTATTCGTTTGATGATTTAGGGGTATTTTTCGATGAAGGAATTAGTTCTGTAATCAGTGTTGCCATCATGTTTATTTTCGCGATTATTTTCTTCGGGATTATGCAGGATGTCGGGTTATTCGAACCAATTATCAATAAAATGGTAGCGCTGTCAAAAGGGAATGTCGTGCTTGTTGCGATCGTAACGGTAGTTATTGCAGTTATCGCGCAGCTGGACGGTTCCGGTGCTTCCACGTTCTTAATTTCAATCACGGCATTGTTGCCGCTTTATGTTCGACTTGGGATGAACCCGTACTTACTTTTACTATTAGTCGGCGGTTCTGCGGCGATTATCAATATGATTCCATGGGGTGGTCCATTAGGGCGTGTTGCTTCCGTTCTTGAAACAGATGTAACAGAGCTATGGCATCCGTTAATTAAAATTCAGGTCATCGGCGTTGTGCTCATGCTGCTACTAGCTGTCTTTATGGGCTTCCGTGAAAAACGTCTGATTGCGAAACGAGCGCAAACAGGACAAACATTAAAGTTTGATTTGAGCAACAGTATTTTAAATGCTGAAACGGATGAAACATTGAAACGTCCAAAGCTCATTTGGGCAAACGCAATTTTAGCAATTGTTGTTCTTGCTGTGTTAATGTCAGGCCTTTTACCAGCGGGCTTAGCGTTCCTGATCGGTGTCGCAATCGCTTTACCATTAAACTACCGTACACCGAAAGAACAGATGGGACGCATTCAGGCACATGCATCAAACGCGTTGACGATGGCTTCGATCATTATTGCTGCCGGACTGTTTTTAGGAATTTTAAACGGGACGGGCATGTTGACGGCCATTGCAAATAATGCCGTAAATATTTTGCCAAGCTTTTTAGCTCAGTATTTACATATTATTATCGGGGTGCTTGGTGTACCGTTTGACTTGCTGTTAAGTACGGACGCCTACTACTTCGCGTTGTTCCCGGTAGTTGATCAGATCGGTTTAACGTATGGCATCGATTCATTATCGACAGCATATGCGATGATCATCGGTAACATCGTCGGCACATTCGTATCACCACTTGCACCAGCAGTATGGTTGGCACTAGGTCTATCAGGCCTGGAAATGGGCAAACACTTAAAGTTCTCATTCTTCTGGATGTGGGGATTGAGTATTACCCTATTAATCATTGCGGTTTTAATTGGTGTGGTACAAGTATAGATTGATAGATTTAATGAAGCTTCTTTTATCAGGAGCTTCATTTTTTGGTGATTCTCGGCTTTATGCTAATATGTAACTAACTATTGGGAACGATAATAAATAAAGAGGTGGCAATTTGTCAGCAATTGAAATACTATCCTGGCCGTTCAAGCAAGAGAGCATCAATCAGATTAATAACAATGAACAGTATTTAAATTATCCAGTCATCTATGTATTAAATGGCAATAAAGAAGCTTACATAGGGGAGACGGTATATTTTAAAAGCCGGATGAAAGCGCATTTAAATGCCCGTCACAACATCAATCAGATTAATCTTATTAAGCATGAAAAATTCAACCGATCGGCAACCTTCCATTTAGAAACGAAGCTGATCAATTACTTTCTTGGTGATGAAAAATATACACTGCAAAACAAAAGTAAAACGGCGAGCGATTTTACGCACAATTATTACGACAAGCCGTATTATGATCAGCAGCTGTTTAAAGAAATCTGGCAGAGGCTGCACGAGCAAAAGCTGGTCGACCATGAACTGCATGTCATCGAAAACAAAGACATATTTAAATTATCGCCGTTTAAAGAGCTATCGATAAGAGCAGCTGGAACTCAAAGAAAAAGTGCTCGAATTTTGTGAGAAACAAGTAAATGCTGCACCTGAAGAATACGGCAGCTTATTGGTCATTGAAGGCGAAGCAGGTGTCGGGAAAAGTGTTGTGCTAAGCTCAATTTTCAATACGATTCAAGAACGGGCGGAGGAAGCTTCGTCACCACTTTATCAGACGGAAAATTATTTGGTTGTGAATCATGAAGAAATGTTCAAAACGTATAAAGGGATTGCGAAACAGGTGAAGCATTTAAAGGCAAAAAACTTTGCGAAACCGACACCTTTAGTTAACTCGCTTCAAAAAGACAATAAAAAGGCAGACATCATTTTTGTGGATGAAGCGCATTTATTGCTCACAAAGCCGGATACGTATAATAACTTCCATGGCAGCAATCACCTGGAGGAACTATTAAAGTTAGCAAAAATCGTTGTCATTATTTACGACCAAAATCAGGTGCTGAAATTGAAGAGCCTCTGGGGTGCAGCGACACTCGAACAATTAAAAGAGCAAAGCATATATAATGAAGAATATCAGTTAACAAACCAGTTCCGTATGCAGGCAAATGATGATGTCATCAATTGGATCAATGCCTTCAAAAACAAGCAGCTGCTGCCGCTGCCTCATGATGAAAACTATGAATTCAAATTGTTTGAGTCGATGAAGGATATGCATGATGCGATAAAAATGCGAAACAGTGAGTTTGGTTTGAGCCGGGTTGTCTCGACATTTGATTACTTGCATAAAAAAGATGGTGGGACGTATTATGTGAACGAATCCAACGGTGAATATAAAATGCCGTGGAATACGACGAGTACGAAATATACGTGGGCGGAAAAGCCTGAAACGATTCATGAGGCGGGCTCAATCTATACGATTCAAGGGTTTGATCTAAATTATGTTGGCGTTGTACTCGGACCGTCAGTTCAATACGATGAAGTGCGAGACGAACTTGTCATTGATCCGAGCAAGTATATGGACAAGGGTGCTTATTCAGGCACAGATGGCATAGCCAATGTGAACGAAGCGAAAGAAAAGATTGTCCTGAACTCGATTAATATTTTGATGAAGCGCGGCATCAAAGGGCTCTACATTTATGCAAGTGATGAAGCATTAAGAAACAAGTTGTTAGCCGATCAACATCGAGACAGTAAGTAATCAAAGCACCAGGTACACACAAGAGCATATTGTGTACCTGGCTTTTTACCGGTTTAATCGTATATAACATTTTTCCCTTCTTCACTTAACTTCTTTAAAGATGCCAACATATGATTGATGACTTCATCGGAATGGCGCTCCCAACAACCCAATTCGGCGACTATTTTCAAAGGAGATTTCGAACGATATGAACGTGTTGGGTTTCCGGGGAATCTTTTGTCCGTAACGTTCGGGTCATTTTCGAATTCACCTAATGGTTCAACAATATAAATTCGCTCTTTTGCTGTTGATCTTGCTAATTCGGCACCCCATTTTGCAGCTTCCAATGTTGCGGTAAAGTAAATATAGTTCGATTTCTTATCCTGGTAATTCGATAAGTGTAGAGGCTCCAATAAATCCCCGATATTTAGTTCTGCTTTCGTACCATGAAAAAAAGGACCCCGATCGAGGACATCTGTTTGATCTTTCATAGGACACACCCCTTTCGTTTTGTATTACCAGTATAGTATGGAAATTTTAAAAGAGTAGTCTAAAAATGTATAGCCTGAAATGGTATACTAATAGTAGAGAATGAAGATCGACATACATAGCACAAAGGACTAGTTTACATAGGGGGAGTGACCGAGATGGAAACTGTATATTTTGCAGGCGGGTGTTTATGGGGTGTACAGGCATTTATAAAAACATTGCCTGGAGTAACATTTACTGAAGCGGGAAGAGCAAACGGAACGACAACCACTCTGGACGGCGATTATGATGGGTATGCCGAGTGTGTCAAAACCGAGTTTGATCCGAATGTTGTATCGATGCGCGAATTAATAGGGTACTTTTTTGAAATCATCGATCCGTACAGTGTGAACAAACAAGGTGATGATGTAGGCGAGAAATACCGAACGGGTGTCTATAGCAAAAACGAAGCACACTTGATTGATGCAAAAGCATTTATTGCAGCGAGACCCGATGCTGACCGGATTGTTGTGGAAGTGCTGCCGCTCACTAACTATGTGAGAAGTGCGGAAGAGCATCAGGACCGGTTAACTAGATGTCCGGATGATTACTGCCATATTCCTGAAGCGTTATTAACGAAATATAAATGAAAAAGTGAACCTTCCAGTAAAGTTTAAGATGGAAGGTTCATTTTTATTATTTGCATCATCATTTTAACGATTGAATCTTTTTTTCTCATTTAACCGTAAAGGTATTAACTAAAGGAGGAATTTTGAATGAAACAGCTCTTTATTAAACAAAAGGTTTTCAGTCTTAGCGGAAAATTTACGGTAAAGGATCAGCACGAAAATGATGTATATTTTGTGGAAGGAAGTTTTATGCAAATACCGAAAACATACTCGATTATGGATACAGCAAGAAATGAAGTCGCGCTAATTACGAAAAAGGTGCTCAGCTTGCTGCCAAAATTTTATGTGGAAGTCGAAGGACGAGAGGTATTGACAATTCAGAAGGAGCTCTCGCTTTTCAAGGCACGCTATTCGGTGGATGCAGTTGGGGTGGAAATTGTGGGGAACTGGTGGGATATGCAATTTGCAGTAAAACAGCATGGGGAAGTCATCGGGCAAGTAAGCAAGGAATGGTTTACATGGGGGGATAGCTACAAGGTGGAAGTACTGAAGGATGACATGGAAAAAATCATCATTGCTATTGTAATTGCAATCGATTGTGTGAAAGCCGATCAGGATGCAGCGGCGTCTGTTTAAAACAAGAAAAAAGAGAGACAAAATCCGAGTGATCTAAGATTTTGTCTCTCTATTTAATCTATCAGCTACTTGAAAATTAGTATGCAGTCCAACCAGCATCAGCAGCAATGACTTGTCCGTTGATGAAGCTTGAATCATCAGAACCTAGGAATAATGCAAGCTGAGCGATTTCTTCCGGTTGACCAGCGCGCGGCATTGTCCCAAGACCTGTTTGCTGACGAGCAGCACCAAACTCGGAAATGCCTGTCATCGAAGATTGAATATTTGTCATTACGCCACCTGGTGCAATTCCGTTGCAACGGATACCAGAATTTGCGTACATATAACCTGTGTTTTTCGTTAAACCAGCTACTGCGTGCTTAGAAGCAGTATAAGCTGCACCAGCACGAGCACCGCGAAGGCCGCCAGCTGAAATGTTGTTCACGATAACACCATGACCTTGTTCAAGGAAGATGTTTGTTGCGATACGCATTGCACGCATCACACCCATAGTATTGACTGAGAAAAGACGATCCCACTTCTCATCTGAAATTTCACCGACTGGCTCCATGCCGTCCATGATTCCAGCGTTGTTTACTAAAATATCTAATTGACCGTATGCTGCTTTTGTTTCTTCAAACATACGCTCGATGTCAGTTAATTCTGCTACGTTAGCCTGGTTAGCGATTGCTTGTCCGCCAGCTGCCACGATTGCGTCTGCTACCGTTTTCGCACCTTCACCGTTATAATCTGAAACGACAACTTTTGCACCTTCTTTTGCATAAAGTTCAGCGATTGCTTTACCCATACCAGAAGCTGCACCAGTTACGATTGCTACTTTGCCTTGTAATTTCATTTGAATTCATCCTCCTGAAATATCTTTATTGCACATTTGTACAATAAAAGTATATTACACAAAATAAAGCGTTTTCAATCAGCAAAAAACCTTCATGTTGTACGATATCCAACATTTTTGCTAGAATTGTACAGTAAAGGAGGTCATCATGAATAAAAACGATCTTCGTGTTATCAAAACGAAAAAAACAATACATAAAGCATTACTTTTATTATTGAAAAAAAAGTCATTGCCTCAAATTAAAATTACCGAGCTTTGTAAAGAAGCAACGATTAACCGAGGCACTTTTTATTTCCATTATCAAAGTGTTGACGATGTGCTGCAGGAATTATTCGAGGAAATTATGAGGGATTTACATATTTCTTATGATGAGCCATTTAAAGAAGGACTGGAATTAACCGTCAACGGTCTCAACTTAAACCCAAATTCAGTAAAGATTTTCGACCACGTAAAAAAATACGAGGACTTTTACAAAATTGTATTATCTGAAGATGTATCGATGAAATATTATTACATGCTTTTTGATGAAATCTGCAAGCTGATGAATGAGACCGATTATTTAAAGCATGAACATCAGTTAAATAAATATCTGCATGCCTATAATGCAAATGCCATTATCGGATTACTCATTCAATGGTATTTGAACAACTTTGAAGACTCGGTGGATATGATGAACAACCGCCTCGTGGAAATTGTGAAGTTCCGGCAGTCGCTAAATTGAAAATTTCTAATCGCTGGAAAATGGAGTAGTGGACTATTTCATTTTCTAGTTTTTTTATGCTTTATTGACACGTGCCTAAACTAATTCCATCACATTCTTAACAAGTAATTAAATAATTTAACGATTTTGCTTCGAAAATTAACGGAATATTAATAATTTTATGATAATATAAAGAGGAGTTGGTTGGCGTTTGCTGATTGAACTTAAATTGCATAACTAGGAGGAGAAAAATGGTTAAAAATAGAAATGTACGTCTACTGTTTTCTTGGGTACTTATTGTTTTCATTTTAATTCAGCCTCTTCAATCTACTGTTACAAATGCAGCAGCTGGGGACGGGTCGTGGTCGACACCTTACTCCGTATCTCAGGCAATCAGCAATCAAAACAACTCCACAAAAACAGTTCAAGGTTATGTGGTGGGACAACCTACATCGACAACGACCGTCCTTACAGGCAGTTTTCCGAATGACTATGCATTGGCTATAGCGGACAATGCGAACGAAACGAATATCGCTAACATGATCTATGTACAGATTCCAACTTCTTTCCGCTCTTCTTACGGATTAAAATCAAATCCTTCATTAATGGGGAAAAGCGTGAAAATAACGGGCGCCTTGTCAGCATACTTTTCTCATCCTGGATTAAAAAATAGTACAGCTTTTGAAGTAGTGGGGGGAAGTCCTGCCGATCCTGAGCCGACTCCGACACCAAATCCTTCAACGGATGCCTATTATGATGCAGCTGTAGGGAAAACCGGTGCAGCTTTAAAATCGGCTTTGCATAATATTATTGATGACCATACCGAAATTTCGTATTCCAATGTATGGACAGCTCTTCGCGAAACAGATGAAGATCCAAACAATTCGAATAACGTCATTCTTCTTTATACAGGCCGCTCCCAAAGCAAATTTACAAACGGCGGGAACGTGAATGACTGGAACCGTGAGCATGTTTGGGCAAAATCGCACGGTGGTTTTGGCACATCGATGGGTGCAGGAACAGACTTGCATCATTTGCGTCCAACCGATGTCAGTGTCAACGGTACGCGAAGCAATCTTGACTTTGACAATGGCGGGAACGAGCATTCAGAAGCATCCGGCAACTACTATGATTCTGATTCATGGGAGCCAAGAGACAGTGTAAAAGGTGATGTTGCCCGTATGCTGTTTTATATGGCGGTTCGCTATGAAGGTGACAGCGGGGAACTTGATTTGGAATTAAATAATCAGGTCAACAACGGCACAGCTCCTTATCACGGGAAGCTTTCGGTACTGCTCCAATGGCATAAACAAGACCCGGTCGACAATTTTGAACGTACAAGAAATGAAATTATATATACCGATTACCAGCATAACCGTAATCCATTTATCGATCATCCTGAGTGGGCATCCGCTATTTGGGAATAAAATATGAAAAAATACTCTCCTTTAAGCAAAGGGGAGTATTTTTGTGCTTCCTGTTATATAATTTATGGAAGGGAGTGTTATAAATGGGCGAAATAGACATAAGCAAAGAGGCAATCGAAAAGGATTTGGCACTGATTAAAACATGTTTAAGACTCATAAATCAAGCAGTAGTTTTAAGGAAACGCAGCGGCGAAACATTTACCCCTTCGGAAAATGAAGAGTTACATAGATTAATATCCAAAATTGATAAAGATATAAACGAACTTAAAATGAACATAAATTATGATACAAGCAAATAAAGGGACAGGTAACAATATTCTATAATAGGCGTTTTTAAAACAGTCGCATATGATAATACGATGACTCTGTGAAGGGAATGAAATAAATGTATTATCAATCTTATGGGTATCCATATCAAGCACCATATTATGTGAATTCTTCGCCATATAATTATGTTGGCCCCCCGACTTACTGGACATACCCAAATGGGGCCATTTCTATAAATCAATCAAATCCCTCTCCTGTTTCCGATGGTAATAATGGAATGATGTTAAAGGATTATGGACCGACCCCATTTGTCATCAATATTAACGAGGCATCGAAGCAAAACAATACGTATCGTACGGCTTTATGGACCGGGAAGCATTTGCAGCTCACATTAATGAGTCTGGAACCGGGAGAAGATATTGGACTGGAGATGCATCCGAATGTCGATCAATTTTTACGGGTAGAGCAAGGGCAAGGGGTAACTCAAATGGGCAAAAATAAAGATCGATTAGACTTCAGAAGAAATGTCCAGGATGACTTTGCCATTTTTATCCCTGCCGGAACATGGCATAACTTAACGAATACCGGTAATGTCCCACTAAAACTATATTCTATCTACGCTCCGCCGAACCATCCATTCGGAACAGTTCACCCTACGAAAGCTGCTGCAATGGCTATGAAAGAAGGCGGAGGTCACAGCAATGAATTCCCTGTTATTTCTGGGAAGACTCCGGATGAATGGATACGGCATACCGAATTTTTAGTGAAAGAAGGATTAGAAGATTTTAAAAGAGGGATAAACACCACTCATATTCTTCAGGAATTTATTCTTATGGGCGTTCTAGTAGGAAAAGGATACTCCCCGGAAGAAGCATATGAGACAGTGGAAGAGTGGGAACGGTCCGGGAAGTCTATACTTCTGCAGCAAAGCAAAAATATGTAGTGAAGCGTTAAGGAACCTGAACGATCTCTTTTGCCTTAACTAACATAACCAATTATAATGAAACGATAGATGGTTATTAAAGGAGATTTTTAATGAATACACGAATGAATCCACGATATAAAATTACACGTCATGATCAGGAAGGGAATCCTACGCTCAGCTTACAGGAATGCCAAAACTTCTTTGCGACAAAATCGGATTTCGAATACCGGGATTTCTATAGTGTCACACAAGACGGTGTCAATATGAAAATTAACGGCCACTTCTTCATGTGGCAATATGAAGGCCAGGAAATACCGTTCCGTTTTTACGAAAGCGAGCTGTATGTTGCGGCGGCACACCGGGCAGTTATGGATAAAACGAAGGAAGTAGCGCGCGGCTTGGAAGCGAATTATATTGAAGGTTAATTATTAAGGGGATGGGAATTTATTTCTCTCATCTCCTATTTTTTTATGGGCGATTACACTGGATGAGTGAAAGAAGGACTTACTCTCATTAAAGAGAATTAGTTTCTAATAGGAATTTTAATACCGATTAGGAGGATGAGTGGGAATGGAGCAACATCAGTCTAGTAGCGAAAACATGTTCATAACGGATTATTTGAAAGCACAAGTGGAACAAACACCTGAAGCAATTGCGGTGGCATTTAATAACGATGAAATCTCGTATGAGGCTTTTTACAAAAAGGTTGAGCTTGTTGCAGCATTCGTACAAAGTAAAGGCATGAAAAAAGGAGATATCGTTGCTTCTATGCTGCTAAACTCCGATTTGTTTATGGCGGTGTATTATGGTGTTCAGCTTGCGGGATGTACATTACTTCCGATCAATACGAAGTTGGCACCAGATGAACTGACGTATATTTTCAATCATTCAGAAGCAAAAGGATTAATTTATGATGAGCGTCTTGAAGGATCGTTGCAGCAGGTGGAATATGAATTTGAATGGACACAAACACGGGCTGAACTTCAAGCAGAGGCTAGTGACAGGGAGCTTCAACCAGTTGAAAATAAAGCGAACGACACGGCATTGGTACTTTATACGTCTGGTACAACAGGGCGTCCCAAAGGTGTCATGTTAACCCACCGTAATGTCGTCAGTGCTGTGCAGCAATGGTCGGAACGTATCGCCTATCAAAAGTCAGATCGTGTCTACATTTCGATTCCATTATTCCATTGTGCAGGCTTACATGTAATCGCCGTATCAACGATTTATTGTGGCGCGACATTAGTAATCGATGAAATGTTCATACCAGATCGTACTATTCCTACTACCCTTGAGAAAAAGGTTACCGTGTTTTCAGGTGTTCCGACAATGTATGCATTATTACTAAGTAAATTTGATTTTGCGAATCAGGCATTTCCTAATGTAAGGAAAATGGTGTACGGTTCAGCACCAATGCCGCATGAAATTATTAAAAATCTTAAAGAAGCCTTTCCCAAAGTGGAGTTCCATAATTTATACGGTCAGACCGAAAGTAGCCCTGGTGCAACGGAATTGCCAGATGAAGCAGTGCTCACTAAAGCAGGGTCAGTCGGTAAAGCGCTGCCAAATACACAGCTGAAAATTGTGGATGCAAACGGTGTAGACCTGCCTGTTGGTGAAATCGGCGAGATTTGCATTAAAGGTGAGCAAATTATGAAGGGTTATTTAAAAAATGATGATGAAACGATGCAAGTAATTAAAAATGGCTGGCTTTATTCAGGTGATTTAGGCCGGCTCGATGAAGATGGTTACTTATATATTGTAGATCGTAAGAAAGATTTAATTATCCGGGGCGGCGAAAACATTTATCCGATTGAGGTCGAGAATGTTTTGTATCAAATCCCGCAAGTAATCGATGCGGCTGTTATTGGCATACCAGATCCAATTTATGGTGAAATTCCCAAAGCCATTGTTGTCCTAGCAGAAGAAGGCGCGATTACAGAGCAGGAAATTATTGACCATGCACGGAGTAAGTTAGCGAAATATAAGGTTCCGCACATAGTGGAAATTGTAAAAGAAATGCCTCGTAATCCATCAGGGAAAATTTTGAAACATGTGTTAAGAGCAAAAGAAAAGGAGCACATTATTTAAGACATTAATATAATTTCGATATGGGGAAACAGAAATGAGAAACTAGGCAATCATTGAGTTTCTCATTTTTTTTATGAAGACCATTATAATAAAGTAAGTTTAAGGACGTATCGTATCTTTATAAGAAAGAAGGTTTTACAAATGAATTTATTAATTTTAGGCGGAACAGGTCGAGTTGGAAGTCATTTAGTTATGAATGCGCTTCAGGATGGCCATCATGTGACAGCTCTCGTTCGTACACCGGACAAAATTGAAAATCATGAAAATTTAACAGTTATTCAAGGGAATGTGCTGAAGAAAGAAGATGTTGTGCGGGCGATGCATGGAGTGGATGTAGTGTTAAGTGCACTGAATACAGATGGGGGAACGACTTTAACCGAAAGTATGCCGCTAGTTATTGATGCAATGAAAAAGGAAGGCATCAAACGAATCATTACAATCGGTACTGCCGGCATCCTGCAAAGTCGGGTCAGCCCGGAACTGCTGCGTTACCAGTCAAGCGAATCAAAAAGAAAGTTAACCCGAGCTGCTGAAGAACACCATAAATTGTATGACATGCTGCAACAGTCCGGCCTTGATTGGACAGTTGTCTGCCCTACCTATTTGCCAGATGGAGAAAAGCTCGGGAAATACCGTACAGAACGCAATTTTCTACCGGAAGACGGCAGCCAAATTTCAGTTCCGGATACAGCGGATTTTGCCTACAGCTTACTGCAAAGCGGCGATTATATAAAAGCGCGTGTGGGGATCGCTTATTAATTGCTCCCTAACTTTGCAGAAATCATTTTGAAAATCCCGATACCTGTAAGCTTCAGCGTGATTTTTTCATTATGTGATAGATGCTTCTCAACGAAAACGGACAGGTTATCGATTTTGATTTCGTTATAATTATGCGCATCTTTCGGCTTACCTAAGTGGGTCATCAATTCCTGGACAGGCGGGGCGCAGCAGGCGTTCACCGAAATGGTTTTTACGGAAACCGGCTTGCCTTTTGACTGCATCCACTTTTTCGTATTTGTATCGAGTTCGATTTGCATGAAAGGTTCCTCGCTTTCGTAGAGCGTGTGGTTGGAAGAAGTTCTAATATCACCGCTCAATGTTCTAATAAACTAAAAAATGTTCTAATAAAAGTATGATTTTCTAATATATATGTACGAACTTCTAATAAGTGTACCCGATGTTCAAATATGTGCTGCGGAAGTTCTAATAAGGCACGAAAATGTTCTAATATAACGGAAAATCTTCTAATATCCTTCTTGCTTCTACCATATCATAAATCACAAATGATAAAAGAAACAAAAAAACGAACGATTCAGATTCTCCACGAAAGGACCCCCTCATAATCGTTCGTTTTCTCGTATTCCCAAATAATCAAGTCGACAAAATATTTTCTGCTAAAACCCGTTGAACCTCATAAATATTTGTAGCTTTGTTAAACTTCTTTTGAATAGGAACGCTATTGCCGGAAATCCAGATTTTCAATTCTGCATCCAAATCGAACGTTCCGGCCGTTTCAATCGAGAAATTTGTAATGCTTTTGTAGGGAATGGACAAGTACTCAGTTTTCTTACCAGTCATCCCCTGCTTATCAACGAGAATCAAGCGTTTGTTTGTAAAGATAAACGTATCTCTTATGACTTTATAAGCATGTTTGACCACTTCATTACTCGTGATGATTTCTTCCATTTCCTTTTGAACGTCTTCTGCCTTCAACTCACTGGCATTCCCCATCAAACCGTCAAAAATACCCAATATGTTTCACCTCAACCATTTAGTTTTCTAATCTCTGCTATTTTTTACATTGTTTCTAAAGATATACTTGCAACCGAATAATATCATTCCAAAACAGTAAAACTTTTTGACTGGTGAAAGAAGAGCCGCTACTTTTCTATTGAAAAATTATAGTAATTTTCCGTCGGAATGCGTAAAAATATCAGAATTGGGTATTAAAGCTTTATAACAAAGTTAAGGAGGGATTCTAAATGAATCATGTTAAGGCCTTGGTTATTAAATTTGTGATGATTGCGGCGGTTTTAGGTATTATTCTTGCAGGGATTTTTGATTTCGCATTTAGCGACACGTTAGTAATCAGTTTAGTATTAACACTTTTAGCTTATGTTGTAGGTGATTTGGGGATTTTCCAAAATGCGGGTGCCCGTGCTGAGCAGGATAAAAGAAATATTATCGCCACATTGTCAGATGTCCTATTAGCAGCTATTGTTATTTACTTTATGGGGCAAAACTTTGCTGAAAACAATGAAAGTATTGTAGCAGCTGCTATTGTTTCAGCAGTAGTCATCGGTTTAGGGGAATGGTTCTTCCATAAATACATCGATAAACAAGTATTTGAAGCGGCAGATGCCCCAAGAAATACGCAAAGAGACTATTAATATAGTTTTTAATATACGAAAAGAAGAAATTAGGCGCTTTCTTTTAATGAAGTGACCCCAAAAAGTTAGACATTATTAAGTTAAGCAGCTTCGGAGGATTGAATTCGGTATTGTACCGGACTCAATCCTTTTAATTTTCCTTTAATACGTTTGTGATTGTAATATTCAATATACAATTCAAGTTCAAGCTTGAAGT
>NZ_NHNT01000007.1:0-186834 GCF_002174535.1 Solibacillus kalamii | reverse complement strand
TCTAAAACAGACTTTAAAATGTATTCTTTTGTTTGTGCGTCTAATCGCTTACGAGTTTGTTTTTCTTTCATCGGTTCCACGTCCTTTTTTAGATATCTTAATCTTAAAGTGTCTCTTAAGACGTGTCCATTTTTTATACTAACCTCACAGTTGAAGAGTTTATTAGAAGAAGTGTACCGGTTATTTGAAAATCTCAGTGGGATATTAGAAAAGTTGCCCCGCTAATTAGAAGAAACATGAAATATATTAGAACTTCGGGATTTTATTAGTACAAATAAAAATATATTAGCAGATTTAAGAGTTTATTAGAAAAGCGGTACCCGACACCCCCGAAAAGAATCAACTAATATTCAAGTTATCCACAATTAACCGAAAATTTAGAAAATTATTGCGCGGGCAATATCTGCACATTTCCCTTGTCCCTACAATGATTACCTCGATTTCCTTTGCTTAATTTCAAACGTAAAGTAGGTTTTTCCTGAAATTTTAACTTAATGACTACGCCGATATTTGTTTCCCTAATACCTGAGTTTAATAAAAAAATCCCCTGGAGAGAATGAACTCACAGGAGATTGCTGCGAAAATTTTTATAGAAATTAATTAATTATCATGAGAATAGGGAGAGCTTTTGTTGAAAATTAATAGCTAGCTTATCATTAAATCTGTAAACTCACCTGGTCCTTATTCTTTTTAAAATGGTTTCTCTCCGGCCGGATCAAACCTAAATGCTCGCGCAGCGTATCACCTTCATACTCTTCGCGGAAAATACCGCGTTTTTGCAGCTCGGGAATTACTAAATCCACAAAAGTGGTTAGGTGATCAGGAAGAACAGGTGGCATAATATTAAACCCATCGCAAGCATATTCATTAAACCAAAGCTCCAGTAAATCTGCCAGCTGTGCAGGTGTGCCAACAAATTCCAGATGGCCCCGCGCTCCGTGCATTTTACGGCCAAGTTGGGCAATGGAAAGATTCGCTTCACGTGCAGAGTCTATAAATAACTGGATTCGGCTCTTCATCGCATTTGATTGTGCAGCTAAGTCCGGCAGCTCAGGAAGGGGACCAGTTGCCGGATAGTCGGATAAATCAATACCTAAAAAAGCGGAAACGGTTTTCAAAGCTTCATCATCCGAAATTAGTTGATTGAGCTCTTCATATTTTGCCCAAGCAGCTTCTTCTGTTTCGGCAATAATTGGTGAAATACCAGGCATGATCTTGATGCTGCGTGGATCACGGTTTTCTTCAGCCAATTTCGCCTGGAGCTTCTTATAAAATGCTTTTGAATTTTCCAGTGATTGACTCGCAGTAAAGACCACTTCACCGGTTTTCGCCGCGAAGGCAATACCGGCCTCCGAACCGCCAGCTACAACGAGTACCGGATAGCCTTGCGGTGGACGGGGTACATTCAATGGTCCACGTGATGCATACCATTCGCCTTTATAATTAATTTCCTTTACGGAACCTGGCTGTATAAATTTACGATTTTCCTTGTCATTAATGAGCGCCTTGTCATCCCAGCTATCCCATAGATTACGTGCCAGATCTACATATTCTTCAGCCATCTTGTAACGTAGCCCGTGCTCAGGATGCTTTTCTTTACCAAAATTCTGTGCTTCGGTGTCATGCTGTGATGTTACAATATTCCATGCAGCCCGCCCGCGACTAATATGGTCCAGTGTTGCATAGCGTCTTGCTAAATGAAACGGTTCGTTGTATGTTGTAGAACTAGTTGCTGTTAGTCCTAATTTTTTTGTATGAACGGCAATTGCTGATAATAGGGTAACAGGATCAAGCATACCGGATGCCGTCTGCTCAGCGCCTGAAACGTGGAGGTAATCCGCCAGAAACATCATATCGAATTTACCGCGTTCGGCAGTTTTTGCGACTTCTATGAAGTAATCGATATCAAAAGGGTTGTGGCCTGATCCAGATGGATGCCGCCAACTTTCACTATGATGACCACTGTAATAAATAAATGCACCTAAACTTAATTTCCCTTCTCTTTTACTCATATTAAAATTCCCCCTTAACCTTTGTATGTGTCACGCCATTTTAAGGCGCGTTTTTCAATTGAACCGACAAGCGAATCCGTGAACTTGCCAAGAATGATAAATAAAATGAGCCCGACAAACACAATATCTGTTTGCGAATAAGCACGGGCATCCTGAATCATATAGCCGATTCCAGCACTTGCGCCCATCATTTCGCTGACAACGAGCACAAGCCAAGACGTTCCCATTGCCAGACGAAGACCAAGTAAAAGGTTGGGCATTGCTGAAGGAAAAATAAGCTTCGTTAATTTTTCCTTAAAAGAATATTGTAAAATACCTGTCACATCATAAAGTTTTTGGTCAACAAGACGAATGCCAAGAAAAATATTGACGTAAACCGGGAAAAATGCGCCAAGTGCGATCATCAGCACTTTGCCAAACTCACCAACGCCAAACCATAGGATAAAAAGAGGTATGAGCGATAATAGCGGCACAGTCCGTAACATTTGAAGGGACGGGTCTATCAATTGCTGTGCAATTTTACTGAAGCCGGTCGCAATGCCTAAAATGATCGCGGTAATGGCACCTAACAGAAAGCCGAAAACTACCCGCTGCCCACTAGCAAGAAAATGAACAGGCAATTCCCCATTGGCCAATAAAATCCAAAATGTCGATGCGATTTTAAGTGGCGTCGGTAAAATATGTTCTTCTACGAGACCAAATGTACCTGCCAATTGCCAAAGCACTAAGATTGAAACAGGAAAATAAAGCGGATAAATGATGTGTTGAACTTTCTGCAATGGCCATTTACGTTTTACTTCCAGCGTTTCCTTTGAAACTAGCGTCATTTATTTCCCTCCTTCAAAAGTGCTCTGCCAGTTTAATAATTTTTTCTCCACTGTGAGCACAAGAAAATCGGATAACTTTCCGAGTAATGCAAAGATGATAATTCCTACAAATACTGTCGTTATAATGGACATGGAACGCGCATCATTTATTAAGAATCCAATTCCCTCTGTTGAGCCCATCATTTCAGCGACTACCAACCCTAGCCATGAAACCCCAACAGACAGACGTAATCCTAGTAAAATATGGGGAAGCGCGGACGGGATAATCAGTTTTAAAACAAGCTGCATTTTATTAAACTGCAAAACTCGTGCTACTTCGAATAACTTGCTGTCGGCTGAGCGAATCCCTAAAAATGTATTAATATACAGAGGGAAAAAAGCGCCTTTTGCAATTAACAATAGTTTCGATGTTTCCCCAAACCCGAACCATAAGATGAATAGTGGGGCAATTGCTAGATGGGGAAGCATGCGAATCATTTGAATTGTTGGGTCAAATGCACGTTGGCTTTTATAGGAAAATCCAATAATCAGGCCCAGCACCAAACCGAGAGACCCGCCAATAGCCAGACCTGCCAGTGCACGTATAACCGATACTTGCAAATGTCCAAGCAAATGCTGTTGCTGCAGTAAAAAAATGAATTCATTCCAAATAGCTGAAGGGGCAGGGAGTAGAAGCGGGTTTAAATATCCGCTTCGGCCAGCCCATTCCCAAAGAAACAGTAAACTTACAGGAAGGAGCGCACCCAGTAGTAGCTGCCTGCTCTTTGCTGAAAAAGCGATCTTTTTCCTGTCTTTGGCTAGAGTTTTATTAAGTGTGACCATGACAACGCCTCCTCAAAATTATTTAACGGCTTCCTTATAAAAGCGATTGTCGAATACTTTGGAAACATCGATTTTTTGACGAATTGTCCCCTGTTTATATTGAAAATCTGCCGTTTTTTGATGTTCCTGAATAATTGCATCCTCTACTAAAATATTGATGCTTTTTGAGCGTTGTCTTGTTTGCTCCATTAACGCAACTGGTAGATTACGTTCTTTCGCATAGCGCTCCACGGCTTCCGCTTCGTTTGCAGTTTCCCATGCCAAAAGCTCATTTAATGTTTTTAAATACGTCACAACAAGTTCAGGGTGTTCTTCAGTAAATTTTGACCGTGCAATCGTATATGAAGGGGAGAGAAGACCGACTGATTCTCCGTCTGCAATAATTGTTCCTTTTTCAGACAGCGTATTAATTGTTAAGTAAGGCTCCCAAATTGCCCAGGCATCGACACCCCCTGAATCGAAGGCAGCCTGTGCTTCATCGGGATTTAAGTTGATCAGTTCCACTTCATCTGGATTGATGTTTAATTTATCAAAGCTTCGCAAAATAAAATCATAGGCATTTGTTCCTTTACCGACAGCAACTTTTTTTCCTATCAGCTCTTCCAAAGTAGTAATGCCGCTGGATGACTGGACAATAACACCTACGTTTTTCTTGCCTTCCAATGTTTGAGAAATAATCTTAAAAGGGATATTGGCAGCTTGTGCTGTAATGACAGGCATGTTGCCAAGTCCTGCAATATCCAATTTGTTCGAGGCAATTGCTTCTGTCATCGGAGGGCCGCTTTGGAATTCCACCCATTCCACCTTTGCCCCATGTGATTCAAAAGCCTCTTCAAATAATCGATCTTCCTTAGCTTTACCGAACAAGCCGCCACTCCCTTGGATCCCGATTCGAACGACTAGATCATTACTATTTGAGGATGCTTTGGAGGATTTTGTTTCCTCACTTGCACACGCTGCCAACAGGAAAGTTAAAGCTAATAATAAAAATGTGTATAACTGTTTTCTCATATAATTTCGCTCCTTTTATATACCTGCACCAACTGTGTAGGACTCATCTTCAACTCTTTCAAATTCATTCAGTACTTTGCGACGCATTTCCTGGAAAGACAGCGAAGACCGTTTTCTTGGGAATGTAAGTTCAATAGGCAACACCGCTTTAATATGTCCCGGTCGCGGATTCATAATGACAACCCGTTGTCCAAGGAAAACAGCTTCATCCAAATCATGTGTTACAAAAATCATCGTTGTTTTGTTTTTCGTCCAAATATCGAGCAATACTTCCTGCATATGCGAACGTGTGAAGGCATCGAGCGCACCAAATGGTTCATCCAGCAGCAACACCTTTGGATTTCTTAACAGTGCACGTGCAATGGACACACGCTGTGCCATGCCGCCTGAAAGCTGTTTCGGATAGGCTGTTTCAAAACCTTCAAGTTTCACAAGTTGGATCAGTTCATCTACCTTTTTACGAACAGAAGGATTTTTAAGGGACTGATCACCGGCGATGTTTTTCTCTACCGTTAGCCAGGGAAATAGGCGCGGCTCCTGAAAAATAAATCCTTTTTCCAGACTGGGTCCTTTAATAGGCTGTCTGTCCAGTTCAACAATGCCTTCATAAGTCGTATCTAGACCTGCGATTATTTTAAGCAAGGTACTTTTGCCACATCCGCTTGGTCCAATAACTGTTATGAATTCACCTTGCTCAATTTGCAGATTCACATCTTTTAATGCAATCACTTCTTCGGTTTGCGTTGAGAAAATTTTGTTTAACGATTGAATAGTTAACGCATGTTCCATCAATATTTTCCTCCTTGTCAATAAAAAAGAGGCACATAATTGGCGTATAAATACCCCATTATGTGCCTCTAGTTATCTAGTCAGCTTTAATACCTAGTAAACTTATATACATAATAAATAATGTTCGGTTTGTTGTCAAACAATTTTGAAAATATTTTTTTGCCAATGGGATAAAAGAATTTGAATTTTTTAATTTGAAATTAAATGCAATTTATTTTATAAAATATCTGCTTTTTCATAATGTTTTTAATGTTTCCAAGCAAAATTTCCAAATTAATAAACAGCCTCATTATTACAATTAAATAAATAACAATGCAATATTGAAAAATTAATGTCATTCTTGTTACGTTTTTTGAAATAAAGGGTAAGGAATGGATGTATTCCTCAAATAAACTGAGAAATACAACAATACATAAGAAGAAGGAATGAGCTGTATGTTACATATCGAAAACTTACGGAAGGTATACCGTGGCGGGAAAGTGGCCGTTGATAACTTAACACTTGATATTAAAAAAGGAGAGTTTATCGCATTTATTGGTACGAGCGGGAGTGGTAAAACGACAGCCCTTCGTATGCTTAATCGCATGGTAGAGCCTACAAGCGGAATGATTTCAATAAATGGAAAAGAAATCACGAAGCTGAATCCAGTCACTCTTAGGAGAAGTATCGGCTATGTCATTCAACAAATTGGTTTAATGCCGCATATGACAATCCGTGAAAATATTACGCTTGTCCCGCGGCTACTTCAATGGTCGAAAGAAAAACGCGATGAAACGGCCAAATACCTTTTATCGTTAGTCAATTTACCGGAAGCGTATTTAGACTATTATCCATCCCAGCTTTCGGGCGGGCAGCAGCAGCGTATCGGTGTAATTCGTGCTCTTGCAGCTGAGCAGGACATTATCCTAATGGACGAGCCGTTCGGTGCACTTGATCCGATTACCCGCGATACATTACAGGATTTAATTAAAGAGCTTCAAAAGACGCTCGATAAAACGATTATTTTTGTTACGCATGATATGGATGAGGCGATTAAACTTGCTGATCGCATCGCTATCATGCATGAAGGGAAACTTGTGCAGTTTGATACCCCTGACAATATTTTAGCGAGTCCCGCCAATGACTTTGTAAAAGAATTCATCGGTTCCCATCGTTTAATCCAGCAAAAACCAAATATAAAAACGGTGGACGAAGTAATGATTAAACCAGTTTCAATTACCGTTGAACGCAGCTTGGATGAGGCAATCCGCTTAATGGTTAAATCACGCGTGGATACGTTGTTTGTTACAGATGGACAAAATCGATTACTCGGTTTTTTAACAGTCGAAAGTTTAACAGGGAATGCGCGCACGAAAAAAAGTGTTTCAGAAGTTTATAATCGGGATGTCATTTTCATGAAGACGGGTTCCAAACTTCAGGATACGGTTCGTCGTATTTTAAATCTTAATTTGAACAATATTCCGGTTGTTGATGATCAGCAACATCTCATGGGCCTCATTACTCGAGCGAACATCGTAGATATTGTTTACGATACGATTTGGGGAGAAGAGGAACAGGAGCTGATGGATGTATGATGAGCTTTTTCACGGAAAATAGTGCCGATATTTTACTTAAAACATGGGAGCACTTCTACATATCTTTTAGCGCTCTATTATTAGGAGTGATCATTGCCGTTCCTTTAGGCATATTGTTGTCGAAAACGAAGACAGTCGCAAAAATCGTTCTTACAGTTACAAGTGTCCTGCAAACAGTACCGTCCCTTGCTTTGTTAGCGATTATGATTCCTTTTTTAGGTGTCGGCAAAGTACCGGCAATTTTTGCGTTATGCATCTATTCTTTGCTGCCAATATTGAACAATACGTTTATTGGGATGCAATCTGTTAATCAAAATATTAAAGCGGCAGGTACAGCAATGGGCATGACCCCGTTGCAATCGATGCGAATGGTTGAATTACCGCTTGCCATGCCAATTATTATGTCGGGCATCCGATTATCTGCAGTATATGTTATTTCATGGGCAACATTGGCATCATATATTGGTGCTGGCGGATTAGGAGATTTTATTTTTAATGGACTAAATTTATATAAAACAGAGCTCATTGTAGGAGGGGCATTATTAGTAACTGCCTTAGCCCTGCTCGTGGACTTTCTGTTAAGCCGTTTTGAACGCTTCATGATTCCAAAAGGGCTTCGTATGCAAGGAGGTCGAACATCATGAAAAAATTTTTACTGCTTTTACTGTCTGTCATTGTTTTAAGCGCTTGCGGCAAAGAAGATGATAAATTACGTGTAGGATCGGTAGTTTCCACAGAAGGTCAAATTACCGCTTACATTGTGAAAGGGATGCTGGAACATTACACTGATGAAGAAGTAGAGTTGATCAAAAATCTAGGCTCTGCTGTCGTGCTTCATCAGGCAATGCTAAACGGTGATGCGAACATTTCGGCAGTGCGTTATACCGGAACAGATTTAACGGGGGCACTCGGACAAGAACCTGTCAGTGATCCGGAACAAGCATTGAAGATGGTACAGGAAATATTTCAAAAAGAATATCAAATGACGTTTTTCGATTCATATGGATTTAATAATACGTATGCTTTTATGGTAACGAAGGAAACAGCGGAGAAATTCGGGCTGACTAAAATCAGCGACTTAAAAAAAGTAGCTCAGGACTTGCAGTTGGGTGTTGATACGTCATGGATGAACCGTGATGGCGATGGGTATAAAGCGTTCAGTGAAGCGTATGGCTTTAAATTTGGACGCGTCTTCCCGATGCAAATTGGGCTAGTATATGATGCGGTTGCTCAAAACGAAGTAGATGTCGTGCTTGGCTATACGACTGATGGACGTATCGCTTCCTATGATTTAACCGTTTTAGAGGATGATCTGCATTTTTTTCCGGCGTATGATGCATCACCATTTGCAGATACGGAATTATTGGAGAAAAAGCCTGAAGTAAGAAAGGCTCTGCAACGACTAGTTGGCAAAATTTCCACAGAAGAAATGCAGCGCCTGAATTTCCTGGCTGACAATAACTTAATTGAACCGGCAGTTGTTGCAGAGGAATTTTTGAAGGAACACGATTATTTTTCAGGAGATGATACACCATGACAGATATGACACAGCTATCGGTAGTTGAACAATTTTTCTTTTATATGAGAGAAAATGGTTCTTATGTATTTTCACAATTTCTCGCACATTTTCAGTTGTCTGTGTATGGTGTATTGCTTGCATCTATAATAGGTATTCCAATAGGGATTTGGATCTCGAAATTTCCGAAGTTGTCAGGTCCTGTTATTACACTCGCCAATATTATTCAAACAATCCCAGCGCTCGCATTAATGGCAATCATTATGCTCGTTTTAGGTCTTGGGAAAACGACGGTTATTGTGACCGTATTCTTTTATTCTCTTTTGCCGATTGTTAAAAATACATTTGTCGGTATTCGGAATATTGATCGTAGCTTAACTGATGCAGGGCGCGGTATGGGAATGACCAAGCTACAAATTCTGTATATGGTGGAGCTGCCTTTAAGCCTCTCTGTTATTATAACCGGTATTCGCATTGCCCTTGTCGTGGCAATCGGTATTGTGGCTATTGGTGCGTTTATTGGGGCTGGCGGTCTCGGTGATATAATCATTCGCGGAACAAATGCT
Source organism: Solibacillus kalamii (assembly GCF_002174535.1). Lineage (NCBI taxonomy): Bacteria > Bacillati > Bacillota > Bacilli > Caryophanales > Caryophanaceae > Solibacillus > Solibacillus kalamii. The sequence goes on along the minus strand of NZ_NHNT01000007.1, from coordinate 177,717 downwards.
ACGAGTGGTACTGCTATTATTTTAGCGGGAGCACTTCCAACCGCATTAATGGCAATTTTGGCAGATGTTCTACTGTTATGGCTGGAGAAACGACTTGATCCAACAAAACGAAAAAAATTAAACGTCGCAGCTTAGAATAATAAAATTTTCAAAACCCCTATTTTCAAAATAGGGGTTTTTTATTCTTTTGGGAATATTTTGCGATAACTGTTATAACAACTGGTAATATTTTTAAAAAGAGGGAAGAGGGAGGGCTTGATTTTTTATGTTATTAATAAAACGGTTAGATATATGGCTTATTGGCTTTAACGTCTTATAAACTTATGTAAAATTATAACAAATATGAAACTTTTTGTGTGTTCATTTCGTATTATATAAGTGTAAACATATGTTTTACGAAAAAGAGATAGGGGGATGAAGAGTGGTAACATTTAAAAAGGCGGGTGCAATGTTAACTGCAACAGCGCTGTCTGTTGGTTTATTAGCACCAATTGCAAGTGCTTCAACAGTAGGGAATGATCGAATGGAGTCATTGCCGATTCAAGTGGCACAAACGAATACAACGGTAACAAAAGAGGATTTAATGAAGCGTTTCCGAGAATTATTTCCGAATGAGTTCCAGAATGTAACTGAAAAAGATTTCCAAACGGGTACAGGTTATTCACGACCAACAGACACGACGGTAAGCTACGAACTTTATTTCTCTAAGCGAATTGATAACCAATATGTTCATGGAAGCTTTATTTTTGTTGGAGAAACGTTGGAGTTAGAACAATTCTATTATCAACCAGTAAACACAAAGGATATATTGTTCCCGGCAAAATATTCAAAAGAAGAAGCACAAAAAGTAGCGGATAAATTTATGGAAAGGTTCAATAAGGGTGAGGGGTATGAGCTTGTGCCAAACGCACACGATTTTTACTCACCCTCAATTTTAACACAGCCTGTTGAATACTCATTTATGTATGAAAAGAAAAATTCGGGTATTCCCATTTCAGATCAAACGATCAATATCCGTGTGTTAGGGGATGGCACAGTATCATCATTTTATAGAACAACACCTCCAAAAAATAATTTTACGTATGATGATCCATCTAAAAAACAAAATGAATCATCTATTGCCGACCGCTTGCAAGATGCTTTAAAAGCACAGTTGTCATATTCAATTGTTCCGGATTACACAACAGGGGATCATAAAGTAAAGCTTGTTTATGAACCGAATAGCCAAGTTATTTCAGGTGTCCATGCGCAAACAGGAGATTGGTTAACTATGGACGGGCTCTCTTCAACTTTATCAGCTAAATCACTTACACCAATTGTTTCGGCACCATTAGGGGCAAAACAGCCGAACATGACAGCGGAGCAGGCGCGAGCAATGGCAGAAAAATTGCTGGCAACAGATATTAAAGGTGTTCAACTAGAAATTGGAGCAGTTGATGAAACAACAACGGAAACTGGTAAAGAAGTATTCAACATTCAATATATGTATAACTATCGTAATGGTGGAACAGGAACTGTACTAACAATTGATAAAGCAACAGGGGAATTTATTCATTATAGTGATATAAAAAGTAACCTCGAGGTAGAAGAGGATGAAAACGATACAGAAGTAAAATTATCACAAAAACAGGCGTTGGATAAAGCGATTGCCCATATAAAAGATTGGGTACCTTCATCTGCTCATAAGTATGCAATACCGGTGAATGAGGGCTTCCATGAGAGTTATAATGACAGTTATTACTTTACGTTCCCGCGTATCGTGAACGGATTAACAGTAGCAGGAGACAATATCTCCGTAAATGTCGATGCTAAAACAGGTGATTTAGTAAGCTTGTATGTAAGCGATTATGGCGAATTGGAGTGGCCGGCAGCAACTGATATTATATCAGAACAGGAAGCAACAAAAATGTTGAAAGATGAGTTGAAACTGAAGCTGCAATATGTGAATCATCCAAAAGTGGGTAATGAACAGCATTATAGCTTAGCGTATCAACCAGTCTTCAAAGAAGGATCGTCTGCTGCCATTGATGCCAAAACAGGAGAATGGTTAGATGTTTATGGAATGGCCAGTTCGGACAAGCCTAAAATCGAGCATCCAAAAGCCGCTGAAGAATTAAATTATTTAATTCATGCAGGTATTTTGGAAGTAAATAACAAGTTTAACCCGGATGCTCCGATTACGAAAGAGGAAGCGTTAAAAGTTTTACTCAAATCAGTGACTTACATGTATTACAGCTCTAGATTCGATGAGTTTGAAATGGCGGATGAATCATTTACGGATATTACACCCGATGATGCTATATATGCATTTGTCACACGTGCCTTAAAAATGGGGATGCTAGATGCATCTACTAAAACATTCAATCCTAAAACAGCCCTTACAAATCAAGAGCTGGCAAAATGGGTAATTGGTACACTGAAGTTAAACAAACCTGCACAACTTAGCGATATATATGAATTGAATTACAGTGATGCCGCACTAGTGGATAAGAAAGTACGTGGTCACGTGGCATTAGCATATGCAATGGGATTACTTGAAGCCGAAAATAATCAGCTAAAGCCAACTAGTGAAGTCACGTATGCACAATTAGCTCAAGTGACGATTCGTTTAGCTCATAAAATGAATGAATATCAGATTGAAAATTATTAATGGCAGGTTTTGTATTGACCGCATCGATTAAATGAAATATCCCTTGCCATTTAAACGGCAAGGGTTTTCATATTTAAATATAGAGATCATTACTTAGGTAGAAGAAAAGAAGATGGTTGATACAGACAGGTGTACGATACGTCCGCTGCAAAAATACATATACATAAAAGCACTCTATACAAATGAGGTAGTCAGAAAATACCTTGGTGGAACTGTCAATTCGAAAGTCAGATTAATGGGGCAATTCATTGCAAGCTGCTTAAAATTATAGTGTTACGAAAGGGGCAGTACTATGTTTCCAAAATTAGAAACTAAACGACTCGTGTTAAGAGAAATTCTTCCTTCCGATGCGGAAGATATTTATTCAATTTTTTCAAACGAAGAGGTAACAAAATATTACGGATTGAACACATTTAAAAAAATTGAGCAGGCAGAGAAGTTAATCGAGGCATTTACTAATAATTTTCAAACTGAAAAAGGGATGCGCTGGGGAATTGAAAAGAAGGGATTTCCGGGTTTAATCGGTACTATTGGCTTTAACTCATGGTCAAAAGCGCATCGGCGTGCAGAAGTAGGGTATGAAATTTATCCAGACTTTTGGCGGAATGGTTATGCATCGGAAGCAGTAGCTAAAATCGTTGAATATGGATTTCAAGAGATGGGGTTAACAAGAATCGGTGCTATTGTTTTTGTTGAAAATGACGGTTCCAGTCAATTATTGATGAAACAGGGATTTGAAAAGGAAGGCATTTTAAGAAAGTATATGTACCAAAATAACGAGGCTTTCGATGTAATTATGCTATCGAAGTGTAATCGGCAAAATAATGGAGATGAATAATGGATATTAATCGAAATGAAATTTACTTAAGAAAGTTAAAATTAGAAGATTTTAATGCTGTCGTTGATTGGAGTAGGGATGATCGTTTTTGTGAAGCAAATGGATGGCAGAAAAATAGAGATCATCTGGAATTATTTAAATGGTGGGAACGTTGTGTAACCAATCAACAAAAAGATATGATCCGTCTTGGAATTGAATATAAAAATAGACTTATCGGTTATGCCGATTTAGCAGAATTTAAAAATAATAGTGCAGAAATAGGTATTGCTATTGGAGATAGTACTCTTTGGAATAATGGTATTGGTACTCAGATGATTAAAAAATTGCTGAATTATGCGAATGAACAATTCGGAGTCACTACATTTTACGGAAAAACCCATGAAACAAATCATCGTTCCAGAAAAATGATGGAGAAGGTCGGATTTACTGAAGAAAGCCGTGAAGGAACTGAATTATACATAGGTAAAGAAGTTAAGTTAGTACAATATAAGTTAGAATTGAATGAATAAAGCTTTCTAATACATACATATATCGAAATAAAAAGTGGTACGAATCAACAACTTCGTACCACTTTTTGTGTAATATCTATTTGTCCTTCTTATTCGCTTTTGAACCCCAATACGTAGCAAGGATCGGTCCGGAAATATTGTGCCAGAAACTGAAGATTGCACTCGGAACCGCTGATACGGGATCGAAGTGTGCCATCGCTAATTGGGCACCTAAGCCTGAATTTTGCATCCCAACTTCAATCGAAATCGCTTTTTGATCATCGTATTGCAATTTGAATATTTTAGCTACTAAGAACCCTATTAAGTAACCTAACCCATTATGTAATATAACAATGGCAAAAATGATTAAACCTGTTTCTAAAATCTTATCCCGGCTTCCGCTTACTACGGCTGCGACGATCATGACAATCGCAATAACGGATACAGTTGGAAGAATATCAATGCTTTTCTCCACAATTGGTCTAAATAAGAACTGAGCAACGATTCCTAAAATAATTGGAATTAATACAACTTTGATTACCGACATAAACATGGCCATAAATGAAACCGGTAACCATTCGCTTGCTAATAAGTAGATGAGCGCAGGTGTCACAAACGGTGCCAATAATGTCGTACATGATGTAATCGTAACAGATAATGCTGTATTTCCTTTTGCCAGGAAAGTCATAACGTTTGATGAAGTACCTCCTGGACAACAACCTACTAAAATAACACCAACAGCAATTTCAGGTGGTAAATTGAAAATTTTTGCTAACGCGAATGCCAATAGCGGCATAACCACAAATTGGGAAACAATCCCGATAATAACGCCTTTGGGATGTTGAAGAATCAATTTAAAATCATCTAGTTTTAATGTCATCCCCATACCAAACATGACAATCCCTAATAATATGGTGATGTAACTGCCAATCCAAGTGAAATATTCAGGCAGCCAAATCGCTAAAGCAGCTGCAACGAGTACCCAAATCGCAAATGTATTTCCTGCAAACTTACCTATCTTCTGTAAAACTCCCATGATGATGTAACCTCAGCTTTCTATTGAATTCATGTCATTGTAATATATCAAATTTACAATTGCAATAATATTCAGAATTTTAAGCAATTCAGTTATTATTCTAGTTAATTTAGTCGGAAAGCTTTGTATAAAAGGGGGAAAGGCAAACTTCATAAAAAAATGGGCTGTGCAGTATTTTGCTGCACAGCCCATTAACTAACATTCTTACCTATTTTTCAATCGTGCGACTTCCTCACGTACGATTGGCGCAACTTTTGTGCCTAATAGTTCGATGGCATGCATTATTTGGTCATGCGGCATGGAACCGACTGGCATATGCAGGAAAAATCTTGAAATGCCGACATGTTCGTAAAGATAGATGATTTTCTTTGCAACCGTATCAACATCTCCTACATAAAGAGCGCCTTCCAAGCTGCGTGCATCATCAAATGCTTCACGTGCATAAGGAGCCCAACCACGCTCACGGCCAAGTTTCGTCATCGCTGCTGCTGTGGACGGGAAAAACTGCTCAACAGCAAGTTCTGTTGTATCCGCAATAAAACCATGCGAATGGGAAGCGACACGCAGCTTCGAAATGTCATGGCCTGCTTTTTTCGCCACATCATAATACAGTTGAACGATGCGCGCGAAATACAGGGGACTACCACCAATAATCGCCAATGTTAGCGGCAAGCCCAATGTAGCCGCTCGAATTGCGGATTGTGGTGTACCGCCGCTCGCTACCCAAATCGGTAATTTTTCCTGAACGGGGCGCGGGTAGATGCCACGTTCTTGAATAGATGGACGGAAATGGCCAGATGATGTCACAATCTCATTTTCCTGAAGATTTAATAATAGATCGAGTTTTTCTTCAAAAAGCGCATCATAGTCGTTCAAGTTGTTGCCGAACAGCGGGAACGATTCAATAAATGAACCGCGGCCAGCCATAATTTCGGCGCGTCCGTTCGATAGTCCGTCAAGTGTCGCGAATTGCTGGAACACACGTACCGGATCATCCGACGAGAGTACCGTTACAGCGCTCGTCAGTCGAATTTGTTTTGTTTGCATTGCAGCTGCAGCGAGTACGACAGAAGGAACCGATGCGGCATAGTCCTCCCGGTGATGTTCCCCGACACCATAGACATCAAGTCCTACCGCATCCGCCAGCTTAATTTCTTCGACGATTTGGCGCAGTCGTTCGGCATGACTTACTGTTTTGCCTGTTAAAGCGTCCGGTGTTGTTTCTGCAAAAGTTGAAATACCTATTTCCATGTGATGACCTCCATATAATAAATAGCTCGTTACCTTTTCTTACTATGATTACCATATGAAATCATTTTAGTGCACATCGATTGGAAATGAAAGGATTGTTCAACTCGAAACATAACAAGTAAAGTCAGACTTCAATTAGGGTCCTATCTTTTATCTCTATAGTTCTTGTAGCTACTTGTTTCACAAAGTAGTCATCATGGGAGACAAAAAGAATAGTGCCGTCATATGCTCGGATAAAGTTTACCAACGCCTCTTTTGTCGCCATATCAAGGAAGTTGGTCGGTTCATCGAGCAGGAGAATATTATATTGACCTAAAAACAGCTCACTTAAAAGTAAACGAATGCGTTCGCCTCCGCTTAAAACAGTAATTCGTTTTTGTAAATCACTCTGGTCAAACTGCATCTGATGTAAAACAGTACGAATAAATGCATCGCTAAATTCGCTTCGTGCTTTTATAAAACTCCAAACCGTCTCATCCGGCAAGTTTTGATATGCAAGCTGAGAAAAATGGCCGATTTTGACTTTCGGTGAGAGATCGATATGGGGATGCTTTTCGATCATCGCCTGCAGCAACGTTGATTTCCCACTGCCGTTCGGACCGGTTAGAGCGATTTTATCCTGTAAACGAACTTGAAGCTGACATTGATCAATCAGTATTTTCTCATGGATCGACAAAGTGAAATCTTGCATCATGATCGGCACTCTATTATGAAGTTCCAATGCTTTCGATTGTTTGAAATGAAGTGGTACATCTTCTTTTACTTTCTCTACAACAGGCAGCTGTTCGATTCGTTTTTCCATCGCCTTTGCCGAGCGATAAGCCGCTTTTTGGCTTGTTCCTTTGGATTTTGTTTCAAACATTCGATTCGCTTTAGCTTTCGTTTCTTTTTTTGAAAGCTTCTTTGCCTCGGTAATTTTTTCGGCCTTTTTCATTTTTTCGGCAACTGCCTTTTCCAAGTGGGCCTTTTCGCGAACGTATTTTTCATGGGCAGCAGCTTGCTCGTGTTTTTCCCGTTCTTTTTGCGCGGCATAATCGGAATAATTTCCGCTATAGACCGAAACCTGGCCATCATTTACTTCCCAGATTGTCGTGACGACGCTATCCAGCAGGTTCCGATCATGGCAGACTAAGACGACAGCTCCGTAATAATCGCGTAGTTGATCTTGCAAAAATCGGATGCCTTCCTGATCTAAGTGTGTTGTCGGTTCATCGAAAATCAATGCCTCATAGTAATGACTGAATGCCTGTGATAACTTCAGCCTCGTCAATTCACCACCGCTATGTGGATCGACTGCCTTTAATTTATGAAGAAGGGCGATGTCAATATTGTCTTGTGTGAAAGCAGGGGATGTTTGTTCAAAATAATAATAATCGACATGTGAACTTACATTTCCTTGCTGCGGCACGAGTTGACCCGTTAATATTTTTAATAAAGTACTTTTACCGGCGCCATTTTTACCGACAATACCGATGCGGTCAAACTGATAAATAGCCAGCTGCGGGATTGTGAGTATATCCTTATCTAAAAATTGTACGTGTATATTTTTCAGTTCAAAGCTTAAGTTTTCCATTATTGCTACCTCCGAAATATAGAATTTCGTACCGATAGCTTATCGATACGAGCGGTTTGTGTAATCCGCCCGTATTAAAAGAATAGAAGCATCTGCATTGTTTTAGCCCTCCATTTTATACGTGAGTCTAAAACGCAATAAAAAAGCAGACATATGTATGCCTGCGCCGAAAAAATATAGAAGTCTCCCGTTTAAAGAGGAATCTCTATGGTTTCATCGTTTACAAGCATGACAAAAAAGCCCATCTCAAATGGGTTTGCTTTTTTATTGCCAGCTTAGCGTAAACGAAGTAAAAACATAGAAAAATCCCTCCTTCTCATAAATTAATGACATCATAATAGTTTTCCTGAAATAAGTCAATCCTGGAATTCATTAGGGGAGTAATTGAAAATTTATAAATATTCAAATATAATTATATTTATAAAACGGACGTAAGAAGAAATCTTTCTTGGAAGATGTGATCGAATGAGTTTATATTTTGCATATGTCATGATTGGCCTTGCGATTGCAATGCCGGTTGGTGCCATTACAGTTGAAATGACAAAACAGGGATTTAAAAATGGATTTATGCATGGTTGGGCGGTAGGGCTTGGTGGTATGACAATTGATCTAGCTTTAATCATTGCCTTATATTTAGGGGTAGCTCAATTTTTATCGTTGTCTTATATTCAGCTTCCGCTTTGGCTTATTGGAGCCGCGTTTTTATTTGTTTTGGCTTTTGATTCTATTAAAAACGCAGATAAAGATATTGCATTAGCTGGTGAGAAAGCCAATAAATCCTTTTTGTCAACTTACCGCAATGGTTTATTGGTTGCTGTTTCTCCAGGAAATCTTGTTTTCTGGATTTCTGTATTTGGAGCAGTTTTGGCCGACTCTTATTCAGGAAAAGGTGCCCATCAATTTTTAATTGTTGCGCTTGGTATTTTATCGGGGATTTTACTGCATGATATTGGACTTTTAACAATTGTTTCACTTTCTAGAAAAGTTATGAATCGTACAATGATTAAATGGACTTCCATCATCGCGGGTGTATTATTATTCGGATTTGGCTGTTACTTTATCTATGAGTTTATTCATGATTTAAAAGCATTAATTTAACTAATAGACAGACGATTCCAAAGCATAACTGGTTTCGTCTGTTTGTTTTTATATGTGGAGTTAGTGGGAGAGGGGAAGTCACAAATTGTACTGACATATCGCTTTTTTCATAGACATACACTGCTATAAAATTAAAAGTTTTGCGGATGAGGCAACATTTGTGAAGAGACGACGTTCTATTCTAAAGAAGAGCATACATAATAACGGCATGTTTTCACAATTTCTATTGTGAATCGATTAAAGTTTTTGTATGCTAAGTGAATGTGGAAGTGGACTATGGAGTTGAAATCAGAAAATGATGATTTTAACTTTGGGATAATGCAAATGATTGGAGTTGTTTTTGTTGTTAGATACAATCATTCTATCAATGATTGAGTTTTTTAAAGGGTTTGGCTATTTTGGTGTGCTGTTGGCGCTCTGCTTTGAGTTTATTCCAGCAGAAATTATATTACCGATGGCTGGCTTTTGGATTGCTCAAGGGGAATATAGCTATTGGTTAATGGTGCTTGCAGGAACGGTAGGCGGAACGATTGGTCCGTTGACATTATATGCGGTAGGGCGTTATGGTGGTCGACCAATCGTTCTGAAATACGGGAAGTTCTTCTTGATCAATGAAAAGCAAGTGAATGCATCGGACAAGTTTTTCGCTAAATATGGCGCGGGTGTCGCATTTTTCGGACGTTTTATGCCAATCGTCCGTACGGCAATTTCGGTTCCATGCGGGATGACAAAAATGAATGTATGGAAATTTACAATCTACACATTTTTAGCGATGTTCCCAATTACCGCGCTTTATGTTTATTTAGGCATTAAGCTAGGGGAGAACTGGGAACAGGCAGGAGATCTGTTTAAACAATACTTGCAGCCGTTTGTTATCATCATCATTATTTTGGTAGTAATTTATGCCATTTATAAATACCGCATTAAATTATTAGAGCGTAAAATGAACTTACCTAATAAAAAATAAATTCAAAGGGCAGTCGACATAACATCGGCTGCCCTTTTTTAATTTTTTTTACATTAATAAACGATTAAATTATTTTTAATTTCCTTCTCCAACATTTTCAATAGTTCTGCCTGTTCTAAATGTTGAAGTAGTGTTAAGCCCTTTTCGATAAAACCTTCATCCTCGCCATTTAAATTATTTAGGCAAACACCTTTTCTCACATAACAGATCGACAGGTTGATAAACAGCTGCTCCGATTTACATGCACGGATTGCATCATTTAACAGATGAAGTGCGGTTTCAAAGTCTTTTCCTTTAATATTAATAAGCGACAGGTTGATCAGAAAATTAATTTTTAATTTATTTATATTTTGAAAGCCGTTGTACTTGTCGATATGGCGAAAAGCAAATTCTTTTATTTCGGTTGCAGTAGAAATTGGAAATACAAATAAAATAGCATTCAGCAAATAAATATCAGCTAAGTATAATGTATTTCGTTGAGAGAGATCTTTCCAAATGGGAGATAACGTTTTAGAAGCCATTACGAAATCACTGGATCTGGCCAAAACGAGCATTCCTTCCATTACGGTTTGAATATTGATGATTAAATTGTCGTTCGGATTTTGACGTAAATAATCAGCACATTCTTCAATCATTTGAAGCAGTGCATTTTCGGAATTGTATGTTTGATTGTAAAAACTCTTCATAATTCTTTGGCGCTCATGCATTTCGTAATTATTGCTTATGTATTCAAACTCTTCGTATGACATTTCGAGCCGACCTAAAAATTCCTTTAAAATCGAATATTTAATTTCTCGGTTTTCCCCTTTTTCAAATTTTGAGTAGTTGCCCTGTGAGCATATTTTCTCGCTGACATATTGTTGGGAATAGCCTTTACCAACCCTTATGTCTTTTACAACTTGCCCGTAATTACTCATTTCATCACCTAATTATTCTTTTAGGCATATTATACACTTTTTGTCGGGGTAATTGTAAAATTAATACAAAGGAGGGGACGAAATGGTAGATTTATTAATCACTACTTTAGAACTGTGGATTATTGGAACTGGTGGAGGATAAGTTAAGTATATAGAGGTTCTTATATATGTTTGGGAGTAAATTATTGGGAAACAGGAGTAAAGGGTAAATCTGAATTCATATTATTTTCATATTCTCTATTTACAGACTGGGTCATCCGATTTATTGTCCAGAGTTGCTTAAAATGGAAACAAGCCGTAGTCAAAAAATATGACAACGGCTTGTTTTTAGTTGAAATCATGAAACTAAACAGTAAGCGAGCCTCTAAACCCACGAGCCCCGTAGTAAGAGTCTGCACCATTATGATACATGAAAACCGTCTCATATCGACGGTCACAGAAAATCGCACCGCCAAGTTTACGGATATCCGGAGGTGTCAAAACCCAGCTGGACGTTTTTAAATCAAATTTTCCAAGCTGCTGCAAAGAGCGGTATTCGACTTCCGTTAAAAGTTCAATTCCCATAGAAGCCGCCATATTCATCGCACTGTCTTCCGGTTTGTTCTTCTTACGTGCATCCAGTGCTTCCTGGTCATAACAAATACTTCTGCGTCCTTTAGGGCTTTCAGGCGAACAGTCCATAAATGTGTACGTGTCCGTTTCATGATTATATGCAACGACATCAGGTTCTCCTTCTGTACGTTCCATTTCATGAAGAGACCACAGTTTTACCGGATTTGCTTCGAGCTTTGTCTGCACATTTTCCCAATCGATATTTGGATGACGTTCCATATGCTGTTCAAAGCGTAATTTCAAAGTTGAAAGAAGTTGATCTTGTTGTTCATTTGTTAATACTTTTTTAGCTGCCATAATAGAGAACACCTCGTTAAATAGTTGATTGCCTTTTATGATACTGTACGCTTAAGAGTAATGTCTAGTAATGGTTGGCTATCGAAATAATTAACCCTTGTTCCAATCATAGATTGCATCAGATTTCTATTAGCACTAACTGAATAATTTTAAAAGAATAGACAAATGGTTTTGTTTGTTATATACTAATGTTAATAAGAAATGTTACAAGACAACAATAAATTCACCTATTACAAAATGTATTCGTGTTTTATTTAGTACTTTTTGTAATATGTGAATTTTTTCTTTATGAGAATTGTGATCTTATTAAATTTAATTAAATGGAGGTCATTTAAATGACACAAGGTACAGTAAAATGGTTTAACGCAGAAAAAGGTTTTGGTTTCATCGAAGTTGAAGGCGGAAACGACGTATTCGCTCACTTCTCAGCAATCCAAGGCGAAGGTTTCAAATCTTTAGACGAAGGTCAAAAAGTTGAATTTGAAATCGAAGACGGTCAACGTGGCCCACAAGCTACAAACATCGTAAAACTTTAATTTTAATGAAGTAACGATAAACTGCATCCCAAATATGGGGTGCAGTTTTTTTGTGTCAAAAATGATAGGGTAGACAATTTAAATCCCGTTCCTAAATAAGACTTTAGGAGCGGGATTAGTTGTTTGGGAAAGTTATACAAGAAAACTCAAACTTAGTTTAAAGTTCTTCCCGTACCTTATTACGATATTCTGCATCATTCATAAGCTTCGATTCAAATGAATTCCGATTTAGACTCAATAAGAAACGTTCATAAAAATTTAGGTCATTGAGTAAGAGAACCATTTCATATTGATCTCCTTTAAGGTTTTCTGCATACATCGCATTATTTAAAACAAACAGTGTAGAGCCGCCTTTTGCCCCAATATGCGTATACGTCTTATAATTTTCTTCATTAAATTTCATTGGCCATTCCATTAGATCCCGGATTGTTTCAGTCGCAATTGGTGGTAGCTCGTCATTTGAAATATGCGCGAGTAGCTTCCCATAATCATTGGCAGAAGCACCTATTAACCGATCTGACCAAACTCTTTGTATGGCAGGGGATAAGTCAAAGGTAGCTTCACTTGCACTGATTTCGCCTGATCGCATTTGTAGGCTGATCGATTGAGCTAACTTACGATAATCTTCCATTGATAACTTTTGGAGTGCATTGATTAAGTCTTTTTCGGTCATCCCGTCTTTTTGGATAGAATCCGGAATAAATAGCGCACTGACAATTGGATAAACATCTTCATGCTGTGTTAAGTCTAACTCCGATTTACGTTTATTTATAGCATCAACACCAAGCAGATTAATTAAATAATCTGTATTGGCATTTGAGCTATACGTAATCATCCCTTTTGCAACATCATGCAAAGTTACTTCATTATTTTGGATGCCCCCATCTTGTTTCATAGCGTCTAACCATGCTTCATGAGCGCCCCCATCTGTATTTTTTAAATAAAAACGGTTCAAGTCGTTCAGTGATATCCTTTGCTCTTGTTGAATTTTACTTTCTTCAATCTGCATTGAGTACTCAACCGCAATAAGGATTTTTACAGTACTTGCTAATGGCCGTATAAAAGTTGATTGATAAGTAATGACAGGTTCACCATTTTCAGCAAGGTAAAAAGAGCTCGATTCCGGATGTTCTTTTAAATGTTGAATAACATAATTTGGATTATCTCGGAATAGAGCATACCCTGCAATCCCTACAATTAACGTAATGACCCCATAAATAATCAATCTTTTTTTAGTATAGGTTTTACGGTCAAGCATAATCATAGCTAGGAAACCAAATAATAAAGTTACAACGAAATTTATATCAAAAACTATAACTGCCATAATAATACCGATGATGATACTAATCGTTATTATGGCTTTTTGAACCTCTTCCCGTGTTCTTTTCTCTATACTTGATAAAGGTAATAAACTAAATAAAACAATTCCTAACAAACCAATCCACCCATAAATATTCATTTATGAATTTCCTCCTTTATAAGACATAGCTCAAATTTAGCCCAACCCTTAAAGCTAAGGTTGAGAAATGGTTATTAATGTTTTTACGGAGGAAAGCTGTAAAAGATTCATTTATATTTAATGGTGTTTTTGTTTGTCTGTGTATGTAATCTTCTTGAAAAGCCAAAATGAAAAGAAAACGCTACATAGTATGCAGCGTTTCCTTTTCGTTAATTATTGTTGATTGTTTGAATTTCCGCGTAATTGCTGTTCTGCCATTTGAACTAGGCGTTTCGTAATTTCGCCACCAACAGAACCGTTTGCACGTGCTGATGCGTCTGGTCCTAATTGTACACCAAACTCTTGTGCAATTTCGTACTTCATTTGGTCAACTGCTTGTTGTGCACCAGGTACACGTAATTTGTTTGAGCTATTGTTGTTTGCCATCTGTTACTCGCCTCCTTATGACATTAGAATGCACAGGGAAGAAAGTTTCATACCATATCGGGAATAGGTAATTTACAGTTCATTTGGTAACGTTTTTATAATATGGAGAAGTTTTTATTATTACCGTACCATTTCAATAAACGTCATATCGTACAGAATAGAACAAGCATTGTACCTAAAATAAATTAGAAAAATTGTTGGATTGTAACATATGGAATAAAGTGGTTTAATTGTTACAAATAGTATAAATCAGAAATCGGTACGGAAAGGAATGATTTATTTGAACTCAATTATCGAAAATAATAAAAATAGCTGGGATATTGTAGCGAAGCATTTTGCTGGAGGAGATGCATTACCAAGCTATGGACCTTTAGCGCAAACAGAAGAGGAACTGCATTTACTCGGAGATGTGGCCGGGAAAATGGTGCTGGAAGTTGGATTTGGGAGCGGGCATTCTCTTTTATATATGAAAAACAATGGAGCAAAGGAGCTTTGGGGTGTTGATTTTTCGAAAGCACAAAAAGAACTGGCGGAAAAAACTTTAAATGGCATTGAAGCAAACTTATTTACGGCTCCAATGGAACAAGAAATCGGATTGCCGAAAAGTTATTTTGATTTAGTGTATTCCGTTTATGCAATAGGCTGGTCAAATGATCTTCCGGCAACTTTTACTTTGATTCATAGCTACTTAAAAGAAGGGGGCGAGTTCGTTTTTAGCTGGGAACATCCTTTCTATAGTCAGATCAAATGCCGTGATCATCAATTTATATTAACGGATTCCTACCAGCGTGAAGGGTATATTGAAACAACGTCATTTAAGGGGGAAGACGCGCCAATGCAAATTCCCAAATATAAAATGGCGACATATATAAATGCCCTTTTACAATCCAACTTTGAACTTGTAGAAATCGTAGAAAGTGATGTTCCGGCCCATACAAAAGATGAAGAAATTCCGTATTCCGAAAAATATTATTCTTTATATAAAGCAAGCCATTATCCAACGACCTTTATCGTGAAAGCTCGAAAAAGTACTTTATAGGGGGAAGTAAAATGATCCGAAAATTAACGAACGATGATCTGAATATTACGATGGCACTTGTAGAAAAAAAGCCGGCAGAAAATTTATTTATAATCGGTGATATTGAAGCATATGGGATGGAATCGGATATACAGGATTTATGGGGTCAATTTGAAGGTGATCAGTTAATAGCGATATTACTGCGCTATGATCAAAATTATATCCCGTACAGTGAAGGAAATTATGATGTCGAGGGATTTGCCAAAATAATTAACGAAAATCAAGGACGGATAGAAATTTCGGGACTCCAGCATTTAGTCGCTCCATTAAAGAAATGGATTGACCGAGGTATTCGTCGTGACAGCGATACGTATTATGCAAAATGTACAAAATTGACGGTGCCGATTTCAGATCTGAATTTTTCAGATGTGTCGTATTTAAAGCCTGATAATTATTTGGAAAATATTGAAATGCTCAAATCGATTCCGGAATTTTCAACGGGTACCTTTAGTATTGAAGGAAGAGAACGCGCGGAAAAGTTTAAAACAGGGCGCACCTATTTTATTCGTGACGAACACGAAGTAATGGTTTCATCTGCATCTACCACTGCAGAGAATTCCCAGTCTGCAATGATTGTAGGCGTAGGAACGAGACCAGGTTACGGAAAAAAAGGGTATGCCACGCACTGTATGTTAAAGCTTTGTCGTGACCTGCTCGCTGAAGGAAAATCAATCTGTCTGTTTTATGATAATCCGGCTGCCGGACGCATTTATAAGCGGATTGGATTTGAGGATATCGGTTTTTGGTCTATGGTTCGTTATGAAGAGAGAAATTAAGGGGGACAAATATTGTGAAAACATTATTGGCAGAACAACCGATTCAGATTAACGCCTATGATATCGATGCGATGGGCATTGTAAGTAATATTGTGTATGTACGCTGGTTTGAGGATTTACGTATGGCATTTTTAAATGAGCATTATCCATTAGCAGAGATGATGGCTGTGCAAATATCCCCGATTTTGATGAAAACAGAGATTGAATATAAAGCCCCTTTAACAATTTTCGATCAACCAGTCGGCCGGTGCTGGATGGTGAAAATCGGGCAATCCAGTTGGGAAATGGAACTGGAAATTACAACGGAAAAGCATAGTCATTGCATCGGAAAACAATCAGGATGCTTTTTCAATTTAGAAAAGAAAAGAGTTGCGAAAATTCCTGATCCATTAAAGAAGCTTTTTGAAATGGAGCAATAAAATTTGATGAAAGAACAATTAGAAGAAATTGTAAAAAATTCGATTAATCTGGATTCAATTGATTTTAACGAATTAATCCAGTTCATGCTAAAAAATATTGGAAATCCGGATGGCTATTTACGTGACAACTTAATTTATCGGGGATTTTGCGAATTAATTCTGAATGGAAAATTTACTGAAGAACAATTAGTTACCATACTGAAAACATGTTTGGATGACGAGCATCTTTATTTAAATATTACGGATTATGGAATTTCTGATGATGTGTTTATGAGATCGTTTTCAGCACTTGTCATCACTCTTATTTTAGGGAAAGATCGTGAAAAGAGAAGTTTACCGGAAGAACTTATTATTGAGGTAATTCACAGAAGTATTCATTATTTATTTCTTGAAAGTGATTACCGGGGATTTGTCAATACGAAGGGCTGGGCACATGGGGTTGCACATGGAAGTGATTTATTAACAGAAGCAATTAGACATCCGTTGATGATGGATTCTCAATTATTATGGAATGCATTACAAAGTTTAAAAAGCTGTCTTCATACTGAATATGCTTTAATCGATGAGGAAGAAGAACGTATGTTACCGGTCATTGATGCATTACTGGATAAGGGACTGACGGATGAGCAATTGGTAACGTGGTTAAAAGAATTGCATTACATAGAAATCGAGGATTGGCATAAAAAATACCGGTATGAATGGAATGTGAAAAAATTTGAGGCAGCATTATTAAGACATTTATTAAAATCAACTAAATGTACAAAAACAACTAATTGGATTGTTTATGAAAGTCCTGCTGTCGTTTAGCATAAGGAGCTGAAATATTGAAACCTATTACTTTAATTGTGCTCCCTTTCATTTTATACATAGCTGGTTTACTAGCATATTATTTAGATAAGATTAGCGGTTTTCAATTAATAGCTTTTATTATAGTGGGCTCGGTAATCTCACTTTCCGGGTTCTTTCTATACCGGAATAACAAAAGGCTGAAAGGAATTTTCTCGGGGATTTTTTTTGTGCTAGCACTGTTAATTGTGTTTGAAAGTCGACTGATCAATTATGAAAAATATACTTATTTTCTGATCTCCTATAATGAGCCTTTTGAAATTGTAGAAAATTCAGGTATCCATGTACTTGCAGTGGAAATGTTTGAAGCACCATATATTACAGATTTGGATTATCTAATAAAAACTATAGAATATTCAAGTGATAAAGAAGTTTTAGATGCCGAAGTGGTCACGAATAAAATCAGGTACCGTTCAAAAAATGAAGAGTTGCTCGGATATATACGTCCTACAGTGAATCATTTTGAAACGATGAAGGAAAATGTCATTGCCCACTTGCCTGAGAAATCAACAGCTATCGATCAATTTTTAAAGAGAGACGATATAGAAGGTGACAGTGCAGGACTTGCCACTGTGTTAAGCGGTCTTATCGAAAACGGTGAATTCCACAATAACATACCGATGGCGGTAACGGGTGCGATTGATAGCAAAGGAAACGTGAAGGAAATTGGTTCGATAAAGGCGAAAACCTTAATTGCTGAACAAAGCGGCTTTTCACATATTCTTATACCTATGGAAAATGAAGAAGAGGCGAAGGAAGTAAAAATAAATGAGCAACTTAATATCAACATTATTGCTGTCACATCTATAAATGATGCCGTAGCCTATGTAAAAAAGCTAAATGAACCCGTGACAGGAAAATAATAAAGTGAATAATTGAAATTAAACAACCTTTGATTAGTTGGATACTAAATTTATGTACAAAACACCTAATACACGATTAATAAACGCTTCATTTATGCTCAAAAGCTTATGAAGATAATAATTACCCTATCATTTTTTAGTAGACTATGTTATTTTTATAATAATTTAATAATTTGCAATTTAAATAAGTGCTTACAGAATTTTGTAAGGTAAAAGGGAAATTAGTGAAAGACTAATGCAGCCCCCGCTACTGTAATAGCTGATGAAATCACAATGAATCACTGTCGTAAAGATGGGAAGATGTGAAAGTAAAAGGAAGCTTAAGCCAGGAAACCTGCTTATTTAAACGATACTTACTTTTCGGAGGGAGAAGTATAGGCGAAACAAGTAATTGTTTTTGTGTTTTTCTATACTTTTTTAGTATTAATTTCACATGCCCGTACCTCTTTCTAACGAGAGGTGCGGGCTTTTTTTATTTCTTAGTGGATAAGCAATACTAGTTTTTAATGAAATCCACATAAGAAAAATTATCATCATGTCCTATTTGGTGCGAAATGTATTTTTCTATAGGGAGGGTATTTACATGCAAAAAGGAAAGATCTTTGTTGTAGGGTTCGGACCTGGAGATCGGGAACATATAACAAAACGTGCAGTCGATGCACTGCAGCAAAGTGATCACATTATGGGCTACAAAACGTATGTTGAACTGATTGAGCACTTAGTGACGGCGAAAACCATTGTCAGTACTGGCATGACTGAAGAAGTTTCACGCGCACAGGAAGCTGTAAAACAGGCTGAAGCCGGCCATATAGTTGCTGTTATTTCCAGTGGTGATGCTGGTGTTTACGGAATGGCGGGCCTCGTATATGAAGTATTAATCGAAAAGGGCTGGACTGCAAAAGAAGGGATTGAAGTAGAAGTTGTTCCGGGTATATCAGCGATTAACTCCTGTGCAAGTTTACTTGGCGCCCCGGTTATGCATGATTCGTGCACAATTAGTTTAAGTGACCATTTAACACCTTGGACGGTCATCGAAAAACGGATTGAGGCAGCTGCAATGGCAGACTTTGTCGTTGCGTTTTACAATCCTAAATCCGGCAGACGGACAAGACAAATTGTTGAAGCGCAACGAATATTGCTTAAGTATCGTTCACCTGATACACCTGTCGGATTAGTAAAAGCTGCCTATCGGGATACGCAGGACATTGTGTTAACAACATTAGAGGAGATGCTGGAACATGATATCGGAATGCTGACAACGGTCGTCGTGGGGAATTCCTCAACATTTTACTACGATAATAAAATCATTACACCGCGTGGTTATCAGCGAAAATATACTTTAGGGCAAGAAAAACAACTATTAAAACCGCATCAACGATTGAAAAAAGAAGCGGAACCATGGGCATTGGACCAGGAAACGGGTGAAGCGGAGACAGGCTACGAAAAAATCGTAGCTATCGAGAAAAAAATAGCTATACCAACAGTTAATAACATAAGCACATTACAGCTTGCAAATGAAGCATTAGCGCTCGTACATAAAGAAACGTCAGCTGTAAAAGTTGAAGAAAATCCGTTTTTAGTACAGCAACAAGTTGAATCCATCTTTGAGTTTGCTGTATCACCGGGTGTTGCCAATAAAATGATTACACCAGCCCAAATGATTACTTTGGCAGAAGTAGTCGGAGAACACGGTACGATGGAGTATACCCCTGATCACCGTCTTGTACTGAAGGTACCGACGGATTCACCTGAAAAACTTGTCAAGAAAGTGGAACAAACAGGATTACTCGTTCAACCTGTCGGTGACGTAGTGATCGTCAAGGCGTGTGATTTCTGTTACGGCGAAAAAGCGGAATCCATTCCATATGCGGAACAGATTATGGAAACGCTCGGTGGCATTAAAATGCCGAAAGAGCTGCATGTCGGTTTTAACGGTTGCGGAATGGCATGTTATCGTGCGGTTTTTGATGATATCGGTATTGTTTACCGCAAGAAAAAGTTTGATTTGTTTATCGGTTCCAAACCAGTTGGACGAACAGCACATGCAGCACAACCTGTCCTTGAAGGGATCGATCCCGAAAAATTGATTCCTTTACTAACAGATATCGTTGCGGACTATAAAGAAAATGCACATCCGAATGAACGTTTCTTCAAATATTTTAAACGTGTAAAAAAAATCCTGAATTTCAATTATGTTGATATGTCATGCAAAATTAAAGTGGAAGAGGCCCCTTGTGGAGATTAGGTGAAAAGATGATTTTATTTTTAGCTGGAACAAGTGATGCAAGAGAGCTGGCGGTTCAATTAATGCAAGCAGGACATGAATTGGTGGCGACTGTCGTTACGGAATCTGCTGCAGCGAGTCTACAGGAAGCGAATGTTCCGTACCATGTCGGTCGTTTAACAGCTCAGCAAATGATGGAACTAATTGAAGAACGGCGGGTAACAACGGTGGTAGATGCAAGTCATCCGTATGCAGAAGAGGCTTCCAAAACAGCGATGGCCGCTGCAAATTTAACGGGTATTCCCTATATTCGATATGAACGTCCGCAGCAAAGTTATGTACATCCGCTCGTTACGGAAGTGGAAACATATATAGAAGCGGCAATCGCTGCATCCGCACATTCAGGAACAATTATGTTGACGACAGGCAGTAAAACGCTCGCTGTTTTTACGGAACAATTATTACATAACGAAAATATTCGTCTTGTCTGCCGGATGCTGCCAAATAAAGAGAATATGGATAAATGCGATGACCTTGGTGTGAAGCAGCGCGATATTATCGCAATCCAAGGCCCGTTTTCAAAAGAACTGAATAAAGCGCTTTACGAACAATTCAGCACAACACTTATTATTACAAAGGAAAGCGGGAAAGTCGGTTCAGTAGACGAAAAGATGGATGCTGCTCTTGAAATTGGTATTCCCGTCATCTTAATTAAAAGACCAAAAATACAATATAAAAATATATGCACTTCATTTGAGAAAGTGTTTGAAAAATTAGGAGGCAAATAACAATGGCAAATATGAATTTTAATACAGATTTCGTACCACTAACAGTAGACCCGGACAAAATTTATGATTACAGTTTTGCGATCATTAAAGAAGAAATGGGTGAACATTCTTTTACAGATGAACAATGGCTTGTCGTTCGCCGGGTTATCCATGCTTCGGCAGACTTCGAATTGGGACGCAGCATGATTTTTACGGATGATGCGATTGAAGCGGGCATTCAGTCAATTTTAGCAGGACGTCATGTTGTAGCTGATGTTCAGATGATTGAAAGTGGTTCAGGGCGCAAACGATTCCAAAAACATGGCGGGGATTTACATTGTTATATCGCAGATGAAGACGTTTCAATCGAAGCAAAAAAACTTGGAACAACCCGTGCCATTATTTCGATGCAAAAGGCGACTCAACTACAAGAAGGCGGTATTTATGCAATTGGGAATGCCCCAACAGCTCTACTTGAATTAATTCGTCTGATTAAAGAAGGCCTTGCAAAGCCGGATTTAATTATTGGTATGCCTGTTGGGTTCGTTTCGGCAGCAGAATCGAAAGCGGAATTAGCGATTTTAGAAGGAATTCCGTTTATTACGAATGTAGGAAGAAAAGGTGGCAGTACTGTAACCGTCGCAGCACTAAATGCCATCTCAATCATGGCAGATGAACGAGCAAAAGAAGCGAAATAAAAAAGATCCGTCGGAAATGCGTCACGGCTACACAACAGGAGCTTGTGCAACTGCGATGACAAAAGCTGCCTTGTACGCACTTGTGACCGGAGAAGTTCCTGAACATGTAACGATTCATTTACCTGTAGGAAAGGATGCCACATTTACGGTGGTATCTTTTGCAGTAAAGGAAAATGAAGTGATGTGTGAAACGATTAAGGATGCAGGGGATGATCCGGATGCAACACATAAAGCACGTATTCAAAGTACGGTTCGTTTTATAGAGAAAAGCGGTGTTCACTTAGATGGTGGAATCGGTGTTGGTCGTGTAACAAAAGCAGGACTGCCCGTGCCTGTCGGAGAAGCGGCAATTAACCCTGTTCCGAGAAAAATGCTTCATGGTGTCGTGGAAGAGGCGATTCAACTTTTCCAAATTGACAAAGGAATCGAAGTGATCATTTCCGTTCCGGACGGTGAGGAAATCGCGAAGAAGACATTAAATGCAAGGCTTGGAATATTGGGCGGCATTTCCATATTAGGTACTCGCGGAACGGTCGTACCCTTTTCAAGTTCGGCCTATATGGCGAGTATCGTGCAGGCGATTAGTGTTGCAAAAGAAGCAGGCTGTGACCATCTTGTCATTACAACCGGCGGACGCAGTGAAAAATATGCGATGAAGCAATATCCGCATTTACCGGAAGAAGCATTTATAGAGATGGGGGATTTCGTCGGTTTTACGTTAAAGCATATCGCCCGTAAAGAGATTCTCCAAGTGTCGCTTGTCGGAATGATGGGGAAATTTTCTAAAGTAGCACAGGGTGTCATGATGGTGCATTCAAAAAGTGCGCCGATCAGTTTCCCATTTTTGGCTGAAATCGCGAAAAAGGCCGGAGCTGATACAGAAATAACCGAGCAAATTTTGCATGCAAATACGGCATCGCAAGTAGGGGAAATCATGGTGGGGAATGACCAGTTTTTTAAAGCGCTTTGTAAAAACTGCTGTTACTATGCACTAGATCATACGAAAGCGAAATTACGTGTCTCCACAACGTTGTATGCAATGAACGGGGACATGCTAGGAAAGGCTGAGAATATTGAACAATTGGATGAAAATGATTGGTATCGGGGATAACGGACCAGCAAGTTTACTCCCTCAATATATCGCTTGGATTGAATCAAGTGAAGTTTTAGTTGGTGGTGAGCGTCATCTAGACTTTTTCCCGGATTACACTGGTGAAAAGATCATTATAAAAGGTGGATTATCACAATTAGTGGAAAAGCTGCAGGAAGAAAAAAGAAACGTCGTCATTTTAGTATCGGGTGACCCGCTATTTTACGGGTTAGGAGGTGTTTTGGCGAAGAAGCTCCCGTTAGAAATTTACCCTTATGCTAGTTCTGTTCAATTAGCATTTACAAGAATGCAGGAAAGCTGGCATGAGGCCTATTTAACGAGTGTTCATGGCCGGTCGATGAAAGGGCTTGCCCAAAAAATCGATGGCCGAAAAAAAGTAGCCATCCTGACAGATGAAGTGAATTCACCGAAAGCATTGGCAAGCTATTTAAAGGCATTCGGTATGACAGAATATGATTCATTTGTTGCAGAAAACTTGGAAGGTAACGCAGAACGATGCCGCCATCTTTCGCTAGATGAAATGGAAAACGCTGAATTTTCACCACTAAATGTTGTCATTTTAAAACAGCGTGAAGTGGTCGAGCGTTCGTCAATCGGTATTGATGATGACAAGTTTATCCAGCGGAAACCGGATAAAGGGCTCATTACAAAAAAGGAAATCCGAGTGCTTTGTTTACAAGCGCTGCAATTAAAAGAATCAAGTATCGCATGGGACATTGGGACATGTACGGGATCAGTTGCCATCGAAATGTCGAAAATAGCCCGTGAAGGTCAAGTTTATGCGATTGAAAAAAATGAAGCAGATTTGGAAAACTGCCTTCAAAATCAGCATATTCATCGTACAGATTTTACAGCTGTTTTAGGAAAAGCTCCAGAAAGGTTAGAAGAATTTCCTGATCCGGACGCCATTTTCATTGGCGGCAACGGCGGTAATATGGAGCAGTTGCTGCAACTATGTGTGAATCGATTAAAGCCAAATGGCCGCATTGTTATGAACATCGCAACAATTGAGAACTTAGCAGAAGCTATGGGGCATTTTAAAAAGTTCAATTGTGATGTTTCTGTACTGCAGGCACAAATCTCAAAGAGTAAGCCAATTTTAAATTTAACGCGCTTTGAACCGTTAAATCCAATTTTTATTGTGACAGCACAGAAAGGGATGGAATTATGACAATCGGTACATTAATCGGATTAGGTGTTGGACCAGGTGATCCGGAACTTATTACAGTAAAAGCATTTAGAATGCTGAAAGAATGCCCGGTCATTGCGTATCCACAAAAATTGCGCGGCAGTAAATCGTATGCCCAACGAATAATTGATGTGTACGTTAATCCGGCGGAAAAAGAAATGCTGGGGCTTGTATTTCCGATGACGAAGGACGAGGAGACATTGCAGGAAGCATGGTCAAAATCCGCAGAGAAAATCTATGCACATTTGAAAGAAGGCCGAGATGTCGCTTTTGTGACGGAAGGCGACCCGATGCTTTTTAGTACATATATACACTTGATGAAATTAATGAAGGAAATGCATCCCGACGTTCCAATGAAATCGATTGCAGGGATATCTTCATTTAATGGAACTGCCAATCGTTTAGGAATCCCATTGGCAGACGGCGATGATCATGTAGCAATGATTCCGGCAACTTCGGATATGGCAGAGATGCGTCATGTTATTGAGACCCATGACGGGATTGTGTTCATTAAAGTAGCGAAAGTATTGGATGACATGCTGGATTTGCTTGAAGAAATGAACTTACTAGAAAAAACGTATGTTGTGACAAAAGTAACTTCAGATGAAGAAATTATTTGGAAAACGAATGAATTGCGTGGAGCTGAGCTCAATTATTTATCATGTATGGTGGTGCGAAAATAATGAAGAAAATTTGGATTATAGGTGCTGGCCCCGGCGACCCGGATTTAATTACTGTGAAAGGTCTTAAGCTACTTCAACAGGCGGATGTTGTCATGTATACAGATTCGTTAGTTAGTGAAACTCTAGTTGCCGAAGCCCGTGAGGATGCAGAAGTAATCCGTACAGCAGGTATGCATTTACAAGAGATGGTTGATTGCATCGTTGAACGTGTCAATGCGGGAAAAATGGTTGTGCGTTTACATACGGGTGATCCGGCAATGTACGGGGCAACAATGGAACAAGTGGCATTGTTAAAAAATCATAATATTGGCTATGACGTTGTTCCAGGTGTGAGTTCCGTATTTGCTGCCGCTGCAGCCGTAGGAGCAGAACTAACGGTTCCTGATTTAACGCAAACG
The DNA here is from genome assembly GCF_002174535.1 of Solibacillus kalamii. NCBI lineage: Bacteria > Bacillati > Bacillota > Bacilli > Caryophanales > Caryophanaceae > Solibacillus > Solibacillus kalamii. The sequence goes on along the minus strand of NZ_NHNT01000007.1, from coordinate 152,517 downwards.
TTGATCTTAACACGAGCAGAAGGACGTACACCGGTACCTGAGCGTGAAAAACTGCAAGCATTGGCAAGCCATCATTGCACAATTGCAATGTTTTTAAGTGCCACATTAACGAAAAAGATTACAAAAGAGCTGCAGGCTGCAGGCTGGTCGGATAACACACCGGTTGCCGTTATTCAGCGGGCTTCATGGCCAGATCAAAAGATCGTTCGCACGACAATTGCTGAACTGGATGAAGCGATGCGGACAAATGGCATTCGCAAACATGCGATGATTTTAGCCGGCTGGGCACTTGATCCGAACATTCATGAAAAAGATTACCGTTCAAAATTGTATGATGCTACATTTACACATGGTTTTCGTAAAGGTGTGAAAGTAGATGATTAATTTACGTGAAGGGGAAATACCGGAAGTTCGTGTGACAAAACTTTATGCACTTGTAGCCATTACAAAGCACGGTGTGGCGAATGCGCGAAAGTATGCGGAGAAGTTTCCGTATGTCGATGTATATTATATGAAGAAATTTGAGCAGGGCGATGAGGCTGAAAAAAATATTCAATTATTTGACGGGACGGTGCGCCTGTTACTGCCTGCATTATTTAAAGCATATAAGTCGATGATATTGATTATTTCCCTTGGTGCAGTCGTTCGGATGATTGCCCCGATTTTAGTAGATAAAAAGAAAGATCCGGGTGTTCTTGTTGTTGACGATAAAGGACAATATGTCGTGAGTGTTCTTTCCGGACATATTGGTGGTGCGAATGCCCTGACAAATGAGTTTGCACAAGCAATCGATGCGACTCCGATTGTAACTACAGCATCGGATGTCCAAAAAACAATCGCCGTTGATTTATTTGGCGCGCGGTATGGCTGGGTTTGGGACAGTGAAGAAAAACTGACGCCTGTCAGTGCATCTGTTGTCAATGAAGAGCAAGTTGCAATCGTACAGGAAACAGGTGAAAAAACATGGTGGATGCATGAAACACCGATGCCTGAAACATTGAAGATTTACAGCTCGACACAGGAAGCCATTGCTGCAAAACCACAGGCGACATTGCTCATTACAGATCGCATAATCGAAAAAGAGGAAGAAGTATTACTCGAAAACGGTGTAATCTATCGACCAAAATCAATTGTTTTAGGAATGGGCTGTAATCGCGGAACATCTGCAGAAGAAATTGAACAACTAATTGATGAAACGCTTGCAGAACTAAAGCTGAGCAAAAAAAGCGTCAAAGCGATCGCGACAATCGATTTAAAAAAAGATGAACAAGGTTTCCTGCAAGTAACGGCTAGAAACAACTGGCAGTTTATAACGTATACACCGGCAGAGTTAAATGAATTGCCGCTGCAAAATCCATCGGAAACTGTTTTTAAATTTACAGGGGCATACGGTGTCAGTGAACCTGCTGCATTACGGTGTGCCAATGCGACAGACTGGCTGTTGGAAAAAAAGAAAAGCGGCAATGCAACCATTTCTATTGCCCGGATTACATTTGATGAGGAGGAAATCGAATGAATCGTTTCGTATTAGCCGGAACAGGCAGTGGCGTAGGAAAAACAACATTTACAATTGGAATTATGCGTGCACTGATGAGGCGCGGTCTTACGGTTCAAGGATTTAAATGCGGTCCGGATTATATCGATCCGACGTATCATACAGCGGTAACGAGACGGTCTTCACGCAATATTGACAGTTTCATGATGACGGAAGATGTCGTACGCACAATTGTTGCGAGAAACAGCATTGATTCAGATGTGTCTATTATTGAAGGTGTCATGGGATTTTATGACGGGAAGTCACCATTATCGAATGAAGGATCAGCGGCACATATTAGTGAAATTACAGACAGTCCGGTAATTTTAATTGTTAACGCAGCAAGTATGGCCCGAAGCGTCGCTGCTATAGTAAAAGGATTCCAGCAGTTGGACAAGAACGCCAATATTGTGGGGGTTATTGCCAATCAGCTTGGGAGTAAAGGTCACTTTGAAATTATTAAAACAGCGATCGAACATGAATGTAACATCCCCGTTCTCGGCTACCTGCAAAAAGGTGCGGTACCAGCGTTGCCGAGCCGTCATTTAGGTTTAGTACCGGCTATTGAACGAGGAGAGCTCGATCCGTATTTCGATGAGCTTGCAGCTGCTATTGAAGCAACTGTTGATTTGGATTTATTGTTACAAGTCACAAAAGCGACCGAATTGGAGCAAACTTCAAAGATTTTCGAAATACAAGGAAATACGCAAGAAATTCATTTGGCTGTAGCAAAAGATGCAGCATTTAACTTTTATTATGAAGAAAATTTTGAATTACTGAAAGCAAACGGTGCAAAACTCCATTTCTTCTCGCCACTTGAAAATGAACCGGTTCCTGAACAGGCACAAGGTTTGTATATTGGCGGAGGGTTCCCTGAAGAATTTGCTGAGAAACTTGCACAGAATGAACAGGCAAAAACTTCGATAAAACAAGCGATTGAAAAGGGAATCCCGACACTTGCGGAATGTGGCGGCTTCATGTATTTAACAGAAGAAATTTTCAACCGTGAGGGAAATGGCTATAAAATGCTTGGTGTCATTCCGGGAAGCGTTCGGATGCAAGAAAAACTGGCCGCATTAGGCTACAGAGAAATTACCGGTGTGGAGGGCAACTTTTTAATCGGTGAACAGGAGCTTGCTAAAGGTCACGAGTTCCATTATTCCGTTTACGAAGGAAATCACGAAACACCTGCTTATTTTACAAAAGGCCGCTTTGGAGCGAAAAAGGAAGGGTACTCACATGGGAATCTAGTTGCTGGATATACACATTTTCATTTCGCATCCAATCCACAAATCGTGAAAAATTGGCTTGCAGCTTGTTTGGAGGTAAGAGTATGAATTATTTTCCGTTAATGGTCAATATTGAGTTTAAAAAAGTGGTGATCGTCGGTGGAGGCCATGTAGCCAATCAAAAAGTGGAAGCATTATTACCTACGAATGCCGAGATTACCGTTGTAAGTCCGACAGTAACGGATAAGTTAAAAACATATTTAGATGAAGGAAAAGCAGTCTGGAAACAAAAACTTTTTGAACCGGCTGATTTAGACGGTGCAGCCCTCATTTTTGCGGCAACGAATGACGAAGCGGTAAATGATGCAGTGGAAGAAGCAACACAGCATTGGCAATTATTAAATCGTGCAGATGCTTTAGGTCGTATGGATTTTATGAACCCTGCTGTTGTCCGTCGTGGAGATTTTGTTGTAACGGTGTCGACAACTGGCGCAAGTCCGGCGCTTACTAGAAAAGTAAAAGCGGACTTAGAGGAACAATACGATGAAAGTTATGCAGAATATGTTGCATTTTTAAAGGAAGCCCGTCTGCTTATTTTGAAAAATTATGAAGGCGATGCAAAAAAAGCAGCGCTTGCTCAATTGCTTGAACCTGAAATATTAGTATGGATTCAGCAAAAGAATAAGGAAAAATGTGCGCAGTTTCTACGTCAGATTGAAGCGGGAGAAATCAATTGAGCGGATTTGTTTATATAGTTGGTGCTGGACCGGGTGATCCGAAATTACTGACAATACGTGCTTTAGAGTGCATTCAGATAGCTGATGTCATTTTATATGACAGATTAGTAAACCCCGAAATTTTAAAACACGCAAAAGCCCATTGCGAATTAATTTATTGTGGCAAAGAACCGGGAAAGCATGGCCTGATACAAGACGAAATTCATCGTGTGCTCGTTGAAAAAGCACAGCAGAACATGCAGGTTGTCCGTCTAAAAGGCGGCGACCCATTCGTCTTTGGACGAGGCGCAGAAGAAGCAGCAATTCTTCGCAATGAAAATATTGAATTTGAAATTGTCCCAGGAATCACAGCAGGAATAGCGGCACCGGCATATGCAGGCATACCCGTTACACATCGCGATTATGCAACAAGCTTTGCGATTGTAACAGGGCATGGCCGTGAAGAAAAGGGGCAGGATTTTTTAAGCTGGGCTAGTCTCGCACAAATCGATACGATTGCGTTTTATATGAGCATCGGCAATATCGATCATATTACGAAAAGCCTAATCAGACACGGAAAGAAACCGACAACCCCGGTTGCAGTAATTGAATGGGGAACAACAAGCAATCAGCGTACGATTACAGGTCAATTAGAGACGATTTCCGAACAAATTCAGCAGCAGAAAATGGTCAACCCTTCGATGATTCTAGTTGGGGATGTTGTAGGAATTCGTGAAGAAATTGCCTGGTTCAATGAAAGGATTGAGACAACATGTTAGAAGCATTAAAAAAACGACGGGCGGTTCGTCAATTTTTACCTAAGGAAGTAGAACAGGAAAAAATTGAACAATTATTGGAGGCAGCAACTTATGCACCGAATGACCGGATGCGCGAGCCTTGGCAATTTTATGTGCTGCAAGGCGATAGTTTAAAGCGTTTTGAACAAGTAGCTTTCGATTATTTACAGCAGCGCTTCCCGACAAAACCAAACTTAGTAGAAAGCTCCATGCAGGCAGTTACAAAAACACCGCTCATCATTGTCGTAACATCTGCCGTAGTGGAAGGAGATGAAGGGGCGACACTGGACAATAAGTTCGCTGTCAGCAGCGCGATCATGTCGATGTGGCTGATGGCTGAAGCGCTTGGTTTAGGCATGGTGTGGCGGACACGCGGAGTCGGTCTTGTACATGAAACAGCTTTGCATGAATTTATCGGGGCGACGGATTCTGAACACCTCGTAGGTACGTTATGTATTGGCTATCCGGAGGAACCGGTTACAACTGAGAAAAAAAGTACATCGTTTTCAGAAAAAACAACTTGGCTTTAGGGGGCAATTTTATGGCGAGAAAAGGAATGCTGCTCGTATATACGGGTGAAGGAAAAGGCAAAACAACCGCTTCATTAGGTGTAACCTTACGTGCAATTGGCCGTGGGATGACGGTGAAGTATTTTCAGTTTATTAAATCACCGGAACGTACATATGGAGAACAAATTGCACTTCGGAAATTAGGTGTTGAAACCGTTCAGCTTGGCATTGGTTTTACGTGGACAAAAACACCGGAAGAACATAGGGAAGCGTTAAGAAAGGCTTGGCAAATTGTAAAAAAGGAATTGCAGGATGAAACGACGGATTTACTAGTTTTGGATGAATTAAATAATGCATTGGCAATTTCAAAATTCCCAATCGATGATGTTTTGCCTTTAGAGGAAGTACTTGAAGCAATTCGGAGTCGACCGGCCACAATGCATTTAGTCGTTACAGGACGTTCGGCACATCCGGATCTTATTGCGATGGCTGATCTGGTTTCAACCGTTGATGCAACGAAACATTATTACAGCGAACAGGATGTCTCAGCTATGAAGGGGCTGGAGTTTTAGTGCAGGCAATCATGATTCAGGGCACAGCATCCGATGTGGGAAAAAGTGTACTATGTACAGCATTATGTCGCATCTTAGTTAATGACGGTTACCGGGTTGCTCCGTTTAAATCACAAAATATGGCTCTGAATTCGTATATTACAAAAGATGGCGGAGAAATTGGGCGTGCTCAAGGGGTCCAGGCAGAAGCGGCAAAAATTGATGCAACGACAGATATGAACCCGATTTTACTAAAGCCTAAAGGGGATATGGTATCAGAAGTGATTTTGCACGGTAAACATTTTGCAAACATGGATGCGGTCAGTTATCGTGAACAATTTGTAGAAGATGTCATGCCTGAAGTCCGTACTTCACTGGCACGCTTATCTGAGGACTATGATGTTCTTATTCTGGAAGGTGCGGGAAGTCCTGCAGAAATTAACTTGAAAAGCCGTGATATTGCCAATATGCGAATGGCACATGAGACGGACGCGTCAGTGATTTTAGTGGCGGACATTGAACGGGGCGGTGTTTTTGCATCACTTGTCGGAACGTTAATGTTATTGGATGATGCGGAAAAAGCACGTGTAAAAGGAATTATTATTAATAAGTTTCGCGGCATGAAAGAACTGCTGACAAGTGGAATCGATTGGCTGGAGGAATATACAGGTATTCCTGTACTTGGTGTCATTCCGTATTTTGATGTTCAAATTGAGGCAGAAGATTCGATGGCCCTATCCAGCCTGCGCTTAAAGAAGCCACAGCAGCATGAATTTGCGGTTGATGTTGCCGTTATCCGTTTACCGCGTATATCTAATTTTACTGATTTGGATCCATTGTTTGAAGAACCGGGTGTAGGCGTGCGCTTTGTCTCAACGCTTAGTGATTTAAAAAATCCGGATGTCGTAATTTTACCAGGTACTAAAAACACGGTGGAAGATTTTTTATGGCTTCAGCAAACCGGGCTGATGCAAGGTATTTTACAGTTAGCAAATCAAAATGTCCGCATTATCGGTATTTGTGGAGGTTATCAGATGCTTGGTGAGATTATCCGTGACGAACAGGCGGTCGAAAGCGCTGGCGGAACGTATTTGACATTAGGTCTGCTGCCGATCGAAACAACATTTATCAATAGTAAGCAAACGGTTCAAGTTTCGGGAAGAAGCTGCACAGGTCATGAGATTGAAGGCTATGAAATTCATTTAGGCCGCAGTGTTGCGACTAAACCGTTGAAGCCGTTCATCCAATTTTATGACGGCCGGACAGACGGTGTCTATACTGACCAAGTATTTGGTACATATGTTCATGGGATTTTCCAAAATCGCCTATTTACACGCGATTATTTTAATACAATCCGTGTGCAAAAAGGAATGGAGCCAATTACAGGAGAAGTGTTATCCGATTTTGAACGTCGCGAACAAGCCTATGAATTGCTGGACCGCCATGTACGTGGGCATTTGGATATGGAGAAGATTTATTCGTTTATTTCGGAAGCCAAGTTTGAAAAGAGGTGAAGTTGATGGCTGTTTTACATGGGCCACTTGCAATTGATTTTGAGCAGCTCTGGAAGGAAGGGATGCTGGACTGGCATGGAAATATGCCGGAACGGATGAAAAATGATGCATTGGAGGAAGCATTTTGGGCCCAATCGATGCAAAAAAAATCCTATAAACAAACGGATGCACATGCCATTCCGATTTATGAAAAAATTCGTCAATACATACCACAGGGTGCAAGCTGTCTGGAAATGGGACCAGGTTGGGGGAATTATACATTTCCCTTAAGAGAAGATGTCGGAAAACTGACATTGGTTGATGGCTCAAAAAGTGTTTTAAACTACTTGCAGCAGTATTTCATGGAAGACGATGCGGTAAATTTTGTCCATGCGAAGTGGGAAGAAGCAGATGTTGAACAGCATGATATAGTAATCGGGGTCAATTGCTATTACCGAATATATGAGATGAATGATGCACTGCTGAAAATGAATAATTGCGCAAAGAAAAGAGCAATCATCGGTTTAACAACAGGTCCAATTCAACCACATTATGATGTTTTAGCGAAAGAATATCACTATCAGATTAAATATCCCAGAAGAGACTATATTGAAATTTTAAATATGCTGTACCAATTAGGAATTTATGCAGATTGCGAAATGCTGCCATTGGAACGTGTTTATTACTATGACAGTTATGAAGCGCTCTTTGAAGCACAAAGTAAAAAAATATTATCGAATCCGTTTGATTTAGAGCATGTTAAAGAGGCACTTGCCCGATTCGTTAAAGTGGAGGAAGGCAAGATTGTTTACCGTCATAAATTTTATGCAGCGATCATTAGTTGGGAGCCGGTAAACTTTTATGAATAAAAAAAAACTTTGGCTATGGATGCCTATTTTAATCATTGTGCTCGTCATATCGATTATTGGTGCAATCATGGTAGGTTCTGTAGGGATCACACCCCAGTTAATTATTGAGGTTTTACTTTTTAAAACGGGAATTTTAAGTGAAACAAACGCTTCTAAGGCGCAGCAAATAATTATTTGGGAAATCCGGGTGCCACGTGTACTATTGGCACTTCTAGTCGGAGCATCATTGGCAATATCGGGTGCCGCAATACAGGCTCTAGTAAAGAATTCCATTGCAGATCCTTACATACTCGGTGTTTCGTCGGGAGCATCTGTCGGGGCAACTTCAGTAATTTTATTCTGTGCATTTAGCTTTTTCGGAGTGTTTGCTTTATCGCTTGCCGCTTTTTTTGGTGCAATATTTGCCGTAATGATTGTATTTATGCTTGCCCGTGTGAACGGGAAAACTTCGATGATTCGATTATTGCTGTCGGGGATTGCGGTTTCCATGGTGTTAGGTGCGATGACCAACTTTATGTTGATGATTTCGAAAGAACAGGGCGGTGTTCAGGCAGTCATGTTTTGGATGCTTGGCAGTTTAGGCGGGGCAAAGTGGTCAAATCTCGGAATACCTTTAGTTACTTTTTGTATCGTATTTCCATTATTACTACTAAGCTATCGTCAACTGAACGCACTGTTACTAGGTGAAGAAACAGCCTCGACTTTAGGGATTCATATTGAACGATTCAGGCTGTTCATTATTATCATTGTATCTTTACTAACCGGCGTCGTAGTTGCTGTAAGCGGGAGTATCGGATTTGTCGGTCTCATTGTCCCACATATTGTACGAATGATTGTCGGGTCCAATTATAAAGTAGTTTTACCGCTAAGTGCGCTGCTTGGAGCCATTATTATTATTTGGGCTGATATGGGTGCACGTATTGCAATTGCACCAGAAGAGATGCCAATCGGAATTATTACTGCATTATTCGGCAGTCCGTTCTTTATTTGGATGCTTCGTCGCGAGCGCTATGCATTTGGGGAAGGAGAATGAGATGATACAGCTACAACAAGTTGAATATTCGGTGGATGATAAGGAGATTTTGAAAAGCATTTCTTTGGAAATCATCGAAGGAAAATTTATAGGGATTATTGGTCCAAACGGCAGTGGTAAATCAACAATGCTTAAGATTTTGTACCGTCACCTGAAACAATCATCGGGAAAAGTAACTTTGCATGAACAGGAAGTCTGGGATATTTCCCCGAAAAAACTGGCAAGACAAATGGCGGTCGTTAGTCAAGAGTCCACTTTGTTATTTGATTTTACGGTAAGGGATTTGGTGATGATGGGACGCACTCCTTATAAAGGCTGGCTCAGTTCTGATAACTCAGAAGATATGTCGATCGCGGACAGAAGCATGAAACTAGCCAATGTCGCCCATTTAGCCAATCGTACATTAAGCAATCTATCAGGTGGCGAAAAAAAACGGGTAATGCTCGCACGTGCATTGGCACAGCAGGCAAGTATTCTCGTATTGGATGAACCGACAAACCATTTGGATATTGAACACCAGCTCCATTTAATGGATTTAGTCAAAGATTTACCGATTACAATTATTGCGGCGTTACATGATTTAAATTTAGCTGCAGCCTACTGTGATGAGCTAATCGTTATGAAAGACGGAACATTACATATTCAGGGTTCCCCTGATAGTGTCTTAACAACAGAGATGTTAAAAGAAGTATTTAACATACATGCAGGAGTTTCTAGAAATCCATTCACAGAAAAAATGCATTTATTTTTTTATACTAATACAGCTATGGATACAAGAGGAGAACAATAATGAAATTACGAAAAAAAATTTGGGCACCAATTGCCCTGGCATCAGCACTAATTTTAGGGGCATGTTCGGGTTATGAGCAAAATATCAAACAGGTAACAGCAGATTCAGAAGAGACGTCACAGGCAATAACAATCGAAAACGATGGGGTATCCATTACATATGATGAAGCACCCAAAAAAGCGATTTCTATTAATCAGCATGTAACAGAAGTAATGCTTGCACTCGGCTTGGAAGATTCGATGGTAGGTACAGCTTACTTGGATGACCAGATTTATCCTCCATTACAAGAAGCATATGACCAGGTTCCGGTACTGGCTGAACAATATCCTTCGAAAGAACAGGTTATCTCGACAGAAGCCGATTTCATTTACGGTGGCTGGGCAAGTGCCTTTAATGAGAAAAACTTAATGTCACGCGAAGAAATGGAACAATTGGGAATCGGTAGTTACCTGCAGTCTTCCTCAGTAAAAGTGGCTCCGGAGTTAGAGGATATTTACACGGATATCCGTAATATCGCAAAGATCTTCCGTGTTGAAGAGCGCGGAGAAACATTGATAGAAAAAATGAACGCTGATATTGAAAAGATTAAAGAAAAAGTTCCTACAATGGACAAACCAATTAATGTTCTAGTATTTGATAGTGGTGATAAAGATGTATTTACAGCCACTCAAAACTTTTTGAACACTCTCGTGAAAATGGCGGGAGCAAATAATATTTTTGGTGATATCGAGAAAAACTGGGCTACAGTTTCAAAAGAAGATGCTGTAGAACGTAATCCGGAAGCTATTATTGTCATTGATTACGGTTCTACTACAGCAGAAGAGAAAATTAATTTCCTGAAAAATGATCCGGCACTGAGCCAAACACCGGCAGTACAAAATGAGCGTTTTGTTGTTTTACCATTATCGGCTGCATCAGAAGGTGTTCGTGTGGCAGAAGCGCTTGAAATTATTGTAAAAGGTCTTTACCCTGATTCATTCTAATCTTTCAAAATCAAAGGGATTCCACCAGTCGACACAAGTGCGTAATTGATGAATGGGAGCGGTGTATATATGCAAGAATATGCTAAGAAAAATTTTGAAAAGGCGTTGCAGCTGCCGATGCCGAACAAGACGTTTGCAAAATTAAAAGCAACGGATGACTATGTAGCATTAATTGTACGACCAGGGTTAATAAACAAACATTTAACAAGTGATCAGCTGATTGTGTTAGCGAATCTTGAAAAATCTGGGGCTGTAAAATATTCTGCCGGCCATAGTTTTATTGTTACTGTCCATCGTTCACATGTTGAGCAGGCAATGGAAAAATTAACGGAAGTGAATTTGTATGTGGCATCCCAAACACCAAGTGCTTTATTTAAATGTTGCGACTTTTGTGATGGGGATTTGTTAGACGGTTTACCACTTGCAAAGGACTTACTAGAACAAGTTGAACAAATGCCATTAAAAAATAGGGTACGCATCGGCTTTAATGCATGTACTAAAGCATGTTATAACGCGGTCCAGGATGACTTGGCAATCCTTTTTCATAATGGCAAAGTTGATATTTACGGAGGCGCGATTCCAATGGGGAGACGTGCCAGTTCCGGGCATCTATTGTTAAAAAAAGTACCGGAGGATCAAGTGATCGATCTTGTGAAAAATATATTAGGGAAGTACAATGCGTCATCAATCGATAAGTTTTCGGCGTTCGTGCACAAAAATAAAACTTACTTTGATCAACTACAAGAAGGAGGACTCTATGACAACTTGGAATTTAAACCAAATGCAGCGTCATCTGTTAATTTGTAACGGGGCTACTTGTATGGGTGCAGGTGCAGAAGAAGTAACAAAGCAAATCCGGGATGAAATTCGTAAAAATCGTTTAGATGAAATGATTCATACATCACGAACCCGTTGTAATGGGCGATGTAAAGATAAATGTGTTGTCATCGATTATCCGAAAGGGACATGGTATTCCGTTCAAAACGAGGAAACCTCGCGTGCCATTGTACAGGATACCGCTGAAGAATCATCCATTATTTATTCGGTGGAACACGGGGAAAGAATCCGACGTGAAAATCGAATTAAAGGGATCGATAAATATAAAAAAGGAAGAGGGCCATTGAAAAAAGCAGTTTTATTTGTTGGGCATGGTAGTAGATTAGAGGCTGGAAATGAGGAAGTACGTCAGTTTGTCGAGCAGACAAAAACGTATATTGATCCAGCACTACTAGTTGAAACTTGTTTTCTGGAATTTGCTTCACCGAATATAGAAGATGGGATTCAGCTTTGTGTTGAAAGAGGCGCGGATGAAGTCCATGTAATTCCCATCATCTTATTACACGCAGGACACTCAAAAATGCACATCCCGGCCGAAATCGAACATGCAAAAGAGCATTTTCCGGATGTTCGCTTTACATATGGTCAAACAATTGGGATTCATGAAGAAATTTTCGAAATTCTTAAGTCGCGATTAACAGAAGTAGGCTTCAATCCTGATGAAAAACATGACGACACAGCTATTTTACTTATTGCTCGCGGAGGCAGTGATCCACATGCAAATGGCGATTTCTATAAAATTACCCGTTTATTATGGGAAAAACTAGACGTTCCTATAGTAGAAAGTGCATTTATGGGCGTAACGACCCCATCAGTAGAACAAGGGATTGAACGCTGTATAAGACTTGGAGCAAAAAAAATTGTGATGCTTCCATACTTCTTGTTTACAGGGGTGTTGATGGAACGAATGGCTAAAATGGTCCAGCAGTTTACAGAGCAATATGAAGATGTAGATTTTTTACTTGCAAATTATTTCGGCTACCATCCGAATTTAAAGAAAGTATTGCTCGAGCGCATGGACCAGGCTTTAGACGGTACATCAACAGGGATGATCGATTTAGAGAATTTCCGCAAATATGCAGAAGAACATGGATATGAACATCACCACCATCATTAATGTTAAAGTTTATCCAGAGCATCGAATATGCTCTGGAATTTTCATTTCTTATCAATTGTAAATAAAGGAGCGAGGGGCACGATGTATTTTATTATATGTGTAATCGCAGTGCTCATCGATTGCATTGTTGGGGATCCGAAAAAATGGACGCATCCTGTTATATATATCGGAAACATGATTTCTTTTTTCGAAAAGAAATGGAATCATGGCAGTGGCAGTAGAAGACGGATCAATGGATTACTAACAGTTTTTCTCACGATAAGTATTACAACGGGCTCGGTTTTCTTAATTGTCTTTCTTGCAATAAAAATACATCTTCTTCTTTGGCTTGTGTTCGAAATCTTTTTGATTAGTTTAGCTCTTGCCCAGAAATCATTAAAAGAAGCGGCGATGCTCGTTTACGATTCCTTGGAAGCGAATGATTTAGCCGAAGCAAGAAAATATTTAAGCTGGATTGTAGGCCGTGAAACGAATCATCTGGATGAACCTGAAATTGTACGGGGTGTCGTTGAAACGGTTTCAGAAAATACGAGTGACGGTGTGACGGCTCCGCTTATGTATGCGTTATGTTTTGGTGCAACCGGTGCATGGTGCTATAAAGCGATTAATACGCTGGATTCGATGATCGGGTATAAAAATGAACGTTATGCTGATTTCGGGTTTGCTGCAGCTAAATTGGATGATGTTGCGAACTATCTGCCCAGCAGAATATCCGGGTGGTTCCTTATTATATTTACAAAATGTGAGACGGCAAAACCTTTCAAACACCGCTATAAAAACTGGCTAAAGGATGCTAAAAAACATCCAAGCCCGAATAGTGGATATTTAGAGGCCGCTACTGCTGTTCAGTTAGGAATTCGTTTAGGCGGGTTTAATCGTTATGGCGGGGTGGAATCCTACCGTGCTTATATGGGTGAAACGTACGAAACGATGCAAAGAATACATATTAAAAAAGCGATCCAGCACATGTATGTTTGTACATGGTGTGTTGTGATAACAGGGGGAATATTGTATGCAATTGCCTGCACATGGGGCTAATGCTGCAGCATTATATAAAGCGATGAATTTAAAAATGCCGGATCAAGTCATCGATGTGAGCGAAAATGTCAATCATCTGGGGGTACCGAAGCAAGTAAAGCAACAGTGGCCAAACCTGTTAGAAAAAATTACTGGCTACCCGGATGAACAAGCAGAACCATTTCGTTCGCAAGCGGCAGCTGTTCACCAAGTAGCAGCCGATCAAGTTGTCGTCACAAACGGTGCGGCAGAGGGCTTAATGGCTTTGGCACAGCTTTTCAATGGACAGGAGATTGCTTTGTTACAGCCTTCGTTTTCGGAGTATGCGAGAACATTAAAACAGCAGGATTGTGTCATTCATTCTATCTTAGCTGACGATATTGAAACATATCGGTTTAATGAAGAAATATTGGAGAAACAGCTGAGAAATGTCCATGCATGCTATATTTGTAATCCGAATAATCCTACAGGCGTATTATTGAAAAAACAATGGATTGAACAGTTGATTAAAATGTATCCCTACTGCAATTTTGTTGTCGATGAAGCGTTTATGGACTGGACCGATGAATCGGAGAGCGTTGTTTCATTGGTAAACAGCTATTCCAATTTATTTGTCGTACGATCCATGACAAAAATGTATGCACTGGCAGGGGTTCGTCTCGGTTATGTCATCGGTCAACAGGCAGGAAAACTCCGTCATTACTTGCCGCATTGGAATGTGAGCGCGATTACAAATGAAATCGGCTGTCTCTGTTTACATGACAAGGATTTTGTGAAGGAATCTCGTGAAAAGAGCAGTAAATTACGAAGTCAGATGGTGAAGGACTTAAAATTAATTGGTTGTAAAGTATCTAACAGTGCAGCGAATTTCTTATTGTTTCAATTACCGGAACAGTATAATTCGGATAAATTTTTTGAGTATTTATTAAAACGAGGAATCGTATTGCGCCATACAAAAAACTATGTCGGCCTGGACGGCGTATGGTTTCGAATCGCTGTCAAAAGTGAAGAAATCTGGACTAAATGCAAGGATGAGATAACGAATTATGTCAAAAATCATTAACTACTACCGTCATGGTGAAACAGTCTGGAATAGAGAAGGGCGGCTGCAAGGATGGCTTAATTCGGATCTGACGACAGAAGGAATAGAGCAGGCAATGTCCGTGAAATGGAACCCGCAGATCGTATTTTCCAGTGACTTGAATCGGGCGGTGCAAACAGCACACCTCATGTTTCCAAACCGCACTATTCATAAGAGCGAAAATTTGCGTGAAATACACTTAGGGCATTGGCAAGGCAGCTACATAAAGGACCTTCAACAGGATGAACAATATCGCTGTTATATGAATTCACCACATTTATTTGTCAATACGACACAGGAATCTTTTGAAGAGGTAATAAAACGAATGCTTGCATTTCACGAGTATTTATCACAGTTACCGTATAGGAGAATCGCTGTTGTTTCTCACGGTGTCGCCATCGCCTGTTTGTTTGCAGGGATTCATAAACAGCCATACAACCAGTTGTGGGATTATTTACTGAATGGTGCTGCTTGTTTTTCAGTAGAAGGGGACATCCAACAATTACAAAGCAATATTAAATAGGAAGAAACGCTATACCGAATTTTAGGTATAGCGTTTCTTTTTTAAAATTTAAACGTATCATCCGTAATCGGAGCTACTTTAGCAACGGCATACGTTGATCCTTTTTGGCTGAAAAAATCATACGTTGACCCTGTATTGGAAATCCCGTTCATTACAACCGGGTTGACTTCCTCGTCTGGAAACATCGTATCGAGCCCCAAGTTCATAAGCGCTTTATTCGCATTGTAGCGTACGTATTTTTTCACTTCGGGTGAAAGTCCTGTTTCTGCATATAAATCATCGGTATACTTCATTTCATTTTGATATAAATCGAGTAAATACTCATAGCCCCACAAAGTAAGCTCCTGCTGTTTTTCCTCTGTGAAGTTTTTGAAAATATTCTGCGCGAAAAAGCCGACCGCTACTCCGTGAATGGATTCGTCACGCAAGATTAAACTAATCACTTCCGCACTATTTCTTAAAACACCTTGTCCTCCTAAATAAAGCGGGTAGAAGAAGCCGGAATAGAATAAAAAGCTTTCCAGCATAACTGAAGCGAACATTGCTTTCCATAAGCTTTCCGGGTCATCTTCTTTTATAGCGGTGTATACTTCGCCAATTCGGTTTGCTTTATATTGAAGAAACTCATTTTTTTGCACCCATTCGAAAACTTCGTCGATTTCAGTGTTTGTACACAGTGTTGTAAAAATATATGAATAAGACTTTGCATGGATTGCTTCAAAAGATCCGAATACGGTTAACACCGCTTTCTCTTGGAAATCAGGTGTGTACTTGGCAATTTCATTCATGCCGATGTTCGTTTGTACCGTATCAAGCAATGTAAGGCCGCCGAACACTTTTTTGTATGTATCCTGGTGCTCGAATTCCTTCCATTGTTTGACGTCTTTACTGACTGCAATTTCTTCGGGGAACCATATTTGTTTCCATTGCTGGTCCCAAAAAATACGAGCGAGTTCACTCGTCGGGGTATTCCAGTTGACCGCTTTATACGTTAAATTTGACATGCGACACACTCCTCAATTGTAAGTAAACGTTGGCGTACGTAATAAACGGTTTTAATGCCTTTCGTCCACGCATAAATATAAGCTTTTGCCAATTGTTCTGTGTTCCACTGGTCCGTCACGTATAGTGTCATGGAAATCCCCTGGTCAACATGCTTTTGCGCGGCTGCGTAAAGGTCAATCAGTTCATACGGGTTTACCTCATAGGCTTCGGTGTAAAGTTCCTGGTTATCATTCGTTAAAAACGGCATCGGATAAATTGTTCGACTGTCCGCATAGTCACGTACTTCCACGCGTTCTGTAACAGGGGAGATGGAAGCCGTACAGCTGCGGATGTAGGAAATAGAACCAGTTGGAGCAATCGCAAGTCTGTATGAGTGGAACAATCCATGCTCCAATACGTCAGATTTCAACTGTTGCCACATATTTTGAGTAATAATCGGTGTACCCCCAAGTGCTTTAATCACTTCTGGTGCAAGTTCTTTTTCTTCTTTATTTATATAAGTTTCAAAGTAAACACCGCTCGCATAATCACTTTCCTCAAATCGATAAAACGTTTCGTTCTTTTGCTTCGCGATTTCCATTGATGCTTTTAATGAGTGATAGTTCAGTGATTCCATAAACGCATCGATAAATTCGATCGACTCTTTGGAACCATAACGGATTCCGCTTTGTACAAGGTGTCCATGCAAGTTCATAACACCCAATCCGACAGAGTGCATCACTTTGTTGGCTTTGGATACAGAAGGGACGTTGACGATATCGGTCATCGTTGAAACATTCGTCAAAAGACGCATTGCCGTATCGACAAGCTGTCCGAAATCCTGAACTTTCGTTGCTTCGTGAATGTCGATCGAACCTAAGTTACAAGATACATCTAGGCCGTATTCATTCGGCTCGTTTTGATCGGTAACAACGCTTGTTTGCTGATACTGAAGAATTTCGGTGCATAGATTCGACATCTTCACACGCCCGATTTCCTTTAATGGGTGGGTGTTATTGACATTATCATCGAATATTTCGAACGGGTAACCCGATTCAAATTGCGCCTTTTTAATTTCCGTATACAATTTACGGGCGTTTAAACGTTTCAGTTTACGGATGTTTGGATTATCCAAAAATTCGTAGTACATTTCCGTAATCGAAATTTCCGACATGCGTTTGCCGTATTCTTTGAAAATATCATAAGAACTGAACAATACGATATCTTTATCGCGGCGCATTAATTCAAAGAAAATATCGGGAAGAATAATCCCTGTAGATAATGTAGCTAATCGGATTTTATCGTCGGCATTTGGTTTCTTGGAAGAGATGAACGCTTCAATATCACCGTGGAAAACATTTAGATAGACGACTCCGGAACCATTTCTTTGGCCAAGCTGATTCGAATACGAGAACGAATTTTCCAGCAGTTTTGCAACAGGCATAACCCCGCTCGCACGGTTTAAAATTCCTTTAATCGGATCTCCCAACGGACGCAGATCGGTCAAGTTTACCCCGACACCGCCGCCTAAGCGGGAAAGTTCAAGACAATAGCCGATATTCTCGGCGATTGAGTTCATCGTATCGTCCATCGTTAGTTTAAAACATGAAACTAGCTCACCGCGCGCTTTTTTCCCGCTGTTTAGGGCAGTTGGGGTTGCCGGCTGGTAGGCAGTCATGACCGCTTCAATGGCCTTTTCAGCCAATGCTTCATCGCCTTGTGCTAAATACAGGGCGATAATGACGATTCGGTCTTCATACTTTTCCAGAATTTCTTTTCCGTCCCGGCTTTTCATCGCATAGCTTTCGTAGAACTTCGAAGCACTCATGAATGAAGGAAACCGGAACTTGTAGGAATAGGCTTTTTTGTACATTTGTTTAATAAAGTCCATCGAGTACAATTCCAAAAATTCTTTTTCGTAATAGCCTTCATCGACTAAATAACGCACTTTTTCCTCGATATCGATAAAGTAGCGTAAACGGACATTCACGTCTTCCAGGAAATAGCGGCGTGTTGCTTCTTTGTCTTTCGCCAGATCCAATTCACCGGTAGCACGGTAACGGTTTAGAATATCGTTATTTAATTTTAAATATTGTTTCATATCGATGCCTCTTTCCAAATGGAGTAGTAGTAATCTGTAATCGCTTCATAATTCGCCGGAGTTCCTCGCATTTCCACTTTTTCGATTAACGGAATTCCGTATTGTGCAGCTAAAAGGTCACCTGCACGGCCGAAAAAAGCATGACCGAAATTACGGTTTCCGCTTACGATAATTCCTTTGCATAGATCAAAGTTCGCAGTCATGAACTGGTCGACGATAGGGGGAACAGAGCCTAATCCATCCGTATACGTAAATAGAAGATACGGTTCATCCATTTTCTCTACTTCCGCCAGATCCTTTGCGGGCAAGCCGAGTTTTTGCACGATGGATCGTACATTACCAGTACGTGAAGCAAATATGATCATGCGGTCATTTCAGAAATGCGATCGATAATTGACGTCGGCTCTGCGATAAATTCACCGTTGATTTCAAATAACGGCACAGACAAAAAACCTGCATCGAGTACTATTTGTTTTGCACTCTCATCATGGTCAATATTAATAACCTCGACCTCCAAGTTGGCAGCATCGAGCTCCGATTTTACCCATAGGCATTTTGGACAAATTGTTTTCGTATAAAGTTTCATAATAGAACCCCTCGCTATTTAAATATTACTAGTAATTGTGGTGCACATGTCATGGGGGAACATGCAGAAAAAACAAAAAAAGCTATCCCGGAAAACAGGATAGCTTGAAATGGAAACGAGTAAAAGAGCGCCTCCATTTCCTATTCCCCGAAGAAATGTACGTAGTTTTAACGCGGCAGGTCTCCTGGCTTTGCTTCATTCGTCAGACATACCTTCCCATGCATTGCACAGTGGTCTATTCGTCTTCAGTCAGCATTTACAGTTGCGGGGACAGCGTTGGATTCACACCAAACTTCCCTTTTAAACTACATTTAGTAGTACCGTGATAAAAAAACACAATATATAGTTGAATTGAGTATAAGCTTTAACAACATAAAAGTAAAGAGCCTAAAGAAAGATAACATAAATCCATTAAGAATTCTAGAAAACTCCCTATTGAAAATAAAGAAAAAATATGGTTTTGTTATAACTGCATGTAAATAGATTTTATAAATGAGAAAGTTGGTTGAATATGTCGATTCAATTAAAAATTAAGAAAACCCACCCGAATGCTGTATTGCCGAAACAGGCACGGGAAGGGGATGCAGGGATGGATTTAAGTGCGGTTGAAGAAAGAGTTTTACTGCCTGGTGAATACGGATTAATTAAAACCGGTCTTCAAATCGAACTGCCGGAGGGAACAGAAGCGCAAGTACGCCCACGTAGCGGATTGGCACTCAAACATGGGATTACGGTGTTAAATAGTCCAGGTACCATCGATGCAGGCTATCGCGGTGAAATCGGCGTGATTTTAATCAATCACGGGAAAGAACCTTTTACGATTGAGAAAGGAATGCGCATCGCCCAGCTAGTCATTCAATATGTTCTGCAAGTTTTCATTGAAGAAACAGACAAACTGTCGGATACGGAGCGCGGTGATAAGGGCTTTGGTTCGAGCGGAGTGAAATAATGAAAAAAAGCCTGCTTTCGGATGAACACAGGCTTTTAATCTTCTTTTTTCCACTTTATATAATTGTATGACATTTGAAAAACAAATACGATCACGAGCAACAGCGTAACAAATATAAAGTTAGCGGAAAACCTTTCAAAATAATAAATGATCGCTAACGGAAAAATACAAAACGGGATTGAATAAATCGTGCGTAAAAATTTACGGCGATATGATAGGCCATGATAGGCAAACTTAAATCCTTTATCCACTTTCGGCTTTTTCCGGAAATACATAGACAAGACAAGTGTCGTAATTGAAATCACTAATAATATGAATCCGTACTGAATTAAAAAATCTAAATCAACCATATTAGTTTCCTTCCTCTCCTTTTGACTGAATATCGATCTGTGTCACAATTTTTGAAATCGGTAAATACGAAAGTTCACAATTATAACGCCCATCAGGCAGATCTTTGTAAGTACCGGACTTTATGTTATAAAGATTATCTTCAATCTTTACTTCAGTCGTATCAATACTTCTCCCATGACCGTTTACAAAGTTGATTTCACAAATCCCCTCCGCAAATTTCTGATTGCCCGCTTGTAGATGATAAAAATCATATCCATAAATACCCGTTACAATCAGCATGAACAGCGTTAGCACACCAAGCATAAACGTATTCATGTTATAGGGGGAGGATTTCTTATTTACGAACTGCCGTATAAAAAAGAAAGCTGCAATGATAAATAATAAAGTGAAAATTATTAGAGCACTGTAAAATCCAATGAGCACCATCATTCCCTCCTTTAGAATTTATTACCTAATTTACGGATAAGTCGGGAAAAAGTTTCAGAATTATATCGCGATTTGTTTTATTGAGATAATAATGTGCTTAAAACAATCGACACTTTTTTCTAATAGGTACTAAGTATGCATAAGGATAAATAGAAACGTTTATCCGTTTAGAAGGTGATCAATCAATTTTAGTCGAATGGATAAGAATCATAGTAGAAAAAATTGGATGGAGGCATTGTATGCGAAGCGTGCAAAGTGTGTTGTTTGAGAAGTTCTTAATACTACGCGGAACAAAGAAAAAATTTATGGATTTGCGTCTGCTCGATGATTTTATTGCAATGAAGCATAACGAGAAACCGTATGAATTTGATGCTAAATTCAGAGATCAGCATCAAATACAGAAAGACGAATTAAATGGCATTTACTATTACACAATTAATGAACAACAATCACCGGAAAAGGTCATCTACTATTTCCACGGCGGAGCGTATATTAATGATCCACTGATTTTTCATTGGCGTTATTTAGTAAAGCTTGCACAGGAGTCAAACTTCACGATTGTTGTGCCGATTTATCCGAAGTTGCCTAAACATACACATAAAGAGTGCTTTGTTGCCATCCATGACTTATATGATCATCTCGTTTTAAAATACGATGCACCGTTTATTTTTATGGGGGATTCTGCTGGAGGCGGGTTGGCATTGGCGTTGGCTCAGGATGTAAAGCGATGTTCGAAAAAGCAGCCGCAGCATATTGTTCTACACTCTGCCTGGCTAGATGTACGAGGGGAAGACCCGCGCTATAAAGAACTTGAAAAACTCGATCCCATGCTAGGAGTGATAGGTGCACAGGAACTTGGCAGGTTATGGGCGGATGGCTTGGAGTTAACCGACTACAAAATAAGTCCTGTGCATGGAGAACTAAAAGACATCGGACAAATTACCGCTTTTGTGGGGACAGGTGAACTACTGCTAGTCGACGCAAATATGCTTATCGATAAAGCAAAAGAACAGGGAGTAGCAATCCATTACTACGAATATCCAAAAATGAACCATGTTTTCCCGGTATTTCCGATTCCGGAAGCAAAGAAAGCAATGAAACAACTGCTTAAGATTATAAAAAATTAGTATGAATTAATAAGGACTTTTACAGTACGGAAAATGTATATTATCCGACGCGAAAAAGCAGAGGACAAAATCAGGAGGCCAAGTTAACAATAGCTGATAAGGAAGGAAGTGAGCAGCCAGCGATTATTTCGGAACAGTATCCGATTGAACTTATGATATCAAGTCCATACTTTTCCTTGACTCTTTACAAAGGTAATTTCACATATCCCTCCAGCAGTTTTCTGATCGCCTGTTTACAGATGACAAACAGGAAACAGGTGTGTTGAAAGGTAAAAAAATTTCTACACACCTGCATTGCTTTAATAAATTTGGCATCCATTTATTAATAAAGTTCTCGACGTGAGACTTAAGGACCCCACAAAGCGAAGACAGCTTGGATTTCGAGGCACAAGCTATGCTAAAGAATGCGTCCTCTGTGAACAGAGGTGAACATCCCTGAATTAATTATTGCACTGTGTACCCGCCATCTAAAACGATAGCCTGGCCAGTCATTCCTTTTGCTCCCTCGCTCGAGACAAATAGAGCCAAATCAGAGATTTCTTTTACATCAAGTAATCTTTTTTGAGGAACGAGTGGATAAATCACTTCTTCCAATACGTTTTCGAGAGGTATGTTGCGTGTTGCTGCTAAATCTTGCAATTGATTTCGAACAAGTGGTGTATCTACATAGCCTGGACAAATAGCGTTAACCGTTATGCCATCTGATGCAGTTTCAAGTGCCGCAACTTTTGTTAGACCAATAACACCATGTTTGGCTGAATTATATGCTGCTTTCCCTGCAAATCCAACAAGTCCGTTAATGGAAGCCATATTAATAATACGGCCAAATTTTTGTTTTCTCATATGCGGTAACACATGCTTAGTTAATACAAATGGAGCAGTTAACATTATTTTTATTAACAGTTCGAAACGCTCTGTCGGAAAATCTTCAATCATTGCAACATGCTGCATACCAGCATTGTTTATAAGTATATCGATTCGATCAAATTTCTGTACCGTTTCCTCAATTGCTGCTATAATTTCTTCTTCTTTTGTTACATCACATTTAAGTCCAATTGCTCGTTCTCCAAGGGTGCTTGCTGCCTCTTTCACTTTTTCTTCATTTATATCTGTTAGCACAACAGTAGCACCCTTTGTATAAAACTCTTTCGCAATCTCAAATCCTATACCCTGTGCTGCACCAGTAATGAATACCACTTTATCTTTTACCACCCAAAAAGCCTCCTAGATGAGGAGCCAAAAGAGCTGGCTCCATTTAAATTTGATTTTCCAAACACAACTTAAAAATCTCAGTATATTAAACTGGCAATTTAATTACTACCGTTTTATCATACTAATCCAAAGAATGTATAAAGTGCGATGATTACAAATACAGCTAACGTTTTAATAATCGTAATCGCAAAAATATCACGATATGACTGTTTATGTGTGAGTCCCGTTACAGCCAGCAGGGTAATAACTGCTCCGTTATGCGGAAGGGTATCCATGCCCCCTGAAGCCATTGCCACTACACGGTGCATTACTTCTGGTGGAATATTAGCGGCAATAATCGCCTGATTATACTTATCAGCCATTGCTCCCAAGGCAATCCCCATACCACCTGATGCGGATCCAGTCATACCGGCAAGAGTAGTGGTCGTAACTGCACCATTGACAAGTGGATTTGTAAATGTTGTCGATATCCCGTCGCTGATTTTCGCAAATCCTGGAAGAGCTGCGATGACCCCGCCAAATCCATATTCAGCGCCGGTATTCATAGTTGCCAGCAACGACCCTCCAATCGCTGTATTAACACCATCTTTAAAACCACTAAATACCCGTTTAAAATCATAGGCAATCGATGATATAATTCCCACAATCAACGCCATAATAATCGCCCAAATAGGAGCAGATGTTGCTACATCCACTTTATAGGCACTCAAGCCAAGTGCTTCAAAGTCAAAGCCATTCGGATACCATTTCGGTATACTTGTAACAAATATTTTATTGGTAACCCCAACCAAAATAAGCGGAACAAAAGCCAGTATTTGTCTAGACAGCGATTGTTTGGCTGTTAAATCGGGAAGAGCAGGCTCATCCTTTATTTCTGCACTTTGAATCGTAACGGCCGTTTCCGAATCAAACCCGTAATAACCTTCTCCAGCTAATTCGGCTTTTTTCCTTCTAGCCTCCAAGTATAGTAATCCAGCTGTTAATACGACAATTGCCCCTATGATTCCTAGAACCGGTGCTGCATAAATATCCGTTTTAAAGAAGGCGATTGGAATAACGTTTTGTATTTGTGGTGTCCCAGGCAGTGCATCCATTGTAAAGGTAAATGCACCAAGAGCAATCGTACCCGGAATTAACCGTTTGGGAATATTTGCCTGCCTGAACATTTGTGCAGCAAAAGGATAAATCGCAAATACCGCTACAAATAAACTCACTCCACTGTATGTTAAGATGGCGCCAAGTAATACGATCGTGAGCATTGCCCGTTTCGCACCAAGCCAGCTGACAATTGTTTTGGCAATTGACTCAGCAATCCCTGACATTTCTACAACTTTTCCAAAAATAGCTCCCAATAAGAAAACTGCAAAATATGATTTAATAAATCCGACCATCTTTTCCATGAATATACCTGAGAAAAATGGTAAAACATTGCTTGGTGCAATTAATACGACCGCTAAAAGCGCACAAATTGGTGCAAATAATATGACGGAATAACCGCGGTAAGCAGCAAACATTAATAGTCCAAGCGCTAATAGAATAACCAACAAATCCATATAAATCCCCCTCGTACAATAGTAGTTAGAGTTCTATTCTTTGGACGATTGCCATATGAAAGAAACTCTTATTTATGGTGTATTACATCGTTTAACTGGCAGGAAAACTGTTAAATAGAAACGCTCTCTTTTACATTCTCAACAATTAAATTTGCTTCCGTTGATTGAATTACATCCTGAACGGAATATCCTTCAAATACTTCTTTCAGTTCTAAACCACGTGATGTTACTTCAATCAGGGCTCTTTCCGTAATAATTTTATTGACTACGCCTTTGCCTGTTAAAGGTAAAGAACATTCTTTTTTTATTTTTGGTGAACCGTCTTTCGAGACATGATCCATTATGACAATTATTTTTTTTGCACCATGTACTAAATCCATCGCACCACCCATACCTTTAATCATTTTTCCCGGAATCATCCAGTTGGCTAAATCGCCTTTTTCGGAGACTTCCATTCCACCCAGAATGGCAACATCAATATGTCCGCCGCGGATCATTGCAAATGATTCTGCACTTGTGAAAAAAGAGGAGCCAGGTATTGTTGTGATTGTCTCTTTTCCGGCATTGATTAAATCTGGATCAACTTCTTCTTTTGTCGGATACGGTCCGATTCCAAGCAAACCATTTTCGGATTGCAAGATGACGGTTTTTTCTGGAGATATATAATTTGCGACTAATGTAGGCATCCCAATTCCTAAATTGACATAGTTACCGTGTTCAATTTCTTTTTCAGCCCGAATGGCAATTCGTTCCCTATTAGATAAAGTCATTTAGAATATTCCTTTCTTATTAACGTACTGTTAATCTTTCTATTTTCTTTTCTTGTTTTGCCTGAAGTATACCTTGGACATAGATACTCGGCGTTTGAATCATATTTGGATCTAATACACCTGTTTCCACAATTTCCTCAACTTCTGCAATCGTAACTTTTCCAGCTGCCGCCATTATAGGATTGAAATTTTGAGCGGTTTTGTTATAAATCAGATTGCCTAAATGGTCAGCTTGAGCAGCGCGAATTATAGAAAAATCAGCATTTAAAGCTGTCTCTAAAACATAATCCTTTCCGTTGAAATTTCGAATTTCTTTTCCTTCTGAGGTGATTGTCCCGACTCCAGCCGGTGTATAGAAGGCTGGAATACCAGCACCTCCTGCACGGATTCGTTCAGCAAGTGTGCCTTGGGGAGTCAGCTCCACTTCGATTTCACCGGAAAGTACTTGGCGTTCAAACTCTTTATTTTCACCTACATAAGATGCAATGATCTTTTTGATTTGCTTCTTCCGCAATAAAAGTCCTAATCCCCAATCGTCTATACCGCAATTATTCGAAATTACCGTTAAATCTTTTACTCCTTTTTCTTCAAGTGCAAGGATGAGCTGTTCTGGGATACCAACCAATCCGAAGCCACCAACCATAATTGTTGCACCATCTTGAATTTGACTTACTGCCTCTTCTGCAGAAGAGAAAATGCGTTTCATGTTTTTACCTCCAATAGAAAAATAGTTTTATTGAAAATATTGCTTTAAAAGCATATTTAATTGTATTAAAGCAGAATATTTCAACGCGTACAATATCGTGTGACAGAACTGTGACAGAATTTAAGGTGGTTGTATTCCGGAAAATCGGACTCAATTTTTATGGGGAATTTTAAAAAGTGGATTAATGTGAAATTAAAAAATCCGATATTTCGGAATTTAATCCAAAATATCGGAATTTAGGTCATAAGTTGTGTTTTTTTATTTTTTCATAAAGTGTTGAACGGCTAATGCCCAACTTCTCGGCAATCCGCATTTTGTCCTTCTCATTTTCTAGATATTCTTGTAAAATCTGCTCTTCTACTTGAAAAAGGATTTCTTCCAAAGTTCCATTAATTCGAGTATAATCCGGTTTTTGTCGTCGAATATAGATTGGTAATGCATCTTCAGTAATTTGCTCACCATTTGATAACTGAATAATTGCTTTTAACACATTTTTGAGTTCTCGAACATTTCCCGGCCAGTTATATTGTTGAAGCAACAACCAAGCTTTTCGACTAAGCTTAAAATCTTGGCGACTCACTTCGGAACTGAATTTGTGCATAAAAGTTTGTATTAATTCAGGAAGATCCTCAATCCGATCGCGAAGAGGGGGAATTTGCAATGTAATCGCCTGAATAAGATAAAATAAATCTTCACGAAATTGCTTTTCTTTTACTAGCCCAGCAAGTGAAATATTTGAACCTACGATTATGCGAACATCAACTGGAATTACTTCATCAGTGCCGGCTGGTTGAACTTTTTCATCCTGCATGACCTTTAACAGCTTTGCCTGTAAGGTTGTTGGGAGTTCACTAATCTCTTCAATAAAAAGAGTTCCGCCTTGTGCTCTCTGAATTCCTCCTGATTTAATTCGCTGTTCGGCCGAATCCCATTTTCCAAACAATTCTCCTTCCAGCAACTCTTTTGGTATAGTGGAACAATTAATCTTTACGAAAGGATGATCCACCTGATCGGATAATCTATGAATACTCTGGGCAAACATTTCTTTTCCTGTACCTGTTTCACCCTCGATTAAAACAGGTAGTTTTGTCGGAGCAATCATGGTGATCGTTTCTTTTATTTTTCGCATAGAGTTGGAGGTTCCTTTAATGTCTGACAAGCTATAGAATGATTCGCGGTATTGTTTCATATTTGTTTCAATTTGGTCTAAAGTCTTTCGAACATGAGAACTTAGTTTTTTCCAGTCATTTAAATCCCGGAAGGTTACACTCCCGAAAGCGCCAATAATTTCCCCGTCAATCACTATTGGGACACGATTGGCAAGCATATAGGTACCTTTAATATATTGAGGGGCTGCAATATCAGGTGTCCCTTTTTCTATGACAAGATGCATCTCACTATTTTCAATGACATCTGCTACATGCTTTCCGATCGCATCTTCACGTTTTACTTCGAGAAAATTACAATAACCTTCGTTAAGGTAAATAATTTTTGCATTTCTGTCTACGACTACAAACCAGGGAAAGGCAGTCTCCAAAATTTGCTTTATTGCAGGACCTGGTAAATTTTTTATCCAATCTTCCATTTTCCTGCCTCCATTCTTCTAATATTTTACATACTAGTTTATACTGTAAAAGAGTCAGAGGCTATAGATAGAGTAGTGGTTAAGCGGAAACTTATATACTTAAGCTTAATAATTATTTGATATTTTATGAAATATTGTTTTGAATTTTGGTAGCTGGCTTACTAATAGCGAAGCTTTCGTGTTAGAAATTGACTAAATTGTCATGGGGAATGACTAAAAGTAATGTTGAATGAATAAATAATCTGGAAACATGTTTTAAAAAAGAGTCGATTCAATTCGAGGCATCACTTCGCTATAAATTTTAGCGTAAGGAGATTTAAGTTGTGAAATTATATATAATTCGCCATTGTGAAGCCAATGGGCAAGCACCAAATGAATGCTTAACGTTGGCTGGGAGTGAAGCAAGCGGGCGTTTAGCAAAGTTTTTGTCTGGCATAAATATAGAGCTAGTCATTTCAAGTCCATTTACGAGGGCAGTTCAAACAATACAATCTTTCGTTCTACACAACAACATTCCATTTAAATTAGATGACCGTCTAAAGGAAAGGGTTTTAAGCAGTGAAAATCTTCCCGACTGGTATGAAAAGTTACAGCAAACCTATATTGATAAGGATTTAAATTTTACTGGCGGGGAATCAAGTAATGAAGCGACAAAACGTATAAATGAATTGGTGGAAGAATTAAAACAAAGTAATCACAAGTCAGTGGCAATCGTTACTCACGGCAATATCATGTCATTACTACTCAATTATTATCAACCGCATTTTGGATTCGAGGAATGGAAGCAACTGTCGAATCCGGATGTCTTTGAAATGGATTTTAGCAAAGAACATCCAGTTGGCAATCGTATATGGCGGTAAGTTGTGTAAAATAGGTTGTAGAAAAGCAGGTGCAAGATGAAAAATTATTTTATTATTAGTGATATTCATGGTCAGTATAAAGCATTTGAACAATTATTAACGTTTTGGGATCAAAAGGATACCCTTGTTCTGCTTGGGGATTTGATCGACCGGGGTCCTCAGTCTTATGAGGTTGTACAAAAGGTAATGGATCTGAAGCGGCAATACGGGGAACAGGTTGTTTTCTGTAAAGGGAATCATGAAGCAATGCTATTGGATTTTATCGAAAACCCCGGGCAAAAACACGCATTTTATTACAAATACGGCGGCCGGGAAACAATGGCTTCATTTTTAAAGTACTTACCGGTTGAAGTAAGCGAACTCGACCCGATTGACCAAGCACAGATCGTTAAAGAGAAGTTTGCGGAGGAATTGGATTTTCTAAATTACGGCAAATTATATGAAATCGCAGGGAATCTTTTGTTGACGCATGCAGGATTTGATTCAAGTTGTGCGACAGTTGATGAAACGCCTGAAGAAAATTTCCTATGGATTCGCCAGCATTATAAAAATGAAAATAAAACGCCATATATCAATGTTTTTGGACATACGCCATTACAACATATTCATGATTCCAATGATGTTTGGATTAGTGAAGACCAAAAATATATTGGAATAGACGGAGGTTGTTATTTTACAGGACAATTGAATGGCATTGTTCTGTCGGAAGTTGGGCAAATTGTTCGCATATATGCCGTTACTTCTGAAAAAGCCGAAAACTACAACGATTGACAAGTACAGTTATGATTGGGTAAAAAGTTATATTTAAATAATATTCTTTCTTGAATGTATGTTTTCCCCTGATTTTTTGGTATACTATTATTAACAATATATAAAAGAGGTTATCCCGTTCGATTTTGTGCGGGGTAGCCTCTTTCGTGTTTAAAGAAGTTTTTCAGGGAGGAAACATTTTGGAGCAATATACAAATTTACGAGCGGGCGAAAAAGGTGCCTATTTATCGATTATTGCCTACATATTTTTAAGTGCGCTTAAGCTAGCAGCAGGCTATTTAGGGGATTCAGAAGCATTAAAGGCAGATGGATTAAACAATACAACGGATATTATTGCTTCGGTAGCCGTTTTAATCGGGCTGCGAATTTCCCAGCGCCCGCCGGATGATGACCATCGATACGGACATTTTCGTGCAGAAACGATCGCATCACTTGTAGCATCATTTATTATGATTTATGTCGGGATCGAAGTCCTTATATCAGCAGGTGAAAAAATTGCCAATCCGATCGATCAGAATCCTTCCTATTTAACAATCATTGTTGCCGTATTTAGTGCGGCCGTCATGTTTGCGGTATATAAATATAATTTAAACCTATCTAAAAGAATTAACAGTTCTGCAGTTAAAGCAGCAGCTTATGACAATCGCTCTGATGCCTTTGTTAGTATCGGAACAGCTATCGGTATTAGTGCGGCGCTTCTAGGCTTTCCAATTGTCGATACGATAACCGCCTTTATCATCGGTTTAATTATTATTAAAACAGCGATTGAAATTTTTAAAGAAGCGGTGTTCTCGTTAACAGACGGTTTTGATACGGAATTAATCAGTTCGATTGAAGAGCGCGTTTCGAAAATCCCGCGTGTCCGTGACGTTACCGATGTGCGCGGCAGACAGCACGGAAGCTTAATTCTTGTCGATATTACGGTAAGTGTTAATCCTAACCTAAATGTACGTGATTCACATGCCATTACGGAGCAGATTGAAAATGAAGTGAAGCAGTTGAACCCTTATGCAACAACACTTGTCCATATCGAACCGTACGACCCGAAAGAGCTGATTATTTGCGAAGATGATTTCCATTTCTAATGGACAAGCCTTATAAAAGCTGTACTGATTTTACACAATGTAATGTTGCAGAGGGCAATAACTATTACATTCATTTGTAATAGTAATTGGGAATATACTTCAGGAATTTGACAGGTAGTTTTAGAACTGAACTCAATTTGCATTTAACGATTCAATTAAGTCACACTCATTACGAGTAGTGGCTTTTTCTTATGCAATATTTTTCGTTAGTTGAGGCATGATATGAAGAACAAATATTATCTACTAGGAGGAAAATAGTTGGACGTTTTATTAGGTCAAATTCGTGAAGGTCTGGATTATCTGACTATACAAGGTAAGAAGGTAAATAAAATTAAAATGAATCCAAATATCTTCGAAAAAATGACGAACAAACTTATGGACGTTGAGGTAAGTGACGGTGCTATTACTGTATTCGGAATTACGATCGAGGCTGATAAAAACATTGAAGTATATGCTTTTGTAATGGATGAAGTCACTTAATTTCAAGTGGCTTTTTATTATACCCTCATTTTCGGTGAATAGATGCACCTCACTTAATGTAACGGAAAATGAAAATGGCTTTTATCTGTGAATGAATCAAAATACTCCATCTTCTGTTAAAATGTAAGTACTTACGGGCAATCATTTTATTGGAGGTCATTATATGAAAAAAGTATTTGCAATCATTGCAGTAGTATTCATTGTCTCAATCCCGATGATCGAGTGGCTGCTGACTAATCCCTCCAATTCATTGGAGCTCATGCAAACATTAAGAAATGCAGAAAATCCGGAATCGCTTTTTATGGATGAAAATAATTTCGATGCCGATAGTGTTGAGTACATACAAGAAGAATTTAGCCCCAATATGGTGAAGCAGTTTACAATACTGGAGTTTGATGAGAAGAGTTTTTTGATTCAGACAACTCCCGGTACGACAAAATGGGAAATTATTAATATTGAAGAACTGCCAAAGGAAATTAGAGAATATTTTCTTTCACAGAAATAACCGTACATAGGTTCATAAATCCAAGGAAAAAGAAAGAGGAATACTATTGCATACTACAATCGGAGTTGTCGCCCATGTCGATTCTGGCAAAACGACATTTTGCGAACAATTGCTATATCATACAAATGCGATCAAGAAGCGCGGCCGGGTGGATCACCAAGATGCTTTTTTAGATAATCATGCCATTGAACGGCAGCGCGGGATCACGATTTTTGCGGAGCAGGGGCGTATTGACTATAACGGTCAAGCGTATACGCTGATCGATACCCCAGGGCATATCGATTTCGCACCGGAGATGGAACGTGCGATTCATGTAATGGATGCGGCCATTGTTATTATCAGTGCGGTCGACGGAATCGAGGGACATACAGAAACGGTTTGGCATTTGCTGCGGGAGCATCATGTTCCGACTTTTATCTTCATTAATAAAGTAGACCGTGAAGGAGCAGATGTTGCAGCGGTCATGTCTGCGATAAAAAAAGACTTATCCCCAAATGCATTATTGTTCAATGATGGGTTCGACACAACCGTAAAAGAGTGGCTTGCGGAACGTGACGAACAGCTGATGGAAAAATATTTTGCCGATAATCTAGCGGAGAATGACTGTTTAGAGAGCCTGAAACATGCAATCAACCTTGAACAAGCATTTGTTTGTATGTCAGGCTCAGCTTTAAAAGATGAAGGGGTACTGGCCTTTTTTGAAACGATTGCACAACTGATGGAAACAAAGTTTGACGTGAATGGTCCATTTGAAGGAAAGGTATATAAAATTCGCCATGATCATCAGCAGCGTCTGACATTTATGAAAGCTTTATCGGGTGTTCTCAAGGTACGTGATGAATTTACTTTTGGTGAAACAACTGAAAAAGTTACGGAAATTCGTTTATACAATGGCAACAGTTTTACGACGGTTCCACAAGTGCAAGCGGGCGATATTTTTGCGGTGAAGGGACTGGCAATGCCGCTTATCGGTGATGTGATTGGGGCAACGGAAACTAATCCTGCACAATTTGATATGATTCCGACATTGCAGGCGAAAGTGATATATGAAGGTGCGTTACATATTAAAGAACTTCACCGTGTTTTCCGTGAAATCGAAGCAGAGGAACCGAGCTTACGTGTCGTGTGGAACGAGAAATTCCAGGAAATCTCCGTTCATGTCATGGGAACAATCCAGCTTGAGGTATTAACGGAATTGGTAAAAGAGCGCTTTGGAATCGAGGTCCAATTTGGCAAACCGCAAATTCTTTATAAAGAAACAATTGCAGCACCTGCTATCGGCTATGGCCATTTTGAACCGTTAAAGCATTATGCGGAAGTGCATCTGAAAATGGAACCGAACAATCGTGGTGCCGGCATCACATTCTCGAACCGTTGTCATGCCGACGACTTATCTGTCGGGCATCAGCGGTTAATAGAAAAGCATCTATTTGAACGCGATCATCATGGGTTACTAACAGGATTTCCGGTAACCGATATTCATTTGACGCTGCTGAAAGGGCGTGCACACAATAAGCATACAGATGGCGGCGACTTCCGGGAAGCTTCGTTTAGAGCATTGCGACAAGGGCTGGAACAAGTAGAAAATGTACTATTGGAGCCGTATTACCGTTTTAAAATGAAAGCGTCAAGTGATCATATTGGCCGGATGATGTCGGATATCCAGCAGGCAAGCGGGTCGTTCGAAGCGCCGGATTTAACAGAAGACACTGTTACACTTTACGGACGGGCACCTGTAGCAACTTTTATGGATTATTCCACTCAATTTGCAGCCTATACAAATGGAAAAGGTGCGTTAACGCTGCAATTTGAAGGCTATGATGTATGCCATAACAGTGATGAGATTATTGAACAAATTGGCTACAATAAAAACGCTGACCCTGAATATACATCGTCCAGTATTTTTTGTGCAAAGGGTAAGGGTTACAGTGTGCCATGGAATGAGGCAAAAGCAGCGATGCATTGTGAAGTGCACGAAATTGATTGACGCATGAAAGAAGGACTTTGCAGAACATTAAAAGAAGTAAGCAGTAAGGAACTTAAAAAGGAGGCACTTATAATGGCATATATTTTACAAGTAGATTTCAAAATGGATGGCCCTTTCGGTGATGAAATGGCAGTTGGTTTTAAAGAATTAGCGGAAAGCATAAATGAGGAAAAAGGCATGCTTTGGAAAATTTGGACAGAGGATGCGGAAGCAGGTGAAGCTGGTGGTATTTATTTATTTGAAACAAAAGAAACAGCTGATGCTTATTTGGAAATGCATTCAAAACGACTAAATGGCTTTGGCATTACAGCGATCAACAGTAAAATTTTCTCGGTGAACGAGTCGTTAACTAAGATTAACAAGGGTCCGGTATATGCATAATTAGGTGATCTAAATTACCGGCAGATAACGGGTTTGATATTGTGGAGAAAACAGTAAATAACAGTGCAGTAAGAGACGCATTTCGTAAATGAATTGTGTCTCTCTTTTTCGGTATATCAACAATTAAAAAATAAATTTAAAAAACGAGGTTAGAGATTTTTGCAAAACTAATGGGGAGGCATATCTATGAAGCATACTACAATTTTATTTATTTCAATTTGTTTAATGCAATTTTGTATATTAACAAATATAACTTTGTTAAATGGTGAATGGGATGGAATCACGATGTGGGTGTGTACAGGCATTTTTATTTTTTCATGCGCAGTTTTCGGTTCTAGCCGAATAGATGCATCTAAAAATACTTAACTTTATATAAGATAGTTCCTAAACGAGGGGTAGGAAGCGTTCTTAATGTAATCCAAATTATTAAAAAGGGAAAATTAAATTGTTATAGAAATAAAAAAGATTACAGAAAAAGGAGCAGCATATATGAAAATCGTACAATTAACACCTCAATTGTTATTGGAAAATCAGCACCATGCTGATATGTATTTAAATAATATAATTCATCCAAACCTTACGTCAAATAGCTGGATGAACAATTGGTGAGATGTTGCATCACGTTTTCAACTTTTTAAATTCTTAGACCTGTCAGCTGAAGAGATGCTTTCGTATAGTTGGAATGAAAAAATAATTGCACAAGTTATAAATGAAACCCTAATGATTGTAGAAAAACATATTGAATTAGATAAGGATTTACAAATTACAATTGTGCCTGCCCTTCCTTTTCCTTGGTTTTCGAATTTAGAACGATCTTTTTGGATAAATGGATTTACAAATAGTAGTCAAAGTATATGGATGGCTATTCCGCCCAATCCAGACAGATCGTTTTTATGCTATTTACTTGCACACGAACTGCATCATTCAGCACCCAAAAATCCAATTTATGACTTAACAATCGACAATTTCCCATTAAAAGAATGGTATAAAATGGAGGGGACAGCTGAATATTTCAGCTTACAATTTTTCGAAGATAAACGTTGGTGGAAAGAAAGCTTTTCA
This sequence comes from Solibacillus kalamii, assembly GCF_002174535.1. Classification (NCBI taxonomy): domain Bacteria; kingdom Bacillati; phylum Bacillota; class Bacilli; order Caryophanales; family Caryophanaceae; genus Solibacillus; species Solibacillus kalamii. Next base: position 117,957 of record NZ_NHNT01000007.1, on the reverse strand, counting down.
CTGGACATTGAGGAACGTTATATTGCTGAAGCAAAAAGATTTTTAAATACAAATGATGATGGTGTGAAAGGACCTCTATGCTTCGGTAGCGTGAAACAACAAATCCCTTACATGGCTGGCTATGCTTTTGCCTACAATGCAGTAAAAGATTATGCAAAACGTTATCCTATTGACCAATTAGAGCAACTGTTTGAAATCGATTCGGAAGCACTTATATTAACTTATAACCTACATATCACTAGATAATATGTTAGAGCATAATTATAAATAAATTTTTGGGAGACTTTTATGGACAATTCATTTTCTATATTTTTGGACACTTATTTAGATGCTTGGAGAAATTCATCTTTAGCGGACATGAAAGATTTAATTTCACAATCTTATGAAGCCAGAGAAATAACAGGCGGAAATATAGTTGACTTTGGTTATGAAGAATCCTTAAATGGATGGGAACAGGGTTTTAATTTCGCTAAAGAGAGTAATGCTCAATGGAATATAAGAGTAGTTTCAATTCTTCCTTTAAGAAAAGATGAAACGATGGCTATTTTATCCGCTACTATGGTTATTCAAGGAGAGAGTTTAAAAACAGCAAATTTATTCTTTCAAACGTTTAAAAAATATAACCGAGGTGAATGGAAATTAGTAAGAAGTTATATTGAAGCAGGAATTAGTTTAAACGACGTGTTTTTCAACAACCAGTTACTTTAGTCTAAAAGAATTTATACAGTGTACAAAATCACATTCAAAAATGTTTGAATACACAAAAAAAGCAGGAACTTTGTTAAATCAACGTTTCTGCTTTTAATTTAGGGAACATTGTAAGTCAATACTGACAACGGTTTGAAAGTACATTGGAGGACGCTTTGTCATGGATTTTTTGCATGAAATCATGTATAAACTGATCGTTGATAATCCATTTTGTGTTCTTTTTTTATGATGTTGGACTATTAGGTACTGAAGTCAGCCTTTATTTCACAAAAATATGTGCATCGCAATAACAAAGTCCTTTGCAGCTTGGGCAATCGACGTTATATGGCTCGAAATAGCGCGGCATATAAACGAACGGTTCGAATCCCTGCGCCGCAAACTGTCGCTCAGCTGCCCAGCAGTTTGTATCAGATTGTACCCAGCCAACCGTCACGATTGTTTTTGCAATCGGCTGTGCTGCTTCAAGATAAGCACGCACAAGATTAGTTCCAATCCCTTTTTTTCGTTCGTTCGGATGGACGACAAAATGACTTGTATAATAGCTGATGCCTGTTGTGACCAGTTCCTTTAACGACTGCAGCTCTTCATGGAAATAAGGGAATTCCTTGTTGAAATCCTGTATTTCATAACCCGCAATATATCCGACAACTTCATCATGCTCATTAACGGATACATAACGAATGCCGCCAGCCTGATCGACGGTTTTGGCCGTTTCCGGTTCAAATGGTAAAAAATCATTGAGCAGTGCAGCAATTTGCACTGCGTATTTCTTTTCATAGGGGTAAATATTCATCGGTGGACCTCTGCTTTCTCATGTTCGAATTTTACTATTTTAACATAATGGAGAGGGCTTTGTTATAACAATCAATGTTTCGATATGCTTGATTAATTTGGAGCAAAAAAAATCACTTAAAGTAAGCTGTTTTTATTTATTTTGTTAGTGGCATCGAGTTCACACTTTAAATGGGTAATTTTAATAATTGTTAAAAGGGAACGTTTGTTCTATAATGTGGTTATGAGTGAGGTGTGATTAATGAAAGATCAATTAACAAAAGCAATGCGGCAACATCAGATTTTGGATATTATGTACATGGCCAAAGACCGGAAAATAACGAAGCGACGAATTAAATTAATAAAAATCTCTGGTGACTATGCGCAAGCCTATTGTTTTACACGACATGCAAAACGAAATTTTATTATAGATAATATTTTAGCAGTACATCCGGTAAATAAAAAAATACGAGGGTTAGAGGCTTAATATCTAGGAGGTATTCTATCGAAAAAGGGAAAATCTTATCTTTTAAGTGATGATTGTGTGTAATATTCTGACTATTTATGGTAGAATAAAAATAGGGAGGTGGTTAAAATTGATGCAGAAAGTTTCTAATAGAATGGAGGCAGAAAAAATCTTTGACACCAATGTGAAAAATAGACCACGATTGGGCAAATTAAAGAGCATGTACCTTATCAGAAAGGAAACCTTAAATAATGAAAAGTCAAAATGAATAAAACCCTCCACTGAATTGGTGGAGGGTTATTTTTTATTAGTGATCGGCTTAAGCAATGGGACCACTTATTTTCAGTTAAAATTATTCTATTGAGGTTTTTGTTGTTTTGCGATTGGATAAAAACCAACCAGCTAGTGCAATAGCGATTAACACTCCATAAAATATCAGTTTCCACTCGAGGGAGTGGGCAAACTCATAAGAAATGACACCAACATCAGGATGACTTAAAGTTAATACTGCAAGCTTGACACCAACCCATCCCACTATTACAAATGCCGCAATTTCTAGTCCTGGTTTGGATTCAAGAAGTTTCACGAAAAAGTTTGCAGCAAACCTCATGATGATTAATCCGATTAATCCGCCTGCAAATATTACGAGGAACTTTCCGCCATCCATGCCACCAATCTGTGGTAAATTCGTATTAGGCAGTGTCATTGCAAGAGCTACTGCTGCTAATATCGAATCAACCGCAAATGCAATATCCGCCAACTCGACTTTTATAACCGTACCCCAAAATCCAGATTTTTTCTGTTCTTTTTCCTTTTTTGGTCCTTTATTTTTAAAGTAGAGTTTCCTGACAATGTGATTAATTGCTATAAATAATAGATATAGGGCACCAATAGCCTGAACCTGCCATACATCTACAAGAAACGTTATAATAAATAAAGAAGCGAACCGGAAAATGAAAGCACCTGCAAGACCATAAAATAGTGCCTTTCGTCTTTCTTTTTCAGGTAAATGTTTAACCATAATTGCCAAAACGAGGGCATTGTCTGCTGCAAGCAAACCTTCTAAGCCAATTAACAATAATAATACCCAACCATACTCTAGTAATAAAGAGATATCCAATTACATTCCCCCTAACTTCACTAAATTAATGCTAACAAAAATTATATTCCCATTTACGTAGAGTATAACCTCTTTAAAATTAAATATGTCTCCATCAAAGCTTAGTAAATGTCCATTTTATGAATGCTGGAAATATGTTAGTTCACTATAAGGATTTTTAGGGAAAGGAATTTTCATATTTTAAAGGGGGAATAAAAAGGGGTGATTATGAATAAAAACGTGGATCATATAATACACACAGGCACATAGCCCATTAGCAGTCAATGAGCTATGTCCAGTTAATAATTCGAAGTGAAGCATTATGTAATCCTTCTTTTATAAGGCGGCAATATCCGAATACTTATTAAGCAATTCATCCAATTCCTGACTGCAATTGACGACTTCCGGGTGAGTGAAACCTAAATCCCTTGCTTTTTTGTACATAATTTTTCTTTTTGTCTCAATTCTTAATTTTAGTACCTTTTTTAATAGTAAAAATTTCATCGATAAATTTCCTTTCAATAATAGTTGGTAGTTTTTAAACTTTTGTTAATATAAAATGACAACTGTTTAATCCTATCTTATTTTAAACAAGATAAATGTCGAAACATGCTAAAAATGGAAAATTCAATAATTTGTAAAAAACAAAAAATTAATGTTTAAATAGAAAGCTTTATATTTGACTAAACTTAAAATGTATGAATTTTAAGGAGAGACATCGGGAAGGATAAAATTCGCAAATCCCAGAAATCCAATTTTTGTACAACTGCTAACAACCTTGATATAATGAGCGTTGTGAATACATATAAACAGAAAGAGGTTATGAAAAATGACAAATGCTTATGATGAATACATGCGTCAGGTAACACAGCCAATGCGTACGGAACTTGAAAGCGCAGGCTTTACACAATTAACAACGGCAGATAGCGTCCATGAATTTATGGCTGAAACAAAAGGGACAGCTTTAGTTGTAATCAATTCTGTTTGCGGTTGTGCTGCAGGTTTGGCACGTCCGGCTGCCCGTGAAGCAGTTGCAGATGTGAAACCAGATCAGCTAGTAACCGTATTTGCCGGTCAAGATCCTGAAGCGACTGCAGCAATGCGCGGATACTTTGATGAAGTTCCGCCAAGCTCACCATCAATGGCAGTTTTAAAAGATGGTCAATTAGCTTATTTCATTCCACGGGATCAAATCGAAGGTCATCCAATGGAACAAATTCGTGATCATTTATCAGATGTGTTAAAACAAGTATGTGCCGAGTAACAATTGTCACTACTGCAGGTAGACCGGACGAGCAATCACTTCAATTAGCTGAATTCGCAAGTCAGGTGCTGCAGGCAAAAATCATTCCGCGCCAAAAACGTTCGGTTCGTAAGCTTTCCGAAGTGTACGATGCCAATGTCGTTGTTGCGGGAAAAAACCGTTTCGAATACTATGCGAAAGGTGCTGAGGCGCCTTTCTTTTTTCATCCAAACTCTGCCGCTTTTCGTTTGAAGCGTGTGGCTCGCGGTGAAGATGATCCATTGCTTACTGCTTGTGCACTTCGAAAAGGGGATACGTTTTTGGATTGCACTCTTGGCATCGGGGCCGATAGTTTATTGGCGACCTTTGCAGTTGGCGAAAAAGGGAAAGTAATCGGTGTGGAAGCGGATCAAAATGTCGCATTTATTGTGAAAACTGGGATGCAAAATTATGACACGACAGAACTTCCGTTAACTGCATGCATGCGAAATATCCAAGTTGTTCATACTACTGCTCTAGAATATTTAAAGAAGCAAGAAGATGACAGCTTTGATGTTGTCTACATGGACCCGATGTTCGAGGAAATCATTGAAGAATCGACAAATTTTGAAGCGTTGCGTTTTGCCGGAAAGCACTTAACGTTAACTGATGAATGGGTGGCTGAAGCTAAGCGTGTTGCGAAAAGCCGGGTGGTGTTAAAGGCCCATTATAAATCGGACTGGTTTGAAAAGTACCAGTTCCAGCGTGATGTGCGGTTAACAGCCAAGTTTCATTATGGTGTGTACGAAATAAAATAGCGTTGAAGTTCTTTTTACAAGGACTTCAGCGTTTTTCTTAACGCTTTACATACCCCTTATAGGTATGGTAATGTAAAATTAAGTAAGGGGGATTGATTGAATGATTCATGAAAATGATGGATTATTGGAAACTCATGAAGTGAGCTGTCGTAAAAGTCATCATCCTGAACCGATAAAAAAAGATTTAACGACAAGATTAAATCGAATCGAAGGGCAAATTCGCGGAATCAAAGGCATGATTGATAAAGATGTGTATTGCGATGATGTGATTACACAATTATCCGCAACGCAATCGGCATTAAATAGTGTCGCGAAGATATTGCTGGAAGGTCATTTAAAAGGCTGTGTCGTGGATCGTCTAAATGAAGGCGATACTGAAGTATTGGACGAGCTTGTCGTAACTATTCAAAAAATGATGAAAAAATAAGGAGTGTTCGAGTATGGTAAATGTAACGTTAAATGTGAATGGTATGTCTTGCGGTCATTGTGTGAAATCTGTAGAAACCAGTGTTGGCGCATTAGTTGGTGTACAGGAAGTAAAAGTGGATCTTGCTGAGAAAAAAGTATCGGTTGCGTATAACGAAGATGCCCTTACTGTTGAGCAGATCAAAGAAACAATTGATGAACAAGGTTACGACGTTGTTGAATGATTGATGTTTACAAATGATTTAGGTTCTCTAATTTAGAGAACCTCTCTTTTTACAAAATTCCATACCCCCTTGAGGTATAAAGAGGTGAGAACATGACAAAAGAACTGACATTGCAAGTAACAGGTATGACGTGTGCGGCATGTTCGGCAAGAATTGAAAAAGGCCTGAACAAGATGGAAGGGATCGAATCGGCGAATGTCAATCTAGCGGTTGAAAAAGCAGCGATTCAGTATGATGAAACGGTCATCAAAGCACAGGATATTGAGCAAAAGATCCAAGCGCTCGGTTATGATGTCGTAAAAGAGAAAGTCGACTTTACAATCGATGGAATGACGTGTGCGGCGTGTTCGGCAAGAATCGAAAAGGTGCTCGGGAAAATGGACGGTATTGCTTCGGCAAATGTGAACTTGGCATTGGAAAAAGCGACGATAGAATTTAATCCTTCTCAAGTATCGATGTCCGATATTATTGCGCGGATTGAAAAGATCGGTTATGGTGCACAACCAGTCGTTGAGGGCGATCCGGTTGACCATCGGGAAAAGGCGATCCAACGGCAAACAATTAAATTTACCGCGGCGGCCATTTTATCATTACCTCTGTTATGGACGATGGTTGCACATTTTTCGTTTACGAGTTTTTTATACGTGCCTGATATGCTCATGAATCCTTGGGTACAGCTCGCATTAGCAACACCCGTTCAATTTATTATTGGGTGGCAGTTTTACGTAGGTGCATACAAATCATTACGCAGTGGTGCGGCAAACATGGATGTGCTCGTAGTGATGGGAACGAGTGCGGCCTATTTTTACAGTATTTATCAAATGCTCGCCCATCCGAGCGGTCATATGCCACACTTGTATTTTGAAACGAGCGCGGTGCTGATTACGTTGATTTTATTAGGGAAACTGTTTGAAACGCGTGCAAAAGGCAAGTCTTCGCAGGCAATCAAACAATTGATGGGCATGCAGGCAAAATCAGCGCTTGTGATTCGTGCTGGTGTCGAACAGGCGGTGCCGCTTGAAGAAGTGCGCATCAATGATATTGTCCGCGTGAAACCGGGTGAAAAAATTCCAGTGGATGGAGAAGTCGTTTCCGGAACTTCTGCGGTGGATGAATCGATGCTGACGGGCGAAAGTTTGCCGGTAGAAAAAAACATAGGCGATTTCGTTTATGGTGCAACACTGAACAAAAACGGTGCACTGGAAATGAAGGCATTAAAGGTTGGCAGTGAAACAGCACTGTCGCAAATCATTAAAATCGTCGAGTCGGCACAAGGTTCCAAAGCACCGATTCAGCGTCTTGCCGATAAGATTTCCAATATATTTGTACCAATAGTAGTGGGAATTGCCATTGTGACGTTCATTTTGTGGTGGCTGATCGGAGGAGAATTCATTCAGGCATTTGAGGCGACAATTGCGGTACTTGTCATCGCATGCCCATGTGCGCTTGGCTTGGCGACACCAACGTCAATTATGGCCGGTTCAGGACGTGCGGCACAGTTTGGCATTTTATTTAAAGGCGGGGAACACCTTGAACAGACTGGTTTTGTAGATACTGTCGTTGTCGATAAAACAGGAACGGTTACAAACGGGAAACCGGTTTTGACAGATGTTGTACTGTTCAGTGATTTAGAAGAAAATAATGTCCTGCGCATTGTTGCTTCTGCAGAAAAACAGTCTGAGCATCCATTGGCAGAAGCAATTGTTGAAGGTGTATTAGAGCGCGGGATTAAGCTATCGGCTGTTTCAAGCTTCCAGGCACTACCAGGGCTTGGTATTGAAGCGCAAGTGGATAATGTAGAAGTAGCTGTAGGTACGAGAAAACTGATGCGGGATCGACAAATTAGTATTGAAGAATCGATCGAACAGCAATTGATTTCATTGGAACAGCAAGGGAAAACGGCGATGCTAGTAGCAATTAACAACCAATTCGCTGCAATTATTGCCGTTGCAGATACGGTAAAAGAAACATCTGCTGAAGCGGTAAGACGTCTGCATGCACTTGGTCTGAAAGTGATTATGCTTACAGGTGATAATGAACGAACGGCTAAAGCGATTGCAGCAGAAGTGGGCATTGATGAAGTCATTGCTGAAGTGCTGCCGGAACAAAAGGCACAGCAAATTGAGAACTTGAAGCAACAAGGACGAAATGTTGCGATGGTTGGTGACGGGATCAACGACGCACCGGCCCTTGCGGTAGCTGATATTGGGATGGCAATCGGCACAGGAACGGATGTTGCGATGGAGGCGGCCGATATTACATTGATTCGCGGAGATTTGAACAGTATTGCCGATGCGATTTTAATGAGCCGTAAAACGATGACGAATATTAAACAAAACCTGTTTTGGGCGTTTGCCTACAATGTCATCGGTATTCCAATCGCTGCACTCGGTTTCCTCGCACCTTGGGTAGCAGGCGCAGCAATGGCATTCAGCTCCGTTTCGGTTGTGTTGAATGCATTGAGACTGCAGCGTGTAAAATTGTAAAAATACCGACTTCCTGAATAAAGAAGGCTAACCATTCATAATAGGACTAAGAGGATTTACAGGATGATTGGGAATGACGATCCATTTCGAAGTTTAAATTTAATAAGAATATACCAACATAGATACACAGTATAGGTTTTGAAAATTATTATAGTGGAAACTTACAATCGAAGTGTTAAATGGAATTGAAAATAATGGACTTTAATTTTTCAATCCATCTTTATTAGAAATAAACCAATAATGATAGGAGCCATCAATATGAAGGAAGATTCAAAGGTATATGATGTCACGATTATCGGCGGAGGTCCTGCGGGGATGTTTACGGCATTCTACGGCGGCATGCGCCAGCTTGAAGTTAAACTGATTGAAAGTCTTCCACAATTAGGTGGGCAGCTTGCTGCACTTTATCCTGATAAATATATTTATGATATCGCAGGATTTCCGAAGGTGCGGGCGCAGGAACTTGTCAATAATCTGAAAGAACAAATGTCAGCGTTTGACCAAACAGTAGTAACTGGACAAAGTGTCGAAACGATTAAAAAGTTGGATGACGGAATATTTAAGCTGACAACGAACGAAGAAATCCATTATTCAAAAACAATCATTATTACAGCAGGTCTTGGTGCATTCCAGCCAAGACAGTTGGAAGTTGAAGGAGCAGAATACTATGAGGGCAAAAATCTTCATTATTTCATCAGCGATATAAATGATTTTAAGGGAAAGAATGTAGTCATTTTCGGCGGAGGAGACTCAGCTATTGACTGGTCGCTTATGCTTGAATCTATTGCTGACAAAGTTACAATTGTCCATAGACGAGATCAATTCCGAGCGCATGAGTACAGTGTTGAAAATCTGTTCAAATCAAGTGTAGATATCAAAACACCTTATATGCCGGATGAGTTGTTTGGCGATGAAAACGGCATTAAACAAATTATCATCCGGAATGCAGAAGGAGATAAAGAAACACTTGACGTTGATGACATAATTGTAAACTATGGATTTAAATCGTCATTAGGTCCAATCAAGGAGTGGGGATTAGAAATCGAGAAAAATTCCATTATTGTAAACTCTAAAATGGAAACAAATATCGAGGGAATCTATGCTGTTGGTGATGTATCAACTTACGATGGAAAAGTGAAATTGATTGCAACTGGTTTCGGTGAAGCGCCGGTTGCCATTAGTGCGGCACGGTTGTTTATTGATCCGTCAGCAAAAAAGCATGTACCGCACAGCACCGACCTTTTCAATAAATAATATTTGTTTATCCGGTATGATTGGAATGTATAACAGGGAAGTGGATTCACTATCAAATTCACATATGAATTGATAGTGAACCCTTTTTTTACTGTTACTACCTGACAGGCAATTCTACGACAAAGCTCGTTCCTTGGGTTTCAATACTATTCACATGAATGATTCCACCATGTAATGTAACGATAGCAGCAACTATTGAAAGTCCCAGTCCTGTTCCATCAACTGAACGAGACCGTGCAGTATCTACTCGATAAAAGCGGTCAAAAATTCTTTCTTTCTCTTTATCATTCAAACCTATACCCGAATCTTCAAAGATTACCAACACCGATTTTCCTTGTTCTTTAATGGATATTTCAATAATGCCATTCGGTTTATTATATTTGATGGCATTGGTTAACAGATTGTCCCAGACCGCATTAAGTAAGGATGGGTCCCCAGTAATTTCTACATCCGGTAATGTGAACCCGAGCGTAATACCTTTTTCTCCAATCTGCCACTGATTGCTCCGTATAAGTTCCTTAATTTGCTTTCCGATATTAACTGACTTTCTTTTCATAATATCCTCATCTCGGTCTAACGAAGCAAGAAGTAATAGCTGTCTTGTTAATGTAGACAGTCTTTTAATCTCTCCGTTGATAATCGAAATGTAATTGCTTTTATCTTCCGGACTCATGGATTCGCTTTTCAAAAGGTTTGCATATCCTTTTATATTAGATAAAGGCGACTGGATATCATGAGAAATATTCGAAATAAACTCTTTCCTCATTTCATCCATCTGCTCCAGTTTACTGGCCATCCGTAAAAAACTATGTGAAAGTTCACCTAATTCATCATGACGGGTAATATCAAGATCAACATTGTAATTTCCGTTTGAGAGTGATTTTGTTGCAGATGTAAGTTTTGAGATTGGATGAACTAAATATTTAGTTATAAAAATGACCATTATGATACTCAGCATAATCGCCAAAGCCAGCAGCCATCCGAATAAAATATGCATTTCGTTAAATAATAGCTTAATATCCGGTCTAATGAAAAGCGCATACTTTTTCTCGTTATGTGTCAATGGAACACCAATCGTATTTTTCAATTCGTTTGCAAAAAATCCTGTAACAAATGTCTCCTGAGGGAAATTTAAAATACCATGAAAGATATCACCGTTTATTACTTGTTCTTTGGTGGAATGAGACAATGTCTTTTCCCTAAAGGGTGCACCAAAATAAAATTCATTACCTGAATTGTCAACGAGGAAAATTTGATAACCAATTGACGAAATGTTTTCAAAATAATCTTTGAGATCTAAATCAGGTTGGTTCCCGGTAAATTCAGCAATGTTTAATGCAATTGTTGTGTTTTTCTGGTCATTAAATGGTTTTAATTTTTGCTGATAATACGTATTCGAGATTAAAAAAGCTAAAATTCCACTAAAAATCATAATTCCAATGGTGAACACAACAAACTTCACATAAAGAGATCTCATCTTCTGTTTGCCTCCAATGAATAGCCAACCCCACGCACTGTCTTAATATGAAAATCATCTGTCAATTTAGAAAAACGTTCTCTTAATCGTTTGACATGAACATCTACTGTCCGTTCATCTCCTTCGTAATCCACACCCCAGATATGTTCGATTAGGTGATCACGAGAAAATACTTGCATAGGATTTAAAGCAAGGAAATACAGAAGTTCGAATTCCTTTAAGGGTAAGAGAATCGTCCGGTCACCAATCAGAACCTCATAGCTTTTTTTATTAATAGTTGTACTTCCTAAACGAATAATTGATTCATCGGATTGCTTATCATATCGACGCAGTAAGGCTTCAATTCTAAAATTTAATTCTTTTGGTTCAAACGGCTTGACTAGATAATCATCCGTACCAGATTTATATCCTACTTCTTTATCTTCAATTTGATTTTTGGCAGTTAAAAGGATAACGGGAATATCGTATTTTTTTCGAATCACCCTTGTTAGGGCATAACCATCCATAAAAGGCATCATTACATCCACTACTGCTAAATCACATACTTCTCGATTAAGAATCCCTAATGCTTCAGTCCCGTCTTTTGCTTGGAAAACTTTGAAACCTGCTTCGGACAAGTGGATGTTTACAAGCTGTAATATATTGATATCGTCATCTACAATTAAAATTGTTGTCATTCTATTTTCTCCTGTTTTATAGAAATTTCGTCTATTTAATGAACTAACAAATGAACAGCCATACACGTCCAGGCTGTTCATTTATGTTCTGCTACATTATTCATCTATTAGAATCTACTCTTTACTTTGCAAAACCATTCCATCACTCATTTTAATCACATGGTCTACATATAAAAGTAATTCCTCATCATGGGTAACCATTAATGTAGCGATATTCAACGTTTTAGTTAAATCTTGAATTAACAGCATAACATCTCTGGACTTCCTTGAATCAAGACTGGCAGTTGGTTCATCTGCAAAGAGAACTTTCGGTTTATGGATGATTGCTCGGGCAATGGCGATCCGTTGTTTTTCTCCCCCCGATAAGGAAGAGGGGTAAGCATGCTTCCTATGATTCATTTCAACTAGTTGTAGAATGTTATTAACTTCTGCATGTTTTTCCAGTTTGCTTAAGTTTGATTCAGAAACATCCAGCATTAACATTAACTGTTCTTCAACTGTGAGAAAAGGAACAAGATGAGCAAATTGAAAGACAAAGCCAAATTTGCTAGCCCGAATTTTTCGAACCTGTTCAGAACTCATGGCAGTCATATTATTTCCATCGAATATAACTTGCCCATCAGATACAGGTTGTAATCCTGCAGCTATAGTAAGGAGCGTACTTTTACCAGAACCTGATGCACCTACTAATGCTGTTACCTCTCCTTCTTTAAGCGTAAGGTTGATTCCTTTTAGTATTTCTTCCTCTACTTCACCAGTAACAAATGTTTTCCTAACATCTTCTAGTGTGAATATTGTCATATTAAGCCTCTCCTTGTTGTATCGCATGTAATGGTTCGATTTTTTTGATTTGTATTCCAGAGAGTGTAGCTCCGATAAAACCGATTAGCAGGAAAACTATAGATAATTGGGCGGTTTTTTCAAATGTTAAATAAAAAGGCATTCCCTCAGGTGCAATCATATTAAATACTTGGCTGAAAGAAATGGACAATATAAGCGAAACGACCGTTATAAAGAGCATTTGTGACCACATGATTTTGAACAGCCTGCTTGTTTTCATACCGATTGCCTTTAAAATCCCATATAAACCGACTTTTTGAATATTCATCATGTAAAAAAAGATGGCAAATAACATTCCGCTAATTACAACTAAAAACCAAACAATCATATTTAATGACATCTGTTCTGCATTATAGCTTGGAATGGTATTGAGGAAATCCTTGTTCGTAAAGGATTGCAAGCCTGTGAATTGTTGTGAAGAATCTCCTCCCGGTATGAATATCAGTTGCATTTCCATAACCCGATACATTTCCTGGAAATTCTTAGTGTTTATAAATGCAACCGGGGCATGACTGAATTTCTTTTGGTCGACAAAACCCTTTACTTTAAATTCGCCACTGAATTGATTATTCGTTAACGTATCTCCAACCTTTATCCCTTTGTCCTCCATTGAGCGATCTAATATAATCTCCCCATCTTCCACCTTCTCAAATAGTTCTGAATCATTGGATGTAACAAAGGCTACGCTCTGTTGTTTGTCAGTTTTGTTAGTTAAGAAACCCATTTGAATTGAAAATGCCACAGCATCTTTTTCGTTGTTTATTATTTTATCCTGTATACTACTATCTATTTTTGACAGATTATAAGTTTCATCTCCATCTTTATTCATATAAAATTGACCATCTGGTAAATCTTGAATTAAAGAAGCATTGTCTTGCGATAATCCATTTGCCAAACCAGATATTATAAATGTTAATAAACTAACTAGAAAAATAATGGAACCTAAAATTAAAAATCTCACTTTATTTTTCTTGATTTCTTTCCACGCAATATTCATTTTTACTTTCCTCCGATCTGTTCTTTACATCCATAGTTTATAAATTGAATATGAACGGGGGATGAACAGTAAATTACATTTCGGGTTCATTTGAACTGTTTTTAAAAGAACGGTCACAGTTATCAGGCTCGAGATGTTTAAATTTGCAGAAATAACTTCCTATGGCTCCGTTTTACAAACCCCTTGCCCGTTGTATCATTCGTATAAAAAATAACCAAATCGTTCATACTCTAACATAGACTTAAATTATGTCTATAATATAAATTACCAATTGATAATTATAAATGGTTGAATGAAGAAGAGGAGAGGGATACGATGTGGTTTAAGAAAAAGGAAAAATTTCGTGAAGTTAGTTCCTCTCCCGCTACTCAGATTCAGGAAGTGGATGACATTGAAAATGATCTGATAAAAACAAATCTTCAACAGAACTTACAATTTATAAAAGATGCTCTTGGAACCAGTTCGGATATTGTCATTCGCGATATTCTAATTGGTAAAGAAGGAACGATAAAAGCCGGAATTATATATACGGACGGATTAACCGATACAACTTCTTTACAAAACTTTATTCTGGAAACGCTGATGCTGGATATAAAGGAGATTGAATTACTGGGAAAGACACTTCCTCAGAAAAATCTTATCACCGTATTAAAAGATGTCGCTATGACAGTAGGGGATATTAAAGAAATAGCAGACTTTGATGTACTATTTACGGACCTTTTGTCAGGGGATACGATTATTTTAATCGATGGCTATAATCATGGCTTAACTATTTCCAACAGGCAATGGGTTGAGCGTGGGGTTACGGAACCAGTGGCGCAGACAGTAGTTAGAGGTCCGCGCGAAGGTTTTACCGAAAATTTACGTGTCAATACAGCGCTGATCCGCAGGAAAATTAAAGATCCTAACTTTTGGATTGAGTCAAAAAAGATTGGTACACGAACGAAAACAAATGTTGCCATAGCCTATATCAATGGCATTGCAAATGATGAAATAGTAAAAGAAGTCAATTTACGAATGGATCGAATAATGATAGATGGAATTCTGGAAAGCGGAAATATCGAGGAATTAATTCAGGATACGCCATATACACCTTTTCCTACTGTCTTTAATACAGAAAGACCGGATGTAGTAGCCGCTGCACTACTCGAGGGACGCATAGCGATCATTGTAGATGGAACCCCCTTTGTGCTCATTGTTCCAGCATTATTCATACAGTTTTTTCAATCTCCGGAAGACTACTATGTTCGGACGCTTATAGGGAGTCTTGTTCGGCTCCTACGTTTTTTATCATTTACAATTACATTGCTGGCACCTGCATTATTTATTGCAATCACGACGTTTCATCAAACGATGCTACCACCTGCACTCCTTATCAGTCTTGCAGCTCAGCGAGAAGGTGTTCCATTTCCAGCATTTGTTGAGGCACTAATAATGGAAATAACGTTTGAAATATTACGCGAAGCTGGTGTAAGGATGCCTCGTGCGATTGGTTCAGCAATGTCCATTGTTGGGGCATTTGTTATAGGTACAGCTGCTGTGGAGGCAGGAATAATTTCAGCCATGATGGTAATCATTGTTTCAATTACGGCTATATCCAGTTTTGTTTCACCTTCTTACGATATGGCGATTGCTACAAGGATACTCCGCTTTGCATTTATGGCTTTAGCAGCATCATTTGGTCTCTATGGAATTACTATTGGATTAATCGCTTTAATTTTACATTTATGCAGTTTACGCTCGTTTGGGATACCTTATATGTCACCGGTTGCACCATTTAATGTTTCCGATCAAAAGGATACGTTTATTGTATTTCCGCTCTGGAGCTTGTTGACCCGACCCCATCTAATCAGTCAAAAAAATAGAGTTAGGGAACAAAATCCATCCACTGCAAAGCCAGCACCACCAAAAAATAAGGAATGAAAGGGACTTAAATGTTGAAAAAGTACATGTTTATTCTCATAATCCTTAATTTCATTCTTACGGGGTGCTGGGATAAGAGGGAGTTAAACGAGCTCGCAATTACACTGGCATTGGGTATTGATAAAGTGGAGGGTGAAGATGAATACGAGGTAACCGCACAAGTAGTTGTACCTTCTGCCGTTTCCATGAAAGACGGGACAGGGGGTGCAACAGTCACACTTTTTACAGAGAATGGGGAAACAGTTTATGAAGCACTTCGTAGAATGACAAAAGTCTCGCCTAGGAAAATATATCCCGGACACCTTCAAATGCTGATCATTGGTGAAGAATTGGCTAAGGAAGGAATAGGTGAATCTTTGGATTTACTCGCTAGGGATTGGGAACTTCGACCTGACTTCTATGTTGTTGTTGCTAAGGATGTAACCGCCAGAGAAATTCTGAATGTCACAACAGATTTGGAAAGCATCCCTGCCAGTAAGATGTTTGCAGGTCTAAAAGTATCGGAAAAGGCTTGGGCAGGTACGACTGGTGTTACTTTAGATGAATTGATAGTCAATCTTATAAGTGACGGAAAAGAAGCTGTATTAACGGGGATTCAGTTGACAGGCAATAAACAAATAGGATCCACCCAACAAAATATAGAATCCATTTCTAAGCCAGCTCAAATCCAATATGATAATTTAGCCGTATTTAAAGAAGATCGGCTGATGGGCTGGTTAACTGAACAAGATAGTAGGGGGTATAGCGGTATAACCAATTCAGTTAAATCAACCGTAACATCAATATCTTGTCCTAACGAAGGGAAATCTACCATTGAAGTGACTAACTTCCATTCTAAAGTCGAGGGAAATATAGTCCATGGAAAACCCGAAGTAAATATCCATACGAAAGCCGAGGGGAAGGTAGGCGAAGTTAGATGTAAAATTGATTTAAAGAATCCGGAAGCCATACAGGAGCTTGAGAAAAATTATGAAAAAGAAGCGACAAGAATAATAAATGAGACAATCGATGTGCTACAAGAAGAATACCAATCAGACATATTTGGATTTGGTGAAGCTATCCATCGCGCCAACCCGGAAGAGTGGAATAAGATAAAAGAAAATTGGGACGAGGAATTTTCTGACTTAACAGTGAATGTTAAAGTAGATATGAAAATTCGCCTTACAGGGACGGTGAATAGTTCATTTTTAGAAAAGCTTAAGGAATAATCGCCATGTAAAAATAAAAGGAGTGCTTGAAAAAGAGTTGTTTGTTCAAAAGATCCCTCAGTGGAAGGTGGGTAAGGCATGATGCAGGATATTAAAATAAATCCATATCAATTTATGGTTTTAGTCGTGTTGTTTTCAGTTGGTACAAGTATCTTAATTGTTCCGTCATTATTAGCTTCCGAAACAAAACAAGATGCTTGGATTGTTGCAACCCTCGGCACAGCAATTGGATTAATCGTAATATGGTTATTCTGCTTAATCGCACAATGGTTTCCGAACTAAATATCCTATTGGCAATTATTATTGTGATGGGCGTCCGATTAGGATTAGAAACAATTGCACGTTCTGCAGAAGTATTAATTCTATTTTGCTTGATATTTTTTCTTTTTTTAGTATTTTTCATTTCTCCGCAAGTAAATTTAGATAACTTGCAACCAGTATTTGAAGCCGAACCTAAAAAAATTGTTCAAACATCTTTATCTTTTATAGAAGTAACTTCGGTCAATGCTATTGTGTTATTAATGATTTTTCCTGCCTTTGTTAACACAGGCCTTAAAGCTAAAAAGTTCTTTTTGATTGGGAACTTATTAGGTGGAATTGTCATTATTATTTTTACGTTTTTATGTGTAGCAGTATTAGGGGCTTATAATACTGGAATAGAGCTGTATCCGGGCTATGTATTGGCTAAAAGGATTAACATCGGTGAATTTATACAACGGATTGAGGCATTAATGGGCACACTTTGGATTATCGCACTTTATTATAAGGCAACCATTTATTTTTATGTTACTGTTTTAGGTTTCGCGCAAATATTCAATTTAAAGGATTACCGCCCGTTAACGATACCTTTTGGAATCATTGCGGTAGTCATTTCGATTGTAATTTTCCCTGATGTCATTTACCAGCAGCGGTGGGATACTACAATAGGTTTAATGTTCTCCTATACAATTGGTGTATTCTTACCTATTTTACTGATAGTAGTGTATGCCATCCGAAGAAAACAATTAAAGAAAGTACCTGAAGAACCTTAAGTGGGAGAATTGATGCAGGCACATCACCAATAATTGAGCGCGCTTCCGACGGGGAACAGTGCTCCTTTTTATTTGAGTACGATTTATGTCTACTGGATCGATTTCTGAAGATTCTATATTTTGTTATGATATACTTAATCAGTAAAATAATTTAAGAATAAAAGGGGAGTACCAAAAATATGGAATACATCACACTTAATAATGGAATAAAAATGCCGATTGTTGGTACAGGTACAAATACGTATGGTAAAGAAAATAACGACTATAACGGAGCGTTAACAAATGAAATTCCTGAGCTCGTAACAGCACTTGAGTTAGGATATCGATCAATAGACGCAGCGATTAGTTATAGAAACGAAGAGCTTGTCGGGGGAATTTTAGCAGAAAGTACAGTACCCCGAGAAGAGTTGTTCATTACAACGAAAATTCCGGCGAGAGAAGAATATGTATCTTCAAAGGAGTCGACTCGAGCAGCAATCGATAACAGTCTAAAAAATTTCCGAACAGACTATTTGGACCTGCTTCTGATTCATGCACCAATCGAGGACAAGGAACAGTTTAAAAACACTTGGGAAGTTTTTGAAGAATATTACGAAGCAGGTAAATTGAAAGCAATCGGCGTTTCAAACTTTAGAAAAAATCATCTGGATGAATTGAAAGAATTCGCGAAAGTGAAGCCAGCAGTTAATCAAATACAAATCAACTTAAAAGAAAAGAACGAAGACCTTCTTGCTTTATTAAAAGACGAGGGCATTACACCTGTTGCATGGGGACCGATGAAAACTGAAGCACATCAAGAAGAAGTGTTGGATGAAATCGGCAAAGCCTATGATAAATCGGGTGCACAAGTTTTATTGAAATATCAAATCGAGCGCGGTGTTGTCGTTATTCCGAAATCACACAACCGTGAGAATCAGGCAGCGAATCTGGATCTTTTCGATTTCGAACTAACTGATGCGGATGTGGAAAAAATTGAAAACCTTTAATTAATCACTACGATTTTAAATCATTTAACGCGTCTCCTATTTTGGAGACGCTTGTTCTGTATCTGCCTTTGTTAACAGGCCACTAATCAAAATAAAAGCACCAATGAAAAACATTGCAATAAACAGTATGACCATCACGCCCATTCCTGCAAAGCCTTCCCCGGCAAAAATTGCGAAACAAATACCAATTAGCCAAGAAACAAACGGGTTTAACACAATCATGACCAGGATACCCCATACGATCCGATTTCTTCTTTTAGATTGATTTTTTGTTACCGCCCGGCCAATTGCTGCGACAACAACTATGATTAATAATGCGATTCCCATTGCCTTTTTACCCCCTAATTTTTCGTTCGCCAATACTATACGTATATAATTGGCGTCCGACAACATAAAAGATTACGTATAAAGGAATTAATAGTTCATCATGAAGTAACCAATCCTCTAATGTATCCGGCTGGAATTGCCAATAGACAATCATTTCATATACGAATGTCGGTACGATAAAAATCGTGGCCACATTCAGCCATTTTGTTTTGTAGGCCTTTTTCGCTTCGTTATATAGTAGCTCCCATATTCCGAAAACGACTGTACAGAGAAAAAGCAGCGACAAAATAACATCGGTGGAAATAGGTGAGTCGTTACGTGGCTCCAGCCATTTTGTAATAAAGTGGGAGCTCAAACATAGTGTAAACGTTGTAAATACAATCACCGCGCAAAAGCGGATCCATTTATAATGCGGAAACAACACTTTCTTCATTTCTTTTTCAATGTGATGCGCTTCACCAAACGACTGCAAAGCGAGCTGAATGGCTTGTTGTTCTGTATAGCCAACCATTCGTAATTCATCGATATGTTCCAAAATATGATTTTCAAATTCTTCATTCATCAATGTACGTTCATCATCATTGATTGGCAAATTCGCTATAATTTTTTCAACATATTGTTTAACGATTTCCATATAACCCACCTGCCGTTCGTTTGATTAAACGGGTCAATTGCTCCCAGCTTGATAACTTTTGCTTTAATTTTTCACGTCCAATATCCGTAATGGCATAGTATTTCCGGCGTTTTCCGGAAGTTTCATCTTGCCAGTAACTGGTCACAAAACGATGCTGTTCTAAACGCTTTAATGCCGGATATAACGTTCCTTCATTCATCGAGTAGGCTTCATCGCTTAAAACACGAAGCTGCTTTGTCATTTCATAGCCGTACCGATCCTGTTCTGCCAGTAGGGATAACAGTAAAATATCGATACTCCCTTTCATCATTTCTTTCTCCATTTTTTACAATCACCGCCTTTAAATACATATTAATCCAATGTACATCGTATTACAATGTATAAATGGAAACCTGTTTGACGAATAATTCTATTCTGTCAGTATGAATAATATAAAATGGATATTTATGTTAAGGTATAGAGAATAAAATAGGTAAGAGAGTGAATACTCAGCCGCAATAGAGAGTGTAAAAATGAAGTATGACCAGAAATTCTTGTTATTACAAAAACTATACAAAACTTACCTCATCTAAAATATCGATTAGGATTATTTGGTAGATAGAAAGGAAGTCATCCATTGTCAAAAGGGCTTATTCATCATATTGAACTATATGTTTCAGATTTAAAAACTTCCATTAACTTTTGGGGATGGTTGTTAGAAGAATTGGGATATGAATCTTATCAATCGTGGGAAAGTGGACAGAGTTGGAAAATCGGAGAGACCTATATCGTTTTCGTGCAAGCAGAAGAACGGTTTATGGATATTCCTTATCATAGATGCCGGGTAGGTCTAAATCATTTGGCTTTCCATGCAAGTTCGCGTCAACAAGTAGATGAGATGACAAGAAAGTTAACAAGTAAAGGCGTTAATATCCTTTATACTGATAAACATCCCTATGCAGGAGGGGAAAATTATTACGCTGTTTTTTTTGAAGATCCGGATAGAATCAAGGTTGAACTTGTAGCACCATGATTATGCCGGTTTTAGACTCATGAAAAAAGGAATACCTACTGAATGTTAGGTATTCCTTTTCACACACTTATTAACGAAATCTATTCTTTTCGCATAATAAAGCTCAAGTGCCTGCCGGTTGAGCGGTCCTGGCGATGGGAGAATCCGTCCTCATCCAAAAATGTGCACATTCGGTCAATCGAAATGTTTTCTTCAGGCACACCTGCAAGCATGCACTGTGTTTTCACGGTTAATTGGTTGTCGATATGGAATTTGCTCGTTTCTTCATTCCAGTACATAAATTCGTCCGCATAACCGAGTGCTTTGAATTTTTCCTGGACATCGGCATCCACTTCGAATTTCTCTTGGCTGATTGCTGGCCCGATCATTACTTTCAAATCACGTAAATCGCAATTTTCCTCTTGTTGTAAATGTTGAAGCAACTTCAATGTAATTTCTTTAATCGTCCCTTGCCATCCAGAGTGCACAGCCCCGATGACATTTGTTTTTTCATTATAAAATAAGACCGGTACACAATCTGCGGTAAAGCTTGAAATCACAACGTTCGGTTCGTACGTATACAATGCGTCGGTATCATGAACAGCAGTTGTGTTGTCGGTTGCTCCTTTGCCGATTTCCGATTTTTCCACACGGAAGAAGTTGGCACTATGTGTTTGATTGGCGCATACAAACTCTGATAATTCGGTTTGCAGCAGTGAGGCAAGCTGTTGGCGGTTTTCGATAATATCAGCTTCGTTTTTGCAAACATGGAGTGCCATATTATTGTCCTCGGCTAATGCTGGATCTTTTAATGTAATACCTAGTACGCGTTTTTCATTATTTTCATAAAATTTTACCTTCATTTTATCACCCCCTGTACTATACCCGTAAATGCAAATTTTGTATAGGCAAATAGTGTTTGGTATAATGATTGGAAGTAGGGGGAATGTGATGAAGAGTTGGCAAATCATTTTAACCGGTTTTTTACCTTATGTCATGGCGGTCATGGTTTTTATTGCATTTTCATTGCCTTATATTAATGAATCGATCACATTCGGTACTGCTCTGTCCATAATTATTTATGTTTTGCCGATTTATTTTTTTGTCGTGATTCCCTGGTATTATGTGCTGTACCTCATGCGTAAAAATTACAGCAAACGTGCACTTTACTTAACAAGTTTTATCTTTTGCATTCTGCAGCCTATCATTTTCGGATTGCTGATAAAAGTACCGATCGGCAGCTCAGATTTTTTATTTTTTGTATCACCACCGTTTATAGTTGGCATAATGGTTAGTACACTTTGTATTAACTGGTTTTATCCCGTATTAACAGGTAGTACGATTCCCGCCTCTAAAATTGAGCAGGGCGAATTGGTTCAACTAACAATCAGTGGAGATGAAAAACCCCCCACTGAATGAAGTTTTACCTTATAGAAGATTTGCAGCAAACGAAAAATGGAAGGGGAGAGCCGATTGGAATTGACGATTGAATGGCAATATATCACAAAGGCCAAGCAGGAAATTACATGGCGAAGTGAGGCAATTCCTGCAGCGCATGCCTATACGCTTGTACTGGATATGGAAAACACGGGCCGTACAAAAAATATTGTGATGACAGATGAACATGACAGTACATGGACATTAAAAGAGCTAAAAAAATATTTGAAATCTCTCGAAACAGAACCTACCGAAGTGGAAGTCTATTTTGATGGCGGTTTTAATAGAGAAGAAAAGCTGGCCGGTTTAGGGATAGTCGTCTATTATAAACAGAACGGAAAAAACTATCGCTTGCGGACGAATCAGCTGGCGGAGTATTTAACATCAAACAATGAAGCGGAATATGCGGCACTGAATCTTGCTGTAGAGCAGCTTGAGGAAATGGGCGTGCATCACCAAAAAATAAAGATTTACGGTGATTCACAAGTCGTCATTAATGAAATGAACGGCGAATGGGGCGTAACGGATAGTGTTCTGTCAACGTGGGCAGATAAAATCGATGTGAAGCTTCAGAAGCTTGGCATTCGACCGGAATATCAACATATTGACCGCAAACTAAATGGTGAAGCAGATCAGCTCGCGAATCAGGCACTACTGGAAGTTGAAATCTACGCGGATATTGATATACGAAAGAGTAAGAAAAGATAATTGAAGGGGGATCATTCATGATACGTTCTGTTGGCACAGGGAGTTCGAGTTTAAATAACCAGACACGTCCCCGAAATTTACAGCAACAAACAACAGCTTTCCCGAAAATCGGGGAAGAACAAGGTGTCACACGAGAGC
The DNA here is from genome assembly GCF_002174535.1 of Solibacillus kalamii. Lineage (NCBI taxonomy): Bacteria > Bacillati > Bacillota > Bacilli > Caryophanales > Caryophanaceae > Solibacillus > Solibacillus kalamii. The sequence goes on along the minus strand of NZ_NHNT01000007.1, from coordinate 95,109 downwards.
AGGAAAAACTGCGTACAGGTGAGCCCGAAAAAGGACCGATGATGGTCGGTGTCAAACCGAAAGCACAGCTGAAATCCATTTTTGATGAGCCAAATGGAGTCGTGAAGCTAAATGCGGACGGCGACAAATTGGAAGTTAGCAAGCGTGCGATTTCACTCGCAAAAGAAGTGCTCTATATTTAATGAAAAAGCTCCGCAGGGAAAATATCCCGGCGGAGCTTTCGTTTTAGATTATTGTTTTTCAAATGCGCGTTCACCAGCGATACCGGGTTGCGTTAATTCGAATGGATTTAAGATAATATCAAGCTGCTCAAGTGTGAAATAGTTGTACATTAAGCAAAGTTCGCGTACAGATTTGCCGCTATGCAGTGCTTCACGCGCAATTTGACTTGAACGCTCATACCCTAAATGTGGAGCCAGTGCTGTAATTACACCGATTGAACGCTCAACAAAATCATGCAGACGCGCTTCATTCGCTTCGATATGGTCCAGGCAGTATTTTGTAAATACTGTGAAACCGTTCGTCATAATTTCAATCGACTGAAGCAGATTAAATACTAGAACCGGTTCCATTACGTTAAGCTCAAATTGACCTGCTTCTGATGCAAGTGAGATCGTCACGTCGTTACCGATCACTTGGAAAGCAATTTGGTTAATTACTTCCGGCATAACCGGGTTTACTTTACCTGGCATAATAGAAGAACCTGGCTGGCGTTCCGGTAAGCGAATTTCTGCAAATCCGGCTTTTGGACCTGATGCCATTAAGCGTAAGTCATTACAGATTTTCGACATATTCATCATAGCGATTTTTAGCATTGATGATACTTCTGCATACGTATCGGTATTTTGTGTACCGTCGATTAAATTGTCTACTTTAATGAACGGGAAGCCACTGTAAACCGCAATGTTTTCCACAGCTAATTTCATATATTCCGGATCTGCATTTAAGCCTGTACCGATTGCAGTTGCGCCAATATTGATTTGCAGCATTGTTTGCTGCGCTTTTTTGATGCGAGCAATATCACGAGAAACAACGGCAGCGTAAGCACCAAATTCCTGACCTAAACGAACGGGTACAGCATCTTGTAAATGTGTACGTCCCATTTTAACGATTGAATCGAATTCTACTGATTTTTTGATAAAGCTATCACGCATCATTTCCATTGCAATAATTAGATTATCTAATGTAGAAACTGTTGCGATATGGATAGCCGATGGGAATGCATCATTTGTTGACTGCGCCATATTGACATGGCTGTTAGGACTAATGATTGAATAAGTACCTTTTTCTTCCCCTAAAATTTCCAGTGCACGGTTAGCAATTACTTCATTGGCATTCATGTTCATTGAAGTGCCTGCTCCGCCCTGAATTGGATCTACAACAAACTGGTCATGTAATAGTCCTGAAATAATGTCATCTGATGCTTGTGCAATTGCATTGGCAATTACCGGATCCAATTTACCGATAGCGGCATTTGCAAGTGCCGAACTTTTCTTTACGATGGCAAATGCACGAATTAATTCAGGGTGCATTGTCATTTTAGTAATCGGGAAATTTTCTAATGCACGAGTTGTTTGAACGCCGTAATAAACGTCCTTTGGAATTTCTAATGTGCCTAAAAAGTCTTTTTCAATACGTGTACTCATTTGTACAAACCCTCCAAGAGAATGGTGTAATAGTTGGATAAACAACTACATTATACGCCATTTTATGATAAAAGCTTACTTGCTGAATTATTAGTTTATTTAACGTAATCTTGTAAGTTTAAATTAACCAATAGTAACAGATAAAATGTGGGAATATCGTAACTTTTTTATTTTTCATCCGACTAATTACGTAAGAAACGAGGTGATGGACATTGAAAAAATGTTTTAGTTGCATGCTTGTCATGGGACTGATCTTTCTACTTACAGCATGTAATACGAAAGAACAAGCAACCTCATCCAATTCGACCGACCCTGTTCAGGAAGAAAATCAAGTTGAATATGAATTACAGTTTCATTTAGATTCGATTCCTCCTGAAGTTGGTACGAGTATTTCAATCGTGCAGGATGAAAAGCTTTATACGACGTGGGCCGATATTTTTGGTTTTGAAACGATTCCGCCCATCGATTTTGAATCAGAGGAAGTGCTGTTTGTCACAGGATATTCAGATGGCTGTGGAAGAGAAATTGAAAAAATCGAAAAAGACGGGGATACATTAGTTATTACTTTAAATTACCCTGAAGATATTCGCGAGAAAGACATCGCCTGCACAGACATTGCATTAGACAATACGTATGTTGTCAAAATGAAAAAGACAGACACAACAAAAGGTAAGCTGATCGATATCAATCGAACAACATACGAAGAAGATTCAACAGTACAGGAAAAACTGCAGTAAACGAAAACAGAATTACGAGGGGCTACCAATTCCTCTATATAAAATATTACACTGAAAATATTGAATTTTCGGTGTAATATTTTTTTAGTCATAAATCTTCTGTAAGAAGAAAACATTATGTTGGGAATAAGGTTAAATTGCTATATACATAATAACCGACTACGAATATCCATTGTAAGGCGGGCAGAAAATTGGTAGTATGATTATTGTACAATAATAGTATTGAACGCGAGCTATAGGAAACTGGAAGATGCCAGATGACCTATAGGCAACTAATTGCATACATATCAAGCGTTGATCGTCGTGGATAAAACTACTGGCGGGAGCAGTTTCTGGAGAGAGCGCGAATACCGCGTCGCCGAAGGGTTCATAATCTCAGGCAAAAGGACAGAAGAGTAATGAGAGACGCTTTTCCTTAAAAATTGGTGTATGTAGCATCCACTGTTTGAAGAAGAAAAGCCCTCGATAGATGTCACAGATTTTTTGAAATCTGGACGCGATTTCGCAGAGGCGAGATCGATTATTCTTAGACACAGGGACTGGCACATAATCAGTCCCTGTTTTAATTTTCCAGAAAAAATTACTTGATGGACCGCGATGAAGTACTTATTATTTTGCGCTGTGTAAACAGACAAAATACTTATCCTTTGGAGGAATCGTTTTGGAACAACAAGAATTAAAGCGCGATCTGAAAAATCGACACGTTCAGTTAATAGCGATTGGAGGAACAATCGGAACGGGGTTGTTTTTAGGGTCAGGTAAAGCGATCTCACTTGCAGGACCTTCTATTATCTTTGCATACTTAATCGTTGGAATCGCACTATTTTTCGTCATGCGTGCACTTGGCGAAATGCTTTTATCAAAAGGCGGCTATGCATCGTTTACCGAGTTCGCCACTGAATACTTAGGGGATTGGGCAGGCTATATTACCGGCTGGACATACTGGTTCTGCTGGATTATGACAGCAATGGCGGATATAATCGCTGTCGGCATGTACACGCAATACTGGTTCGACATCCCGCAATGGGTACCGGCTATCGCATGTTTAGTAGTTTTACTTATTTTGAATTTATTGACGGTCAAACTGTTCGGAGAGCTGGAGTTTTGGTTTGCGTTGATTAAAATCATCACAATTGTTGCATTGATTGCAATTGGAATTATATTGTTGATCATTGGTTTTGAAACAGATACAGGCAAAGTTGCCGTATCGAACCTATGGGAGCACGGAGGGTTATTCCCGAATGGGGCATTTGGATTTTTAATGGCGTTCCAGATGGTTGTCTTTGCATTCGTTGGGGTTGAATTAGTAGGGGTAGCTGCTGCTGAAACGGCAAACCCGAAAAAGAATATCCCATCTGCCATCAATAAAATTCCCGTACGTATTCTGCTGTTTTATGTAGGGGCATTATTCGTCATTTTAACAATCAATCCTTGGGATACATTAAGCGCTGCAAGTTCACCATTCGTTCAGGTTTTCGCATTGGTAGGTATTCCGATTGCAGCAGGTTTAATTAACTTTGTTGTGCTGACATCAGCTGCTTCTGCAGGAAATAGCGGGATGTTCTCAACGAGCCGTATGCTGTACAGTTTAAGTAATAATAAACAAGCACCAAAAGCATACGGTAAATTAAACAAAAATGCGGTGCCGCAAAATGGTCTGATATTTTCTGCGGTCGTAGTTTCGATTGGGGCATTGCTTAGCTACTTCATGCCGGACGATGCATTCAGTATCGTGACAACAATTAGTGCGATTTGTTTTATTTGGGTTTGGAGCATTATTCTGATTTCGCATATCATTTACAAAAAGCGTCATCCGGAATTACATAAAACTTCAGTTTTCAAAGCGCCATTAACACCCTTCATCAACTATTTAGTATTGGCATTCTTCTTATTTTTACTAGTCATTATGGCTATTTCCGAATCAACGAGAACATCACTGCTGTTAACACCGTTATGGTTTATACTGCTGTTTGTTCTTTATAAGGTTCGAAAAAAATAAACAGTAAACCGGGTTTCCATCGAGGAAGCCCGGTTTTTTCTATTAGTTTATTTTCCGTAAAAATTGGCTTCTTGCCTCTGAAAAGATTTTATTGTCACATGAATCACAGGAAAATTTTCCCTGCATATTCCGTTTGTAATTCCGGTATTTTACCGTTCCTTCTATTAATAAAAATGGTTTTTTACAGCAGTAGCAAATTGTTTCATACGTAATCATGTTAGCTCCTCCTGTACAAACAGTGATTTATTGTGTAACAGGTGGAAATAGACGATACATGCGATGACAACACCGATAAAGGCAAAGAGGCTAGTTGTCAGCTGAATCGTATAGATTTCCGCCAAATATCCAATGATCAAGGTTAAGATAATTTGCATTACGCTTTCTATCAGGCCAAGTGAACTGCCGAACCGTCCCATCATTTCAGTCGGAATTGTCTGCTGGTAAAAGGTCGCGTAGCCCGCATTGCTGAATGCCATAAACAGACCGAGCAATATAAAAGCAGCGACCGCAATCGTTAAATTAGGCGAGAAATAAAATGTGAAATAGGATAGTAACGTACATGTAAACCCGATGCCAATGTATGAGACGAGTGACAGATTATTGACGAATCGGGCAGCCAAATAGCCGCCGACAATGGCACCGATTCCCGTGATACCCACAATGATTCCGTAAACTGAATCCGTTACTTGATGAAAATCCTTCAAAAACGACATTTCCTGAGAATCAAGCGAATAGCAGATCATTAAAGCTGTTGAATATAAAATAAAGAACTGCAGTACCGCTTTTCGTTGCGAAATGAAAGTCCAGACAATCGAAAAATCTTCCCGGATGACAGCGGGTGTCAGTACAGTAGCGGTACCTGCCGATTTCTGCTCAACATTCGGCAATAAATACATCATGAACGCACTGAACAGCAGCATGACACCATTCACCCACATTGCCGCAGCAGTACTGCTCATGGCGATAATGGCACCGCTTAAAGCAGGTCCAATCATAAAGCTTCCCGAACCTAACATGCTGTTGATCGCATTAAACCGAAGACGATCATTTGGCAATACAAGTTTTGTAATCATAAATGTGCTGCTCGGATTGGCAAAACAGACGGCGACATTTGCCAAAAAGATAAAACTGTATATAAGCCAGATTTCCGAAAGCAGCGGCATCGTACAGACGAGACCTGCGCGGAAAACATCACAAGTAATTAAGATGATTCTTTTATTGGCCCTGTCTACGATCGAGCCTGCAAAAAAACTGCACAAAATTCGGGCAATCGGGCCAATGATATAGATACCCGCAACCGCAGCCGGGGATTCGGTCAAATGCCAAACCGATAAATTGAGAGCGATCAAGTAAATCCAGCTGCCCAATTTTGATGCGCCAAACCCAAACCATAAATAGAAATATTCTTTACGTAACGCCATCTCATCACCCCTTAGCTGCTCATTCGTTGACGAACTTTTTCACTCGCTTCCAATGCCTGCCTGTAGCAGTGACTTGCCTGTTTATAGGCGTGGAGCTGCTCATAAAACTGTCCCCATAATGGAGCATAGAACAGAATTAGCGAATAATACTGCTGTTCATTGAAATGGGTAAAAGCTTCATCCTCCAGTAATTTCAATCCGCGGATCGTATGTGCTGTATCAACCGCATACTGCAATAGCCTCCGCTGATAAATATGATGGGGGACAGTAAACCGAATCTCTTCATAGCGACTAAAAAGTGTTTTCAGCTGATCGAAATCCTTTTGTACAAAGCATGTACGCATCCAGTTGATCGCCGAATGCAAGTCTTCGTCGTATTGATTCGCCAGTTCATAATGTTTGGACGCTTCCGGGAAATTTTCCTGGCATTCATAACAGTAAGCGATGTTGTTATGCAGTGAGCTCCATTGCATCGGTGTTTGGATGGACTGGACATTTGACAGTAATTCAAGTCCTGCTTCAAATTCCTGAATAGCTTCACGGAATCGGTGCAAATCATTAAAAATTACACCTTTCATTGAGTAAAGTTTCAACTGAAACAACGGTTTATACTGGTGGGTAAAAAATTGCTGTGCCAGTTCAATATGTTCAAGGGCTTTGTGCAACTTGTAGCTTCGGTGATTCGCAAAAGCGATATGATAATGGTAGTTAGCCAGCTCAAACAGGTGGGCATTCGATAAATATTGCGCAAATTGATTTTCCGCTTCTTTAAGGGATAACTGTTCAAATTCGTGAAAAGAAAGATGGCCGAACGCTGTAATCGCTACGAATAGCTGCGTGATCCGATCTTTTTTCCAGTTGACGAGCGGCTCGACTTCATTGAGTATTGTTCTTGCATCATCATCTTCTTTTATTGAGTACAGGAAACGTGCATACACAAGCTTTGCCATCAGCTGTTGTTCAAATGGCTGCTCATCGTTTTGGATCACGGTTAATTGTTTAATTTCATCGGATGTTAGCTCGGTATTTGATAATAGTTTTCCGTATAGCTGCTCCAAAAAAGCGGTTTGGTTTTTCAATTGTTGTTCGAGCTGGTTGAAATCGATGCCTAAGTTTCCAAACAGCTGCTCATACATCGAATGTTCTGCTATAACAAGTCCGTTTTCAATTCGGCTTAAATAGGAAGGGGTACAAATGCCGAATGCTACGTCATCTTGTTTCCGCTTCTTTTTTTGACGATAATATTTTAATAGCTTTCCCCAAGCATGTTCATTGTTTTCCATAAAAACACCTCATAGTTAGTTTACCAAAATACGAACCGGGAATATTGCGAATTTTCTTTAAAAAAAGCACAATTAACGCTGTGAAAATGGTAAACTTACACAAATCATTAAAGGATTAGATATTTTAATTGCATATTCTGAAATAGCTCTATATGATAAGAAAATAAAAAAGGGTTTATTGTTTTATATGGGAGCTTAGATTGGAGAGATAGTAATGTTCTTTTACGAAGTAGATAATGAAATTCAATTAAAATTGATTACACAAAATGATGCAGAAGAAATCTTTGCTTTCATTGACCGTTCACGCGATTATTTACGCGAATGGCTTGGGTGGGTAGATAATACAAAAACTGTCGAAGATACACGCGATTTTGCCGCAATGAATTTATCAAAATTTGCAAAACGTGAAGGTCTCGATACAGCGATTTTTTATAAAGGACAATTTGTCGGGAAAGTATCGATTAATACGATTAACTGGTCTCTGAAAAAATGCGAGATCGGCTATTTTTTAGATGAAGAATTCCAAGGTGAAGGAATTATGACACGCGCTGTAAAAGGCATCATTGATATCGCCTTCAATGAATATAAGCTTGGGAAAGTCGAAATTCATGCAGCCGTCAACAATACGAAAAGCCGTCATATTGCAGAGCGACTAGGCTTTATGCATGAAGGGACAATCCGTCAGGCAGAGTGGCTGTACAATCATTATGTCGATCATGCGGTGTATGGTTTGTTAAAAGACGAATGGGTTGGAGAATATAAATAACTGATTTTGCCTCATCAGAAGTAACTGATGAGGTTTTTTGTCGTAAAAATTATAAATAATGAAACTTTTTCCATACTCATCAAGTATAGTAATTAGAATCTATTACATGTGAAGACATTAATGCCAATACATAAACATTTAGGCACACGAAAAAGTGCTTGTAATAGAAGAAAAAGCAGAAAGCAGGTGTGGACAATTGTCACAGCCAATTGTGGAAATCAAAAATCTGAATAAAACGATTAAAGGCAAACACATTATTAAAGATTTGAATCTTGACTTTTATCCAGGTCAAATAACGGGCTTTTTAGGTCCGAACGGGGCGGGTAAAACGACGACGATCCGAATGATGACGGGGTTAATGTATCCTTCAAAAGGAGAAGTAATCATCGATGGGAAACAACTGTCGACAAATTATGAAGAAGCGATCAGTAATATCGGTGTAATCGTTGAAAACCCGGAAATGTACAAATATATGTCAGGGTACAAAAACTTGCAGCACTTTGCCCGTATGCATAAAGGGGTAACGAAACAGCGTATTGATGAAGTCGTAGCACAAGTAGGTCTGCAAAATCGTATTCATGAAAAAGTAAAAACGTACTCGTTAGGGATGCGTCAACGTCTCGGACTGGCACAGGCGATGCTGCACCGTCCAAAGTTTCTGATTTTGGATGAGCCGACGAATGGTCTGGATCCGGCTGGTATCCGTGAATTCCGGATGTACTTACGCAAAATTGCGGTAGAGGATAATGTGGCAATCGTTGTATCGAGCCACCTTTTATCGGAAATCGAGTTAATGGTAGATCGGATCGCGATTATTCAAAATGGCGAGCTGATTGATATTCGCGAACTGCAACATGTCGCGGCAGCACAATATTATATTGAAGTCGGACAGCCGGACCAGCTTCAGGCAATGTTCGAAGAGCCGTTAACAAAAGAAAACGGCGGCTATGTAGTAAATCTGACAAAAGAAGAAGTGCCTGCGCTTGTTCGTAAATTCGTTGAATCCGGTATCGATCTTTATACGATCCAGCCGATTCAAAAACGTCTTGAAGATCAATTTATCGAGATGACAGGTGGAGGTGCTATCGATGCAATACGTTAAAAATGAATGGATCAAAATGTGGTCGCAAAAAAATGCTTGGATTATGTGCGGGCTTTTAATCGTGTTAATCGTATTTGTGGCTGGTATGAACAAATATTACGATGTGGATTCAAGTACTAAAGAGGCGCGTATAGCAGCAAACGAAGAAATGATGGCGTATCCGAAAGAAATGCTTGCTTCGGAAGATATAACGCAGGAAGATGAGCAATATTTCAAGGAAGAAATTGCTATGGCCGAATACCGTATCGCCAATGATTTGCCAGCAGCAAATGCCATGACATTTACAGAACATATGGATTTATCTTTATCATTGACGATCATGGTGACGGGAATTTTTACAGTAGTGATTGCGGCAGGTATCGTATCTTCTGAGTTCGGTACTGGTACGATTAAAATGTTGCTGACGCGACCTGTATCAAGATGGAAAATTTTACTTTCGAAACTCGTTGCGTCCATTCTTTATGGTATTGTACTCTTTGCCGCTGGAATCGTTGTCGCATTAATTATCGGGATGGCTTTATTCGGTACGGATAGTTCGATAGCGTTATCGATTGTTGATGGGCAAATCGTGCAGGAAACGGTGAAAAATACCTTTATTGAAACGACACTTTATTCACTCGGTTCTACAATTATGACAATTATATTTGCGTTCATGATCGGTACAATTTTTGGTTCAAGTACGTTAGCGGTAAGTTTATCGCTGTTCATTTTACTAATGGGTTCAACGGCGACAATGTTTATCGCCCAATATGATTTCGCGAAATACATTTGGTTTGCCAATGATTTATCATATTATGCACCGGGAAGTATGCCAATGATTGAAGGATTAACGTTTACATTCTCGTTAGTTGTCAATATTGTATATGCAGTTATTTTCTTGGCAATTACGTTCGGTTACTTTATGAAGCGTGATGTGACGGCATAGAGCAGAAAAAAATTCTTGAAAAAACAATATAGCGAAAAAATATTATTTATAAAATTTCCCATTCCTTTATCAAATTAGATTTAGGAAATGGGGGGAGTTTGTTTATTTTAAAAAGGCTGAAGTTAAGCCGGTATGGTGAGGAACAGGTGGATTTCCTCCGCTACCGACCTGTGCTGGATAACAAACGATAAGTATTTCAATTTACCATAAAAAAAATCATCGCTCGAAGTATTTAAATATTATTGGCAACATCGCTTAAAAGAGCTGTAAAAAAAATTTACTTATTACGTTTCAAATATCAAAAGATGTTTTGCGGGAACTTTGCAAAACATTTTTTTTTGCGGTTTTTATGGAAAATAAACAAATATTTTCATAAGGATATAGCAAATTTCATTTCTGCCTTTATACTAAAGATTAAGTCATTTGATTTTAGGGGATGAATGGGTGTTAAACGATAAATATAAAATTATGATGTGTGATCGAATTACTGAAACAATTCAAAATTGGGAACAGCAAAATACTGTTGAGGAACAGGAAATCTATACATTTCTTCATAATTTAAAAGGGACTGCTGGCTCAATTGGGATGGAAGGGTTATCTGAAATTGCGGCATCAAAGCTTGAACAATTAGAAGAAAAAAGCAGCAAACGTTGGGAAAAAGAAAACTGGAAAGCATTTTTATTTCAAATTGAAGAAACCGTAAGCTTTTTTGAAAAAAATGTGAAGCGCAATTCCACCGAAGAAAATGATCTACCTTTTATAAAGAGGTCGAAACAAAATAACTTTATACTAGTAATTGACGATGATATTGTGTTTGCTTCGTATATTAAAAATATTTTAGAATCAAAAGGTTTTATGGTCATTGTTGCCCATAATGGGAAAAGGGGTTTAGAGCTGATTTATGAGCTGAATCCGGCCCTCGTATTTTTAGATATCAAATTACCGGATATCAACGGATTTTCCATACTGGAGAATATTAATAAAATCAAGTCCAATCATATGTTTGTTACAATAATGAGCGTAGATGACAGTAAAGAAAACCGTGCAAAGGCATACGATCTGGGTGCGCTTGATTTTATAAAGAAACCTCTGGATGCCGATATTTTAATTTCATATGTAAGAAACCGTCTAGTTTTTAAGCAGGCGCTTGAACTTTCGATTATGACAGACGAACTGACACAACTTTATAACCGGAAATATATGAATACCCAGCTGGAATTTCTAATGGAGCAATTTGAAAAAAGAGGCGAACAATTTTCGATTGCGATTGCTGACATCGATTTCTTTAAGAATATAAATGATACATATGGCCACATCGTTGGTGATGAAGTATTAAAAGGCTTTTCGAACTTGATCATGTCGGCAAAACGGGAGGAAGATATTCTTTTCCGATTTGGTGGAGAAGAATTTGTTCTTGTTATGCCAAATACGTCAAAAAATACAGCTTTCAGTATTATGGAACGCTTGCGTACGATTGTTGGAAAACAGCCGTTTAAAGGGAATGAACAATCGTTTAATATTACGTTTTCTTCAGGAATTGCGGAAATTAATCATCAAAATAAACACCCGAAGGCATTAATTGAACAGGCTGATCAGGCACTGTATAAAGCAAAGACATCCGGAAGAAATCAAACGGTTCTATTTACAAAAGAAGAACAAATCAGCAAGAAGCAGAAATTGAAGCTTATTGTAATTGATGATGTAGCGATAATTCGAAACTTAGTGACGAACTATTTTAATAAACTGCAAATACCGGAAGAATTTACGATGGAAGTTGCTGCCTTTGAAAATGGCGTGAAATTTTTGGAGTCGAATTGGTATGAGAAAAATACAAAATATATTATTTTACTAGATGGCATGATGCCGCAAATGGATGGGATGAATGTATTGAAAAAAATCCGCGAAGAGTATTCTTCAAACGATGTCATTGTTTCGATGCTGACGGGCCGCAATGACGAGGAATATGTATTGGAGGCTCTTGCGAACGGGGCGGATGATTTCATCGTAAAGCCATTTAATATCGCGGATGTAACAAACCGAATGCTTCAATTAGCCAACCAATTATTTTTAAAAGCTCGGTAAAAGAAAGGAATTCAACGATGAATAAAATTTTAGTAGTAGATGATGAAGAAATTTTAAGAATGCTTATTTGCGATACATTGGAAAGTTTTGATTTTACGATTGATGAAGCTGAAAATGGCTTAGAGGCTTTGGAAAAAATGAAGGAAAATAACTATGATCTCATTATCCTGGATTATATGATGCCACACTTTACCGGATTGGAAGTAATAGAAAAGCTTTCGGATGAGTATAAGGCGAATACAACGATCGTTATGCTGACAGCAAAATCACAGGAATCCGACCGCCAGCTGGCATTGGATAAAGGCGCACAATATTTCATTTCCAAGCCATTCAGCCCGATAAAGCTGATTTCATTTGTAGAGGAGCTCATAAATGCCAAGACTGATTCCGACATTTAAGAAAAACATACGTAATCAATTTGTCCGTATGCTTTGGTCCATCATAATTTTATTTACCATTATTGTAGGGGCATTTTTCATTTATACGAATATTACAAATGAGCGGCTAATCAGCGAGCGGGAAGCGATTAGCGAGAAAGAGCAGCTCGTTCGGAAAATGAATGAAAGCTTCAATGATATATTTTTCCGTGCAAGAGGCTATTATGCATTTAAAGACGAAAATGAACTGAACATTTTATATGATCAAATGTCTGAATTTGAGGTGGAGCTGCAAAAATTTGGTGAATTGCCTCTATCTAGCGAGGAAAACCTTCTTTATGAAGAGTTAAATCAATTTATTGTGACTTATCGGAATGAAATATTGCCGAAAGCCGTTTCCTATGTGGAAGCAGATAATTATGAAGCGCTGCGTGAATTATCAAATAGCGGTGCGAATGAATCAGTAAACAGTTTTATTGCATATACAAAAAGTTATACGACAGAAACGGATATGGTTGTAAACGATCATTTTAACCGGACGCTTGATCAAATTAAGTTTTTAACCGTTCTTTGTATTTTTCTGTTTATTATCGTATTTATAATCATTGGAATTATTTTGAAACGGGTTATCCAAAATCTGATTTCTCCAATCGAAAAATTGACGACCGCAACGGATGCTTTTGCAACTGGGGACTATGTTGACATTTCGCCATTAAAAAATAAAGAAGATGAGCTCGGGGTATTGGCTACTTCCTTCTATAATATGACCCGTTCGATTCAAGAGAAGGAAGAAGTGCTGACAACGCAAAATGAAGAGTTAATGGCACAGCAGGATGAACTTCAAGGCAATCAGGAACAATTACAGCAATCCTTAAGCCATTTACAGCAGTATAATGAACTGAATCATGTACTGACTTTTACGTTGGATAAAGAGAAGCTGATAGAGGATCTACACAACTATTTACGTAGTATTTATGAATTCGATTCGAGCTTGATGTATTTAATCGACAGCGGTGAATTTGTATCAAAAGGATTGGCGAAAGAAACGACGGAACGCTTAATTAAACATCTGGAAATTGACAAGATTGCGCGACTCGAGGAAGAAAAGACATTTGTCATTTGTCGTGAGGTGAAATCGGCAAGCAATATCGCGAATACGACTTATAATGACTATGACTTGTACACTTGTATTATGAATTCCGAGAAGAAACTTGTCGCTATTTTAATGGCTACAAGAGAAGGGCGGAGTTTCTCGAGCAAGGAGTTAACCGACATCAATGGACATATGAACCAAGCTTCCATTGCGTTCGAACGAATATTCATGTATGAAGAAGTGGAACGTTCAAGAAAACTGAATCAGACCATCATCGATACAACCAATGAAGGAATTCAGTTTGTATCAAAATATGGGGAAGTACTGCTGCTTAATAAAGCATTATTTAATATAATTCGATATCCTTTTGAAGAAATCGATGATAAAGTACCACAACAACTATGGCTGAAGCATTTCCAGAAAATTGCTCAAGAGTCGGATGAGCTCGTTTACTTCCTGAAAATCGCGATTATTGAGGAGTTTACGAATACGAGAACGATGCGCTATTCCATTCAACAAGATGGTCGCAGTCCGGTTTTTGTGGAGGTTTATGCAACAAGTGTATTTGAAGGTGATGAAAAAGTAGGAACGATGTTTGTTCATCGCGATATTACGAGCGAATATGAAGTGGATATGATGAAGTCCGAGCTTGTAAGTACGGTAAGCCATGAATTACGTACGCCGCTCTCAAGTGTGTTAGGATTTACAGAACTGCTTTTGGCAAAAGAAATAAAGCCGGAACGTCAGAAAAAATATATCGAAACGATTCATAAAGAAGCAAAGCGACTAACAAACTTAATTAATGATTTTTTAGATATCCAACGAATCGAATCTGGGCAACAAGTGTATTCAATGAATAAGATTTCATTAACTGCCTTAATCGAGGATGTGCTGAAAAACTTCCAGATTGATCCGCATCATAATATCCGTTTTGTTGATGAATCGACAAATGCAATTGTTAATGCAGATGAAGAGCGTATCATCCAGCTCTTGTTCAATTTAATCGGCAATGCGATAAAATTCTCCCCTAATGGCGGCGAAATAATAATTAGCATGCAAAATATAAATGAGATGGTGCAAGTTTCCATTCAAGATCGCGGAATTGGAATTCCTGAAAGTGCAATTCCGTCATTATTCCAAAAATTTAAGCGCGTGGACAACAGTTCGCGACGCAAAATCGGTGGGACCGGTTTAGGACTTGCGTTAAGTAAAGAAATTATATCCAAGCATAAAGGGGACATATGGCTTGAATCGGAGGAAGGTATAGGGACGACTATTTTCTTCACATTGCCATTGTATGACCAAGAAATAGTAGAAAACCGAAATGAGCTGACTGAAGAAAAAACGATATCAAATCGTACGGTAATGATTGTTGAAGATGATTTGAGTTTAGCGTTATTACTTACTGAAGAGCTGAAAAGCAAAGGTTTTACCATCATTTATCATGATGACCTGAAACGTGCCTATGATGATGCCATCCAAATTCCATTAGTAGGTATTGTCATCGATTTAATTATGGGAGAAAATATGGATGGATGGGATTTGGTCGAAGCTTTAAGAAATCATAAAAATACAAAGGAAATCCCAATTATTATTTCCTCAGCATTGGACAAATCAAGCGTCAACATGGATAAATACAATGTTGAAGAGTATTTTACAAAGCCCTATCCGCCAGAAGAACTTTCAACACTTTTATTAAAATTTGTGAAAGATCAATAAAGGATCTGCTAGGTAAAGGAGGTGGGGAAATGGCAGCGAGAATCATATTTCATTTGGATATGAACAGTTTTTATGCATCTGTTGAACAGGCGCATAATCCAAGTCTGAAAGGGAAACCGATTGCCGTAGCGGGGAATGTAAAGGAACGGCGCGGCATTATTGTGACAAGCTCTTATGAGGCCCGAGCGAAAGGGATTTATACAACGATGAATGTCGGGGAAGCAAAGCGCAAATGTCCGGAACTCCTGTTATTACCTCCCGATTTTCCAAAATACCGGGCAGCAAGTGCAGCGATTTTTTCAATATTACGAAGCTATACCGATTTAGTGGAGCCTGTATCGATTGATGAAGGCTATTTGGATGTAACAGAACGCTCCAAATCACAGCATCCGCTCCAGTTGGCCGAAGAGATTCAGGAGCGCATTTTACATGAGCTCGATCTACCATGCTCCATTGGTATTGCCCCTAACAAGTTCCTAGCAAAAACGGCATCGAACATGAAAAAGCCGCTCGGAATCACAATCCTCAGAATTCGCGAGCTACCGGAGCTTTTGTGGCCGCAGGAAGTTGTGACAATGCACGGTGTAGGGGAAAAAACAGCGAAGAAGCTGAATGGACTCCAAATTTTTACGATTGGTGATTTGGCACAAGCGGATGAACGGCTGTTAATCCGGAATTTAGGGAAAAACGGGGCTCGCCTGATTAAACGTGCAAACGGCATTGATTCGCGGCCGGTTGATCCCAATGCGATATTTGATACGAAAAGCGTCGGCAATTCGACGACGCTTCCAAGGGATGAGACGGAATATTATATTTTGAAAGAAACGTTCGAAAAGCTGAGCAGAAGTGTCGCTGAGCGTCTGAAAGTGAAGTATTTGGCAGGGACAACGGTGACCATACAAATACGCAATTTTGACTGGCAAAATGCTTCACGCAGTAAAACATTGCGGAATGCAGTCAGTCAGGCCGATGAAATATTTGAAATCGCCTGGAAGCTGTTTACCGAAAACTGGGATGAGACACCTGTCCGACTTATCGGCATTACCGTATCTAATGTTGTCGATCAATCCGAATTGACCCAGCAGCTCAGTCTTTTTAATTTTGAACAGCATATTAAAGACGAGCCTATTTTGGAACTAGTCGATAACATTGAGAAGAAATTCGGAAAAGGGGCCATTAAACGTGGTGTCCGGGTGAAATCAAAAAGTTACGCATCGAAAACAAGCTTCAGCAAGGATTTTCTGGAAGATCATACGAATTAAACGCAAGCTGTATTAAAGATAAACTTTAATACAGCTTGTAATGTTTAAATTCTCCTAAACGCATACATTGTATTGTGAGAATAATTTTCATTTAGTTAGGTAACTACGAAAGACCCATGTTATAATAGGATTGATATTATGCTTCAGGAGGACACTATGCGTATACATCCTATCCGATTTTTACGAATAATGGGCTTACTCGATGGGATTTCGCTCATTACATTACTACTTATTTCCATGCCGCTTAAGTATTTCGCGGATTTACCTCAATTTGTGACGGTAAACGGCAGTGTACACGGCGGTATTTTTATAGCTTATTTTCTCGCAATCGTCATCGTGCAACTGCGCATTCAATGGCATATCGGCTGGTCATTTTTAAGCGTGTTAGTTGCATTTATCCCATTCGGCAATTTTCTGTTCGACTATCAACTGAAAAAAATGCAGCCGACATTACATACAAAGCCGTTTCCGAAACATTGGCTCGTTTATGCGATCATTTTCTTTTCCTTTTTCGATCTGTTCGTCCAGCTGCCGATTATGAGCACTTATGCATTGTCGGTCGGGGCGACAACGTTTGTTGCGGGGATTGTTGTCGGTCTTTATTCATTTACGAATACGTTCGGCAATATTTTCTCCGGTATTTTTACTGATAAAATTGGGCCATTTCACATTTTAGTATTTGGCCTGTTTACGTCTGCAATTTCGTTATTATGCTACCAGCTTGTTGATAATGCGACGGTCCTTTTAATCGTTCGATGTATTCATGGGTTCAGTAGCGGGTTTATCACTCCGGCTGCCTTTACATTACTTGCGAATATGCGTGCATCCAGCGAACAGGGGAGTGGAAGCGCGGTTACAGGCTCGTTTGTCGGCATTGCGGCGATTGTCGGTCCGGCTTCAAGCGGAATTTTAGCGAGTAAAGTTTCCGTGCCGAATGTGCTTGGAATTGTTGCGCTGTTTGGCATTGTTTTATTGATAGGCTTGTTCTTGTTTTTACGTAAATCACCGTTACCAAAACGCGACAAGAAACAGGCCACCGAAAAGTTCAATTGGAACAGCGGTATTTTAAAAGCGTATGGCGGCGCATTTTTCCTTATGTTTTCACAAGGTGTTCTTGCGTATTTATTGCCGATTTACGTGCAGGATTTAGGGTATGACTCCCGTGTATCCGGTACATTACTAAGTGTATTCGGAATTGTCGCTGTCTTGATCTTTATATTACCGACGAACAAAATTTTCGATTATTTAAATCCGCAAGTGACATTGTTTGTCGGAGTGCTATTACTCGGACTTGCTCAGATTGGCATTGGCCTGGCAACAGAAATGTCCTGGCTGTATGCAATACTCGCAATTTACGGGATCGGGTTTGCATTTTTATTCCCTTCTATCAATGCCCTGTTAATTGATGCAACGACTGAACAAACTCGCGGCAAAGCATATGGTTATTTTTACGCGTTCTTCTCCATTGGGGTAGTTGCAGGGTCTTCACTATTAGGTGCACTTGATTTAGTGGGAACATCCGGCTTTGTCTTTACAGGGACATTATTATTCAGTTTCTGTATCGTTGTTCTTTTTTCATTTATGAAATCAGGTGCCGCATTTGTAAAAGTTCAGCATAAAGAAAAAATGCATCATTCATAAATACACGGTTTTTTCGTTTTGAAAGAAATTTCTTTCTAATGCGCTTTAAACGATAGTCATGTATACTGGACTAGGTGATTTTTTATGGGCGAATATGGAATCGAAAGGAATTATAATCATGGTACAATTACATTTAGAAGTTTTAGAACGATGCAGTAAAGAAACAGAAGATACAATTACAGCCGAAAGTAACGCTTTTGCATCAACACCGATCCACTATTTAAAGGACAACCAAGGGGAATTTATTTATGTGGAATGTACTCAATTCAATGATATTCGAATCGATGCGGTAGCACTTGAATTTGATGATGCATTTAATCTATATACGGCATTATTCGGCTTAAAACTGCAAAAGAAACATGGTGAAGTAATTCGTCAATATTTGAAAGACAATGTGAAATCTGCATTAGGAAGCAGCAGTGCAGCGTTCTCTGGTCAAGAAGGACTTTGGGAACTGAACATTGCGGTTGACTGCATTGAGGGCTTCCATGAGAAGATGACGATTACGGAAGTTTGTGAAATGCTTTATCAATTTGTTGCGCAATTAATAACGACAGTCGAGAAATAAATGACGCAAAAATATTTATATAGTTTTACTTGGCAAAGAGATGAATATGAACTTTCACGTTTGGAAATGCGCACATTTTTTAACTTTCACGTGGAAGGAAATGTTCTAATTAGTCAAGAAAAAATAGAGCCGAGTCGTAGTCCGTATATGCGTTCACGTTTGGCCGTTTTCTATGAAGCGAGTTCAGTAGAACAGATAGTAGAAATGGCGTCACAGCTGGAGCTTGGAGAAAAGACGTTTAAAATTCATTGTTTAAACAATAGTGATGATGGAATTCAGCCAAAACTGAATCGCTCGATGCGAAACGACTATATGATTCGTGTCAGCTCGGCAATCAATGCCGAACCGGATTTGGAAAAGCCGGACGTAGTATTGGGTCTTGTCTGCCATGAGGAGCACTATTATTTAGGAGAGCTTACATACGGTGAAGCAGTTTGGCTGAAGCATATGAAGAAGCCTGAAATGTATTCAACAGCACTGAGTACAAGGGATGCACGAGCGATTGTCAATATTGCGGTACCGTTTCCGGACGGACTAAAGGTGATT
Source organism: Solibacillus kalamii (assembly GCF_002174535.1). NCBI lineage: Bacteria > Bacillati > Bacillota > Bacilli > Caryophanales > Caryophanaceae > Solibacillus > Solibacillus kalamii. Next base: position 75,942 of record NZ_NHNT01000007.1, on the reverse strand, counting down.
GATCCTTGCTGCGGTATCGGTACGGTGCTTGTGGAAGCGATGAGTATGGGGATTGCGATTAAAGGGCGCGATATCAATAAACGTGTTGTTTGGGGGTCCCAAATTAATCTCCGCTACTTTGGATATGAACCGAATGTAGAAATCGGTCCAATTGAAGAGGCAAATGAAGGCTATGACGTCGCAATTATTGATATGCCGTACAATTTATTTACGCATATTACGAGTGAATTACAGCAAAGCATTATTACGAATGCCCGCCGTATCGCAAAAAGGGTCATCATTGTGACAATCGAATCGATGGATGATAAAATCCACGAAGCCGGTTTAACGATTATCGACAGAGCCATATTAAAAAAAGGAAAATTCGAACGGCAAGTTTTAATATGTGAATAGAAGAAACGTTTCAATTCAGTGAATACCTGGATTGGAACGTTTTTTATTTGACACTGCATTTTATACATGGTATATTTATCTCGAATTAAAGATAAACGAATTCGTAATAACAGGGAGGAGGTACTTTATGAGTAAATATGACAAGCAATTAAAAGCATTTACTGTTTTACATCGGGCACAAACTTCTATCCAAGAAGCGACGAAAAAAGATATCCAGCAGCATGATCTGAATTTAACGGAATTTGCCGTAATGGAATTGCTTTATCATAAAGGAGATCAGCCTATCCAAATCATCGGTAAAAAAGTATTGATCGCTAGCAGCAGCATTACGTATGTCGTCGATAAACTGGAGAAGAAAAATCTCGTTGCACGGGTTGCCTGTCCGACAGACCGCCGTGTTACATTTGTATCGTTAACGGATGAAGGAAAACAGATGATTGAATCGATTTTCCCTTCACATGAAGAGAAGATTGCATCGATTTTTGATGTGTTATCGGATGAAGAGCTGCAAAACTTTACAGACTATTTAAAGCGTGTGGGACATCATGCAACTAAATTTTAACGTAATTAAAAGCATCGTAACCGGTGCATTTTTCTTAAACTAAAATCTCGATATTGAGAAAATGGAGGCTATACAGATGAACCATATTAAAGGGATTCACCACGTAACAGCGATTACAAGCAGTGCAGAAAAAAACTATGAATTTTTCACATATGTATTAGGAATGCGACTAGTAAAAAAAACAGTCAACCAGGATGATATTCAAACATACCACCTGTTTTTCGCGGATGATAAAGGGTCTGCAGGAACAGATATGACATTCTTTGATTTTCCGGGCATCCCGAAAGGACGTCACGGTACGGATGAAATATACAAAACAGCATTCCGTGTGCCAAATGATGCGGCACTGGATTATTGGGTAAAACGTTTTGACCGTCTGAAAGTACAGCATGAAGGAATCAAACCATTATTCGGTAAACAAACATTATCATTTGTCGATTTTGATGACCAGCAATACATGCTCATTTCAGATGAAAACAATGAAGGGATCGCTTCAGGTACACCTTGGCAAAAAGGTCCGATTCCATTAGAGTTTGCGATTACAGGCTTAGGTCCGATTCATGTACGCGTTTCGAACTTTGATTATTTCAAGGAAGTACTTGAGAAGGTATTAGTAATGCGTGAAACAGGTAAAGAAGATTCACTGCACTTATTTGAAGTAGGTGAAGGCGGTAACGGGGCATCGGTTATTGTCGAGCACAATACAGTATTACAGCCTGGCCGTCAAGGTTTCGGTACAGTTCACCATGCCGCGTTCCGAGTAGAAAATACAGCCGTATTACGTGAATGGATCGGACGTCTTGAAAGCTTCGGGTTCGGTACATCAGGCTATGTGGACCGCTTCTTCTTTGAATCGCTCTATGCACGTGTAGCACCAGGTATTTTATTTGAATGGGCAACGGATGGACCGGGATTCATGGGCGACGAGCCGTATGAAACAGTAGGGGAAATCCTTTCATTGCCGCCATTTTTGGAAAGCAAACGAGAATATATTGAAAGTGTTGTGCGTCCGATTGATACAGTTCGCTCAACAAAAACAATCGAGAAGGAATACGAGTAATTCGACTATCAAAATGAGAATGGAGAATGTCCGATGAACTATATTTTCAACAAAGGGAAAGAAGACAAGCCGGTATTTTTACTGCTGCACGGGACAGGCGGGGATGAGAACAGTTTGCTTGCACTGACAGAAATCATTGATCCGGAAGCATCGGTTTTAAGTGTACGGGGCAATATTTTAGAACATGGAATGCCACGATTTTTCCGTCGTTTAGCTGAAGGTGTGTTTGATATGGAAGACCTCGCTTTCCGTACGAAAGAGCTGTATGAATTTATCGGCAAGAAAGCAGCAGAATACGGGTTTGACCGTCAAAACATCATTGCGATCGGTTATTCAAATGGTGCCAATATCGCAGCGAACCTGTTGTTTGAATATGAACATGCATTAAAAGGTGCGATTTTGCATCATCCAATGGTCCCGAATCATGAAGCAACGGTTGCGAAACAAGACGGCACACATGTGTTTATCGCGGCTGGAGTGAATGACCCGATTTGCCCGCAGCAAGAAGCGATTGATCTTGAACGCTATTTGGCGGATGCAGGGGCGAATGTAACGCTGGAATGGGAATCGAACGGTCACCAGCTTACGATGAATGAAGTACAAAAAGCGAAGGCTTGGTATGAGCGCACGTTTTAATTAAAGATTGTTCAAAAGGCCCTTTCCGGTTTAAGGAAAGGGTCTCTTCTTTTTATATGATAAATCATAATTAAGGCGTAATTGGAGAGTCAATTTGTACAATTAGCTATTTGTACATACTCGGCCTGTATATTCTGTACCCAGTGGTTCCACTTTAAGCTTTTCATAAATTTATTTGCAACCTATAATAAATACAACGATAGTAAAAAGCTTCTACATGAGGCAAACTAAACTCGTGTTAGGAGGAAATGACATGCAAATCCAATTTTTAGGTACCGGTGCAGGGATGCCGTCAAAAGAGCGCAATACGAGTTCCATTGCATTCAAACTGTTGGAAGAACGGGGCTCCATTTGGCTGTTTGACTGTGGGGAAGCGACACAGCACCAAATATTGCATACAACGATTAAACCGCGCAGAATTGATAAAATCTTTATTACTCATTTACACGGCGACCATATATTCGGGCTGCCCGGTTTTTTGAGTTCCCGTTCCTTTTTAGGCGGGGAGGACATGCTCACGATTTACGGGCCGGCCGGATTACAACAATGGATTGAGCAAACATTACAATTATCGAAAACCCATTTAACGTATCCGATTGAATTTGTCGAAGTAAAAGATGGAATCGTATTTGAAGATGAGAAGTTTACGGTACGTGCACTGCCCCTTCAGCACGTTGTCCCATGTTTCGGCTACCGGGTTGAACAAAAGCCGATGCAGGGCGAGCTGCTGATCGACAAGGCTTTAGCATTAGGTGTGCCAAAAGGTCCGTTATTAGGCCAATTAAAAGCAGGTCATTCAGTACAGTTGGAAGATAGCACTGTTGTCAAAAGCAGTGATGTAACGTCACCACCACAGCCAGGGTTCACTGTTGCAATTTTAGGGGATACAAAGTATTGCGAGAACAGTATCCGTTTAGCACAAAATGCAGATGTTGTCGTACACGAAGCAACCTTTGACCATTCCACAATTGAACTGGCGGGCAAGTACGGGCATGCGACAAATACAGAAGCGGCAAAAATAGCCAAAGAGGCACAAGCGAGACATTTGCTGTTGAATCATATAAGCGCCCGTTTTTTGAAGCATGATCTGATTCCGTTTTTGGAAGAAGCAAAAGCGATCTTCCAAAACAGTTACTTAGCAAATGATTTCAGCCAATATGAGTGGCGGAAAAACGAATTGCTGGAAATTGAATAGATGAATTTAATGGAGGTGTATAGTAAACGGGATGAATGTTTACTATATGCTTCTTTACTTTTTTAAGAGAATTTTGTTCAATTACAGAAATATTCCGCTATAATGGAGAAAAGGGGGATGAATGATGCAGCAACCGACAATTTCACCGAAACTATTACGATTGCTAGTTATTTTTCCAAATGTCATGAGCTATATTCTGTTATTTGGGGTCGTTGTGTACATACGAACAAACTTGGAAATGCTGAAGGCGACAGACGGCTTAACGACGTGGCTGATCATTGCGGCTGTATTAGGCCCGATTTCACTCTATACGACATTCAGTATTGTGAAGCGGATTAAGAATGGAACATTGTAAAAGGTTCCAGTTCACAAAATGAGAAAACAACTATTTTTTTTGATTACATTCCAAAACACTCAGTTATTTTTTGAACTGAGTGTTTTTTATTATCTACTCTCTAATAACTCGAAGTAACTGCAATCCATTAGATGGATTTCCAATATATCCCGATATCCAACGAGGGTAGGGACTGAAATATGCTAATATAGGCCTAACCTTGTATAAAGGAGGATTATTTTGAATAAGTTCGGTAGAGGATTTGTAATATTTTTAGGAATTTTGCTTACTATAATTTCAAGTATCGTATCAGGTGTGAATTTCTTTGATTTTAGTGGTGGTAAAGGCTTAAATACAGAAAAAATAGAAAAGAATTTAGAAAAATTAAAAGGCTATTCTTGGTTTACTGAAGTATATAAAATGGAGGAGCATCAGCGTTCATTTTATTTAAGCTTAAAAATTAGAAAGTACTTACAAAGTTCTATGCGTGTAAATAGATTAATTCGTTGTGAAAAAGAGCGAGTAAAGTTTATTTTAATGTTAGAAGAAGTGGCCCGACTACGTAATAAATGATTATTTAAATTTACCTTGTGAACTGGTTGTTAAAGAATAAATTTATACGGAGGAAAGGCACATGAAAAAAATAATTCTCTTTAATCTATTATTTTGTATAGTAGTTGTTATTGTTGCATTCAATTATTTTAATATTAAATCTCGAGGCGCGGTTGTATTCAATTATGTGGAAGACTACATGGAAACTAACTATGGGATTGATCGGGAAAATATCATTTTAGTAGAAAATAATTACCGAAGAGGAATGGGGTTGTTTGAAATAGAAGTTAAAGATGTAGTTACGGAAACCTATTACTTTTATGAAGTCGACATTAGAGATGACTATTCATTATATTATATTAGAGATCTTTCAGAGCTACATCGTAAAAATAAGGCTGATCAAGAAGGGTGAGAGGTGGGAAATGATGAAACAAATTTATGCTTTTGAAAGTATTCCGGATTATGAAAACTATAAAGACGAAATCGATTTATTGAATAAAAAATTAAAGACGTATAAAGAATTGTTAATTAACCAATTTGAGCTCATAGAGTTACCCAAATCAATCGTTTGGACAAGTAGTAAGAATGCTATTACCGTATTTTCACAAGTTCCTGTGCCCGCCTATACTAATCGGGAAACAATTTATATGTCGCCAAGTGTTAGCGAATGGAAGGCATTTTACCTTTCCCAATTGGATGGTGAGGAACTGGAGCATAATGATGAAATTCAGTACATAAATAATTATTTCCAATCACTGACGATCGATGATGTTTTTTGTATATTAGCACATGAACTTACACATCATATTGAACTCTTTCCTGATGAGTTTGAAGAAGAGCGCCATAATAGTATTTGGTTTGAAGAAGGAATGTGTGAATATCTCTCTCAAAGAATGACATTAACGGAACATCGATATACAGAATTAAGAAAAATTAAAAACTTGATGATTAAAATATTTAAGCCAAAGTATGGCGATTTTTCATTAGATGATTTTGGAATAGGTAGTTATAATCAGACATCGTTAGCTTCAATTATGCTGAATTATTGGAGAAGCACCGCTGCAATTCATTTTTTAGTAGAATGTCGCAACGAAGGCGACGTAAAAAAGGTATTTAGCAAATATGAAGAATGGCATGAAAAAGGGAGACAGCAACCTTTAACTGAATATTTTGGTGTGGAGAAATTTTAAAACCAACTATCGGCGGAATTCATGATGATGAATTTCGCCTTTTTACTTAATAAAGTGAAGGTGTATCCGTTTCACTAAATAAATAATCTGTTTGTGCTAATATAATCAATAAGTCTTTGCTTTAGGAGGTTCACATGAATTTGATCGCTCAACATCCTTATATTAAAGTAGAAAGAACCGTGACAAGTACTGAACAGTTTGAAATTGTACATGACCGGATCATTTATTTATACAATGATAAAGTCGTTACACAAAATAGAGAATTTCCGATTAAAATTGTAATGGATTTTTCATACCGAAAAATTGCAAAGCAGGGAGGGATCCTTTATTTACATACGCTGCAAGGTGTATATACGTATATTGTGAAATCCTCACCTGAAGCTTTCATTAATGCATATAGGGAATATTTTAAGTGAATGCAGTATTTGAAGAATTAGTTTTTTATGGTAGGATATAGGCGGTGACCGATTATTATACTTAAATAAAAGGCTTATTTGGATTTACTATTCCAGTGCATAATGAGGTGGGGGAAGTTTGTTATATTTAACGCTGTTAGTAGGTTTGGTTTTGATCGTAATGACAACGAAGCTTACTCAAAAATTTAATTTTTCAGGCATTTGGTTAATAGTTGGGCAAATTAGCGCATCATTAATCATTGTTTTGTTTGGTGATCTAGAGGTTAGTTATATTAATCAAATTGAATTAGGATTATTAGCGATTCCATTTTCTTTATTATTCCTAGTAGGGTTTACTAATGTGATGAATATCGAAAAAGAGCAACAACCATTAATCTTGCTGTTGCCATGTATTTCATTACTTTGTCTTTCCATTGCGGCTCTGTTGATGGGGTATACATTTGCTTCAATTTCCGGACTATTTGCTGTGTTAACTATTATGTTGTGTGCTTTTATTTCAGGAAAAAAATTTTTAGGAAGAACCTTTACTACATCTATAGGTTTTGTAATTGCAGTGCTATCACTGTCTTTACTTAAGCTTTCTTTTGTCACAATTTACATTCCAATTTTTACTTTGGCATTACCGTTAGTAATTTATCTTTTCTTACAAAATAGATTAAATAGCGCACAGTCAATGATCATTAGCGCTTCAGTAGCTGTTTTGTTTGGTTTACTGATGTTTGTAATTCCCTTTAATATAATTTGGTATTTGGTAGTTGGGGCAACTGTTATTTTGGCTATTTCCCAATTCTCCCGTAAGTATCGATTTATTTAAAATTCATTTGGCGCGATTCTGAAATTGGAATCAGCGCTTATTTATTTTCTAGGGTTAAAATTTTGTACAAATAATCCTATGTAATTTTAAAGAATATAAAACTGAAGAAAAAAAGAAAGAAGGTAACTGATGGGTATACTATTCGCTATATTATTTTTCGTTGGCCTCTTTGCTATATATGATTTAATAAGAAGAATGAACAATAATATTCTGGAACAGACGGAAGAAATAAAGAAATTAAGATAAGAAATAAATCAAAGAGATTATAAATAATGTAAAGCACTCTTGGATAATGTTTTATCGAAATAACAAATTTAAATTCTTAAGTGGGAAATCTTGCAACTATTAAATTTACGAAAGATAAAGCGAAACCAGTTTTGAATTATAATTCTATTTTCACTGCCTATAATAAAGTTATAAAAACTGAAACGCCCACAAATTTCGGATTTATGTATGTCGAAGCTAACGGTTTAGTAGGTCGTCATGAAGCACCTGTTCCACGATTGTTTATCGTGATTGAGGGAGAAGGTTGGGTTCAGGGGGAAAGTGACGAGAAGGTTAAAATGCAAAAGGGTGAAGCTGTCTTTTGGGAAAAAGGAGAAAGTCACGTTTGTGGTAGTCAAAAGGTTTCACTGCTATTGTTATACAATCAGCAGAGTTACAAATATAATATGGACCATTTTATACTTGATTATTATTAAGTAAAATTGCAAGCTCAATATTGGACTTATGAATGGTTTATAATTCGTTTCTTTATGTAAAAATGAATTAGGGAGGGATAAGTGATCATTGAACTATTAATTGACGAAGTACAAGAAGCTCAAAAATATACTAATTTCGTAATATTAATGCCAACATTACCTGAATCGTATAACCTCAAAAATATTACATTAAAAAAAGAAACCAATAAGCAACGTTCTTCAATTCGATATGAAATACATAGTAAAGGAAAAGTCCTGCGAATTAAACAATTTTTTTATGATTGGGCGATACCCGTAATTACAGCAGATACAAATTTAATACACCAAGGGAAGTCTTTTGAAATAGAAGGTATTGTCGGTTTTATTGGTATCGATTACAAAGGGAATCAAGCTGCTAGTTTTTGTAGATGGTTCACTAATATTGAACTGTCTGTAATAGCGGGTATTTTTGATGAAAAAGAAATTTTAATGATATTACAAAGTTTAAAAGCAGTTGATAACGATTCCATTCGCACTATAGGTGAACAGTCTTATACGTCCTGTAGTTATACCGCTCGTTATAACAAATCGAAATGGGATACAGATGACGAAGTTTCTCGTGTAACTTGGTATGAGGCTAACCAGAAAATACGAATTGAAGAGAGTCTGAGAATTAATATGCCTACAACATATAATGAATTTTTTTTAGACTCAATAGGTTATAAAGAAAATGAAACTGGATCAGAGCATCATTTTTTATATCGTTCTCAAGAAGATTTTACAAACGGATTTTGGCTGTGGATTGCCCCTAGAGAATTATCAGATCCGCTCCCTCAGTTTACAGGCCATAATATTGGAACAAGGCAGAGCTGGAATATCAAAAAAGTAAGAGGGTCTATTTTAAACATTCCTGTTAATGAAATTATTTTGTGTCGCCAAAATACCAAATATAGGAGCTGGATGGTACATTGGGAGAAAGATAACTATATTTACCACTTTTATTCTAGAGCTAGTGTTAAAAATAATATTCGAGAATTCCAATTGTTATTTTTAGAATTGTATTCTAAGTAAAGAAATTTATTTGTGAGATTTAGTTTAAAAGTGATTTCCACAATCGGACGCAATTCTATAAAAAAGTACAATAAAATTTCAGGAGGTAGAGAGTGAAAAATATACTTGGTTTAATAATGGGGTCTATAGCAGGCTGGCTAATATGGGGGTATTTTACGGATGACTTTTCATTGGAAAGGTTTTTCATGTTTTTAATGGGCATCATTTTAGGATACATAATCGGTAGAAGTAGACCAAAAGAAGAAACTATATAAGTACATAACTGGTACGACACATTCGTATTTCATAATTTAGAAATGCGCCTATTTTAAGGGGACAATCTAGTTTGGTGATTTCATTCCATATTTTGATAGAGATATTTTGCATGCTTAGATTTTGAAATATCGGCGAGGTGGCAAATGAAAAACTTATTTTTATTTATCTTTGTCCTTTTGTTAAGCTTCATCTGTTTAGGTTGTACTAATGAAAATCACGTAGCAACATTAAAAGAGCCAACAGAAACTGTAATTGAATTAGAGAAAGTATATATGGAAATGCGGGAAATTGCTTGGGCAAGTTTGAGCGATACGGATAAAGAAACCGTGATGGGGAATTGGAAAGATGCGAAAGTAACTGAGGAACAGCTCAGCGTTAATGATGAAGTACAACCAGATAATAATCCAATGAAAGTCATGAAAGTAATATTTAATACATCTCGAGATAGATTTCTGGGGCCGATTGGCATCTATATTAATCCTAATACTAATAAAATAATTAGTAGAGACGTAAGGATGTAAAAACTTCTCATACAACGTTCATGATAGAGCTTATCCTTTTATCAGAAAAATATATTCAGGTATGCTTTACTTTAATAAGCATTTTAATCGATTGGGCGAGATTCTTAAACAAGAATTAGCGCCCATTTTACATTTAAGGGCATAAAATGTAGGAGAAATGTTATGAACTGCACTAAGTTTGAGAGAGGATAAAGTAGCAGATTACAAAATCCCTATTGACTATGTATATTTCATATCTAACAATAACCTTTATGCAGAAGCTGATTCGTCAGACTAGAAGGTGGAATAAAACGTGAGAAGAACGGAAAGAAGACAGCAACAAAAAATAAACGGGCGGATATGGAGTAAGGTTAAAAATAAAAAAATAATGGTGAAGGTTATAGCAATGGGTTCAGTATTTTTATTAGGCTGTTTCCTCATATTTAATATTTTTGTTTGGGCAAGCGATGTCAGTAAACTAGAAGAACCTACGCCGCAGCCAACGATTATTTATGATCAAAATGGAGAGGTAGCTAGTAAAGTTACCGGTTCCAAAATAGATGGAGTCAATATTGAACAGATTCCGGAAAATCTTATTCATGCTGTAATTGCAACGGAAGACCAGAAGTTTTACAAGCATGGTGGAATTAATGTTATAGGAATTGTTCGTGCAATGACTCAAAATATGATGAGTGGAGAAATTGTGGCGGGAGGAAGTACGATTACACAGCAGTTAGCTAAAAATGTCTTTCTAACACAAGAACGTACATATACGAGAAAGTTAAAAGAACTCATATTGACGAAGAAAATTGAGCGAACATACGATAAAAACGAAATAATAGAACGGTACTTAAATCAGATATATTTTGGTGAAGGAGCCTGGGGCGTGCAGCGTGCTTCGCAAACGTATTTCGGCAAAGATGTTAGTGAATTAACATTAGGTGAGTCGGCTATGCTTGCGGGGTTGATTAAAGCACCGTCAGTTTTGTCACCATTAAAAGATATGAATAAATCAGTTCAACGGAGAGACCTTGTTCTAGCATTAATGGAAAAGGAAGGTTACATAACTCAAAACGATGCGAAAAAAGCAAAAGAACAACCTATCGTATTAGAGGGCAAAAAGATTGATGATTATAAGGGGAAATATCCTTATTATGTAGACCATATTATTGAGGAAGCGGTCGAACAATACGGGCTTACAGAAAATGAAGTACTTTCGGGCGGACTTCATATTTATACAGAATTAAATCCTGCAATACAAAATGCAGTTGAACAGGTATATAAAGATAATGAAATGTTTCCTGAAGGGCAATCCGACCAGTTAATCCAGAGTGGAGCAATCTTCATCAATCCCTCAACAGGAGGAATCAGCGCACTAATTGGAGGAAGAGGGGAACATATTTTTAGAGGATTTAATCGAGCTACTCAATTAAAACGTCAGCCTGCGTCAACTATGAAACCATTGGCGGCGTATACTTCTGCTTTGGAGCAAGGATACGAAATCTATGATAAGTTACAAGATTCACCTATTAATATTGACGGGTATCAACCAATGAACTATGACAAACGATTCCATGGTGAAGTAACGATGTATGAAGCATTGGTGAATTCATACAACATCCCACCGGTATGGTTATTAAATAAAATGGGATTGAAATACGGTATAAATGCTGTTGAGCGTTTTGGTATTAAACTAAAAGAAGAGGATCATAATTTAGGTTTAGCACTTGGTGGTATGAATGAAGGCATATCTCCTTTATCAATGGCTCAGGCATATTCCACATTTCCTAATGATGGTGTAATGGTAGAAGCACACTCTATACAAAAAATTGAAGATGCAGATGGCGAGGTCATTGCTAAGTGGCATCATAATGAGACGAGTGTTACGAAGCCCCTAGTCGCTCAAGAAATAACTTATATGCTTAAGGGCGTGGTTGAAGAAGGTTCAGCAAAGAATGCTCAAGTGCCAGGATGGGAAGTAGCCGGTAAAACGGGCACGACAGAGCTTTCTTTTGCGAATTCAGGGGGCGCGAAGGATCATTGGTTTGTTGGATATACGCCAGAAATTGTTGGGGCAGTTTGGATGGGATATGATCAAACAGATGAAAATCATTATTTGTTGGGAACTGGCGGATCTACTGTCACAAAGATTTTCAAAGAAATTTTGTCTGAATCTATGACGGAATTTAACCAAAAAGAATTTAACTTAGCTCTACTAGGCAAACAGCTAAAAGAACAGGCGAAGAAAGAGGAAGAGCAGAGGAAGAAAGAAAAAGAGATAGAGAAAAAAGAGAAGAAAGAGAAGGAAAAGGAGAAGAAAGAGAAGGAAAAAGAGAAGAAAGAGATGGATAAAGAGAAGAAAGACAAGGAAAAGGAGAACAAAAAGGAGGAAAAAGAGTAATTTGAAATAATCGAGGTTTATTAAGAGGGAACTCCTACATTACTAGATATAATCTGTTGTACGACTTTTGTAGCCATTTTTTCTAAGCAAGTATTCATTTAGCCGAAGAGAGGGATTCCATCCCAGCATTATTGAAAAAAGGTTGAGTTTAAAAATTTTTTTAATCTAAAGTGAAGAAGCCCGTGAAAAAATCTCACAGGCTTTGCTAATAAATTTATCAAGACTTAGGTTTTCTACTTATCAAAATTCGCACCATTATCATGCTTAAATGTTTTGTCTTTAGTAGGGAGGAATTCTTTTGCAATCTCTTCTTGGTTCTTCTGTTGTGATTTCATTGGAGCAAACGCATTGGACATTCGATTTGTTTGATCGTTTGCAGGGAGGAATTCTTTCGCAATTTCTTCCTGGCTTTTCGGTTGTGATTTCATTGAAGCAAACGCATTAGACATTCGATTTGTTTGATTATTTGCAGGGAGGAACTCTTTTGCAATTTCTTCCTGGCTTTTTGGTTGTGATTTTTTTGAAGCAACCGCATTGGACATTCGATTTGTTTGATTATTTGCAGGGAAGAACTCTTTTGCAATTTCTTCGATTTTGGATTTAGCATCGGTTGATAGGATGGGTGAAAATTCTTTCGCGATCTCGTAAAGAGTACCTAGCTTCGATTGATCATTACTTGCCTGATTGCTTTCGTTATTTTTCTTATTTGACAATGTCATCATCTCCTCGCTCCTTAATATGAGAGATGATGAATGGAATTATATCAAGAAATGATTGACAAAATTTTTAGTGATATTTTTGTTAGATAGGTGAAAGCATGAAAAGAATAAAAATAAAATTGATCACCGGGCGCGATTCTATCAAAAGGATCAGCGCTCGTATCGTTATGACGCTTGTATGTAGCTTAGTTGTTTTTGCTATTGGTATGTTCAGTTTACTTACGGATTTTTTTTTGAAGGCTGCCAAATGACGCTTTGCTGACTTTTATTCCGAATCAATTTTTAATGTATTCCAAATAGAACCCCAATTTTTACTTTGTACTCGATTTGAATAAATAGGATGTAATTTGGAGTCTTGATTAAATGGAGGCGTAGGTCTAACTAGTCCTTCAAATAAATCATTTAAGCCATAAGGAGCTAAGATTTCTATCTGATTGTTATATAAACGAACGGCTACTGCTGTAGGTGTTTCAGGGAAATGAGCAACACCTTCAGATGATGATGAATAGGGAGAAATTCTGTTTTTTAAATGCATTCTTGCCTGGTTTTTTACGGACCACGGTAGATGAGGCATACTCTTTTTCAACTTGGATTCTAATGCTTTTTCAGACTCTATTGAACTATTCAACTCGTCAAAATATATTACATCAATATCATTTATTTCTGTTTGTACATTATGTAAGTAATCCCAAACTTTATTTCGAATAACACCCGCTGCGACCCAGCAATCATTTAATTGTAATTCTTGCACGGTTTTTAAAATTGACATCAAAAGTTGGTCTGTTTTTATAATGTTCGTTAACTCTAATTCGTAATCCAAAAGTAATCATCTCCTTTTTAACTGCTATTATATCCTTTGTATTTTGAACTTGCTATTCCTCATATAAGTTTATACAAACTTAATGCTTAGAATGTTTTGCCTTAGAGAAGCACTAGAAGTCAGATTGATTTCATTATGGGAAATTCTTAACAAGTTTTCAGTTTAACTGGTAAAGTATGTATATGGAGGGGAGTTTAATGGGTAATTTTTACATCATATTAATGATCTTTTTAATCATTATTGCAAATGTTATTGGATTTATAGTCTTCAAAAAAGAGAAAAGTCTGTACTCTGCCGCATTAATAATATTACTGCTGGCAGGTGTATTTGGCGGACTAGGCATTGCATTAACATTATTTATTAATGATGCCTTTGCTATATTCTACGGGTTAAATCTTGCCGGCTATTTACTAATAAATAGCCTTATTGTATTTCTTCTTGCTATTTTAGTTACTATAATTAAAAAATTTAACAGTATTTTTTAAATTCAAACTTAAAAATAATTACTGTTTATTATAAAGGCAATCGTCATATGAATTATTTCCCAGGAAAAGTAACCCACTAGTCAAACTAGTGGGTATTTTTATTCCTCGCGCGCCAGTTCCCTTGAGCGGTTTTCGGCACTTCGAACACAGTTCACAATCGCTTCGTTAAAGGACATCGATTCAAGTGCTTTGATCCCGGCTTCAGTCGTTCCTCCTGGACTTGTTACTTTTTTGCGCAATAGGGAAGGTTCCAAATTACCGGATTTCAGCATTTCCGCGGAACCAGCAATCGTCTGTACCATCAGTTCCCGTACAATTTCCTTTGATAGACCAAACTCAGCACCAGCCTGTTCAAATGCTTCAACCAAATAGTATAAATAGGCAGGACCACTTCCGGAAAGGGCTGTAACTGCATGAAGCTTTTCTTCCTCCACTTCGATGACAATGCCAATCGCTTCTAACATTTGAATATAAAGCGCACGCTTCACGTCTGTTACATGGTTATTGAATGCAATGCCGGATGCAGACATGCCGATTGTTGCGGAGGTGTTCGGCATTACACGAGCGATTGGGCGGCTGCCGAGATGCTGTTCAATCGTATCAATGCTGACACCAGCCAGTACCGATAAAATTGCGGTATCAGCACTTAGATGAGGTGCGATGACTTCCATAGCTGCACGCGCATCTTTCGGTTTCATTGCTAAAATAACGAGGTCTGCATCCCGCAAGTGTGTATGGTCCTCCAATAGGTTGACATCATAGCTTTCCACCAGTTCGTTTAGACGTTCTTTATTCGACCGATTGGATATAAACAGGGCATGCGGGTTGATGACATTCTTTTTAATCCATCCATGAATGAGTGCTTCTGCCATCGAGCCTGCGCCAATAAAAATAATTTTTTGCATAAAGTATCCCTCCGATTTTTAAATCCGATTCCTTAAAGGAACATAAAAAAGCATTTCCATCCCTACAAACAAGTAAGGACGAAAATGCATTGATCTCCGCGGTACCACCTTTATTCACACATAATGTGTGCAGCTTCAGCCTTTTTATCGCAAAGGGTACGGTTATGTTGTCATAACGGCTCAAAAGGAGGTTCAATTATTCCAGGGGGTTATGCCGATTTCAGCAAAGACGGCACTCTCTATAACCTTAAAATAATCTACTTGGCTTTTTCATTGCCTGTAAATTTTGAATTATCCAAAATTATAGTGCTGTATTGAAAAACTGTCAACCTTTGACGTGACGAATGAAGAAAAAAGAGTTAAAATAAATGAATAGTCATTCATTACGAGCTATTCAAAGGGGATTAAAATATGGAAGTACATAAAATTGTTATACCGACACCATATGCAGTGGGAGATGTAAATGCTTTTCTAGTAAAGGGGGATGCACTGACATTATTTGATGCAGGTCCGAAGACGGAAGAAGCATATGAAGCAATCAAATGGGGTTTACACAGTGCAGGTTATGACTTGAAAGACGTGGAACAAGTCGTTTTGACACATCATCATCCGGACCATGCCGGTTGGATCGACGCATTTCCCGGCGCGGAACTGTTAGGGCATCAATATGTTGATTACTGGATGAAAAAAGAGCCGGAATTTCTGCAGTATCATGAGCAGTTTTTCAAAAAGCTTTTAATCGAGCAAGGAGTACCGGAAAAATACGTAAACCGGATTTTACATGTAAAAGGGGAAATCGAGCTATTCGGTACGATTCCGCTGACTGGTTATTTAAAAGAGGGCGATGAAGTGCCAGGTCATCCTGGATTGAAAGTATATGAAACACCCGGACATGCACAAAGCCATCTGATTTTTGTCGACGAGACTACTCGGGAATGTATCGGTGGAGATTTACTGCTGGAACGCACATCATCGAATCCATTAATCGAGCCACCGCTTGATTTATCGATGGAACGCCCTAAATCATTGCTTCAGTATAATGAATCACTTAAACGCCTGAAAAATCTAGAGATCTCCAAAGTGTATGCTGGTCATGGCGGAGAACTGACAAATATCGAACCACTCATTGATGAACGGTTGGAAAAACAGAGACAACGCGCCTTAAAAGTATACGGTCTGCTTCAAACACCGCAGACAAACTTTGAAATGACTACTCAATTATTTGAACGCATTTACCAGCAGCAATTAGGGCTGACACTATCGGAAACATTAGGGCAGTTTGATTACTTGATTGATCAAGGTATGGTCGAGATTGAAGAGCGGGATGGGATTCATTATTATAGGAAATGCTGAGTGTGACAGAGAAGGATTTTGACACTTTTTTTATTTCAATAAGTCCAACGATTTTTAGTTTTTTCTGATCGTTTTCATGGATGCCGGAAAAGCAAAAAATAGCCACTGGTCATTGCATGGAAGACGAAGACGAACTGTATTAATAAGAATCCATAAGAAAAGGGAGTGTCCGAGAAGTATTTCTGGGACACTCCCTTTGCGCCGAAGATGGTAAGAATTTGTTCCAACTACCGCAGAAGCACCGTCTAAAGCGGACATTACTACACGAGGCTTGCACTGTCCAAAAAGTTTCGACTTTTTGGACAGCCCCTACATTGGTTTATATTTGCTATTAGGCGGGGACCAATAACCTTATCGTATTAAGACTTGGATAGCTCAATAAAGCCTTTTCCAAACACATCCCGTACATCATGGACTGCAATAAAGGCATCCGAATCTGCTTCTTTTACGATATTTTTTAGCTTAATCACTTCTTGTCTGCTAATAACGATATAGAGGATTTCCTTTTGTTCCTTCGTATAATAGCCGTGCCCGGAAAGAACTGTTATACCACGGTTCATTTTATAGCTTACTTGATCTGCGATGGCATTCGGATTTTTCGAAATGATTGTCACCGCTTTTTGAGGATTCACCCCTTCAATTACAAATTCCATCACCTTTGTACCGATGTAAAGCATCAAAATCGTGAGCATAAGTGCTTCTGCGCCGATAATGAAATAAGATGAGAATGCGACGATTAAATCGAAAAAGAGTAGCGCGTAGCTAATATTCCAGCCTAGGAATTTATTTGCTATTCTCGCTAGGATGGTTGTGCCGGCAGTAGTACCACCGACGCGGATAATTAAGCCAATCCCAATACCTACAAAAATCCCACCAAAAATGGCATTAATTATAATTTCATCTGATTGAATAGTCCAAGATTCAGTTAAATATAAGAAAATTGAATTGAAGATTATGGCGATAATGTATAAATGGTTGTTTGCCTATTGAGAAATCGATACCCGATTATTAAAAGGACAGCATTGATAGCAAAGCTGACAAGACTAGGAGACCATCCCATTACATAATAAAGAATAATCGTGACACCTGTTACACCGCCTTCACCTAAATCGTTTGGAATAACGAATAAGTTGATAGCAAGTGCAAAAAGAAATGCCCCAACCATTATTATAATAAAATCAGTTGTAAATTTTTTCATATTTCACTCCACCGTTTGTAACTGAAATTTGCCATAGTCGATATTGTTTCAAAGAGGAACCATTTTATCGAGTGCCTATGGAGTTGGATAACGCCAACAGCTATTTGGTATTTTAATGTGCCTGCAATATTATAACTTGCAAGGAGCCATTACTCAATCATTTGTATAAATTAATTGGAGCGGTAAAAACGCATAGTTGTTTTCTCGAATAATTTCAATCGGCCTAAAGGAGATCGGCTGTTTAAAAATGGGTCCATCAATAACGGTTGTATGAAACTCGCCACCCTCACCACAAGGATCAATGCCCCGAGATTTTAGTTCCTGCACATATTCATAAGTTAATACTTTCCCTAAATCATCTTCACACATACCGAGTGTTAAGTTAACCGTAGTAATGATTGTTTTAAAACCTAAATTAATGAAGCGTTCCACAATTTCTGTATGATCCACTTGCCATAAAGGCATTCCGAGCGTTAAGTTTGCAATGTTTGTCACTTTTTCATGCCAGCAGCCGTGCTCTGGCATATCGAGATCGCCTGTAACAAGTGCTTCTACTCCTAATGTTTTCATTTTGTGCAGCATATCAATAAACGTTGCTTCATAGTTTTCCCAGTTTGCTGCTGCTAAATAAATTGGTAAGCCAATAGACGCTGCTTGTGCTTTTATGAAATCGATGGTCATTCCATGAGAGTGAGATCGTGTCCCATCTTCTTCGAGTACGATAATTAAACCTACAGCTTTCCCGGTCTTCATGGACTCGTATAAAGCGAGTGTACTATCTTTCCCTCCACTAAAGGAAACAACAAACATTTGACCATCTGCACCGGTTTTCCAATCTTGTGAAATTCCCATCCTATGTATCTCCTTTTATATAATTAATGAACAATCTAACAGCTTCGATTATTCTGTCTAACTTAGTGTAGCGTATCCATCGCTCGTTTACATTAAAAAACATTTTAATCGAAAAAATGGAATGGTAGTAGCTACTGCAAGTACGAAACAACTGTCATTGGTTCGTTTCGACCACTCCCCCGGAACCTACAATATTTTACTATGTTTCCCGTACTATTTTTAGCATTTCCTATCTACAGCTAGACTTCAATTAGCAAGGTTTTATATGCTAATCTCAACAAGATTTGTTTGCAAAGGATGGGATACAATGCAGCAGCATAGTTCGGCGGTTTATAATATTGAACAGTTTGGTGCGGTAGGTGATGGCTGGGCCAATAACACCTCTGCGATTAAGCGTGCGGTAGAGGCTTGTTCACAGGGAGGGGGCGGGACGATTTATGTGCCTGCCGGTGTATTTGTGACGGGTGCGATTGAATTGAAAAGTAATATGCATTTGCATTTGGAGGCGGGTTCCGAGCTTTTGTTTTCAAATGATCGGGCGGATTATCCGGTCATTTCCTCTCGCTGGGAAGGGGCGAGTCGTGATGTATATATGTCCTGTATTTATGCCTGTCATGCAAAAAACATTGCGATTACAGGTTTTGGCACACTGAATGGCCAGGGTGCTTACTGGTGGAAACTTTTTAAAGAGGATGCCCTCGCATATCCTCGCCCTAATTTAGTGAGCTTTGACCATTGTGAGCGGGTGCATGTTGAGCAGGTGAAAATGATTGATTCACCGAGCTGGACGGTACATCCGAACGATTGTGACAATGTGACGATTTCGGCTGTGTCGATTGTTAATCCGGCGAATTCCCCGAATACGGACGGCATTAATCCGGAATCGTGCCGCAACGTGAGAATTTCCGATTGTTCGATTGACGTCGGGGATGACTGTATTGCGATAAAATCGGGTACTGAGGATGCGGAGCGTGTGATTCCTTGTGAGAATATAACAATTACGAACTGTACGATGCTCCACGGTCATGGCGGGGTCGTTTTCGGCAGTGAGATGAGCGGAGATATTCGCAATGTCGTTGTATCGAACTGTATTTTTGAAAGCACAGACCGCGGCATTCGCTTTAAGTCACGGCGAGGAAGAGGCGGTACGATTGAAAATATCCGTGTAAACAATATTGTGATGAATAATGTCATTTGTCCGTTTATACTAAACTTATACTATTATCACGGTCCACGAGGTATGGAGCCGTATGTTTCGGATAAAGAGGTGCAGCCTGTTACAGCGCTGACACCGAAGTTCAGACATATTCATTTTTCGAATATAACCGCGACGGACGTAACGGCGGCTGCCGGCTTTATATATGGCTTACCGGAGATGCCGGTTGAGGATATTACATTCAGCCATATTCGTATTGCGATGAAACCGGATGCAGAGCCGGATTTACCGGCAATGATGGTGGATCTGGAACCGATGAAACAACGTGGTTTTTTCTGTTCCAATGCGGAAGATGTGTTGTTTGAGCATGTGACAGTCCAACAGCATGAAGGGCCGGCATTTGAAATAACGAATAGTAAAAATGTCGTGATGGAACACTGTCGTTCCAAAGATACGGCAAAGGATGAAATGCTTGTCCAAATGTCGAATGTGAGAAACTAGCTGAAGTTAAGGGGGAATCTCATTGAGCAGCTTACGAAAAACCTATATGTTATATGTCTTCCCCATTTGTTTACTGTTAGTGTTGGCGGGTTGTTCAAGTGAGGAAGCAGAAAAGGTGGATGGCTCGCCAAAAAAAGACGTGACCTTAACGTTTTGGTTTGATGATGCCGGTCCGTTACGAACGGCCATTTGGAAAGAACTGATCGCGACCTTTGAAGAGGAGTATCCCCATATTCATATTGAATATGAAGGCTTCGTGAAGGATATCGCGAAACCGAAATTCAATTCGGCACTCGCAATGCAGGCATTGCCGGATGTTGGCAGCATTTATACGAGCTGGTTACCAGAATATACATATCGTGAAGCATTGGTGCCACTGGATTCCTATTTTGAAAAGTGGGAAGAAGGAGACAAGATTGCGGCGTCTCTCATCAGTTACAATCGAAATATATCACAGGATCATCAATTGTACGGATTGCCTTACACTCGAAATATGGATATCCTCTGGGTACGAAAGGATTGGCTCTCCAACTATGAGCTGGATACGATAGATACATGGGATGACTTTTTTCATACGGTGAAAACCTTTACGGATAAGGAGCAGCAACAGTATGGCTACAGCATCCGCGGCGGGGAAGGGTCGTCACTTCAGCTGCAACGGATGATGTATGCCTATTCGGGTATTTCGACGTATATCAAAAATGGAGAGAGTACGATTGATGACCCGCTCCATGTGGAGTTTCTGGAAAAATATTTGTCGCTCTATGACGTGCATACATCGAGAAATGATATTGTGAAAGATTATAAAGGCATGCTTGACGATTTTGAGCATGGCGCTGTCGGTTTAATCCAGCATAATATCGGCTCTTATGCAGAGCATCAAAAAGTGCTGTCGCCGGATCAGTTTCAGGCATTGCCATTGCCGAAATCAGTCAATGGGCATTACACTGTCGAGGCAGGCAATACGATGGATATGGTAATGTTCGAGGGCACCGATCATCCGGAAGAGGCATGGACATTTATTTCCTTTATCGCGTCGCAAAAGGGACAAAGCCATTGGAACAAACGAGTCGGTCAATTGCCGACACATCAGGATGTGCTGGAGGAGGATTGGGTGCAAAATTCGCCGCATCTGCAAACAGCGCTTTCTGTCTATCAAGATCCGAACACGAAAATGTACGAGCCGCCGTTCTATTTAATTGCGTATAATTCCATCCGTTTTACGATTGTCGAACCTGGGCTTCAGGAAGTACTGAGCGGTACGAAAACAATCGAGCAGTTCTTGAAAGAGTGGAGCGAGGCCATTGAAAATGAATATGCACTATATGAAATATATCATGCCCAAACGGGAAGCGCTGAGTAGGTGAAAAAACTGCTCAGCGTTTTTTTTATGCCATCAAAATGTGAAGATTCTTAAAATTTTTATCTAACATCTTAATATTTTGAATATTTCGGGAAAGCGTTTTCAATTAGAATGATTTGTAAGAAGGGAGGAAATTTAATGAGTTATTCCCCAGAAGTAAATGAACCAGTATTGGAAAAAAAGAAAAGCGAAAAAGTCCGTAAATTTAATAAGGCGAAGCTGGTCCCTTATCTATTCATTACGCCGGCCGTACTAATGGTTGTAAGTTTCCTTTTCTACCCGATTGGAATGGTATTTTATTATAGCTTCCAAAACTACGATATTTCGGCACCTTACTATAATAGTTTTGCAGGGCTCGATAACTTCGTGAATATTTTTACCAGTGATAAGCTGTTCTTCCCGAGCTTACTCAACAGTTTGAAGTGGGTTGTTACAGAAGTGGGCCTTCAATTGGTATTTGGTCTGATTTTGGCTCTGTTGCTGAACCAGACATTTAAATTTAGAGGGATTATACGTGCGGTTGCTTTTATTCCTTGGGCGATTTCAGGTGTACTGGCATCTGTTATCTGGTCACTGATGTACAACGAGCATATGGGTGTACTGAATGATATCCTGATGCGTTTCGGCATTATTGATTCACCGCAAGCTTTTTTGGCAAGTACATCTACCGCATTTGGTGCAGTAGTTATTGCCGAACTGTGGAGGGGGATTCCATTCTTTGCGATTACCCTTTTGGCCGGTCTGCAAAGTATTCCGCAAGAATTGTACGAAGCAGCGCGCGTAGATGGTGCGAGCCGTTGGAAATCATTCCTGTTCGTAACATTGCCGCAGCTGAAAAATACGATTATTTTAACGACACTGCTGCGAGTGGTTTGGGAGTTTAATAACGTTGACCTGATCTTCAACTTAACAGGCGGGGGACCTGCACATTCAACAACGACATTGACGATGTATATTGCAGAATTAGCTGTTCATGGCAGTAACTTTGGATATGGCTCAGCGCTTACAGTCATTTCGTTTGGTATTCTATTAGTTTTCGCGGCGCTTTATCTGAAATTATCGCGCTATGAAAAGGAGTGATAGTCTATGTTTTCTAAAAATAAAAAAATAGATAAGTTATTGACACTTTATGTGCCGCTCGGTATGTTGTTAAGTTTTACCCTTTTCCCACTCTATTGGACGATCAATACGGCGTTCAAGCCTGAGGGAGATATTATGAAGCGTCCGCTGGAATATGCGCCGCTTAATCCGACAGTGGAAAACTTTGTGATGGCGTGGAATAATGTCGGGTTTGCCACATTCATGAAAAACAGTTTGATCGTCGGCGTCAGTACAGTAATTGTCGTATTAATCTGTTCAACATTATCCGGCTATGCATTGGCCCGTTATCAGTTCAAGGGAAAACGCGCTTTTATGCTGATGCTGTTATGTACGCAATTTATCCCGAGATCAATGATGATTATTCCGTTATTTATCATTTTCAAAAATTTAGGGCTGATCAGCAGTCCACTCGCTCTAATTATTACGTATACGGCGATTGAGATTCCTTTTACGACCATATTAATGAGCGGGTTCATCTCAAACGTTCCGAAAGAATTGGAGGAAGCGGCGATGATTGATGGGTGTACGAAGCTTCAGTCCATCCGTCATGTCGTGTTCCCGCTGCTTCTTCCAGGTATTGTCGCAACAGGGGTGTTTACATTCATTTACACCTGGAATGAATTTTTAATTGCCTTAATGCTCACAAATCGTCAGGACCGGTTCACCTTGCCGGTCGGTCTGAGTACGATGATGGGCGAATTCAATGTCAACTACGGTGCGTTGGCAGCAGGCAGTGTCATTGCCTTAATTCCGGCAGTAATTTTATTCGCATATGCACAAAAGCATTTAGTCAATGGTATGGGTGGAGCAGTAAAAGGTTAATTGTACATGAATTTATAAGGGGTGAAGGTTGATGTTCAAAAGCAAGTTCAGAAAATCGATAGCAGTAGGTACGATTGCAACAGCGTTATTATTGGCCGCTTGCGGGGATGATGAGTCGGCGGGTAAAAAAGAGGTATCAGCAGAAAACGGAAAGCCGGTAAAAATTACGTTCTGGGATGAAAATGCCGGACCGCAGCGTACACCGATTTGGGAGGAATTAATTTCCCGTTTTGAAGAGGAAAACCCGATGATTGATGTGGAGTATGTCGGATTACCGAAAGACTCGGCAAAATCAAAAATGGATGCGGCCATCGCAGCGGACGATACGCCGGATTTGGCATCTGTCCAAACGAGCTGGTTACCTGAATTCTCGATTCGTGAAGCATTACTGCCATTAGATGATTATTTTGCTGATTCAAAGCTGAACGGTATAATCAATGAAGGGGCACTGAATTTCAATAAGGATATCGTAGCGGATAAAAAGCTATACGGAATTCCTTATACACAAAACCTAGATATCCTTTGGGTACGTAAAGACTGGTTTGAAGAAAAAGGAGTAAAGATTCCTGAGACTTGGGATGAATTTTATGCGGCTGCAGAAGCAATGACGGATAAAGCGAATAATCGCTACGGCTACACAATCCGTGGCGGTGCAGGCGGATCATTCCAAATTCAGCGTATGATGTATGCGTACAACGGGTTTGAAGATTATTTGACGGAAGACGGCAAAGCAACGATCAATGATTCGAAAAACGTCGAGTTTATCGAAAAGTATTTATCGTTATATGAAGACTACACACCGAAAAGCGATATTACAAACGGTTATAAAGAAATGATCGCCGGCTTTGATACAGGTGTAGTGGCAATGGTACAGCACAACATCGGTTCATTTGGCGAGCACAAGGAAGCATTGGAAGAAGGACAGTTCCAGGCGATTCCACTGCCTAAATCGGAAGACGGCAACTACGTGGCGGAAGGCGGAAATACGATCGGTATTTCAATTTTCAACGGGACAGACAATCCCGATGAAGCATGGAAATTTGCAGAATACCTGAACTCGGCAGCTAGTCAAAGTTTCTGGAATGAGCAAGTCGGTCAGATTCCGACGAACAGTGACGTGTTAAAAGAAGACTGGATTCAAAATTCGCCTCATATTCAAACAGCATTTGAAGTGTATGATGATCCGAACACAGTTCTTTATAAGCCGCCATTCTATTTACCTGAATACCGTTCAATCCTGGATGGTACGGTCGATGCGGGAATCCAATCGGTTATGAGTGGTAAAGCGTCACCGCAGGAATTTTTAGATGAGTGGGCGGGTGCGATGGAAGCTGCGCAAGCTAAATACTCAGAGCACTTCGGCAAATAATACAAAAAAAGGGTGCGGTGCTTTAGCCACACCCTTTGTTTTTTGAAAAATACAAACGACGCTAAAGCTAAAGGAGAGGGCACAAATGAGAACGACATCCGAAAATATTACGGTTAATACACCGCTTGCACTGGCGGAAAAAGCATGTAAGGCGATTATGGATACGTATACACCGGATCAGCTGCCACCGGCGAAATCCTTCCACTATCATCAGGGGGTATTTTTATACGGTATGCTTCGTGTATGGGAAGCGACAGGTGATCAGCAGTATTTTGACTATATTAAAGGCTATATCGACAGCCTGATCGACGAAGAAGGTAACTTATACTTTGCACGGGATGAGCTTGATTCTGTTCAGGCAGGCATTTTACTGTTCCCTTTGTATGAACAGACAAAAGACCGTCGTTATTTAGTTGTTGCGAAAAAACTTCGTCATTTGCTGTATTCGATTAATCAGACAACAGAGGGCGGCTTCTGGCATAAAGATAAATATCCTTATCAAATGTGGCTGGACGGTTTGTTCATGGCGGCACCGTTTATGCTCATGTACAATGAGCATTTTATCGAGGAAGAGTTAGTGCTGAATGTCGTTCGCCAGGAAAAACTGATGCGCTCACATATGAAGGATGAGAATACAGGCTTACTGTTCCATGCGTGGGATGAGAAAAAGGCGCAACCATGGGCGAACAAAGAAACAGGGTGCTCACCGGAATTTTGGGGACGTTCTGTCGGCTGGTATGGTACTGCACTTGTCGATATTTTGGAATTGATCAACGGTTCAAGAGGGCAGGAAGAGATGGAACAATCGCTCAAAGATTTAGTGCCTGCTATTACGAAGTTCCAGGACGGAGAAACAGGCTTATGGTATCAAATTGTTGATAAAGGAGCCCTTGATGATAACTGGCTGGAATCTTCCTGCTCGTCCCTGTTTATTTACTTCATCGCAAAAGCGATTAAACTTGGCTTGGTTGATGATTCCTATCAACAAGTAGTAAATAAAGCGTATGACGGACTGATCGAGCATATGGTCGATGTGCAGGAGGATGTAGCCAATCTAAAAGGTATCTGCATTGGCACATCCGCAGGGGTGTACGATTATTATGTGGACCGCCCGACTTCCGAAAATGATTTGCATGGCATGGGCGCATTCATCCTAGCAAGCATGGCGTTGCACGACATTACGGCAAAACAATAATAGAAACGAAAAGGTACCCGGTTTAAAGGGTACTTTTTTCTTGACTCCAAAAAATAAATGTAAAGTAATAACACGTTTATGTTAGAATAATTAGAAAATATAGAAAATAATTGTAGAAACTGCGTTACTCTTCTTGTATGCGCTTTATGTATGAAATATCATCTAGAGAATGGAATGTTTGGTAGGTGGGGCATCTGGAACGACTGAGGACATTTTTGTATAAATATATTTTTCATTCTTTTAAAACAACAATGAATATGTTGTTTTTGCCGATTGTAATTTTATGTATTTTAGTGACGGGCGGTGTATCGACTTACATCGCAACGGCACAAATTGAAGAAAATACGTATCAAAGCATGAACGATACGATTTATCAAACGAAAAATTATTTAGACCACACCCTTTCGGATCTGTTTTCGCAGCTTGTATCCATTTCCTATGATTCACGGCTGGTCAGTTTACTGATGAAGGAGCAGGAGCAGATTGTACCGGAAGATTACATTCCGATAGATAAAAACCTGCAGATCATTTACGGGCGGTACAGTACCATTTTGGAGTCGGCTACGATTGATCTGAACGTAGGCGAGTTTTTGATTTATCAAAGTGAATTTACGAAAAAACCGGTCATTGATTATGATGATTTTTTCGTGAATTACAAACCAAACAGTGAAAATTTCAAATGGAAAAATGTGCATGAAGACGCAGCATTTCATACCGGAAATTCGGTGATGTCGATGTACAAGCTTTTGGAACTGAAGGAGCTGGAGAAAAAAGGCATAGTGCTCTTTAATATTCGCGAAGAATTTTTCGGAAAGGTGCTGAGTCGATCACTCATCGGGGAGAATGGTTATTTGGCGCTTATCTCGGAAGACGGTATCTATCAGTCGAAGGAACTTGAGTCGAAATATACGCTTGATGACAAGACTTTTCAGAAATTGCATCAATTATCAAATCCAAAAGACCAAATTACATATACAAATGAAGACAATGAAGAAATGATTGTCATATACGATACGCTAGAGTCGAACGGCTGGAAAATCGCAGCGATTGTGCCTGAAGATGATCTGTTGAACAAAGTGGAGTATATAAAAATATTCGCATTGTTTTTAATTATCATCATGATCGGTCTCGTCGTCTTTGTGACGAATATCTTTATTTCCTATATGTCGAAACCGTTTCAGAAATTGGCGAAACAGATGGATCTCGTTAATGAAAACCATCTTTATTTGGAAGAAAAAATATCAGGACCGAAAGAGATGCGTGTGTTGAACCGCGGTTTTATCGAATTGATCGACCGGATTAATGTGTTGATGGACCAGGTGATTTTGGAGCAGGAAGAAAAACGCCAGCTGGAATTTGCTATTATGCATGCACAAATTAATCCGCATTTCCTCTATAATACGCTTTACTCGATTAAGGGGCTCTGTGACATGGGCATGACAAAAGAAGCGAGCCAGATGGTCACGGCATTATCGAACTTTTTCCGTATCGGGATTAGTAAAGGGAAGGAAATCATCTCGGTTAAAGAAGAAATTGAGCATATCGAAAATTATTTGATTATCCAGGAGATGCGCTACGGGGATGATTTTACGTATGAAATTGATGTAGAGGAAAGCATTTTGGATAATGAGATTGTCAAGCTTTCGTTACAGCCGTTAATTGAAAATGCAATCTATCATGGCGTAAAGCAAAAGCGCGGCCAAGGAAAGATTGTGATTAAAGGATACCAGGACGCAGATCGTATTTACATGGAAGTAATAGATAACGGCTCAGGAATTTCCGAGGAAAGGCTTGAAGCGATTCATACGGAGCTGCAGCTGACTTACCAAGAACAGAAGCAATATATCGGAATTGGCATAAAGTCTGTCAATGACCGAATTAAAATGCAGTACGGGGAAGCTTACGGACTCACAATCCGAAGTGTATATGGAGAAGGGACATCGATGATTATTACTATTCCGGTGACAACAGGGGGGCTTGACTAAGGATGTATAAAATAATCGTAGTAGAGGATGATCGCATTATTCGTCGAGGCATTTGCCAGACGATTCCTTGGAGAGAAAATGGAATAGAAGTGGTAGGAGAAGCAAGTGACGGGGAAATGGCACTTGAACTGATTGAACAAGAGCAACCGCATCTCGTCATTTCAGATATTAATATGCCTTTTTTAAATGGGCTCGATATGGCACGTCAATTAAAGGAAATCAGTCCGCAGACAAAATTTATATTTTTGACGGGTTATGAGGATTTTAGTTACGCGCAGCAGGCGGTACAGTTAAAGGCATTCGATTACTTATTGAAACCGGTCGATTCGGAACTGCTGCTGGAAAAGGTGAAGGAAGCACTCGCGGAATGGTCCGAAACGTTTTCGAATGAACAGTTGCTGGTGGAGTCGCGTACAATACGCCAGCAGAAATTTTTCAAGCAGCTCATGACGGTTGGTGAAACGGAGAACGATATTGAAAAAGGGCTTGCTGAATTGGATGTTCACTTGGACGGGACATATTATTCTGCCATTGTTGTGCATGACGGATGTGAAGGAAAGCTGCAATCGTCGCTTGATAAAGAAATTGTTCTGCATACATTAACGCAGTTTGATCAAGACAAATTTCAACTATTATCTGTCACTGACAATGAATGGGTGCTGCTGATCGGTCATGATGAAACGGTGGAAGCAGTTGGCCTGGCAACCTTTTTGCTTGAGCAGCTGCCGGATGTGACATTGGCGTATGGGCGTCCGTATACAAATTTGTTTGAAATTGGCCGTTCGTTTGTCGAGGCGAAAATGGCGTTGGATTTGCGCTATATTCTGGGGACTGGCAAACTGTTTTCAATCGATGAAAAAGTGACAAGCGGCGAGCAATCAGCGGAAAGTTTAAAAGCGATTGATACGAAACTGATTGCGCAGATTAAGCAAGGGGTTCCGGAAAAAGTGGAGGAACTGCTTGAAGAATTTCATGACGCAATCATCGACTATCAATCGCTGTCTCTAGCAGATCTGAAAGTGATGACGCTGAAATATGCGACGCTGTTATCATTTGAAATCGACCGCTGGAGTAAAGACGGAGCATCGACCTATTCCGCTGATGTATATCAGGCTGTTATGGAAATGAATTCACTGCACGGCATGATGCAAATTATCCGGGAGCTTATTAAACAGTGGATGGAAATTCTTTATCAAAAAGAAGAAAGTAAGTTTAAAAGCCATGTTGATTTGGCGATCCACTATATGAATGAATATTATTCGGACAGCAACTTAACATTGCAGAAACTGGCTAAAATGATTCATGTAAGTGCACCGTATTTAAGCAATCTGTTTAAACTCGAAAAAGGGTTTAATTTTGGCGACTATTTATTGGAATTACGCATGAAAAAAGCGATGGAACTGCTGCGAGAAGAAAGATTGAAAACTTATGAAATTAGCGAGCAGGTAGGGTACAGTAATCCACAATATTTCAGCATTTGTTTTAAAAAATACACGGGCCATACACCGGCCGAATTTAAAAAGAAACTGAATCCGAATGTCAGCTAGCGGTTAAAGATGCCGCTAGCTTTTTTTACTGTCCGGGCTGAAGCCGAGCTTATGTGTACAAATATTTAAGAAAAGCGTTTGATATTTTAAGGACATCCTTACGTAACATTGTAAACCCTTACATCGTTTTTTATAATCGGGTTGTAACAATATTCAGATAACAATAGCAAAACTTAGGGATCACAGATCTGAATGATTAAAACTGTTTATTAACCGGAGGAGGTAGTCAAAATGGAAACACGTTATGCCAATCATCCTGAAGAGATTAAACGCTATAATACGGACGAATTGCGTCAGCATTTTTTAGTGGAAACACTTTTTGAACTTGGAAAGGTACATTTAACATATACACATGTCGACCGTATGATTTTTGGCGGGGTGACACCAGCTGATACGGAACTGACGATTGAACTGGATAAAGAATTGGGCGTGAGTTACTTTTTAGAACGCCGTGAACTGGGTATCATCAATATCGGCGGTGATGGGGTTGTCGTATTGGATGGTATTGAATATGACATGCAGCGCCGAGACGGTTTATATGTTAGCCGTGGTACGAAACAAGTGCTGTTCCGATCAAACGATGCGGCAAATCCGGCGAAATTCTACCTCAATTGCACACCGGCGCACCATACATATCCGACGGTGAAAATTGATATTAACAACATCAAACCGTTAGAAGCAGGTGCACCAGGTACATTGAATGAACGGAAAATCTATCAATATATTCATCCGAATGTTTGCGAGAGCTGTCAGTTGCAGATGGGCTTGACGATGCTATCACCGGGCAGTGTATGGAATACAATGCCTGCTCATACGCATGAACGTCGTATGGAAGTGTATTTATATTTTGATATGGAAGCGGATACACGCGTTTTCCATTTTATGGGCCAACCGGACGAAACACGTCATCTTATTTTGAAAAATGAACAGGCGGTAATTTCCCCAAGCTGGTCTATTCATACAGGCACAGCGACAAGTAACTATACATTCATTTGGGGAATGTGCGGCGAAAACATTACGTATGACGACATGGACCATGTAAAAATGGAAGATTTACGATAAGCGAATGGAGGAACAATAGATGACACAAGATGTAGCCGGTTTTTCATTGGATTACTTTAGCTTAAAAGGGAAAATTGCGATTGTAACAGGCGGCAATAAAGGGTTAGGTCAGGCATATGCGGTCGCATTGGCAAAAGCGGGAGCAGATATTTTTGTCATCGCACGCAGCGCAGACTGGAGTGAGACAGAACGTCTTATCAACGAAACAGGCCAAAAAGCAACATTTTATCAGGCTGATTTAAGCGATCGTACGGTCATCAAACCGGCTGTAGATGCTTGCCTGCGAGAGTATGGCACAGTGGATATTTTAGTGAATAATGCCGGTACGATCCGTCGTTCGCCATTATTGAATTACGAGGAGAAAGACTGGGATGCGGTTATGGAAATTAACTTAAACTCCCTCTATCTGTTAAGCCAGGAAGTCGCGAAAGTAATGGTAGAAAAAAAGAGCGGGAAAATTATTAATATCGCCTCAATGCTTTCATATCAGGGCGGCAAATTTGTTCCGCCATATACAGCGAGCAAACATGCCGTTGCCGGTTTGACAAAGGCATTCGCCAATGAACTGGCAGAGCATAATGTGCAGATTAACGCGATCGCTCCAGGCTATGTGGCGACAGATAATACGGCACCAATTCGCCAGGATGAAAAGCGCAGTGCGGAAATTTTATCCCGTATTCCTGCAGGACGTTGGGCTACGACTGCAGACTTGATGGGATCGGTCGTTTACTTGGCAAGCCGTGCTTCGGATTATACGAACGGTCATATTTTAGCTGTTGATGGCGGCTGGCTGGCAAGATAACGACTAAAATTAATACGAAATCATAAGCCGTATCACGCCATGCTGATACGGCTTTTACTAAAGGATGTGGGGACAATGAAAGTAAATTTAGGTATTCGTGCACATGATGTGGAAGCAAAAAACTTATACGAGCTTGCGGCAAACGTAGCGCAAAGAGGATTTTCTGCAGTCCAGCTTGCACTTGCAAAATCCATTACGGAATTTTCAACAAGTACAGGTTCATTATCACCAGGGTATGGCCATTATGTAAAATCGATTTTTCAGCAGCATGATGTTCGGATCGCTGTTTTAGGCTGTTACATTAATTTGATTCATCCGGATTTACCTGAAAGACAGAGGCAGCTCGATCGTTTTAAAGAGCATATCCGTTTCGCACGTGATTTCGGCTGCACTATTGTCGGAACAGAAACGGGCAGTGTTATTCCATCACTCGGTTACAGCGAAGATAATTTTACTGAGGAAGCTTATATAGAAGTGGTGAAAAGCGTGCGTGAGCTCGTAGAAGAGGCCGAAAAGTTTGGTGTCATCGTCGGGGTTGAAGGCGGAATCAATCACCCGATTCATACACCGAAGCGGATGAAGCGATTACTGGAAGATGTACCGTCTCCGAACCTGCAAGTCATTTATGACCCAGCGAATTTTATGAGCTTGGATAATGTCCATGAACAGCATTTTGTCATGGATGAAGCGTTCCAATTATTCGGTGGACGGATGGTTATTGTTCACGCAAAAGATTTCATCGTAGACAATGGAGAAATGACAATGGTACCAGTTGGGACTGGACAGCTGGATTATATATATTTGTTGCAACGACTGAAGAAGGAGAAGCCGTTCATCAATATTCTTTTGGAAAATACACGCGACCCCCATCTTACCGACAGCATTCGTTATATACAAGGACGGTATGAACAAGCTAAAAGAGTGCAGTAAAGAACGAAATAGCACATCATACGCCATATATTATAAGATTTTATACAATTATCTAAAAATTTTAAATTATTTCTGAAAGCGTTTTCTATTACTATTAAATTAAGAAGCACATTAGCAATGTTCACATGGAATCGATTGAGGGGGTAAGGAAATGGCAGAATTAAAATTAAATAATATTTATAAAATTTATGATAATAAAGTAACCGCTGTTGATAATTTTAACTTGCATATCGAGGATAAGGAATTCATCGTGTTTGTAGGTCCTTCGGGTTGCGGTAAATCGACAACTTTACGGATGATGGCAGGCTTGGAGGAGATTTCAAAGGGGGATTTCTATATTGATGATAAGCGTGTCAATGATATCGCACCAAAAGACCGTGATATCGCCATGGTATTCCAAAACTATGCGCTTTACCCGCATATGACGGTTTATGATAACATTGCGTTTGGTTTAAAATTACGGAAGTTGCCGAAGTCGGAAATCGATGAGCGCGTGCGCAATGCGGCGAAAATTTTAGGTATTGAAAATTATTTAAATCGTAAACCGAAAGCTTTATCGGGTGGGCAAAGACAGCGTGTTGCATTGGGCCGTGCCATTGTGCGGGATGCGAAGCTGTTCTTGATGGACGAACCGCTGTCAAATCTCGATGCAAAGTTGCGTGTACAAATGCGTGCAGAAATTATTAAGCTACACCGTCGAATCGGTACAACGACTATTTACGTAACACATGACCAGACAGAAGCGATGACGATGGCGAGCCGTATTGTCGTAATGAAGGATGGGATTATTCATCAGGTAGGGGCACCGAAGTATATTTATGATAATCCGGAAAATGTATTTGTTGGCGGCTTTATCGGTTCACCTTCCATGAACTTTTTAGATGGTCGGGTAGAAGATGGCTATTACCAGCTGGGTGACAGAAAAATAATTATTCCGGAAGATAAAATGACGATGCTTCGTCAGCAAGGCTATGTCGGGAAGGAAGTTATTTTAGGGATCCGTCCAGAAAGCTTTTTCGTAGGGGAAGACACGGCGGAGCTTGATCCTTCTGTTGTGTCTCAATACGAAATAGAAGTTGCGGAGTTAACCGGCTCTGAAATTATGCTGTATTTCAAAATCGGGGACCAGGAAGTTGTCGCATTGACAGATGCCCAACAAACAATTGAAGCAGGACAAAAAGTTAATTTTGCAGTTAATACGAATAAAATGCACTTCTTTGATAAAGAAACAGAAATACGTATTCGTTAATAACAGAAGCAATAGAGAAGCTTCTAATTTAATAGAAGAAATGAGGCTGTCCAAAAGTCATTTACTTTTAGGACGGCCTTTCTTTCAACAATTACTTGTATGAAAGCAGGGGGAAAGCTCGTGGAACGAAACTATATTTTCACTTTAGGGGATGCATTGATCACATTTAATCCGGTGGCTACAGGTCCGTTACGTTATGTTGATTCAT
The DNA here is from genome assembly GCF_002174535.1 of Solibacillus kalamii. NCBI lineage: Bacteria > Bacillati > Bacillota > Bacilli > Caryophanales > Caryophanaceae > Solibacillus > Solibacillus kalamii. The sequence goes on along the minus strand of NZ_NHNT01000007.1, from coordinate 42,261 downwards.
TTGAACGCAAGTTAGGCGGGGCAGAACTGAATTTTGCCATTGGCTGTGCCAGATTAGGACTTCCCGTCAAATGGATGAGCCGATTAGGCGGGGATGAATTTTCGAAATATATTTATAATACAGTGCGCGGTGAGGGCATCAATATGGATTATGTGGAGCATGTGTCCGGCTATCCGACATCACTTAATTTTAAAGAAATATTGGAAAACGGCTCTGGTAAGACGTTTTACTACCGCTATCAGTCACCGATTTTAACGATGACCGAAGAGGATATTGATGAATCAATGTTCGATGATATTGCGTATGTTCATCTGACGGGCGTGTTTTTGGCCATTGCACCGCAAAACCTGCAAATTGGCCTGTCCATTTTACGAATCGGAAAAGCAAAAGGCATTCCGGTTTCTTTTGATCCGAACATCCGCTTGAAGCTTTGGACATTGGAGCAAGCAAGGGCTGCATATTTTGAGATTTTCCCGTATGTCGACATTTTATTAACCGGGCTGGACGAAATCGAGATGATTATCGATACTATGCCATTTGAACAGTTTGTTGCACAGTATAATATCTCCGAACTTGTCATAAAGGACGGCGCGAATGGTTCGAAAGCTTATGTAGATGGACACTGGCATAATGCCGAACCTTTTCTCGTCAAACCTGTCGATACGGTTGGTGCCGGAGACGGGTATGATGCGGCCGATATTTTCGGTCTAATGAACGGTTATGACGTGGCCGAGCGTCTGCGCTTTGCGAATGCTGTTGGTGCGATGGTAACAACGGTAAAGGGAGATAATGAAGGCTTGCCGGAATATACGGATGTGGAAGTATTTTTAGGACAGAAAACGTTAGTCGAAAGGTAAGGGGTCCGATGAAAAAATATGAAGTGATACACCAACTGAAAGAGCATAAAATTGTAGCGGTCATTCGCGGAAACTCGGTGAACGAAGCGACAGAGATAATTCTAGGCGCTTTACAGGGAGGAATCCGCCTTATAGAACTTACATATACAACACCGTTTGTTCAGGACGTATTTCAGGAGATCCGCTCTTTAGATGCGGTCATAGGCGCTGGAACCGTTCTGGATTCGGAAACGGCACGACATGCAATTTTATGCGGAGCGAAATTTATTGTCAGCCCAAGCTTTAATGCAGACATTGCAAAATTATGCAACCGCTACGGCGTGCCCTATTTACCGGGGGGTATGACTTTAAATGAAATAATAACGGCATTGGAAGCAGGCTGTGATATCGTAAAACTGTTCCCGGCGAACCATTTCTCACCCGACTTTATCCGAACGGTGAATGGACCGTTGCCTCATGTGGAAATAATGCCGACAGGCGGGATAAACGCCAACAATATGCAGGAGTGGCTCGAGGCAGGTGCTGTTGCTGTAGGCATTGGCAGTGATTTAACGAAGGCCTATGCAAAAGGTGGATTAAATGCTGTTGTAGCTGCGAGTCAAGAGTATTGTGGGAAGCTGTGATTTGAAGAGCTTGGGAGACAATTAGTTTGCCACTCAATTAGTCCCTGATCATGATCAACGTCAAAACCTTTCATCATTCATAGGTTTTGACGTTTTTATTATTCAATTGATTCGACTAAAAGAACAAAGTTAACAGTTAGATTGATAATTCCAAAACATTGTATGGTAACGTTATTTGCTCATAACGTTGAAAGTCAGTAGAAGTCTAGCGGGGGCCTATGTAGAATAATTTAACTACTTTTTTATTAGAACATTTAAAATATGACTTTTCTTTTTGTAAATAAAGAGAAGAACACATAGTCATTCAATTTTCTCTTCATCATGGTTAAGTATTTTAACAAGCCCAGCAAGACTTAAAATGCCTCCATACATATAAATATGCTATATTTCAAGTAGCCCCCTAAATATTGATTTATCAGTGTTTAGGGGGGCTTTTCTATGTCTTTAAGTGGTCCTTATTTGGAATGGAATTTTATTGAAATTTGTTGTAAAAATTTTTTGTAAGTCTAAATATAATAATTCGAATTTTTTTCTAGCTTATACTTTCCATAAAAGTAAAAAATTTTGATTTTATGGATGGCATAAAAGCAGGGGAGGGTTATTTGGGAGTTAGCATTTAAAAATAAATATACTTTAAGAGCGATTTATTTTGATTTAATGATGGATATCATACTCCATACTCTGAGTCTAAATCTGCTTACGGCGAAGATACTTCTTTTGGGGTAAACAGAATTTTGAATCTTGAAAAGTATAATAATTTTAAAGTTATTTATTGAATAGATATTAACAATGAGTATACAAAATTTGAAATATTGTTTAAAATTAGTATATATTAAGGACAATTTAACTAATATCGCTAATGGTTGTAAGAAAAACTACTTAGTTGCAAGGAGAAATATTTATGTCATTGTTTAATGGAAAACTGAAAAAAGAAGCAATTGCTGAATACGAATCAGTTTATAAAAATCATGAAAAAAGTATGAAGAGTGTAATAAAAGAGTCGGAAAATCTCCAATACAATAAAAAATTTTTAAAACAATCAATTGATACCACATGGGAATACTTAAATAGCATGAAAAACAAGCCTGAAGATTTAAAAGTGGAAGTTGAAAGTATACGAATTGAGTTTAAGAAATTTGAAAACTCAATAAAAAAAATCGAGCAAGAGTTTGATAAAACACTAAAAACATCTGCTGGACTAGGTGCAACAGGTGTGGCGGCAGGTGCCGGTGTTGCTGCGTTTGGACCATCTGCAGCAATGGCGGTTGCTATGACTTTTGGCACAGCTTCAACCGGTACAGCAATTTCTGCTTTAAGTGGAGCTGCTGCAACGAATGCTGCTCTTGCATGGATCGGTGGAGGTGCGATAGTTGCTGGAGGGGGTGGCATGGGTGTTGGATCAGCTTTTTTAGCATTAGCAGGACCTGTAGGCTGGGCGATAGGTGGTACGGCATTAGCAGGAGCAGGCTTATTTGCAAGAAGTAAAAATAAGAAAGTTGCAGAAGAAGCCTTTTCTAAAGCGAAAGAAATTAAAGAACATACCCATATATTAAAAGCCACATCTGAAGAAATTAATAGAACAGCAATATTAATCTCCGAAACAAAGCTAAAATTACAGCAGTTATATGTAAAGGTTCATGCCTTAACAACGCCTTTTCAACATGATGTTAAGAAATTTCAAGAAAATAATGCGCTTATGTCAATTTTAATGGTATTAATTAATAATACAAGTTCAGCAGCAGGGCTAATTAATAGACCGATTGGCGCACAAAGCTAGGAGAGGTACTATGATATCCTTTACAGAATTCATAGATGAGAAATATGGAAATGATTTTAAAAGCATTCAAAATGAGCAATTGAATACTTCTCATATTAATGAATTACTCCATCAATATAAAGAAGTTGTATTAACAAATATTATTCAACAATTTGGATTAGGTCCTATATTTGATATATATAAACGGGGCGGTAATATAACGACTTTGCATAACGCTGAAAACTATGTATTTGCAAGTTCTGAAGACGAGCAAAGGTTCATGAAAAATTATTCACAAGATTTGAGAAAAGAGCTTTATGAAAAAGATTTTAAAAAAAACCGAAAAAAAGCTTTTCAAAATAATCAAGTAATAATAGATGATTATACTGGTAAACCCTTAAATATGGATGGTCGTACCCACAGAGATCATATTGTTTCTGCTAGCGAAATCCAGCAAAATAATGCAGCGCGACTCTATATTTCTGACCAAGCTAGAGGAGAAATGGCCACAAATGAAAAAAACCTTGCTTGGACAGATGGTAGCTTGAACCAGTCGAAGGGGGAAAACGACTTAGTTAAGTGGATGAATAAAGATAACAACAAAGATTCTTCTAAGACTAATGTTGATTATTATAATATCGATAAAGATAAGGCGAACGAAAAGCATAAAAAAGCGAAGCAATATATTGACGGTGAAATAAAAAAAGCAAAAACTGAATATTATATTAAAAATGTTACGAATACTGGTGTTGCTCAAGGTCTTGCAATGGGGCAAAAACAAGCAATTGGTTTAGTGATATATGAGTTCCAAGACGCATTAATGATTGAGATGAAAGCATATTTTAAAAAATATAAGACGTTTCAATCCATTGGAGACAAAATAAATGGATTCGAACATGCCTGTAAAAATATAAAGAAACATATGATTTCAAAAACAAAGAAAATTTTAGTATCCTTTGCAGATGGTTTTATTAGTGGGTTTATAGGTAATTTAATTACCATCTTTATCAATACTTTTGCGACAACTGCAAAAAATGTTGCGCGAATTTTAAATGAAGGTATTCATTCATTAATAAAAGCAGTTAGAATTTTAATTAAACCGCCTAAGGCAATTAGTAAAAAAGAAGCTTTATTAGAAGCTTCTAAAATAATCTCTGCATCAGTTATTACTACCATTGGAGTTATTTTAACAGAGGCATTTGTTACGTATTTAAAAACGACACCATTTGCTCCTTTTGCTCATTTAATTGGGGGGAGTATAGGTGGAATACTTACGGGGATAGTTTCAGCAACCGTTGTTTATGGTTTAGATCATTATGCAGAAATCTTAGGCAAATTAAAAGGTATGATGAATCAATTAGGATATGATTTGAAAATTAGTGCTGTGGAAATAAAAAACAATTATTATTCTTCTATACAAACGTTAGATAATGAATGCCAAGAAGTCATTAATAAAATATATATCGAGTATGAAGAGTTACATTTGATGACTAGAAATGCATATAACACAAACCTAGTGGAAACAGAATTTATCCAAAATAGTATTAACTTAGCTGAGAAACTAAATATAAAAGAAGAAAAGATTCTAATAACGAAACAAGACGTTCTTAACTTCTTTAATAATTAAAACTATGCAAGATAAAGGTTGCCAAGAATAATTATATCTGTAAAAACTTCGAATTTTAAAAAGGTGAAAAAATGAGAATAGATAAAAATATGAATATAAAATACAATCAGAAAAACAACACCTACCAAATATTTATTAGTTTCAAGAAATTTACGAATCAGTTAGAAAATTTAAGTAAAAGTAATATATTCTTCTCAACCTATAAGCAGAATTCAACTGTGGATGGATTTATAGCTTTAAGTAATTCATTGTATTTCCGGTTTTTGATTATTCATAAATTGGGATCCATAGTGAAAATTGATGATAATATCAGTAATAGGGACTTAGTAAAAATAAAAATAGATACCAAAAAACAGGATATAATAATAAGTATTTTTCCGGAAGTCTTTAAAGAATTGTCGCTAGAATATTTTGAAAATAAGTTTAGCATTAAATATCCCTTACTTAATAATTTTTATATTGATTTATCCTTAGCTTCAAATAAAGAATTTATCATGGATAGATGGGATAAATTCTCTACACCAAATCATAATGCATTAAACAAGGACCTTAAAGAATCAGACATTAATAGATTCAATATGAGTCAGAACACCGATGGAGGTCGAAAGAAAAATGAATTTCTAACGGACTCCTTTTTGTACTAAGTTTTATACATTTTAAAATCAACTGAATTTTTTCATACCTAAAATCCTTGAGATTCAAGGGTTTTTATTTTTTAAGGAAATGAACCCCTTATGGTATGTGAACTGTTGTTATAATTAGTCCTTCGCTAATACTTGTGCGTTGTAAAAAATTCATAAACTGTTTACATTTAGTTAAAAAATATTGAGATATTAAGAAATAATGAGTGGGAAAAGTGTCTTTTTTTACGAAGAAGAAGGGCGCATTATTATTGTTTTATCAGTATAATATTTCCATATATTCGTTTGAGTGTAAGAAGTTCACGCGATGCTAAGCAAGAACTCAAATGGAACAGGGGGAAATTTATGAAAACAACGCTGCAGTTAGCTTTCCAGCTAAAAGGCTTTTTAGAATTGGGAGATGCTGTACTGATCACAGACAGTAACCATATTATTTTAGAAGTCAATGATACATATCAAAAGGTAACCGGTTTTGAAAAAAGTAAAATAATCGGTGTGAAAGCAGGTTTTATTAAGTCGAATCTAAGGCTTTGCAACGCCCCGGACGAATCCGCTTTTGGGCAATATATTTGAATGGGGTAATCCGCCATACGATTTGAAAGATTATAATGAAAAGCCATATGTATTCTGCAACGAGGGCAGTTGGAGTTCGGTATTTTTAAATGATTTGCTTCATTATTTGAAACTATCCATTAAAAAAGAACAAGAAGTAGAATTAATTCGTTTTTGGGTAGGCGAATCTGATTGGAAGTTAAAAAAATTACGTTTTACATTAGAAGAAATTGAATACTATCATCTTGAGAACATAACAAATCAACATTACATACGGGTCAGTTTTGATTGATTATAAGTAGTGAAAATAGCAAAACGCTCAGTTTCAAAATCCTGAGCGTTTTGTTCGTTAATAATATTAAGCTGTCTTCTTAATCTGCAACGCCATCGCTGCACCGAAGAATTCATAATGAATCTTCTCAGCCGGTACACCTAGCTCAACTAAGTATTGGATCACAGTTTCCATAAATACTGTTGGACCACATACATACACTTCCGTACCTGGAACTAGGAATTCCTCGATTTGCGCTTTTGTAATATAGCCGTCTATATCTGAATAAACCGCTTTATATTTACCGTCTGTCGCTGCAACGTTTTCTTCGATTGTTTCTTTAAATGCCGCTACATTTTCGTTGCGAGCACATTGGATAAATGATGCTTGGCGACCTTCAATTATTTTCAGCATGCCTTGTAATGGTGTTACACCAACACCACCGCTGATAAATAGAACAGGGCTGTCATTTTCCACTAATGTGAACACACCTGCAGGAGCACTTACATCCACTTTAGTGCCGATTTCTGCGTTATGAAGGAAGTTGGAAACAATTCCGTTCGGTGTTACATCATCTTCACGTTTTACAGAAATGCGGAAATAGTCCTCCGAACCATCTGTTAATGTATATTGGCGGTTCATTAAGTATTGTTCACCAGGTACTTGTGTACGTAATGTAATGAATTGACCAGCTTTGAATGCAGGCAGTTTCTCGCCGTTAGCAGGTTTTAAGTAGAATGATTTGACTGCTTCGCTTTCTTCGACAACTTCTGCAATTGTAAATTCTTTGAATGCGCGCCATCCTCCAGCATTTTCTGCTGCTTTGTATAGATCTTCTTCAACTGAAATGAATACATCTGCAATGACGCCGTATGCTTTACCCCAAGCGTCGATAATTTCATCTGTTGCCGCATCTCCAAGAACTTCTTTAATCGCTTCTAATAAATATTTGCCGACAATCGGATAATGCTCCGGTAAAATACCTAAACTTACGTGTTTATGCGCAATTTGAACAACAGCCGGAACGATTGCCTCCAAGTGATCGATGTGAACTGCTGCCGCATACACCGTGTTGGCTAAGGCTGTTTGCTGACGATCTTTCTTTTGGTTTGTATGATTGAAAATGTTCAGTAATTCTGGGTTTTCTCTGAAAAGGTTTGAATAGAAAGTTTTAGTAATCGCTAATCCGTGTACCTCCAATACAGGTACTGTTGATTTGATTGTATCAATTGTTTGTTGTGCTAACATACATTGCACGTCCCCTCAAAATTGGTTAGTTTATTTCTTGCACCATCAATATACTGCTAAAAAAAACTTAAAGCAATATTGAAAATACATCTTTAACAGATCTGTCACAAACATATATAGAAAATACATCTTTAACAATTTGGACACAAAATATTATAATGAATTCATCGATAAACATAAGCCGTTCTATTCGAACATTTTATTTAAAATGTTATACTTAAGTTGAAGAAAGATGGTGAACAGCGTGCGGTTAACAGTATATACAGATTATTCTTTACGTACGCTCATGTATTTAGGTGTACGGGGCAGAGAAAATTTAGTTACGATTCAGGAAATTGCAGATGCGTATCAGATTTCCAAAAATCATTTAATGAAAGTAACCCATGATTTAGGAAAACTTGGCTATATTGAAACGATTCGCGGACGTGGTGGCGGTATTCGTTTGGCAGTGGAACCTGAACAAATTAATATCGGTGAAGTCGTGCGCAAAACGGAAGATGACTTCCACCTAGTTGAATGTTTCAATCCGGAAGGGAACCTTTGCAAAATATCACCCGAGTGCAGGCTGAAGTTTGCTTTACAGGAAGCATTAAAAGCATATTTGGCTGTGCTTGATACCTATACATTGGCGGACGTGCTCGTATCGAAAGACATTTTAAGTGAATTATTCGGCATTACCCAAACTAGTAAATAAATATTTACTAGTTTTTATATACATAAAAATAAGAAAATAAAGAGGGAAGCTATGAAAAAGACAGTTTTTATTACAGGTGCGACAAGCGGTATTGGACGCATCATAACAGAAATGTTAGTAAAAAAAGGACACACCGTTTATGCAACTGGAAGAAATGACAGTGCCATCAACTATTTAAATGGGATCGGAGCGGTTGCCTACAAAGCGGATTTAACAATTCCATCTCAGATAGATGAAGTCGTATCGCAATTGCCGCCAATCGATATCGCGATTTTAAATGCCGGATTAGGCTACTTTGAAAGTGCGGTTGATTTAGCGGACCGGGAAATCGATCAAATGTTAGATGTGAATGTACGTGCGCCGATTTACTTGGCAAAACGTCTCGCACCGGCAATGATTGCAAAGAAGAACGGCCACTTTATCTTCGTTGGTTCACAGGCGGGCAAGGTCGCAACGAAAAAAGCAAGTGTATATGCAGCGAGTAAACATGCAATTACCGGCTTTGTGAATGGCCTTCGACTGGAGTTGGCAGAATACAATATACATGTTACGGGGATTTATCCGGGACCGATCGATACACCATTTATTCAGAAAGCCGATGCAACGAACGCTTATAAGGAAGCAATCGGAAAATTTCTGCTACCGCCTGAAAAAGTAGCGAAAGAAGTTGTCAATGCAATCGAGAAGCGTCCGCGCGAAGTGAATCTGCCTCGTATTATGAGTGTAACGAGTAAATTATATGCGGTAGCGCCAGCACTTGTAGAATTTGTTGGCAAAGGTTTCTTTAATAAGAAGTAAGTGTGAGAGCATTCGATTTTTCAGTCATAAAAATTGAATTGCTCTCTTTTGTAATCTGCTGCAATTAATAGCATATTTATGCATGAGCGAGAGCTTGTGAAAACTTCACGAATGAATGTTTTTAGATTGTATCAAAAAGTGAAAAAATTTATATAAATGCAGTTGCGTTTATTTTTATAACGTGTTACTATTCGTGTATAAACTATTAATTCAATGTATAAACATACATCATTTGGGGGCAATTAACATGGCGAACAAGAAAGTCGTATTAGCATATTCAGGTGGTCTTGATACATCAGTAGCAATTCCGTGGTTAAAAGAACAAGGTTGGGACGTAATCGCAGTATGTCTTGATGTTGGTGAAGGTAAAGACTTGGAATTTATCCGTAATAAAGCACTTAAAGTAGGTGCTGTTGAATCATATATGATCGATGCAAAAGATGAGTTTGCAGAAGACTTTGCATTAATTTCACTACAAGGTCACACTTGGTATGAGCAAAAATATCCATTAGTTTCTGCATTATCTCGTCCATTAATTTCTAAAAAATTAGTAGAAATCGCAAATGAAACAAATGCCGATGCAGTAGCACACGGTTGTACTGGTAAAGGGAATGACCAAGTACGCTTTGAAGTATCAATTAAAGCATTAAATCCGGATCTTGAAGTATTAGCACCTGTACGTGAGTGGGGCTGGAGCCGTGACGAAGAAATCGAATACGCAGCAAAACACGGTGTTCCAATTCCGGCAACACTCGATTCACCATTCTCGATTGACCAAAACCTATGGGGCCGTGCAAATGAAGCGGGTGTCATGGAAGATCCTTGGGTTGCACCACCAGAAGAAGCTTACGGTTTAACAGTTTCATTGGAACAAGCACCGGATACACCGGAATATGTGGAAATCGAATTCGTTGAAGGAAAGCCTGTTTCAATTAACGGAATTCAAATGAAACTAGCAGACTTAATTCAAGAATTGAATAAAATTGCGGGCGAACACGGTATTGGCCGTATCGACCACGTTGAAAACCGTCTAGTTGGTATTAAATCTCGTGAAGTATACGAAATTCCAGGTGCGAAAGTGTTATTAACAGCGCATAAAGAATTAGAAGATATTACATTAGTAAAAGAATTGGCGCATTTCAAACCAATTATTGAACAAAAACTATCTGAAATCATCTATAACGGTCTTTGGTTCAACCCGATCCGTACAGCTCTTGAAGCATTTTTAAAAGAAACGCAAAAGTATGTAAACGGAACAGTTCGTGTAAAACTTTACAAAGGTCATGCGATTGTTGAAGGACGTAAATCTCCAAATTCTCTATACTCTGAAGAATTGGCGACATATTCAAAACATGACCAATTCAACCACGCTTCTGCTGTAGGCTTTATAGAATTATGGGGTATGCCAACAGTTGTAGCATCAGAAGTAGCAAAAAGCACAAAACAAACAGTAAATAAATAATTAGATATACGGTTAATGAAGTGAGCGATTCGGAACCCGAGTCGCTTCTTCTATTATGAGGAACATAAGTTGAGGAGTGAAACTACTATGGCAAAATTATGGGGCGGTCGTTTCCAAAAGTCTGCAGAAAGCTGGGTTGACGAGTTCGGGGCATCGATTGGCTTTGATCAGCAGTTAGTATTGGAAGATATTGAAGGTTCTGTAGCGCATGTCACAATGCTTGGAGCACAAAATATTTTACCAAAAGAAGATGTCGAGAAAATTCTGGATGGTCTGGCAAAATTAAAAGTAAAAGCCGAAGCAGGTGAACTGGAGTTTTCAGTTTCAAATGAAGACATCCATTTAAATCTTGAGAAGATGCTGATTGATCTGATCGGTCCTGTTGGCGGGAAGCTGCATACTGGACGCTCACGTAATGACCAAGTAGCAACAGATATGCACTTATTCTTAAAGAAACGCGTACCTGAAGTGATCGGCTTAATCGAACATTTCCAAAAAACGATTATCGAGCAGGCGGAGCAGAATGTGGATACGATTGCTCCTGGCTACACGCATTTACAGCGTGCGCAGCCGATTAGTTTTGCCCACCATTTAATGGTGTACTTCTGGCAGCTGCAACGTGATAAAGAGCGTTTTACAGAATCGATGAAACGTATTGATATTTTACCTTTAGGTGCCGGAGCGATGGCAGGTACAACATTCCCGATCGACCGTCTGAAATCGGCTGAACTGCTTGGCTTTGCTGAAGTATATGCCAATTCAATGGATGCGGTAAGTGACCGTGATTTTATCGTCGAATTTTTATCGAATTCAGCACTATTAATGACACATTTATCACGTTTTGCGGAAGAAATCATTATTTGGTCGACAGATGAATTTAAATTTATCGAGCTGGATGATGCGTTCTCAACGGGTTCATCCATTATGCCACAAAAGAAAAACCCGGATATGGCAGAGCTGATCCGCGGGAAAACAGGCCGTGCATACGGGAACTTAATGGGGCTGCTAACGGTTTTAAAAGGTACGCCATTAACATATAACAAAGATATGCAGGAAGACAAAGAGGGCATGTTCGATACGATGGAAACCGTATTAGGCTCACTGAAAATCTTCGAAGGTATGGTTCGTACGATGTCGGTCAACAAAGCGCGTCTACACAGTGCTGTACATTCAGACTTTTCAAATGCGACAGAACTTGCGGATTATTTGGCGACAAAAGGAATGCCGTTCCGTGAAGCACATGAAGTAACTGGGAAGCTTGTATTTACATGCATCCAGCAAGGAATCTACCTACTGGATCTGCCATTGGAAGAAATGCAGAAAGAATCTGTGTTAATTGAAGAAGATATTTATGCAGTACTTGCACCGGAAGCTGCTGTCAGCCGACGTAATTCATTGGGCGGTACAGGTTTTGAGCAAGTAGCACTTCAAATTCAAAATGCGAAACAGCTATTAGTTTAACATTGGATGTCCTGTAAAAATTTTTACAGGACATTTTTGTTCCTTTTTTTGGTACTTTTTCTTAGTCAATCTCAACATTAGCAGTATAATAATAGGTAACTTAAAAAGAAAGGTGTCTTTTTATGACGAATACAAAGACTTCACAAACATGGGTGCTTACTTTATTTGCACTGGGCGTATTTATGGCGGCACTCGACAATGGGATTATCAGTGCAGCTCTCACTACGATCAACAGCTCATTCAATGTTGAAGCAAACTGGGGAGCTTGGGGTGTCACGTTGTACACTCTTGGCTTGGCAATCAGTGTCCCGATTGTCGGGAAACTTTCGGACCGCTACGGACGTAAAAAACTGTTTATTGTTGAAATTGCGTTGTTTGGTCTTGGATCACTGCTCGTTGCACTTAGCCCGAACTTTACGTTTTACTTGATTGCCCGCTTTATCCAGGCAATGGGTGGCGGCGGTATTTTTATTATCGGTACTTCATATGTCGTGAGTACACTGCCAGCAGAAAAACAAGGGAAAGCACTAGGATTGCTTGGTGGGATGAACGGGGTTGCCGCAGTGTTAGGTCCGAATATCGGAAGTGTCATTTTGGATCTCACAGGCAGCTGGCATTGGCTGTTTTTAATCAATGTGCCGATCGCAATTTTTCTTGTGATCATGGGTTTTCTCAAACTGGAAGAAACGAAAGACGCAGTACCTGGTAAGCTCGATATGACTGGTACAGTACTGCTTTCCATCGCAATTTTAGGAATTATGTACGGACTGACTAATATTGAGGGCATCAACTTTTTCAGCTCGTTAATCGAACCGACTGTATATCCTTATTTACTAGCTGGAATTATCGTTCTCTTTATCCTTTATTTCTATGAAACTCGTCTTGAGCGTCGTGGAGGAGACCCGATTTTACCGGTAGCGTTAATGCGTCAGCCGACCTATTTACTGACATTGCTCCTAGGTCTTCTATCTGGTGCAATGCTTGCTGCGATGATTTTCATTCCGGCCTTTTCAGAACAAGTATTGGGCATTAAATCCGAACATGCGGGTTACTGGATGACACCACTTGCACTAGCTGCAGGTATTGGGGCAGCGGTTGGCGGTATTCTAGTCGATAAACGTGGCCCGGTATTAGCTGTTCTATTTTCCGGTCTCGTTGCCGCAATAGGCTTTTTCCTGTTCCCGACATGGATTGATGCAAAATGGCAGTTTGTCATTGCTTCCGTAATTGGCGGTGTCGGCATGGGCGTTCTTCTAGGTGCACCACTGAACATTTTGGCAACCGAAAAACTCGAAGCAAATAAAGGGACGGCATTAGCGTCACTCTCATTAATTCGTACAATCGGGATGACGATTGCGCCGACGATTTATGGAGGATTTATTGCGCGCGGTTTCAGCGAAATCCCATCACTGTTTAAAAACGATTTCCAAGGAATTTTACAGCAAAATGTACAACAGGCAAATTTATCGGAACAGGCAACTGCAGAACTTGCTCAAGTGGGTAGTCAGTTTGCTGCGGGCGGTCAGTTTTCCGAGGAACAAATGATGATGGTCGTTCAAAATATCCAGGATCCGACGTTAAAAGAAGTCATTTTGAATTCTGTTAATGAAGTAACGGTCATGGCAGCGCAAAACGGCTATGGCGGACTGTTTTACTCGGCAGTCATAATTGCCATTTGTATTTTTGCAGTAGGACTGATTTTAAAACCGATTCGAAAAAAATCATTGGAAATATAAAAAAGTGTTTTAGGTTGAACGATTTGGGGTAATTTATCATTAGACTCATGCAAAGCTTGTGTGGGTGTGAAGTCTCTCCCCCAATAGTAGACTTACAAAAAGTGTCCTTTTGCGCATAAAAGGGCATTTTTTGTTGTCTAAAAGCGGTGCATTTATTTTCCGGTAGGCTCAAATTAGAATAATCATAATGTTTTGCGTTATAATTAGCAGCAACAGCATGAAACTTTTCATGAAAATTTACGTAAATACTAGTAATACATAGAATGGGGGAATCGTACATGGCTGAAAATCCATTATTTGAAGATTTAAATAAACGTGCTGAGCAAGAGCCGGCACCAACAACTGATATGATCGAACAACCACAAAAACAACTCGTTTCGCACCAGGAGCTTTCTCAAATCCGCCAACGTCAGGAACAGTTAAAACAACAGCCGCAAGTTCAGCAGCTTGCAGAAAAAATTGACGTAAAAAATCAAATCGCCGTTCTCGAATTCGGTAAAGAAACCGCTCAGGGTATTTCAACATTTTCAGACCGTATGCTCGCAACAATTAAACAGAGCAACCTGGAAAAGTCGACAACATTACTCAACAATCTAAATAAAATTATGGACCGTTTTGATCCTCAAGATTTCCAGGAAGAGCAGAAAAAAGGCTTCCTGAAAAAACTGTTTTCAAAAAGCAAAGAGCAGTTGGAGCGCATTTTATCCAAATACGATACGATGAATAAAGAAGTCGATGTCGTTTATAACGAAATTCAGAAGTACGAAGTGGAGATGAAACGAAATACCGTACAGCTGGAACAAATGTATGATGAGAACTTAAACTATTTTCATACGTTAAGCGAACACATTGCGGCAATCGATATTAAAGTAAACGATTTGCGTCAGCAATTGCCAGCATTATCGGCAAAAGCGGATTCCGGTGACCATGAAGCGATCATGGAGCTTGAAACGGTTACACGCGGAATCGAGTTACTGGAGCAACGAGGCTACGATCTTGAAATGGCTCAGCAAGTATCATTCCAGTCGGCACCGCAAATTCGTTTAATGCAGCAAGGCAACAACCATTTAATCGGGAAAATTAACTCCGCATTCGTGACGACAATTCCGATTTTCAAACAAGGTCTGATCCATGCCGTAACAATGCAGCGACAAAAGCTTGTTTCCGATTCAATGGCTGAACTGGACCGTCGAACAAATGAAATGCTTGTACGAAACGCGGAAAATGTGCGACAAAATTCGGTGAACATTGCGCGTCAGGCAGGCAGTCCGAGCATCAAAGTCGAAACGATCGAAACAACGTGGAAAACGATAATTTCCGGTATTGAAGAAACAAAACAAATTCAGGCAGAAACAGTGCGCAATCGTGAAGAAGGACGTAAGCGTATCGAACAATTGCAGCTTGAGTATGAGAAATTAAAAAGTATGTAATAAAATAATGTAGGCATCGAGTATCCTTTGCTCGATGCCTTTTATCATCTTTTGGAACACTGACTTGTTTTTTGAAGATGTCAATCTTTTATTATATTCAATAATAGGAGGGCTGGGGGCAGCCATCTAATGTGGTATACACCTATTATTCGATAAATATATATTCAATAATACGGATTAACATACAATTTAAAAGCTTGTTATATTAAGCATATAAGCCGTCTAAAATTTCTTTCTGATGATTAATTAGGGGTGAATTTGGTGAAATTGGGTAAATAACAATAAAAGAAGATTTACACAAGTATTGCCAAGAGGGAAAGGAAGACAACGATGGAAAAGAACTTAATGAAAATCGACGAATTTCTTAAAATGCCGAAAAGTGTTATACGCAGAGCAAATGAACGGGACGTATTGAGTATAAAGAATGAATTGCTTATTTTAATGAATGAAAAAAGCGATTTGTATGATAAAGCGCATATTCGAAAATTAATTAATGAAATCCAGTTTTTAAATGTGTTTGTTGTAAAGGATGATTTTGATAAAACCGTATTTTCCTACGAACCTCCAAAGTACGCATCACCCCGTGTAACGATTAAAGAAAGTGGCTGGATTGAGCTAATCAAATAATAAGTACTATTTTCCCAACAATGGAGTCATGATAAAATTTTATTATGAATAGAACGTTGGAAGAAGGTAGTATTTGTGGAACGTCTGAAAGGCATAGCGATGATTATAGTAGGCTCGATGTTTTGGGGGGCTACCGGTCCGATGATGGAATGGCTCCTGCAAAAAACAGCCATGACCGCTGAGTTTATGCTTGCTGTAAGGTTAATGATTGCAGGCATCTTAATACTTGGCATTGCAGCTATGCAGAAGAAATCGATATTCTCGATTTGGAAAAACCGGAACTATTCGGTACAATTGCTTATTTTCAGTGTGATCGGAATGGTAGGTTTACAATTTACGTTTGTAAAATCGATTGAAGTGAGCAATGCGATTATTGCAACACTGTTGCAGTTTTTGGCGCCAATCTTCATCGTCATCTATACATCGGTCATTGGGAAGGTTCTTCCACCACGCAGTCAACTGATCGGTATTTTCGGTACGCTCTTCGGGTTGTTTCTATTGCTGACAAATGGCTCTGTTTCAGGGTTGCTTGTGAGCAATGAAGCGCTTGTTTGGGGACTGCTGTTAGGATTTACGTATGCATTTTATACATTGTATCCTGCTCGGCTAATGGCTGAAGTAGGGGTCATCATCATTATTGGCTGGGGTATGATCATAGGCGGGCTTATGTTCTCTGTAGCGGGTCAGCTTTGGAAAACAGAGCAATGGCTGTTGCTGCTGGATCCGGTAAATGTATTTCTAATTATTGCTACGGGTATTTTTGGATCCTTCGCCTATATTTTATTTTTAACAAGCCTGAAATACATATCTCCAGTTGAAACGAGTATTTTATCAAGTTTCGAACCATTGACGGCAATGGTAATTTCCGTTGTCTGGCTCGGTGCAACTTTGTATAGCTGGCAATATGTCGGTATTTTATTAATGCTCGTTTTTGTTGTCTATTTATCAATTGCCGGGAGCAAAAAAGCAAAACTTCGAATGTCTAAGTGAATGTCACTTAGGCATTTTTGGGTATAGAAAACGAAGGAGGCGTTGTTATGGAAGCATTCGATTTTTTTACATTGCATGAAAAGGATATTAAAGACGATATTAAACGCTTAGTATTAGCTGATTCCCCATCACAGAATAAAGAGTTGCTTGATCTGTGCAAAGATGTGATCCAATCGATGTTTTATGACTATTTTCATGTGAAAGCTACGGAATACGCGATGGAGCATAACGGCAATCATCTCCGTTTTGAAATGGGCGAAGGGACCGAACAGATATTAATGATTGGTCATTATGATACCGTTTGGGATCGGGGAGCTTTGCCATACCGGGAAGAAGAAGATAAAATTTTTGGTCCTGGTATTCTGGATATGAAATCAGGTCTCGTCAGTGCTATTTGGTTTTTTAAATATGTTCAAAAAATGAATCTGCCTTTGAAGCGGCGGGTTGTTTTTTTCCTGAACAGCGATGAAGAAATTGGAAGCCCTACATCCAGAGCGCTAATCGAAGAAGAAGCAAAAAAGTCGGTGGCGGCTTTTATATTGGAGCCTGCTGTTACTGTTTCGGGTGAACTGAAAATTGCGCGGAAAGGGACATCCAGGTATTTGCTGAATATTCGAGGACTAGCATCGCATGCTGGCAATAATCCGCGGGATGGTGTCAGTGCAATTACGGAAGCAGCAAGGCAAATCCTGAATATTGATGCACTGAACGATTACGAAAAAGGGACAACGCTGAATGTCGGTATGATCCAGGGCGGCGGTAAACTGAATGTCGTACCTGATGAAGCACACGTAGGAGTCGATGTCCGATCGGTTACTCGCACAGAGCAGGAACGGATCGACGATTATTTCGAAGAGCTTAAGCCATATGATCAACGTACGAAAATTGAAATTGATGGCGGGATTAACAGGCCGCCGATGGAACGTGATGAAGACAGTGAAGAACTGTTCGAAATTGCGCAGGAAGAAGCGGAGGAGCTTGGTTTTGATGTGGAAGAAGCATCAGTCGGCGGTGCAAGTGACGGCAATTTCACGTCGTTATACACGCCGACATTGGATGGCCTTGGACTTGTAGGGGACGGTATTCACGCAGAACATGAGCATATTGTAAAAGAGCATATCATTGAACGTTTCGCGCTTTTGACGAATACATTGCTGGAAGTTGTGAATGAGATTGAGATGGAGGGAAATCGGGATGACGGCTGAAACACTGGCTCACTTGATGAAACAATCGAACCGTACAGTAGTGCTGACTGGTGCGGGAATGTCGACCGAATCGGGCATACCGGATTTTCGCTCGTCAACAGGCTTATGGCGAAATATCAATCCGCGTATTGTTGCTTCGACAGAAAGTCTGCAAAAGAACTATGAACAGTTCCGCGAGTTTTACCAGACACGAATGAATGCATTGGACAACTGCAAACCCCATGAAGGACATCTTATTTTAACTGACTTTGAAAAGCGCGGACTTATTTCGCTTATTGCGACCCAAAATGTCGACCAGCTTCATCAGCAGGCCGGAAGTAAAAATGTAGCGGAACTGCATGGAAATATTGTAACAATCCGCTGCCAAAAATGCGGCAAGCCACATGCAAAAGAGCAATTTCTGAATAACACCATTTGTACTTATTGTACGGGAAAATTACGGCCGAATGTGGTGCTTTTTGGAGAAGCATTGCCATCCGAGGCATGGGACCGTACGTTACATGAAATACACCTGGCAGATCTTGTCATTGTAATCGGCACAAGTTTGGAAGTCTACCCTGTCAACCAGTTGCCGAGCATGTCGAAAGGAAAGCTCGTCTACATCAACCGGGAGCAAGCGTCGACCAGTGTACACTATTCGTTTGATTTAGTCTTGGAAGGATCGGCAGGAGAAATTTTGGCGGATGTTTATCAAGAGTTGGGGGATTTCGAAAAGTAATAACAAAGCCTGTAATGATACTACTATAGGCTAAATAGTATAATAAAATTAAACCAGACCTTATATTTAGAGGATTTGAGTTTGATTATATATAATCAAACATTTATTTGTATATAAAAATACATCCATTAAAGAGATAATGGATGTATTTTTTATTGTGGTATTTTAATAAAAATTGATGAAAAACCTGTATGGAATGCATTTTTCTTATTCCACAATCAGGCCAGATTGTGATGAAGAATACGCAGATCCCTTGTTATAATTTACTTATATGATTAAGGAGGGAATAGAAATGGGCATAAAATTAGCAACGGAAAATTTGGATCTACCCTTTTTTAAATTTTATATGATGTTTAATTATTATATATGTTTTATTCGTAGATGAATATCCTCCTAAATATGCCTTGGTTTAAGTTTATCTAAATTTAAAAATGTCTAGAAAAGAAACACCAGAACAGGAAAGAGTGCGTTTATATCGAGAAGAACAAAAGAGGAATCCAGCTGGAAATTTCAAAGCTAATCTAAATCGCACACAAGCAGGTATACCTAATACTTCTGGAATGAGTATCAAAGAAATCGGAGTATTAATTATAATCATACTTGTAATTTTTATTGTATATAGTATATATAAGTCATTATAATTCCCATTTGAAAGTACGGGGACACTGAATAACTATCTTCAACAATCTGGCGCGATTCTTCAATAAGAAGGTCGCGTTTTTCCGTTATAGGGCCATTTAATTGAATAACTTCTTTAAAAAAATCGGGAGGCCTATGTTAAAATTTGGGTTAGATGTGAAGCAATGTACTTAAACTAACGGGCAGGTTAGTTAATGAAGGAACATTAATTTTCTCAGAGAATTATATGAACTGAAAGAGAGGAGAAAAAAAGATGAAGAGAAAAAATTTATTGATATCCCCCTTACCAGATTTCGAACCAGAGATTGGTCGATGGATATGGTGTTTAGAAGACATTCGGCGAACTATTTTAGAAAGAATATCAGGGGAAAGTCAGCCTTTTCTTGATACAAAACTTAATGAAGGGCATTCAATAGGATCATTGTTATATCACATCGCATTAATTGAGGCGGACTGGTTATATGAAGAAGTTCTTGACGGTGAATGGAACCCAATGATCCGTTCTTTATTTCCTCAAGAAGACCGTAATGATGATAAAACTTTGACATATATTGTGGGACAAGACTTAGATGAACACTTACATCGACTAAAATCTGTGCGTGATGAATTGCTTTTCCATTTTCGTTCTATGGACTTAAAGGACTGGCGTAAACCAAGGTTACTTAATCACTACGATG
Organism: Solibacillus kalamii; assembly: GCF_002174535.1. NCBI lineage: Bacteria > Bacillati > Bacillota > Bacilli > Caryophanales > Caryophanaceae > Solibacillus > Solibacillus kalamii. The sequence goes on along the minus strand of NZ_NHNT01000007.1, from coordinate 22,249 downwards.
TAACACCTGAGTGGGTTATCTACCATCTCATTGAACACGAATCTCATCATAGGGGACAGATTTTCCTTATACTTGAAAATTTAAAGAAATAAATAAAAACCAATTTAAGAGGGTTAGCATAGGTTAGCATAAATAATCACAAAATTGGATTCGAAAATCTAATACCAGGAGGACGTGTAATAGTTGATTTGGAATTACCAAGTAATTGGCGGACAGGACAAATTACTACTGCAACCTTTCCTCTTTCTAACGAAGAAGGCATTTCATTAGAAAGCAAATTAATTGAAATCAACTGGGTCGACCAATATACCTTATCTTATTTAAAATACGAGAAATGGAGAAAGGTAAGCTGGTAGACACAGAATTACAGAAGTTTGCAATGAGATGGTACGTAATCGAAGAATTCAAACTTATATTAGAAAGCGTTGGTTTTTCTGATATTACATGTTCTGCCGATTATACTTTCAAAAAGCAACCATTAAAAGATAACCAGCTATTTCATTTGAGGCTGTACGAAAATATTATAATCGCATATTTATGAAACGGGATGTTTGCAAAAGAACTGAGCGTTATTTTTCGCTCAGTTCTTTAGTTAAATAACGATCTTCAACAATTGGGCACTTTAATGAAGCACGCATTTAGTATTGTTAAGTTGGAGCCTTTAAGTAGATATACATGCCAGACAAAGGCCTTCTACACCCGGGTATGGTGTGTCAATTTGTGAGTAAAATACATAGTCTTTATGGCAAATCTTTAAGTGCTTCATAGTTTTCTAGTTCTATTGTATCAAAAAAACTGCGAACTAATTCTTTATTAGCTTCTACTGACATGCTTCCAAACGAACTTTCAATTAAATTTTAAGATGCGTCAATTATCTTAAAATGAATAAGATTCTCCATCATCTGGTACTAATACATTAGAAATTCCTTTTTCATTAATAAAGCTTTTTAATTCTTCTCTTGATAACCCCCAATGGTTTACAGCTTCCATATGAACAGCAACAATTTTTGCGTTTGGAGCAGCCTTTACTACCTCATAGACGTCATCTTTGCCCATTACCAGAGAACCACCTACAAGGAATTGGTTGTCCCCTGCATTGAGTACAATAATATCTGGATTATGCATATCGATTACTTCTTGCACAGCTTCATACCAAACTGTATCTCCAGCAACATATAATGTTTTCTCATCTGCATGTTTAAAAATAACACCACATGTATGACCCGCATGCTGTAAGATTTCACCTCTACCGTGTTCTCCTTTTGTTTTAATTAAGTGGATTCCTTCAAAAACAGTATCCTCTTGCAAAATCTCTACATTTCGGAAACCGGCGTTTTTAATTTCTGTTGCATCTTCAGCATTTTGAGCAAAAACTTTAATATCTTTGGGCAATGCTTCTATTGCAGCCTCATCCCAGTGGTCTAAATGCATGTGAGTAACAATAACAGCATTAACATTAGAGATAATATTCTCAATGGACGTTGGCAAGCTTACTAAAGGATTTTTTTGATCTTGTCTTGGTGCAGGTGGTAAACCTACATCCGAACCAAAGGCTGGAAGAGTTCCTTTTTCTGCAAACATTGGATCGACTAAAAATTTTTTTCCTGCGTATTCAACAACGATTGTTGCATTACGAATTTGATGTATATTCATGATATTAGCTCCTTTTTTTTGAAAATTTCTTGGAACAATGTATAGTCTATACTATGCCCCGTTGGCGGATACATAGATTAAATAAAGTATTTTGACCTTTTTACTTTATTAATGAAAGGAATTAAATAAATGTTGGATTATACGGACAAGAAGATCTTAGATGAATTATCAAGAAACAGTCGAATAACAATGAAAGAATTGGGAGAAAAAGTCCATTTGACCGGACCGGCCACTTCGGCAAGAGTGGCAAAATTAGAGGATAGCGGAGTTATTGAAGGGTATACGATTAAAGTAAACCGAGTTAAATTAGGTTGTTATATACATGCTTTTATTACCATTATTACAGAAAGTATTTTTCATCAACCTTATTTGTCATTCATTAAAACGCAAGATGAATATTTAATAAATAATTATAAAATCAGTGGAGATGGTTGTTATATTCTTGAATGTAGATTTCCTTCCAACGAGTTAATGAATCAATTTCTAGAGGAACTAAATAAGCATGCTAACTATAAATTATCGATTGTTATTAGTAAATAGTGTATCGATAGCAATGGGACTTTGAGGAAAGGTAGGCAAACTAAACTGTTGGGCTAATTCAAGAAAAATGATGCTTTTGTTAGTTATTCCATTAAAGGGCGCGATTCTTCAATAAGAAGATCGCGTTTTTCCGTTATAGGGCCAGATTGTGAGTAAGAAAATATCCTAATTAATAATGATAAGAGCTTTTCTATACAAGCTTTTTAAATTAAAAACTGTTTGAACAATAGTCTTCACAAAAAGTCACGAACATTATTTACTTTTGTTTTGTATACGCTATAAATCACAATCGGGCGCTTTTCCTGTATTTGAAACATATAAACGTTGTAACTAAAAAAGGTGTATCACATAAGTGATAACACCTTTTGATAAACTCAATCCCAAACTCGAATTCTTGGAACATTTGCCTTTCTTAAGTAATCCAGCAATTGTCCAGTATGAACTGATTCATGATAGGCTATTCTTAACAACATGTCGCCTAAACTTCTTATGTAACCTGATTCGGAACGATCAATTTTAATGTTTATAAGGTCTACTTCTGAAAATGACTTGATAGTTTCTAAGAATTGATTTCTATATGGTTCAGCAAAATTTAATTCAGCGTTTACAGTAGTAAAAGGTTGTTGTTCGAAAGGAGAATCGAATACTTCAAGACTTCCACGATTTTGAATAGCTAGGTGGTAATAATATTCACTTTCTAGAACATGCCTAATCATCTCTATACAAGTCATTGCTTCATCGTCGGGTTTCCAATGTAATTTCTCTTGAGGAATAGAATTCCAAAGCTTAATACTTCTTCTTCGTACTTCATTGAAATTTAAAAGAATAAGTTCAACTGATTTCATAATTCACCCTCCATTTATTGATTTATCTTTAATATACAGGAATGGATGTTCGTAGTGAACAATTATTTTATCACATTTGCAAGTCATCAGAAATTATTCGTGTTATTCCACAATCGGGCGAGATTCTTCAATAAGAAGATCGCGTTTTTTCGATATAGGGCCATTTTCTTGAATAACTTTTAATAAGAATAAATTGGATATTTATGTTAAAATTTAATTAGGTTTGTGAAGTAATGTACTTAAACTATCGCGCAGGATTATATAACAAGTCAGTAAAAAAGGAGAGTTATAATGCGATACATTATAAGGTTTGCAAATGAAAACGACTTGTCTGGTTTATGTAGTATTAGAAATAATCGAGCTTTATTTATTCATTATTTAAAGAAATTTATGAATAAAGAAATTTATTTGCTAATTGCTGAACAAAATTCACTTATATTAGGTTTTGGATTGCTTAAGATTAAAGGTACATTACATCCCAAATTAAGCGACCTTTATGTAAAAGAGGATTATCGGGGAAATGGTATCGGTTCAGATTTAATAAGATACAGGGAAAATATCGCAAGGAATTTAGGTTATACGGAGATATACGTGAGTGTTGATCCGATAGAGAATCCTAAGATGGTTAAGTTAATTAAAAAGCACAGTTATGAAACTATATCAGAACCATATATAAAGAAAGCAATTTTTTATGATAGTGATGGATCTTCTTATGATAAAACTTACCAGAGAATAGATTTAAAGAAGGTATTGAACTAACGGTAGGCTGTTGTACTCTAATATGAAAAATTACCAAACGAAGCTTTGGGGCATTTTGAAGGGTTAACATTATAAACTGTTGAAATATTATTTTATGAATGGAGAAGGGAGGTACGAGCAATGCAAAAATCCATATGGTATTTTATTTTTGGTTTAATTTTAGTTTTGGTAAGCACGCCGTTAGCATATAGTGCTGTTGGAATTATTTATGCAGAGAGAAACTTAACAGGAGAGTATGTACCAATTTTAAATGGTTTCATCCATTCGTTTATGCTAATAGGGACTTTGATATTTAGTGTAGGCTTAATAAAATTAATTAAAATATCAAAAGCTTAAAATGTTTATACATACAATAAAATATAAATAATCGTTCCCAAATTAAAGGCCGATTGAGATTGATTTTGTTATTGCAGTTAAATAGGAGGGATTAACAACATGATTTCTTTAAAAGATGTGAAAGATGGCAGAGAACGAATTAGTGATATAGCGTATGTAACACCAATTTTACAATCAAGGCAACTTTCTGAAATATGCGGGAATCAAATGTTTTTAAAATCAGAGCATTTACAAAAAACAGGTTCATTTAAAATACGAGGAGCAAGTAATAAAATTATTCATGCGATTGAAAATGGTGCGAAGTTTGTAACAGCAGCATCATCAGGTAATCACGGTCAAGCCGTTGCTTATGTTGCAAAAAAATACGGAGTCCCGGCAACCATTGTAGTGCCTGAAAACGTTAGTAAGTGTAAGGTTAACGCAATCCAAACTTATGGTGGTAAGGTGGAAATGTGCGGGACTACTTCCGGAGAACGTATACCAAGAGCACAGGCGATTGCAAATCAAGAAAACGGCGTATACATTCCACCTTATGACGACCCATTGATTATGGCAGGGCAAGGAACTATTGGATTGGAAATTTTGGAACAGGTGGATAATGTTGATGTAATCATTGTCCCGATTGGTGGTGGTGGACTTATATCGGGAATCCTAACAGCCATTAAAGAAACTAACCCGAAAATAAAAGTAATTGGGGTAGAACCTGAGCTTGCTAATGATACATACCTATCATTACAAAGTAAAAAAATCACCACAATTCCTGTTAGTCAGACCATTGCGGACGGATTAAGAACTAACCAGCCGGGTGACCTAACCTTCCCTGTACTTATGAAATATCTAGACGATATTGTGCTTGTAAGTGAAGATGAAATTCGTCAGTCCTTTAGTTACGTCATGGAACGTACGAAACAACTAATAGAAACATCGGCAGCCGTAACGATCGCAGCAGCTATGTTCAATAAACTAAACATTCAAGGTAAAAACATCGCAACTGTTATCTCTGGCGGAAATGTGGACCTAGACAAAGTCCATCAATTCATTGTAAATAGTGAGAAATGACTCCGTAAGACTAGACTTAATTATCTTTAAGGGGTCACTACCTTCTTCAATAAGAAGATCGCGTTTTCCGTTATAGGGCCATATTGTGGAGTAATGTATTTAAAATTTCGATGAAATATAGGTAAGATTGTTAGAGATTGTTAGCAAGGCAATTAAATTAACAGGAGAATATTGAAAAAAAAATAGTATTATTGAAGTATGCATTAAAAGTATTTGGAGGGACTAGGATGGAATTTCCACAATGGCTGCAAGGCGGCCCTTTCCTTGAAGTTAGTTTCTTATTGGACATTAAAGAAAATAAAAGGAAAACAATCCAGAATATTATAGAGTTGCTTTCAAAGATCAGATACACAATTGAAACTGTTGACAAGAACATTGAAGAAATTATTGATTTTTTTGATAGAGGCTATCCTTATGACGAAGAAGACCCACAAACAGATTACATACATTCTTTAAATTTAAGGTTATATGTCTATTTAAGAAGGAAACGAAAAGCAACATTACAAATAGAAAAGGTCTCTTCAAATTCCATAAAGGTTAATTTTTTGTTTGATGGTTCTATTTTTGAGGCTTCAGAATGGGAACAAATTGGGATAAAAAATGATGAAATTAATGATTTTACAAATTTCCTGATAGAATTGTATTCTGTTTATGATTTCATAATTGGTGGATGTGCAATCGAAAAAGATGTTCTTGAATTATTTGAGTGTGGAGAAACTTACCCTAACGAATGTTATTGTTTCGAGAATGTGTCTCCAGATTATTTTCTTAAAGAATCATCTCATTTCATAAATATTATTTGGAATGAAAAATATAAAGAATTAAGTTATGTTCCTTATAATAATAAAAGGATTGTTAGGGAGGGAATTATTATTGAAATTTCGGAGGAGTAATAAAGGATTAACTCTAGCCATTTATTAAAAGCGTTACTCCACATAGGAATAACGCTTTATTTTATTGAATTTATGCTATTAGATATCCATGTTAGTTTTAAAGAAACGTATGATGAATATCAAAATAACTATTAAGAAGGTGTTCATACAATGATAAATTTCATCGGAATTACGAGTGAGAATAATTTGGAAACAGAAAATTCTATAGGAAATATAGATTTTTCTATTTATAAATGGTTTTGGGTGGATTTTAATCAACCTACTGAAGAAGAAATTAAGCATTTAGATCATACTTTTAATTTTCATCCCCTTGCTATTGAGGACTGTATACACAGACTCCAACGGCCTAAATTAGATTATTTCAATGATCATAATTTTTTTGTTACACATATAGTTCGGGAAGAAGGAAAAGAAATTATAAAAGAAGAATTAAATTTTTTTGTTGGAGAAAAATACATTGTTACATTTCATCTGACACCATCAATAGAAGTAGATGAGGTTTGGAAAAGGGTGTTGCAAAAAAATATTGAAAAATGGGACCCTTTTTATGTGTTTTATCGAACTTTGGACAAGATAGTAGATAATTATTTCCCAATAATATATAAGATTGAAGAGGATTTAGACATAATTGAAGGTAACATAAATCATAAATCAATGAACCTCCTACTGGCTGAACTATTCGATACTAGACACAAGTTATTAAATTTAATGCATACAGTTAATCCAATGCGTGATTTACTTTACCGTATGCTAAATTCTCATCATTTAGACAGGGTAAATCAAAGAAGGGAATACTTTTCTGATATTTATGATCACCTTCTAAAACTATCAGATACAATTATGACTGATAGAGAATTAACAGCTGATATAAGAGACAGCTATCTCTCATTGAATTCACATCAAACAAATAATGTAATGAAAGTTCTGACAATTATAACTTCTATTTTTGCTCCTTTAACATTTATTGCAGGGATATATGGGATGAATTTTGAAAATATGCCTGAACTAACGTGGAGTTACGGTTATTTTCTTACGCTTGGAATTATGGGGATACTGGGAGTATCCATGTTTATCTGGTTTAAGAGAAAAGGCTGGTTTAAATAATAAATAGGTTGCTTAGGTGACTTTATATGGCCTTCTAAGAATCTTCTGTAAGTGCACTTTCCTAAAAAAAGAAAGTGATTTTCCATTAAAGGGCCTGAAGACAAAGAGAATGTTGTAATTGTACACCTTTAATCCTCATTGACCCAAACACCAAAGTAGTTATCGGTCATACGCTAATAGAATAAGTCAACTAACGGATAGCTTTAGCAAAATAACTTAGGAACTACTTTGCAGGTTTGGAGTTTTTGATATTCAACAAAACCAGCTAATAGTTGTCAATAATTTTCATTAAAAATAATAAAAATATCATGTTATACTAAATTTGTGCATGCCAAATAACCGTCCAAATTCTTGATTTGGAAAGTTTAGGTTTGCTTGGTTAAATTGTTAAATCAAGCTATGTCTTGGAAAGAAGTTTTGTTTTTTAATAGTGCATAAATCCAATGTAAGAGTTTGTTTGCACAAGCTATTACAGCTACTCTAAATGGTTTTCCTTCTTCACGTTTTTTATCATAAAACGCCCGTAGTTTCTTATTACGAGGAAGGATTTCATCTGTAGTTTTCTGTTTTCGACAATCACGAATTGCACATTTAACAGCCATATACAAAGCTTGCCGTAGTCTGCTAGAGCCTCTTTTGGTTATTCGGTTGTAAGTGCCTTTGAATGTACCTGATTCAAAGATACTAGGATCAAGACCGGCAAATGCGACTAGTTTCTTAGGGTGATTAAACCTTTCAATTTCCCCAATTTCAGATATAATCGTGGTAGCGATTTTTTCTCCGATACCAGGAATTGATTGGATAATCTTCGATTCTTCAATACTTTTGGCCAAAGCATCTATCTCATTTTCAAGTAGGGATAGGTGTTTTTTGTATTCGAAGATCATGTTAATATACATATCTAAACTTAGGGCAAGGCTAGAATATAAAGCCTGTTGAAATGGATTTTGAGCTGCTGCAGTCATTAGCTTTTCAGCCTGTTGATTTGCCCATTGTAGAGAACGGGAATTACAGAATTCTTTTATTTTAGTTGTTAATACTTCGTTATTGGCGCTCAATATATCTTCTGAAGTAGGATAAGTCTGTAGTATTTTTAAAGAAACATTCGAATATAAGTCGCCAAAAACATTACTATATTCAGGGAATACTTGATCTAAGACTGCCTGGAATTGTAGTTTAGTTTGTACAAACATGCCTGTAATATTATCGTGTTGTCTCGTAAGATGACGTAAGTTCGCAAGTTGGATGCCACGCTTTTTATAAGGCTCTAAATCCTCTTTATAATACAGCTCGCAGAGATGATTGGCATCAACGATATCTGTTTTTACCTTTCGTAAACTAGAACTTTTCGTCTTATAAGAGATGAGTGGATTTACGATAATGATTAAATAACCTTTGTCCTCAAAATATTGAACAACTGGTGTGTGATAATGGCCTGTAGACTCCATAACTAGGGGAGGGCGCTCTCCTGAAATTTCTTCTACTTCTTTAATAAAATCTAATAAACTAGCTAACCCATCAAGATCATGTTTTACTTTAAAGCTTTTCTTGTAGGGCTTCTTTCTTTCCAAATAAGCTTGAACCTGACTTTCACCTTTAGCTACATCCAGGCCAATGACTGGATTCATTATAATTCCTCCTTCAAAGTGATAATTGCCGGTAACCCCTAAATCCTCTTTGTAGTGTCATAGCTTCGCTTGTTATACGAGATCACTGTCCCAACCAGCCTCAAACATGTTTCTACAAGTAGGGGGTGAACTGTTTTGCGGACGAGGTCTTAGCCCCACGGGCGCGAACGTTCTACCCCGGCTACCGTTATCATATATCGATATAAAAAATGGTCAACCAGAAATATTTTCTGGCTGACCTAATAATACGATCGGGCGCGATTCTTCAATAAGATGTTTTCTTTTAATAAAGATTGATAATTTATAATAAGTTAAATTAATTTATAATAAAGTTTGTTCGGTTAGTAAATTGAATAATTTGAGGAGTTTTGAATGAAATACTTTGTAGATGATGACCACTGGGATGTATTGGGTTATGTAGAGGAATTAAAGAAAATACTACCGAGGTTTAATAAAGAGACATTGAACTTTTTAAAGAGACATTCATTCCATGATGGAAAGGTTGTGTCTCTTACAGTTTTAAACCAGGAAAACGGTATAACAAAGGACCCTACGACAATTAAAATGATAATTGAGCAATATGAAGAAGGTGCTGGGATGTTTGAAATACAATGGTTAAACGTTCGCAAGTTTTTAATGGATTTTGATATCACAAGAAATGTTTATGGTAATAAACCTAATGAAATTGTTTTCGGCGGCAGAAAAGGCATTGATGAATGGGGCTACGATGAAATTTTACCGTTAAGTAAAAGAAAATTACAACATGAAATTATCTTACATTCACAAACGAAAATACTGATACATTGCTCAGACATTAAAATTAGGAAGGTTAAGACATAGAAAATAAGTTTGATTTATTCTAGAAAAGGGCGCGATTCTTCAATAAGAAGATCGCGTTTTTCCGTTATAGGGCCATATTGTTGAATAACGGGGTAAAATATGGAGCTTTTAAAAGTTAATTCCGTCTATCTCATATATGAAGGGAGGGTTATTAATTGAGTGATAAACTTTATAACTTAATCAAAGCAATTTGTTTAATTGTAATCGCGTTCTCTAGTGTAATAATAGCTATACAGCTTACGAATATTGGGTATTGGTTAAAGGCAATAGGGCATTAGAATACTATCTTAACGCTAGCTTTAAATATGTTTCAGCTTTAAATCTTTAATCTTCGAAAATCGGGCGCTATCCTTGAATAAAAGGGAAGTGCTTTTTTATTGTTTTAAGATAGTAAAATAATTTTTTCATTATTTTTCATTTATAACGTGACGAGTTCATTTTTATTTACGTCTAAGTAGATAGAAAAAGGAGGGAGCAGCTTTGGAACAAGATGAATTAACCGAATGGATTGAAGAATACGGTGAAACTGTTTTAACTTATATACTTTTAATGGTTAGGGACTATCAACAAGCTGAGGATTTAACACAGGAAACATTTATAAAAGCTTATAGCAATCAACAGCAATTTGAACATAAATCTTCTGTGAAAACATGGCTATTTACAATCGCACATAATGTGACAAGGGACTATTTCCGTAAAAAACATCCGATACAACATTTTTTAGGTTTAACAATAGAAGAGAAAGATTATAAACCAATACCAGAGCAAATCGTAGCAATGAATTTTCAAACAGAACAATTATACAGAGCCATTCAACAACTAAAACCTACATATAGACATGTGATTATTTTAAGGAAGTTAAAAGAATTTTCAACAGTAGAAACCGCTCTAATTTTGAACTGGTCAGAAAGTAAAGTAAAAATGACGTTAAAAAGAGCGTTAGTTGAATTGAAAAATGAATTGATTAAAGGAGGGTTTTCCAGTGAAATTTTCAGATGAACAATTTAGTGAACTGAGAGAAGATCTAAAGGTAACCGAGAATTCCAAATATCAACTTAAACGTAAGATTTTACAGAATGCACATCAAAGTAAAAAACGTAATATTAAACAGTTCGTTTGGATTGCTATTGCGGTCTGTATACTATTTATCGTAGCTCTACCGTTCTATTCCCCGACAATGGCAACTATAGCGGAGAGGATATTACCTATTTCTATTACTCCAAGCTATTCAGAGGGTCAGAATAATCCAGGTTTAACATCTCAACTTGCAGAATTAGTCGAACAGGAAGGATACATTTACAGTTTTGTAGGAATCACACCTTCTCCCTATACAATTGAAATATCACTCATTTTGAAAGGTTCTACCTTAAAACAGGCAAAGGATGATCTTGCGCCGAAGTTAACAAATTATCTATATGAAAATGGCTATGACCAATATAAATTAAAGATTTCAGAAGGAACTGAAGCACCACCACGTCCGAAAACTGATAACACGTACGAAAAGGTACAGGAGATTGTGAAGGAAGTATTCGCATCATATGGGTATGCCAAAGAAGCGGATTTTGAATTAGCAGGACTGAATCAAACTTGGTTCTCCAATATTGTTACACTGGACATGCCTGACCATATTAAAGAGTCCAAAGAAATTGTAGTGGATATAAAAAAGGAAATAGAATCACAGGATTTAGATGTTAAGGACATTGAAGTAAATACTTTTAACTTAGATCACCGTCTTCAAGATAGTCGTTGGGGTGGTATTTCATCTGATATATATAATGCAATGGCTGGGAAGTCGACTTACCAAGTGTCTGGGTTATCCTATAAGGTGAGGAAAGGACACTCCTATGTTTCAATAAAAACAGATTTTGAAAAACCACCTTCAGAAGAAATTGTAAAAGAAATAAAAGTAGCTGTTCAAGATTATTTATCTTTACCGGAAACGAAAGAAGCAATTCAAGATGATAAATATACCATTCAATTCCTATTAAAGAATGGAGATGAATCGTTTATTAAAATAAAAAACTAACAATGTTTTAAAACTCTTTTTTCTTTATCATATACAACGATCGGGTGCGATTTTGAAACAAGGAACAGGCTAGCATTCTTCAACAATCGGGCGCTTTCCTTGAATAAAGAGTGGCTCTTTTTCTGTTAAAGGGCCATTTATTTGAAGAATGTATTCTTTTATAATGAAAGAAAAGCAAAGTTTTATTGAGGTGAAAAAATATTGATACAAGGAGTTAATCATTTTTTATTTTCAGTTTCTGATTTAGAACGTTCAATTGAGTTTTATGAAAATGTATTCGATGCTAAATTATTAGTAAAGGGTAGGACAACTGCTTACTTCGATGTTAATGGAATGTGGTTTGCTCTTAATATTGAAAAAGACATACCCCGTAATGAGATACACCAATCCTACACACATATTGCCTTTTCGATTAGAGAAGAAGATTTTGATAATATTTACGACAATCTAAAGAAATTAAATGTAAATATCTTATCAGGTCGTCAGAGAGATGAAAGAGATAAAAAGTCTATTTATTTTACAGACCTAGATGGGCATAAATTTGAATTTCATACAGGTACATTACAGGATAGATTGGATTATTATAAACACTACAAAACACATATGGAATTTTTTGAGTAGGACGATTCATATTTCACAATCGTGCGCTTTTCTTGAGTAAGAAAAGTGCTTAATTCAATTAAAGGGCCAAATTGTTGAATAACCTTCTTTAGTAAAATGTACCAAACATCAAATAATGTGTGTTTTTCTATTTATAGATAAATTATACAGTTTGCTTTATAATAATTTTAAATACCTGATACCTAAAGGTGGAGTGATTGAATGTTAAAATTTGTTGATGACTTTGCAGGCGCAGTCTTTGATATATTAAAGTCAACTTTATACTACATTTCTTACTTCATTGCTGGTTTTACTTTAGTCGCTTTACCCTTATTTTTAATTGCTAAAATATTTGAATGGCTGTTATAAATTATTTTAGTTGATGACTATTCTTTGATAATCAGGCGCGATTCTTCACTAAGAAGATCGCGTTTTTTCCGTTATAGGGCCATATAATTGAACACAACCTAGTTATCTAGGTTACAATTTAGAAGATATTGTTAAAAAGTATTCTTAAATTGACTGGTAGAGATATTGGAATTAAGATGAAAATTTAAATATTGGGGGAGTACATGAAAAAAGCTACAATTTTGATGATTACAGTCGCTTTATTAGTTCTCGCATCTTGTGGAGGACCTTTCATATCAACTACGTCGATGTTGATTGTTATTGAAAAGGGGCGTTCAAGTGACTATAAAGAGTATTGGGTTAAAGCATACGATCCGAATAATCAAACTAAAGAAGAAGCATTTAAGATTGAAGTTCAAGAAGAAATGGTATGGAACTTAATTGAGGAAGATAAAGAGTATTTTTCTTTGTATTCAAAAGAAGGAGATAAATCCTGGGTTTTAGAACAAATTGAGCATATAGAAAATCAAAAAGAATAAATTATTTATGACTACTGTTATTCCACAATCGGGCGCAATTCTTCAATAAGAAAATCGCGTTTTTCTGTTAAAGGGCCATATAGTTGAATAACGTGAGTATTAGAATTATTAACAATCAATAACCTAGAATTTTGCTACAATAACAAAGGTGTAGAAAATTTATTTACGGGGTTATAGAAGAATAACCGTATATTAGAACAATCTACAAAATCTAACTTGATAATGATGTTTAAGTTAAAAGTACGAGAGGTTGAATATAAAATTGGACAAACTAACAAAATACATTATTGCAATCGCATTGGTCATTTTAGCTATAAATAGTTTCTTTATATCTGCATATTTAAAGAATATTGTAGAATTAATGGCAGGTCAAGTTAATTCACACTAAAAAAATCTTACTTGGGGGACACAAACTCCCACAATCGGGCGCGATTCTTCAATAAGAAAATCGCGTTTTTTTCCGTTACAGAGCCAGCCATTTAATTGTATAACATTAATAATAAATTTGGGGAAATTACTTATTGAGGAGTTTATAAGTATGAGAATATCTATTGACTTGTTTAGTAGGAGCAAGTGAAGTCGGAGATAGTAAATTTGTTACAAAAATGGTTTATTTGTATACATCTAAAAATATTATCCTAAAATAGAACAAGAGAGGTAGGGTTTACATATGAAAAAATTATTATATTTAGGGGCATTATCAGTAATACTACTTACAGCTTGCGAAGAAGCAAAAACAGTCACAGAACCAATTGAAGTTGAATCACCACAGGCAGAATTAAAAAATGAAGCAATTGAATTAGATATTGTAGACGTTAACGAAAATAAAGTTGAAGTTGGTACTAAAGTTTTCTCAAAAGGTATTGTATCTAGAATAGTTACAGAAGAAAGTCTTGAATTTGAATTTGTACTTACAGTAGAAGGTGAAGAACCGGGTATGTTTGGAATTGATAATTACGCTTTAGCTGACACAAAATATGGTGCTGAGATAACAGTTTATGGTACATATGAGGGACTAGGTTCCATGGGAGTCCCTATTATCTCAACTATTATAGTAGAGTAAATCAAATTTCTAACAATAGTCTTTTTTTACAAGAAGGGAACAAATAGCCTTAATTGCTTAAAAAGGACAAAAAGCAGTAACAACATGGACTCAGTCCCTAATTGATACTGTCTGTATTGTTTTTAAATTACAATTAAATGGAGAGCATTAAACTCCATTTTAGCCGAATAACGAACTTCAACAATCGCGCGATTCTTCAATAAGAAAATCGCGTTTTTCCGTTATAGGACCAGATTATTGAACAAATTTTTTGAGGAAGCACCAAATCCAAAAGGCTTTTTCAAAGCGCTCTAGTTTAAGTACACTAGAACTCTTTAATAAATGCGTTCAGTAAAAGAATTAAAATTCCTAATACAACACAAATATCAACAACGACTATACGAATTTTGCTATTATTTTTTTCTTCCTTACGCTGTTGTTTTATTTCCCTATATAAACCTTGCACTTTTCTTTGCATTTGAATTTTATTTTGTTTATTTTTGCTCAATAATTTGTCCTCCTTTAATTACTATCTTACACTGAGTGAACAGTGTTTTTGTCGCTAACATAATACTTCTTGGAGAATTTCTTGCATTCCTTTAAATGTACTTAAAGCGGTTTTAATTAAAGTATAACGTTACCTAACCATCATTTGAAACCATCTTTGTTTAACTTTGTAAATGTATAAAATCCCCCTTATTCAACAAACGGGTGCAGTACCTTCTTTAACAAGGAGTGCGTCTATTTTCATTTGTAAAGATCAAGTAAGTTTATTTCCTTTTATTCAGTCATATCCTTAGATTAAAAAAGGAAGTGTATAAACTGAAAAGGGATAGAATTGCTTTAGTCGGAGCCGTAGTAATTTTAATTGTAGGAACCTTCTTATTTATCAATAACTCTTCGTCAAAAGGAACAGCATCTGAAGTTCCACCTAAAGTAAGTTCTGTGGAAATGGAGAATTTCCTATATGGAGATAATGCAATCGTGAATCATGTGCATAATGAATTATCGGAAAAAGGTTATATATATCGTCTTTTAATTGCTGCTTCATCTAAAGAAGATATTCAGATGAAAATTATCTTATTAAACAAAGAAGCTACAGAATTAGAGCAAGAAGAGATAAAATCAATCTTCTATGAATTAGTTAAAAAAACAATCTAAATCCCAAAGCTTTTACTCTTAAAGTGAGTGATTCTGATGATGAACCAGATTGGTAAAATGTTCAAATTTCATTAAACTAGCTAACTTAAGCTGATACTTATTCCACAATCGGGCGCGATTCTTCAATAAGAAGATCGCGTTTTTCTGTTAAAGGGCCATATTGTTGAATAAAACGCCTCTCGGATTTTACATTAATTGGATGGTAATTTGGTGTACAATATATTTAGAAAAGTTGAGGAAAGGTGGAATATATGATGCTTAGATTATATTTGGTTAGACATGGTCAAACGGAATGGAATGTACAAAAAAAAATGCAGGGCTGGGAAGACTCAGCTTTAACTGAAAAAGGTGTAAATAACGCAATTGCATTGAGAAAAAAGTTAGAAGGTGTAGAATTTGCTGCTGCTTACACAAGTACAAGTGAAAGAACCATCGAGACAGCAAGATTAATTATAGAGAAAAGAAATTTAGCTATTAATACTAATGAAGACCTTAGGGAAATAAATTTAGGTGAATGGGAGGGGAAAACTCTTGATGAGATAAAGGATTTTTATCCTGAACAGTTTAAATATTTTTGGGAAAATCCAGCACTTTATGAGCCTGTTGGTGGAGAGACCTTTGAGCAACTTATAAACAGGGCTATCAAGGTATTAAACTACATAACTTCAAAACATAATAATGGGAATATTTTGGTTATTACTCATTCCGTTATTCTAAAATCGTTACTTATGCATGTAAATGGAAAGTCTGTTAAGGATTTATGGACGCCCCCATTTATACATGACACAAGTCTTTCAATAGTAGAAATAGAAAATGAAGTGTATCGTGTAAAATCTGAAGGTGATATTTCACACCTAGATAGTGTTAATGAGGTTTAGACAATTTCTTGTAGAATGTATCTTTTTAGAAATCGATTTGTTTTTCAACTATCGGGCGCGATTCTTCAATAAGAAGATCGCGTTTTTCCGTTATAGTGCCATATTGTGGAGCAAACTCAAATAAAATATTTTGACTTTTTTGACCATTGTGGTAAATTATAGTTGTAATATTTAGCGTTGATAAGGAAGAGTAAGTATTGGAGTTTTTATAGAGAGCTTCTGATGGTGGAAATGAAGCAAAACGAATTTACTGAACATGGCCTTTGAGCTTCGTACCGATATGTAGGCTACGACGAGATGAGCACTCGTTACAACAGCGGCAGTATGACTTCGTACTTGCAGAGGCAAATAGTGTAAGCTATTTGTAAAATTAGGTGGTACCACGAGATAATTCGTCCTAATCGCAATTTGCGATTAGGGCTTTTTTTATTATAAGGGGGAAACATAGAATGAATGTATTAATCGGAGGCGCTTGGCCTTATGCAAATGGTTCTTTGCATTTAGGTCATGTAGCAGCACTTTTGCCAGGAGATATTTTGGCAAGATATTATCGCTTAAAAGGTGAAAGGGTGCTTTATGTATCAGGTAGTGACTGTAATGGTACGCCAATTTCAATACGGGCAAATCAAGAAAATACTACAGTAACAGCAATTGCGGATCGTTATCACACTGAATTTTTACAATGCTTCAATGAATTAGGATTTACTTATGATCTATATACAAGAACTGATGCATCACATCATCATAAAGCTGTACAAAATATATTTTTAAAGCTTTTAGAGAATGGCTTTTTATTTAAAAAAAGGATTGAGCAAGCATACTGTACAGTAGATAATCAATTCTTACCAGACAGATTTGTGGAAGGAACATGTCCAAATTGTAGGGCAAAAGCACGTGGAGATCAATGTGACAATTGTTCAACCATTCTAGATCCACTTGACTTGAAAGATAAAACATGCAAAATTTGCGGAAATGAGCCAGAAATCCGAGAAACTGAACATTATTATTATGAGTTTAGTCATTTTCAACAGCAATTAGAGAACTTTGTTAATGAAGCATCTATAGAAGGAAGATGGCGAGAGAATGCCGTACAGTTAACTAAACGTTATTTAACTGAAGGATTACCAGATAGGGCTGTCACAAGGGATTTACCTAATGGTATTTCAGTACCTGTAGATGGTTTTGAAGGAAAGAAAATCTATGTTTGGATCGAAGCAGTAGCAGGATATTATACAGCAAGTTTAGAATGGGCAAAACAAAATGGGAAAGATGTTTCCGAATGGTGGAATGAAGAAGCCGTTTCCTATTATATTCATGGCAAAGATAATATCCCATTTCATACAGTAATTTGGCCAGCAATCTTAATGGGTCTTGGTCAAGAGGGATTACCAACACATATTGTTTCAAATGAATATTTAACATT
The DNA here is from genome assembly GCF_002174535.1 of Solibacillus kalamii. Classification (NCBI taxonomy): domain Bacteria; kingdom Bacillati; phylum Bacillota; class Bacilli; order Caryophanales; family Caryophanaceae; genus Solibacillus; species Solibacillus kalamii. The sequence goes on along the minus strand of NZ_NHNT01000007.1, from coordinate 4,575 downwards.
AGAGAAAAGAAAGCTTTCAACAAGTCAAAATTGGGCAGTTTGGGTACCAGAAATATTAAAAGATTATGATCCAGATTCGATTCGCTATTTTTTAACAATCAATGCTCCAGAAAATCGTGACGCCGATTTTTCTTGGCGAGAATTTATCTACAGTCACAACAGTGAACTATTAGGTGCATTTGCCAATTTTGTGAATAGAACATTGAAATTCATTGCAAAATCCTTTAATCACAAAGTCCCTCAAGCAAAAGTAAACAACAGTATTAAATTAGATGTGGAAAACTTATATGCAAAAGTTGGGGAACATATCGAATCAGGTGAAATGAAACAGGCAATTGAAGCTATTTTTAACTTTATTCGTACGTCAAATCGCTACTTTGATGAAGAACAACCATGGACGACTGTTAATAATCAAATTGAAAAATGTGAAGAAACGCTTGCAACTTGTGTTTACATTATTCAAAATTTAGCTCAATTATTACATCCCTTCTTACCTTTCGGTTGTAAAAAGATTCGTCAAATGTTAGGTACCTCTTTAAACGGATGGGATGAAGTTGCTGACTTACCAACTGAACTAAATAATGTAGAACCCCTATATGAAAGGATTGATGTAAAAAAAATAGAAGAAGAACTTCAAAAATTAGAAGAAGCATCTAAACGAATTTAAGTTTAAACAACCAATAAAACTAGTTTGTATTATGTACTTCTCATTTTATTGTATTATTTTAAAGTTTTATTCAACAATCGTGCGCTTTTCTTGAATAAGAAAAGTGCATTATTTAATTATAGGGCCATATTGTGGAATAACCTTTAATGAGAAATTGGATATTTTTGTTATAATATAGATAAGTTTGTGAAGGATTGTACTTAGACTAACGAGGCAGGTTAGTTTAAATGGTTAGGTTACTTGGGTTGGTAGAACACAAGTGGGAGATAGAAGAATAAATCTATTGAATGGAGGTTTGTACAAATGGAGGTATTCATTGAAAAATTACATGTTACAGACGCAGAAGATTTGTTTAATTTTGAAGTTGAAAACAGAACTTTTTTCGAGGAAATGGTACCGACGCGTGGAGATGAATACTATAAGCCTGAGACTTTTAAAAAAAGACTTGAAGCTTTACTTGAATTACAAGCTATTGGAGGTTCATGTTTCTATTTAATTAAAGATAAAGATAGCTCAATTCTAGGAAGAATAAATTTAGTGGACATTGATGAATATGATAAAATTGGTCACCTCGGTTACAGGGTGGGGCAAGCACATACTGGTAAAGGAATTGTTAGTAAAGCATTAAAAATATTGGTAGAAACAGTAACTGACGAAGACGTAAAACAGATTAAAGCCAAAACAACAACTAATAACATAGCATCTCAAAGAGTTTTAGAGAAAAATGGATTTGAGAGAATAGGTATTAGTAGTGAAGAATTTGAAATGAATGGTCAGAGGTTAAGTTTCGTTTATTATGCTTTGAATATTTCGTCCTGTTGAACTAACGGGTGCTTTAGTTAAATAACAATCTTCAACAATCGTGCGCTTTTCTGCAACAAGAAATGCGCTTTTCTTAATGAATTGATCATTTTCCAAGTTTTTTTCTTGGAGCAAGGGACATACCTTCTTTAGAGGAGGTGTTATATGTCAAAAAGGATATTGATAACTGCTGGAATATTTATAGTAGGAATAACATCGTTTAACTTGTTAAATATCCCTTTCCTATTTGATTCTTCCAAAGAAAAAATAGAAGAACTAGAACCTTTAAATACTATAGAAGATTCTATATTGAAAAAGTTAATGGTAAAGCTCCATAAGAAATATGTAGGGGTTGACGTCAAAACGACTCCAAACAAAGAATTGGTCATACAAGTAGTAGGAGACGAAAAATATTTAAAGTCAGTACAAATAGACATTGAATTCATTGCAAAAGGTGTCATTAAAAATACTGAATTAGAAGATTATATTATAGTTTTTGAAAGATGGGATTGGATTGGTGATACAGATGAAATTATCAATAAAGAACACCAGTTAATACTTAAGATGTTAATGAAAGGCCTTAGGAATTATCAAGTAGTGGATCATATAAGTATTGATACTCAGCAAATTATTATCGTTCATACTTCGATAAAAGATTTGGATAAAAATGCACGTAAAGTTGCACTAGAAATTGAAGAGAAGGCGAATGAAATCTTACATTCAGAGAAATTGAATTCGGTATCTAATATTGACACTTATAAATTTAAAGTGAAAATGAATGGAAAAGTGATTAATTAGGATTTTTGATGCTAAGTGGGAATTTAGGTTTATAAGTTTTTCACTATTCAACTATCGGGCGCGATTCTTCAATAAGAAGATCGCGTTTTTCCGTTATAGGGCCATAAATAACATTCTTTATAAATGTTACCAATAGAAGGTTTGATAAGGTTTGTAATTTCATTTACGAACAGTAAAGTTGAATAAGGGAACAGAATGCTGCAAAATTTAATGGATAAATCCTTTAATCTTAAAGTAAGGATTTACAAGGTGTATTTATTTACATTTAAACCGATGTGTATTTTATTCATATGGTTTATCATAATCCTCAACTTTAAGCTCTTTAAGGAATTCAATAAAATTTATTCTATTTCTATATTTTTCTTCATAATATGATTTTTTACTGAGAAAATCTTCCTTAACAATATTAATAATATATGGTTTCATACGTGTTTCCTCCCCATAACCATAATTTTCGGTAAGCTCTATTAGAAAGGAAACAATATAATTAAATAATACGGGGAAATCTTTTTCAAATTCTTCCTGGTATTCAACTAAAGCTTTAATATACTTATATAACTCACTTTGTTTAGTAAAAGGGAAACTGCATCCTGTATTCCAATAGCCAAGCCAAATAGTAAATGCACCAATAGAATACCGTCTCAATTCTTTATCAGAATCACTGAAATATGAGTAATATGGATAATGTGGAAATGCCATTCCACCATCAAAACCTAATATTCGGAAGCCACTGTTCAATACTTTGTTTATTTCAGTAAGAATCATACTTTTTTCTTCCGTTGTAAGTTCTTTTTGAATTTTTTTATCTTCTGAGCTCATAGATAACCCTCCTCTATTTTTCAATAATACCAAATTTAATATTAAGTAAGAACGTCTCCAAACCGAGTTTGGTAACATCTTTTTGCTGAACATTGTAAATGGTTAAATCTGATGCCACCCTTATGCAACAATCGGGCGCGATTCTTCAGGGCCATATTGTGGAGTAAGGTCTAACACAAATTAGTTGTATTCAAGTTTTTAATTTTAAAGGAAATTATTTACTTTTATAGAATAAAATAAATGGGTGGGAAGCCTAAAAGAAAAATATAGGGGATTTATATATTGATTAATGGGGGTCCATATGGAAGAAATATTAAAGAAAGCTAGGATAGTTGCGAGTAAGGTAGTAGTTGATGCAGGGAATATAGCAAAAGAACGTTTTGATAAATTTACTAATTTGGAAGAGAAAGATGATTATGGGGATTTAATTACTGAAGTTGACCTTTTAGCAGAAGAGTTAATATTGAACGAATTAACCAGTGTTTTCCCTCAACATAAAATACATAGTGAAGAAGCAGGAGATAATGGCATAGAAAGTGATTGGTTATGGCAAGTAGACCCATTAGACGGTACTAATAATTTTGCTATTGGATTACCGGTTTTTTCTTCTTCTATAACGCTTTTGTATAAACACGAGCCAGTTCTTGGAGTTATATACGAACCTTTGGTAAATAGGTTATTTATATCTAGTTTGAACGATGGTGCATTCTGTAATAATGTAGAATTAAAAATTAAAAAGAGAGATAATCCTAAAAAATTTACTATTGCTTGGATACAGGGTCACAGAGTTCAGAATGAAGAAAAAGCTGTGAAATTACGGCAATATATCGATGTAAATTGTAAAAGGATGATGAGGCTCTGGGCTCCAACGCTGCAATGGTGTATGCTTGCTAAAGGTGATATAGACGGAATTATCCTTTATAATTCTGAAGGCGATGACTTGTATTCTGGCGTACTTATGGTAAAAGAAGCTGGAGGAATTGTAATTGACTTCCAAGGAAATGAATTTACAGGTATGAGCAATGAACCTTATCTAATTGCTTGCCATCCAGATAATAAAGAGTATTTCTTAAATATGGTAAGTGAAGGATTAAGTCATACTAAAGCATTAATTGATATTGTCTAAAAATAGATAATAAATTCTAGATTAAAGAAGGAGCTCGGATTAATTCCTTTAATAAGAAAAATGTTACAGAATTTAATATAAAACTTATACTCAGAAGGTATTCCAATGTGTGGAACCTTCTTTTTTTTTTAAAATTGCTTATTTGCATGTAGAAGTTATTAATTTAATGAACCAGGGTTAAATTAATGTTCAACAATCGGGCGCTTTTCTTGAATTGAAGTGACCCCAAAAAGTTAGACATTATTAAGTTAAGCAGCTTCGGAGGATTGAATTCGGTATTGTACCGGACTCAATCCTTTTAATTTTCCTTTAATACGTTTGTGATTGTAATATTCAATATACAATTCAAGTTCAAGCTTGAAGT